>JBBSBQ010000001.1:0-298853 GCA_038251095.1 Hyphomicrobiales bacterium
ATCGCCGCAAAAGCGTGGGCGCAGTTTGCGTCAACCGCCGGACGACCACGACCGGCATTTTCGCGTAGGCTGCGTTCACGCAACCCTTCGCTTCTCTCACTCCCCCGGAAACGGCATTACCGTTTTCACCAAGGGCGAAGCTTTGCCCAGCGCTCATTGAAACGTGAATCTGCACGATTAAGCAGGAACGTATGTCAGCCTAATCACGTCCTCGGCAACGTGATCGCTGGCCACAAGGCGGAGCGGTGGCCGGGGGCCGGCGAAGAATGGCTTGCCGCGGCCAAGCACGACGGGGTGGAAATAGAGCCGATACTCATCGATCAGACCAAGGTCGGTGAAGCTTCGCGCCAGGTCCGGTCCGGAAACGGCAATCTCCCCAGCGAGCCGGGCCTTCAGTCCCCGTATCACGGCCTCGAGGTTATCCCCGACAAGTGTGGCGTTGGGGGCGACGGACTTCAGCGAGCGCGACACGACCCACTTCGGTTGGCGCCGCCACGCCGCCGCGAACGCGTGTTGCTCCGCAGTCCACTCAGGCCGGTCTTCGTCCCAATAGCAGCGCATGACCTCGTACATGCGGCGACCGTACACGCTGCCGGTCAGGCCGCGCACCTGCTCTATCCAGTGACGAAAGAGCACGAGGCTTGGCGCAAACGCCATGTGGTCGACGTAGCCGTCCAGGGACAGGTTCATTTCGAAGACTAGTTTCGCCATCAGTTCTTCGCTTGCCAAAGGGCAAGCTGGTCCAACCCAATGAGATCTTCATAAGTCTGACGCGGCCTCACCAGTGACCAGGTGTTGCCCTTCACCATAACTTCGGCCACGAGCGGCCTTGTATTGTAGGTGCCGGACTGGACGGCGCCATAGGCGCCTGCCGTCATGGTGGCCAGGAGATCGCCCGGTTCTGGCTTGGACAAACGCCGCGCCTTGGCCAGATAGTCACCGGTTTCGCAGACGGGGCCCACGACATCGGCAGTGATCTCGCCGGCGTTGTCGGCCGGCTTCTGCACGGGAATGATATCGTGATAGGCATCATAGAGGGTGGGACGGATGAGATCATTCATCGCCGCGTCCTGAATAACGAAATAATTTCCGTCATTTTCCTTCAGGTAAATCACGCGCGATACCAGAATTCCGGCATTGCCGGCGATCACTCGGCCGGGTTCGAGGACGTACTTCAAGCCGAGGTGGCCGAGCGTCCGCTTCACCATGGCGGCATATTCATCGGGATGCGGCGGCACGTCGTTGGTGCCGCGATAGGGCACGCCAAGGCCGCCGCCCAGATCGAGATGGCGAATGTTGTGGCCTTCCACTTTTAGCCGCGACGTGAGTTCGGCCATCAGCTTGAAGGCCTGTTCGAAGGGTTCAATGGCGGTGATCTGGCTGCCGATGTGCATGTCGATGCCGGCGACATCAAGTCCGGGCAGGGCAGCGGCCCGGGCATAGACTTGCGAGGCGCGGGTGAAGGAAATGCCAAACTTATTGTCGGCCTTGCCGGTGGTGATCTTGGCGTGCGTCCTGGCATCGACATCGGGATTGACGCGGATCGAAATGGTGGCGCGCTGGCCGGTGCGCTGGGCTACCTGCGAAAGCAGTTCCAGTTCCGGCTCTGACTCCACATTGAAACAGGAGACGCCCTCCTTCAGGCCGAGGGACATTTCACGGGCGGTTTTGCCGACGCCGGAAAAGACGATCTTGCGGCCGGGAACGCCGGCAGCCAAAGCGCGGCGCAGTTCACCTTCGGAGACCACGTCCATGCCGGCGCCCAGATCGGCCATGGTCTTGATTACGGCCTGGTTGGAATTGGCTTTCATGGCGTAGCAGAGGGCGTGTTCGGTTCCCTTGAAGGCGTCGCTCATGACGCGGTAGTGGCGTTCCAGGGTGGCAGTGGAATAGCAGTAAAAGGGCGTGCCGATTTCATCGGCGATGATATTGAGGTCAACATCCTCCGCATGGAGCTTTCCATCACGATAGGCAAAGTGATGCATGAATTACTGGGCCTGCTGCAATTTCGGCGCTTCCGGATCGCCGCGCCGGCCGCAAGCGTTCATCGTGGTGGTGATGCCCGCGAGGAGCAGCAATGTGATGATGAGTTTCATGTGAGTCCCCTTACTTCAAAAGTTTCAGCCAGCGCCTGGCTTCGCGCGCCACATTTTCCGGTGCGGTTCCGCCAAAACTCCTGCGCGAAGCGACGGAGGCTTCGACGGTGAGCACCTTGTAGACGTCCCTTGTAATGCGGTTTTCGATTCTTTGCATGTCTTCCAGTTTTAGCTCCGGCAAATCACAACCCTGCTTTTCGGCCAGGGCCACGAGCGAACCCGCCACATGATGGGAGTCGCGGAACGGTATCTTCAGTGTACGGGCGAGCCAGTCGGCCAGATCGGTGGCGGTTGAGAATCCGCTTGCCGCGGCGAGGCGCATGACATCCGCATTGGGCACGAGATCGCGCACCATGCCGGCGGTTGCGGCAATGGCCAGCGACAGGTTGTCGATGGCATCAAAGGCCGGTTCCTTGTCTTCCTGCATGTCCTTGGAATAGGTGAGCGGCAGGCCCTTCATGACAACAAGCAAGGAGGTGAGCGCACCCAGAATCCGTCCGGGTTTGGCGCGCACCAGCTCGGCCGCATCGGCATTGCGCTTTTGCGGCATGATGGAGGAGCCGGTGGTGAACTTGTCGGAGAGTTTCACGAAGCGGAACTGCGTAGTGGACCAGATCACAATTTCTTCTGCGAACCGCGAAAGATGTGTGGCGCAAATTGCAGCGGCCGAGAGAAGCTCGAGAACAAAATCACGGTCAGCCACCGCGTCCAGCGAATTGCGCATGGGCCGCTCAAATCCCAGAGCCTTGGCGGTCATGGTGCGGTCAATGGGAAATGATGTACCGGCAAGTGCTGCGGCACCCAGAGGACTTTCATTCATCCGCTGTCTTGCATCGGCGAGCCGGGAGCGGTCGCGCGCCAGCATTTCCACATAGGCGAGGCAGTGGTGGCCGAAGGTGATGGGCTGGGCCACTTGCAGATGGGTGAAGCCCGGCATGATGGTTTTCGCATGGACCGCAGCTTTTTCGGCCAGCGCCAGTTGCAGGTCTTTCAACTGCCCGTCGAGATGGTCGACCGTGTCGCGGATGTAGAGGCGAAAATCCGTGGCGACTTGGTCGTTGCGCGAGCGTGCCGTATGAAGCCGTCCGGCGGGTTCGCCGATAATGTCCTTCAGGCGCTGCTCGACATTCATGTGAATGTCTTCCAGCGCTGTCGAAAAGGTGAACGCGCCGCTCTCGATCTCGGCTTGAACCTGATCGAGGCCACTGGTAATTTCCTTGGCGTCGGACTTCGAAATGATGCCCTGGTGGGCCAGCATTGCGGCATGGGCCTTCGAGCCTGCAATGTCCTGGGCATAGAGGCGCTTGTCAAAGCCGATGGAGGCATTGATCTCTTGCATGATGGCGCCGGGCCCGGATTTGAACCTGCCGCCCCACATTCTATTGGTCATTGGAAATCCCTAACGCGAACGAGTATGCCTTTTAGCCATGAATGAGCCAAAGCGAAATCGAAATTCAATTATCTACGTCGCCCTGCTTGCCCTTATTGCGGGCGGTGTCGGCATTTACCTATCTGTCGATGCGCCGCGCAAGGTGGCGGAGGTTAATAGCAGCGGCGGATTCAGGGCTTTTGCTGTAGGGTCAATGGCGGCCTTCCTGGTCAAGGCGGACAGGCCTGTCGTCCCGGACCTTGCATTCAAGGATTCAACGGGAAGCGAGATAAGCTTAAGCAAATGGAAGGGCCGCGTGGTTTTACTCAATTTGTGGGCCACCTGGTGTGCGCCGTGCCGCAAGGAAATGCCCGCCCTGAACGCGGTGCAAAAGCAGGTGGGATCGAAGGATTTTGAGGTTGTGGCGTTGAGTGTTGACCGCAAGGGGTTGGATGCCTCGGCGGCGTTTTTGAAGGAAACCGGCGCGGACGCCCTTGGCCTTTATAGCGACGAAACGACCACTTCCCTCACGATGCTGCAAGCCTTGGGCCTGCCGGTGACCCTGCTGATTGACCGCAAAGGCCGTGAAATCGGGCGCCTGCTGGGGCCAGCGGAATGGAACAGCGCAGAAGCCGTTGCGTTGATCACGGCTGCCATGGCCGAACAGGACTAGCGGGTGGGGACGGGCTTTTCGCCTCGATAGTCATAGAAGCCGCGGTTGGCCTTGCGTCCCAACCAGCCGGCTTCGACATATTTCACCAGAAGCGGGCAGGGGCGGTATTTTGAATCGGCCAGACCCTCGTAAAGCACCTGCATGATGGACAGGCAGGTATCAAGGCCGATGAAGTCAGCCAGTTCAAGCGGGCCCATGGGGTGCCTGGCGCCGAGCTTCATGGCCGTGTCGATGGCCTCCACGCCGCCCACGCCTTCATACAGCGTATAGATCGCCTCGTTGATCATGGGGAGCAGGATGCGGTTCACGATGAAGGCAGGAAAATCCTCGGCGACGGCGATGGTCTTGTGAAGGGCAAGGGTGAATTCCTTCACGGCGGCAAAGGTTGCCTCTTCTGTCGCGATGCCGCGAATCAGTTCCACCAGTTCCATGACGGGCACGGGATTCATGAAATGGATACCCATGAATTTTTCGGGACGGCCGGTGACTGCCGCAAGCCGGGTGATGGAAATTGACGAGGTGTTTGACGCCACAAGCGTGTGGGGCTGCAGGTGGGGGCAGAGGGCCTGGAAAATCTTGCGCTTGACCTGCTCGTCTTCGATGGCTGACTCGATGACCAGGTCATAGTCGGCAAAGCCCTCGAAATTAGCAACCGGGGCAATGCGCTTCAGCGCGGCATTGCGGTCCGCTTCGGTGATCTTGCCGGATTTCAGTTGCCGTCCGAGGTTTCCGCTGATGGTGTTGAGGCCCGCCTGAATGCGTTCTTTGCTGACATCATTGATGCCGACGTCAAATCCAGCGAGGGCGCAGACATGCGCAATGCCACTGCCCATTTGCCCAGCACCAATGATGCCGACTTTCTTGATCTTCATGTCCGTTCGTAACTCGCTTGATTTCAGCGTTTAAGCCTATAACGCGTCAGGGTTTAGAGCAAGTCTATTTCGCAGGTGCAGCATAAATGCACGGGCCATGCTTAACAGGCGCTGGACAGGTTTGGAGCCGGCTGCTTTCGTTTCGGTTTGTGAAGGCGATCTCCATGACATCAATTCCCGGCAAGACTTCCGAACGCCTGGCGCTTTGGTCCTTGTTGTTTGGCAATTTTGTCATCGGCACCGGGGTTTTGCTACCGGCCGGACTTTTGAATGTATTGGGGGCCGAGCTCCAGGTGCCGCCGGCCACGGCGGGGCTGCTGCTGTTTGCGGGCGGTGTGGTGGTAGGCGTAGGTGCTCCGGTTCTGGCGGGTCTTACCAGCCGGTTTGACCGGCGCAAGTTGCTGGCTGTGTCAGCAGCGATTTATGCGGTGGGCCATGGATTGGCAGCGCTTGCGCCGGAATTCTGGTCGCTCCTTGTCATCCGTACCCTGACCATGGTTGCGGCGGCGCTGTTCACGCCCCAGGCAGCGGCGACAATCGGTTTGCTGGTGCCGCCTGTACGGCGATCCGAAGCAATAGCCTTTATCTTTATCGGCTGGTCGCTGGCCTCGGTGGTGGGCATTCCGCTGGGAAGCATAATGGGCACCGAGCTTGGCTGGCGCGCCACGTTCTTCGCCATGGCCATTCTCGCGGCTGCGTCTTGTGTCGGCGTCCTGCTGTCACTGAAACCGGGCTTGCGAGTTCAACCCTTGCAAATTTCATCATGGATCGCGGTTATCAAAAATCCCGCGCTTTTGTGCATTTTGTTAGTGACGCTTCTCAGCATGTCCGGGCAGTTCACCGTCGTGAGCTATCTCGCGCCGATTTTGCGCGAGGCGTTTGCCGCCACGCCCAACAACATCGCGCTGATGTTCGGGATATTCGGAGTTGCCGGTGTTTCAGGGAACTATCTGGCGACAAAGGCTATCAGGCGGTTTGGCGTCGACCGAGCCATTCTTGTTGCCCTGTGTTTCCTGATCGCGGGACTTGGCATGTTCGGGGTGTTCTTCGGCAATTATATCCTGGGCTGTATTGCCTGTTTCATTTGGGGCCTGGGAACATTCTCGTCCAATTCATTGCAGCAAAGCAGGCTGGTGGTCATTGCACCCGGACTTGCCGCTGCAACGGTGGCGCTCAATACCTCCGCTGTTTATCTCGGGCAGTCCGTGGGGGCGGCCACCGGCGGTTTTGCAATCAAGGACGGGATTTCCGCAAGCAACGCCTGGATGGCGGTTAGCTTTCTTGTTGTGGCCGTCATTCTATCCCTTACCGCCACGCGGCTTACGGCGCGCAAGTAGTCAGCGCCTAGGAACGGGATGGGACAATTCCTGGTCGGCTGCGGCCATCTCGGCGATAACGGTTGCAAAGCTTGGACGTTTGGAAAGTCTTGCATGCCAGGCGGAAAGATTTTGATGCCCGGAAACGGGCGGAGCGCCGAGGCGCAGTCCATGGTGAATATTCATGAAGATGGCGATGTCAGCCACGGAGAAGGCGCCGCAGAAATAGTCCCGGGTTCCAAGCTTTGCGGCGAGCCCCGCGTAGTTTTCCAAAATTACATCTTCGGCCTCGAGTGCGGCGCGTTCCTGTTCTTCGCGCCGCGCGGTATCGGGACCCGGAGGCTCGCTGCGGAACATGAGGGCGCGAACCGGCACGAGGAGAATTTCATCGGCGTCAAGCTCCAGAAGGCGGCATCTGGCGCGCGCTTCAGGCTCACGCGGAAAAAGCGAAGGGTTGGGATATTTATCTTCCAGATATTCGGCAATGACTGTTGAATCATAAAGCGTGACATCGCCGTCGATCAGCACGGGCACTTGCGCCTTGGGGTTGGCGGCGAGCACGGCCGGGTGTTTTGGGGCATAACCATTGGTCTGGCTGAAGGGCACCAGCACGCACTCGAAGGCAAGATTCTTTTCGGCGAGGACGATTTCAACCTTGCGGGAAAACAGGCTGAGAGGGCCGGAGTAAAGTAGCATAACAGCCCTCTAACGCCGCGCCGTGACAGGATATGTCAGCAGCGGGTCACTTCAGGACTTTTGCGAGCTCGATCTCAAGTTCCGGAACCGCCTGGAAGAGATCAGCCACCAGTCCAAAATCCGCCACTTGGAAGATGGGGGCTTCATCGTCCTTGTTGATAGCGACGATGATCTTGGAATCCTTCATGCCGGCGAGATGCTGGATGGCGCCCGAAATGCCAACGGCGATGTAAAGATCGGGAGCCACGACCTTGCCGGTCTGGCCCACCTGATAATCATTGGGCACATAACCCGCATCGACGGCGGCGCGCGAGGCGCCAACCGCGGCGCCAAGCTTCTTGGCCACGGCTTCGAGCATCTTGAAGTTTTCGCCGTTCTGCATGCCACGGCCGCCGGAGACGATGACCTTGGCGGAGGTGAGTTCGGGGCGGTCGGACTTGGTGAGATTTTCGCTTTGATAGGTCGACAGGCCGGGATCAGCGGCGGCGTTTACTTTTTCGATTGCGGCGGAACCGGTTTCAGCCGTCGCGGCGAAGCTCGCGGTGCGCACCGTGATGACCTTCTTGGCGTCGGTGGATTGAACGGTTTGAACGGCGTTGCCGGCATAGATCAGACGCACGAAGGTGTCGGCGGATTTCACTTCGGAAATGTCGGAGATCTGCATGACATCGAGAAGTGCGGCGACACGCGGCATGTAGTTCTTGCCGTTGGTTGTGGCGGCAGCCATGAGGTGATCGTAGCTTCCAGCCAGTGACACAATCATCGCAGCCATGGGTTCAGCGAGCGGGCGCTCAAACGAGGCGCTTTCGGCGTGAAGAACTTTTTTCACGCCGGTGAGCTTGGCGGCCTGGGCTGCAACGGCAGCGGCATTGTTCCCGGCTACCAGCACATGCACGTCGCCACCCATTTGGGCTGCGGCGGTGAGCGCCTTGTGAGTTGCATCCTTGAGGGACTTGTTATCGTGTTCGGCAATGAGAAGCACGGCCATGATCAGATTGCTCCTGCTTCTTTGAGTTTGGAAACGAGTTCGGCAACGGACTTGACCTTGACACCGGCCAGACGTTTCGGAGGCTCATCGGTTTTCAACACTTTTAACCGTGGCTTCACGTCGGCCCCATAGTCCGCCGGGGTTTTTTCTTCGAGCGGCTTTTTCTTGGCCTTCATGATGTTGGGGAGCGAGGCATAGCGCGGCTGATTGAGGCGCAAATCCGTGGTCACGATCAAGGGCATTTTTACTTTCAGGGTTTGCAAGCCGCCGTCGATTTCGCGGGTGATGGTGGCTTCGCCAGCGCCGGGTTCGAGCTTGGAGCAGGCGGTAGCCTGGGCCCAGCCGAGAAGGGCAGACAACATCTGGCCCGTCTGGTTGCAGTCATCGTCAATGGCCTGCTTGCCGAGGATGACAATATCGGGTTTTTCGGCTTCGACGACGCCCTTCAAAATCTTGGCCACACCCAGCGGCTCAACATAGTCATCATTCTTTACAAGAATAGCGCGGTCAGCCCCCATGGCCAGCGCGGTGCGCAGCGTTTCTTGGGCCTGGGCCGGGCCAATGGTGACGGCCACAACTTCTGTTGCCTTGCCCGCTTCCTTGAGGCGCACGGCTTCCTCGACGCCTATTTCATCGAAAGGGTTCATGGACATTTTTACGTTCGTCAGTTCCACGCCGGAACCATCGGCGCGGACGCGGATTTTCACGTTGTAATCGACAACCCGCTTGACAGCGACCAGAACCTTCATTGGCATCCTCATGTGAATTTGCGGCGGAACCTAGTGAACGACCTATTGGGAGTCAATTACGCCACCGACATAGCGCATCTGCTTGCGACGCCTTGCCTCAGCGGGAGGTGCGGATAAGCAGGCGTGAACGCAGCAGAAAAGTGATGACAAGGCCCGCCACAAAGCTGCCGATATGGGCCCACCAGGCGACCTCGATTTCGGCAGATTTTTCGGCGGTCAGGACACTGTAGATCTGCAGCAGAAACCAGCCGCCTAGAACCCAGATGGCTGAAATGCGCAAGGGAATGCGGAAAAACAGGAGAATCCAGACGCGGGCCTTGGGATAGAGCAGCACATAGGCGCCGATGACACCTGAAACGGCGCCCGATGCGCCAATGAGCGGGGCGGTTGACGTGGGGCTCATCAGCACATGGGCAAGGGCACCGGCGATGCCGCACAGCAGGTAAAACAGGGCAAAGGCAAAATAGCCGAAGGCATCCTCGACATTGTCAGCGAACACCCAGAGGAACAGCATGTTAGAAATCAGGTGCAACCAGCCGGCGTGGAGGAACATGTAGGTGATGAAGTTCAAAGGTTCGGGGATGGGGCTGTAGGGAATATTCTGGGAAAAGGCAGTTGTGAAATCGGAGGGCACAACGCCAAAACTGGTGGCAACGCCCGCCAGTACGGTGTCCGACTGGAAGGCGCCGGTCATGAGAAAGATGACGACGTTGCCCACGATGATGGTGAGCGTCACGAATTGAAAGCGGATGACCCTCAGGGGCGTGTCGTCGTGGAGCGGAACGAACACTACCGGGTCTTTCCCGGCACCCAAAGGATGTCGCCAGAGGTCTTGGCATTGGCCCAGCGGCTGGCGACGAAGAGGAAATCGGAGAGGCGGTTGATATAAGTCAGCGCTGGTTCGCTGACATGCTCGCCCTGATGGGACTTGAGTTCAACGATCAGGCGTTCGGCGCGGCGGCAGATGGTACGCGCCAGATGGAGGTGGGCTGCTGCAACGTGCCCGCCAGGCAGAACGAAGGACCGCAAGGGGGCGAGGTCTTGATTAAGATCATCGATCTCGTTTTCCAGGCGGTCAACCTGCCCAGGCAAAATTCGCAAGGGCTCGTAAGAGAGTTTCTCGCCCGTGTCTGGCACGCAGAGATCGGCACCCAGATCAAAAAGTTCGTTCTGAATGCGGGCCAGCATGGCGTCGAGCCTGGCCAAGGCTTCGGTATTGGTGTGGAGCCTGACAACTCCCAGAACCGCATTGGTTTCATCCACGGTGCCATAGGCCTGAATGCGGAGATGGGCCTTGGAGACACGGGCTCCCGAACCCAGGGCCGTGTCGCCCTTGTCGCCGGTGCGGGTATAGATGCGGTTGAGTACGACCATGGCTTCTGCGTAGCGTGAACCGCCTTTAAATTCTACTCGTTTCTTAGGATTGGCGCGGGCTTCGCGGCGAGTGCTGCCCAGGTCACCACGAGGCCGGCGGCGATTGTAATGATCATGGCGAGAAGAGCGGTGGTGATGGCCACGGCTGGCGAGAAGCTCCACTGCATGTCCAAAATCCAGGTGGCGAGGAACCAGGAGCCGAGGGAGCCCACGGCAATACCGAAGATGGCGGCGGCAAGGCCCAGCACTGCATATTCGATAATGAAGGCGCCCATGAGCTGGGCCCGCGAGGCGCCATAGGTTTTGAGGACCACCGCGTCATAAATGCGGTTTGAAAGTCCTGCGGCAAGCGCCCCGGCGAGGACCAGGATTCCGGTGAGCAGGGTGAGCGCGTTGGCGCCGCGGATGGCGCCCAGCATTTTTCCTAGAAGATCGCTTACCGTCGCCAGGGCTTCCTTGACGCGCACGGCGGTAACGGAGGGAAATTCGCGAGCCATGCTGTTCAGCAGTTTTGCCTCGTCACCGCCTTCCATCTCGATAGTGACGACATGGCTGTGGGGCGCGGATTTCAAGGTGTTGGGTGAAAACACCATGACGAAGTTGATGCCCATGGTGCGCCAATTCACTTTACGAAAATTCGCTACCTGTGCGGTGACTTCGCGGCCCAACACATTCACGGTGACGCTGTCACCGATTTTCAAACCAATGTCATGGGCGACGTCGTCAACAAAGGAAACGAGAGGCGGGCCAACATAATTCCTCTCCCACCACTGTCCTTCGGTCAGGATGGAACCTTCGGGCAAGTCCTCGGAATAGGTGAGGCCGCGATCACCGCGCAGGGCCCAGCTGCTGTCGCCACCGGCTTTCACCTTGTCGGCAGGCGTGTCTCTGATCCTGGTGATGCGGCCACGCAGCATGGGGGCGTTGGCGATCTCGCGAACGCCTTCGAATTTTTTTGCGGCTGCAACAAATTCCGGAAGCTGTTCATTGCGCACGTCGAGAAAAAAGAAAGCAGGGGCCTTTTCTGGAATGCCGGCGCGCAATTCCTGGCTGATGGTTCGGTCAGTCAAGGCAAGGGTGACAAACAGCGTGAGGCCAAGGCCTAATGCGAGGATGACGGAAACGGCTGATGAACCCGGACGGTAGAGATTTGCTATGGCGTAGCGCCAAATTGCGTTTCTCGGTTTTGGAATATTTTCCGCAAACTTGATGATGGCAAAGGCGAGGCCCAGCAAAATCACGAAACTCGCCAGCAAGCCGCCGAGGTAATAGGTGGTTGCGCGCTGGTCGTCAAAGCTCAGGAAAATCAGGGCGACAATGCACGCGAGAGCCGCCGCAATGCTGGCAAGATAGGGCCAGCGGGGAAAGTCATGCAGATGCGCGATGCGGTGGCGGAACAGGGCGGAGGCCGGAATCCGATGGGTGCGGGCCAGCGGCCAGACTGAAAAGGCAATCGTCACCAAGAGGCCAAGGGCCGCCGTCAAAGCCAGGGGCGCAAATTCGACTTGCGTTGTCAGGGGTAGCGGCAGAAAATTTTGTAGGAAGGTGTGGGCGAGAATGGGGGTTGCAGCCCCTGCTGCCAGGCCGATGGCGATGCCGAGAAAAGCCACAGCCAGGATTTCCGTGAGATAGATGGCGAAGACATCCCTTGCAGGGGCACCCAGGCATTTCAACGTTGCGATGGTTCCGATGCGGCGATCAACAAAGGCAGATACCGCATTGGCGATACCGGCGCCACCAACGATGAGTGAGGTCAGGCCCACGAGAGTGAGGAAATAGGAGAGGCGGTCGACAAAGTTCTCAGCGCCCTGGGCGGCCCGGTCGCGGGAACGCAATTGCCAGCCTGAATCGGGAAATTGCTCCTTTGCTTTCGCGACAAGATCACGGGCGGCCTGGAGATTTTGATCTTTTTCAAGTTTCACGCGGTAGCGATAGGTGACGAGGCTGCCGGGCTGGATGAGGCCGGTTGCTTTCAATGCACCTGCACTCATGAGAAGGCGCGGGCCTAAAATGAAACCATCGGAAATGCGGTCGGGTTCGGTTGCGATAATGCCACGTATGGCGACATCAAGGGTGCCAACCTTGATCCTGTCGCCGAGCTTTACGCCAAGCCGTCCCAAGAGCAGGGGATCGGCGGCTGCACCATAGGTGCCGTCTTGCAAGGCGATGGCGTTTTGAAGCGAGTCGTTGTTTTCGAGGATGACTTTTCCGTAAAGCGGATAGGCTGTGTCGGCGGCCTTGATTTCAACGAGCGTCGTTGTGTCGGGGGCAACGGCCATGGCACGCAGGGTCGCCACTTTGCTGACGGTGCCGTGGCTCGCAATGAAGTTCAGTTCCGTTTGGGTTGTTTCGCGGTGGATCAGGGAAAATTCGACATCGCCGCCGAGCAGGGGCTGGCCCTGTTCATCGAGGCCCCTTTCGATGGAGGCTGAGAGGGAGCCGATAATGGCTATGGCTGCCGTGCCCAATGTGAGGCAGGTGAGAAAAATCCAGAAACCCTGCAGGCCCCAACGCAGATCACGGGCGGCGAAGCGAAGCCACAGGGAAACATTCATGGATGATTGCCGGAGATGATTTTGCCGTCGCGCACTTCAGCAATCCTGTCGCAACGTTTTGCGAGGGCGCGGTCATGGGTAATTAGCAGCAGTGACGCGCCTTCCTGCTTTTTCAATTCGAAGAGCAGCTTGATAATTTGCTCGCCGGTTTCCTGATCGAGATTTCCGGTGGGTTCATCGGCCAGCAGGATGCGCGCACCTGAGGAAAGGGCCCGGGCGATGGCGACGCGCTGCTGCTCACCACCTGATAATTGTCCGGGATAGTGGCTCATGCGATGGCCAAGGCCCACACGCTTCAGTTTTTCCTCCGCCAGTTGCATGGCATTGGCGACGCCCCTGAACTCGAGAGGCACGGACACATTTTCAAGGGCGGTCATGGTGGGAATGAGGTGGAAGGATTGGAAGATGATGCCGATGGCATCGCGGCGGAAGGCGGCGAGAGAATCTTCGCTTTTGTCCTTGAGCGATGTGCCGGCAACTTCAAGGGTGCCGGAGGTGGCGCGCTCGAGGCCGGCAATGAGCATGAGCAGTGAGGTCTTGCCCGATCCTGAGGGGCCAACGATGCCGATGGCCTCGCCTGCATTGACGCTGAGGTCAACGCCTCTCAAGATTTCAACGTTTCCGGCGCGGCTGGGAAGGGTGAGGGTGACGTTTTTCAGGAGAACTGCAGATAAGGTCATGGGCTTACAAATGGGAGATGACACACGATTTGTCGAGTTTCTTCAGCTTGAGACTTGGGGCCTGAGCCCCTATCTCTGGGGCAATGCTCAGAATTTTATCACTCGCTGCCATCTTCCTGCTTTCAGTTCAACTGGCTTTTGCCAAGCCGGTTACGCTTATGGTGCTGGGCGACAGCCTCACCGCGGGCCTTGGGCTCGAGCCCCAGGACGCCTTTCCGGCAAAGCTGGAGGCGGCTCTTAAGCCCCGCTATCCCGATCTCACAATCCTCAATGCCGGGGTTTCCGGTGACACAGCAGCCGATGGCCTGGCGCGGCTTGACTGGGCGCTGACGGACGACGTGGGCGGCCTCCTTGTCGGGTTGGGCGCAAATGACGCGCTGCGTGGCCTTGATGCGGCGCAGACGGAAATGGCACTGGATGGGATCCTGCTGAAAGCGCAGGAAAAGAACTTGCCGGTGCTTATTTTGGGAATGAAAGCCCCGCCCAATATGGGGCCTGATTATGTGGCGCGGTTTGACGGCCTTTATCCACGTCTGGCGGAAAAACATGACGCGTTGCTTTATCCTTTTTTTCTTGATGGCGTTGCCGCCAATGCGGGCCTTAACCAAGCCGATGGTATTCATCCCAACGCGCAAGGGGTTGACGGGATTGTTTTGAAAGTCCTGCCCTTTGTTGAGGAATTGATAGGGAAAGTGCACCTAAATTAGCACTTGGCAAAAGCTCGAATCACGTTAGCTTGTTGCCCAGCGTTCCGAGTCACCCTTATTTTCAGAAGGATGTCCGCCATGCCAAGACTGTTTACCGGCGTTGAAATTCCCACCGATGTTTCCTTTGATCTTGAAATCATGAAGGGGGGCATCATTGGAGCCCGCTGGTTAGACAGGGAAATTTTCCACATTACACTGCGGTTTATCGGCGATATTGACGGGAATCTTGCCCGTGAAATTGCCTATGAACTTGATGGGGTTGAGGCACGGCCCTTTTCGCTGCGGCTGAAAGGGATTGACGTGATGGGTGGCAACAAGCCTCATACGCTTTTTGCCGGGATTGAAGAAAGTGCTGAATTGCGGCGGCTGCAATCCATTCATGAACGGATTGCCCAGGTGCTTGGGCTTCCGGCGGAACAGCGGAAATTTGTGCCCCATGTGAGTCTGGCACGGCTCAAGGAACCGGATTTGCACGGGCTGCACCGCTTTGTGGCCTCGCATAATCTGTACCGGAGCCGGATGTTCGAAGTTGACCGTTTCGTGCTATTCTCGTCGCGGCCCACTCGCGGCGGCGGGCCCTATGCAGTTGAGGAATCCTATGACCTGCAAGCGGCGTGATGACTGACACGGTTCTGGTGGGAGTACCGCGGGCCAAAATCCTGGGTGAGCTTGACGGCTGGTCGGAAGCCAAGGGCCGCGACGCCATTGTCAAAACCTTCCAGTTCAAGTCCTTCAGCCAAGCCTGGGGATGGATGAGCCGGGTGGCACTTCTGGCTGAAAAAATGGATCACCACCCGGAATGGGTTAATGTTTATGGCCGAGTTGACGTGACGCTTTCCACCCATACGGCGGGCGGGGTTACCGAAAAAGATATCGCAATGGCGCGTAAAATGGATGCATTTGCGCGTTAAATCTTCTAAAAGCCGGTAACTTGACGACGGGGTCGGGCCTCCCCATATCAGGGCCAAGTTGTTTTTGGAGGAGATTTCCATGGCCGACACGAAATACCAGCCGCAAACCCGCGCGGGCGCAGAGGTCCAAATTGACCAGGGCCTGCGCAGTTACATGCTTAAAGTCTATAATTACATGGGAGCGGGCTTGGCGATTACTGGTGCTGCCGCCTATGGCACATTCCAGGCGGCGGTTGACGCCTCAGGGCTGACACCTTTCGGGCATGCAATATTTGAAACTCCCCTGCGCTGGGTTTTGATTTTGGCCCCGCTTGCCCTGGTTTTCCTGCTATCCTTCCGCATCCACAAGATGAGCGTTTCAGCGGCACAACTGACCTTCTGGGCCTATGCCGCCTTGGTGGGCGTCAGCTTTGCCTCACTCGGCCTGATCTACACATCGGGCAGCATTGCGCAGGTGTTCTTTATCACCGCCGGCACCTTTGGTGCGGTAAGCCTCTATGGCTATACCACGAAACGTGATCTTTCCGGGTTTGGCTCATTCCTGTTCATGGGTCTTATCGGGCTCATCATAGCTTCGCTGGTCAACCTCTATTTCCAGAACGGTATGTTCAGCCTGGTGCTTTCCGCCATTGGCGTACTGGTTTTCACGGGCCTCACCGCCTGGGATACCCAGCAGATCAAGGAAATGTATTACGAGGCCGATGATGTGGCCGTGATGGGCCGCAAGGCCATCATGGGGGCGCTGCGCCTTTACCTCGACTTCATCAACCTGTTCCTGTCACTGCTGCGCCTCTTCGGCAACCGCAACTAGAGCATTCTGACTTTCTTCAAAGCCCCGGGTGGAAACAACCGGGGTTTTTTATGTGGTGGCAAGCTCCGGCTTCTTGATGAGCACCCTCAAAACCTGGGCCAGGTCATGGCCGCGTTTCAGGATGAGCCCGCCCTGGGCAATCACAGCATAGAGGCCCTGTTTGCGGGCCAGGGTCGGGTTTTTCACGATGCGGTAGAGAGGTACCTCGCTGGTGCGGCGGAAAATGGAAAAGGTTGCCACTTCGCGGCCGAAATCCATGGCGTAATCGCGCCAATCGCCTTCGGCGACATGGGTGCCGTAGAGATTAAGAATGAGGTTTAACTCTTTGCGGTCAAAGGCAATTTGGGTAGAGCCACTGGTCCCCTGGCTTGGGGTCCCCCGTCCGGACAGGGAACGAGGGAATGGAATTATGGGTTCCCCGTCACTCAAACGTCGTATCTCCGTCTTTTGTGGAAGTCGATGATGAACCTAGAGGGCTTAGTTGGCAAGCGGTTCGATCAAATCCCATCTGTTTCCGAAGGCATCGCGGAACACCACCACCTTGCCGTATGCCTCCTTTCGGGGCCCTTCCAGATACTCAATTCCAGCCCGTTTGAAGCGGGCAAAGTCGCGGTCAAAATCATCGGTTTTCAGGATAAGGAAGACGCGCCCGCCCGATTGGTTGCCGATGGCGTCCTGCTGATTCGCCGAATCAGCCCGGGCGAGAATGAGGCCGGTTTCGCTGTTTCCGGGCGGGCAACCACCACCCAGCGTTTGGTGGGGGAAAGGGTCGTGTCCTCGACCAGCCTGAAACCGAGCTTTTCCACGTAATAGGCGATGGCTTTGTCATAATCTGGCACCAGCAGGGTGACCGCTGCGATATGTTGCATCATGTCTGGCAAATATTACGTTTTGCTGGTTTTGAGGGGCAAAATCCGGATTATTCTTCATGCAACTGTCGTTCTCCCGTAATGGAAAGCTGTTCAGTTCTGCGAGCAGCCTGCAGGTTTGTCGTGAGTTTTAGATTTCGCAGTTTTGCCGCAATTACGGCAAGTCTTCGCCAAGATGGAGGCCAATATTCCCCTTGTTGCCTCTAAGGCCCGGCTGGAGTTGAGCGTCGGAATCTCAGCCCCCCAGCCCCCCGGAGCTTATGATCTGGCCGGGCCCCCCAATCCATGCGTGAGTTTGTGAGGCGTTAGAGTGTAATTCGCGGCCGGTTCACCCCGGCCGCTTTTTTTATGGCCGGGCTTGACCAAAGGGGCGGGCTAGCCAATATCGCTGTTTGGCTTAACGAGGGTCAAGATGGCGAAAACGATGAAAAAACCTAAGGCGGAATCCCACGCATTCCAGGCTGAAGTGGCCAAGCTGCTGCAGCTCATGGTGCATTCGGTTTATTCCGACCGGGATGTTTTCCTGCGTGAACTAATTTCCAATGCGGCTGATGCGCTGGACAAGCTGCGTTATGAGGCGATTGCCGCGCCCGCCTTGCTTGAAGAGGCGCCGCTGCTCAACATTGTCGTCACTTCCGACAAGGCGGCCAAGACCCTCACAATTGCCGACAACGGCATTGGCATGAGTGAGGATGAGCTCATCGACAATCTGGGCACCATCGCCAAATCCGGCACCCAGTCCTTTGTGGAAAAGGCGGGCCAGGGGGTCAATCTCATCGGCCAGTTCGGAGTCGGATTCTATTCGGCCTTTATTGTTGCAAATCGGGTTGAGGTCACTTCCCGGAAGGCCGGCAGCGATGAATCATTCACCTGGGCCTCGGAAGGGCTGGGCACGTTTACGGTGGTTCCGGCAGAGAAGGGGCCGCGCGGCACCTCCATCGTTCTGCATCTCAAGGATGACGCGCTTGAATTTCTCGAGGGCTGGAAAATTGAACAGGTGGTACGCGCCTATTCCGACCATATCGGTCATCCGATCATGCTGGCGGAAGGTAGCGAAGCGGCCAAGCAGATTAATACGGCCAATGCCATCTGGACGCGGCCCAAATCTGAAGTCACGGCAGAGCAGCACAAGGAATTCTTTGGTCATGTTTCGGGGAGTTATTCCGATCCAGCGATGATCATCCACTACCGGGCCGAGGGACGGCATGAATATACAGTACTTCTCTATGTGCCGGCCGAGCGGCCCTTTGATCTTTATGACTCGGAACGCCGCGGCCGGCAGAAGCTCTATGTGAAGCGGGTTTACATCGCCGATGACGCGCAACTCCTGCCGCCCTATCTGCGCTTTGTCCGCGGCGTGATTGATTCGGAAGACATGCCGCTCAATCTTTCGCGCGAAATGCTGCAGCACAATCCGCAAGTCGCGGCGATCCGCAAGGCGGTGACCAACAGGGTGCTGAGCGAAATCAAGAAATTCTCCGAATCGGAACCGGAAAAATTCCTGAAGATGTGGGAGATCTTCGGCCCGGTGATCAAGGAAGGTCTGTATGAAGACTTTGAGCACCGCGAGCAGCTGTTTGAATTCTCGCGGTTCAAGTCGACCAAGAATGCTTCGGTTATCCTGAAGGACTATGTGGCGGGCCTCAAGGAAAACCAGACGGCGATCTACTATCTGACAGGCGAGGATGCAGTAAAGGCAGCGGCCAGCCCGCAGCTTGAAGGCTACAGGGCCAGGGATGTTGAAGTGCTGCTCCTGACCGATCCGGTCGATCCCTTCTGGGTGCGCACGGCCATGGGTTTTGACGGAAAGCCGTTCAAGTCGGTCACGCAGGGGACGGCTGATCTTGATTTGATCGCGGTGAAGGATGCGCCTCCCAAAAGCGAGGTGAAGGAAGCGGCAACGGCCAAGCTCATCGTGGCGATGAAAGAGGCGCTGGGCGACAAGGTGAAGGACGTGCGCAGTTCGACACGACTGACCGACAGCGCCGTATGTCTTGTTGCCGACGGCGAGTTGGACCGCACCCTGGAAAAGCTTCTGGCGCGGCAGAAGGATTCAGGGGTGAATTTGAGTGCCCCGGTTCTGGAAATAAACGCAGGCCATCCGCTGATTGTTGCTCTGGCCGCGGCGGCGGACGCTGGCGTCTCATCGCCTGAAATTGCCGATGCGGCACAGCTCTTATTGGATCAGGCCCATGTCCTCGAGGGCGAGCCGGTGGATGACCCAGCAGGCTTTTCACGGCGCATGGCGAATGTGTTGACGCGGGCTTTCGCAAAGTAATGTGTCTGCTCTGCAACAGTGTTCACTATTTTTCAAAATTGCCCTTTTCAGATTCCACGCACTCGCGTATGAGCCCCTCAGGTTGTAACTGAAAGGGAGATCATCATGATAAGGACTTTTTCGCGCTGCTGATCCCCAGGCTGTCGAGGCTTGGGCCCCGGTAGATAGCGTTACCCGCGCCAGAGGCGCAACTTAATCAAATCATCATTTAACTGTCAGGTTTTCTGAAACGTATTTGCTTACGTCCTGAAGCCATGACTCATTTTCGCCCGCGATTCATGCGCGCCTGGCTACGGAGAATCATATGTTTTCGCTTGAATCAAAACTGTTTGTTTCCATGATCATTGAAGCAAAAGACTATGCCAAGAAGATTAACCTCAGGCGCAGCCATCCGCCCAATTGCGAGATGGACCCGCGTGAACTGAACCGGATGCATTCTGAACTGCGGGCGGCGCGCGAGCATGCGTTGCTCATGAATGTGACGCACCGCAACCGGATTCTTTAAGCGATGGCGAAGAGCTCGTTGAAGGTTGCAAGCGGCGTGTTGGCTCCACAAACGATGACGCCGACACGCTCGCCCGTTGCCGGTTTGTAGTTTCCGGACAGCAGGGCAGCGAGGGCTGTGGCGCCGCCAGGTTCGGTCACGATCTGCGCGTTGCTCCAGAGCCAGCGCTGGGCGTTCCGGATATCTTCGTCGGTGACGAGGGCGACATGATCAACAAATTTTTGCGCGATGGGGAACATGAGAGAGCCTGCAGCGCTTGCGCCCAAACTATCCGTGGCAAGGCCGGAAGGCTTGATGGTGACGGCAGTGCCTGCGGCGAGGGCGGCGTGCAGGCAATTGCAGGTCTCGGGTTCGACGCCGATGATTTTTGATTTTGACTGATACCAACTGGCGATGCCACCAATCAACCCGCCGCCGCCAACGGCTACAAGAATCCCGTCCAGGTCCGGAGCCTGTTCTTCAAGTTCGCGGCCCAAGGTTCCTTGGCCAGCAAGCGTGGCTTTCATGTCATAGGCGTGAATGTTCATTGCACCGCTTTCACGCACATAGTCCTGGCACAGCGTTAGGGCCGCCTGATAGTTGGCGCCTTCCTGCACGATGGTGGCACCATAGCTTGCAATGCGGGCGACCTTTGCCGGGGAAGAAATGGTGGGCACAAAAATGCGCGCCTTGAGGCCGAGGACATTCGCAGCATAGGCAACAGCCGCGCCATGATTTCCGCCAGAGGCCGCGGCCACGCCGGCTTTGGGAATTTTCGCGCCGACAAGATTGGTGAATGCGCCGCGCGGCTTGAAGCTGCCGGTGTGCTGGAAAAGTTCAAGCTTGAGGCAAACCGGTTTTTCAAGGCCGGGCAGGGTGATATCCATCACCGGTGTCCGACGGATAAAGGGCGCAATGCGTGTTTCGGCTTCTGTAATCGTGGCGCGAGTGATTGTCATGATGGGTTGTGCAGGGCTCCGATAATGTCGAGGCAGGGCTGGCCAAGGCTGCGGGAAATTGCAGAATCGAGAATGCCCGTGGAAAGTTTAAGGGCTTCGGGGGGCGCAAAGCCATTAAGGCGGGAGGCGAAGTAAAGGCCTGCCAGAAAATCACCGGTGCCGTGGGGCACGTATGGCTTTGCAGCGCTGGCAGTTTCCCCAAATTCGTTTCCGGTGATTGCAAGTGTCGCAAGCTTATCGGCACTCACGGGAATGGACGTTGCAAGTATTTCCGTGTGCGGAAGCGTCGCCGCCGCGCGAAGGACCTCCGCTTTGCTGGAGACGGGTTTGCCCGTAAGCCAACCCAGTTCAAAACAGTTGGGCGTGATGCAGGTGGCCAAAGGCAGCAACCCGTCGCGGATGGCGGCGGCCACCTCGTTTGAGACATAGAGGCTACCGTCATCGCCCAAAACGGGATCGACCAGTACGTAAAGTAATGGATTTTTATCTTTCATCTTATGAATAAAGGAAGCGGCTACCCTGACTTGGTCGGGGCTGGCGAAATAGCCGGTCATTACGCCCACGCAGATATCAAGGACTCCAAGGGCATCGAGTGATTTCAGGATGGCCTCAAGTTCCGCAGGCGGCAATTTTATGCCGGAAGGCTTGCCGAGCCCGGGATGATTGGAAAGAATGATGGTTGGAATCTGCGATACAGCAAAGCCTGCAGCCTGGAGGGCCGGAACGGAGGCGGAATTTCCCACGGGCCCATAGGCCACTTGTGAGGACATGCTGAGAACGTGGCGTAGCATCAGATAACGTTTTTTTCGAACAGGGGCTCATTGCGGGCCACGCGGCCATAGCCTAGGCGCGCCAAATCGATGGTGCGGTAGGTGCCGTGGACGATGAGTTCGGCAATGGCATTTCCCGCAGCCGGGCCCTGCTGCAGGCCATGGCCGGAAAATCCGTTGGCGAAATGGAAATTACTCACTCGCGGATGGGACCCGATAATCGCGTTCTGGTCCAGCGCGTTGTAGTCATACTGGCCGACCCAGGCGTTAATCACCTTGATTGTTTCAAACTGCGGTATGCGTTCGGCAAGCTGGGGCCAGATGCGTTCCTCGAACCAGGAATAGTCAACTTCCCAATTCATTTCGCGGGGCTCTTCGTGTTCCTCGGGCGAGAGGCCGCAGAGAAAATTGCGGCCTTCTGGTCTGAAATAAATGCCATTGGGGTCTACGGTGAGCGGCGCGCCATGAAGCGCCTCACTGGCCTGGGGGCAATCCAGCAGATAGACATAGCGCTTGCGCGGGCCAACAGGCAGTTCAATGCCGGCAAGGCCTGCCACATGGCCGGCACCAGTTCCGGCGGCATTCACCAAGTGGGAACAGGACAGGGTTTCGCCATTTGACAGGGTGATGGAAGCTACCCTGTCAGCGGCGCTGTTTATGGCCGTGAGCTCATGGGGAATGATCTTGACTCCTTGCGAGACCGCCGCCTTGCGCAGCAGTGTCATCAGGGAATAGGGATCGAGCCAGCCCTCACCGGACAGGCCGAAACAACCGCCCGCCACGCCATCGCCCGCCAGCCAGGAAAACCGTGCAGTAAGATCGCTGCCTTTGAGAATGACATTGTCAGCACCATTGGCAAGCTGAATACGATGGTTTTCCTCGAGAATGGGGAGACCTTCCTGCGTAGCCATGATGAGGTAGCCGTTCTCGTGGAAACTCACATCGGCCTCGAGGCCGAATTCATGCTTGAGGTTTCGCATGAGCCGCAAGCCGAACTTGGACAGCTCAATATTTTCCGGGGTTGAAAACTGCTGGCGCAAGCCCCCCAAAGACCTCCCGGTACAGCCAAACTGGTAAGTCGTGTCTTTCTCAATGATCGCAATTGAGCCCTGAAACCCGTGTTTTTTGAGGTAGTAGGCGACGGCGCTTCCGACAACGCCGCCGCCTACAACCGCTATATCAATATGTTCCATGACAAAACATTCTGCCCAATCCAATACCCGCTCACAAGGCCCCGCGCAGAGCGGGCTTCACTTATTTTATGCCAATGGCTAAGCAGTGGGGATGAGCAAGGCAGGTGCGGGCAATTTCTTTGAAGATTTCAGTCTTGGGCAAAAAATTGTCCATGCGACACCGCGTACACTGAGCGTTGGCGACCGGGCGCTTTACACGGCGCTTTATGGTTCGCGCTTTGCGCTCCAGAGCTCTGATGAGTTCGCCAGGGCGATTGGATATCCTGCCTCACCCCTTGATGATCTCTTGGTTTTCAACACCGTGTTTGGCAAAACGGTTCCGGATATATCACTGAACGCGATTGCCAATCTGGGATACGCGGAATGCGTGTTCTCCACTCCGGTCTACGCAGGCGATACGCTTTCGGCGCGCTCCGAGGTGATTGGCGTCAAGGAAAATTCCAGCGGAAAGACCGGCACGGTCTACGTGCGCAGCCAAGGCATCAATCAGAGAGGCGTAGAAATCTTGAGCTTCGTGCGCTGGGTCATGGTGCAAAAGCGCAGCGAAAAATCAGCCCCGCCTGCGGCCGTTGTGCCCTTGCTGCAAAAAACCACCACCATCAAAACCGGCATGCCGCGCCTTACTCTAGAGAATTGGGATTTTGCCCAATCGGGTTCGCCCCGGCGTTTCGATGACTATGCGGTTGGCGAGAAGATCGATCATCTCGACGGAATGACGGTCGAAGAAGCTGAGCACCAGCTGGCCACACGGCTTTACCAGAATACGGCGCGGGTGCATTTCAACCAGTTCGCGGAGAATGGCGGAAGATTTGGCCGCCGCCTGGTTTATGGCGGCCATGTCATTTCGCTGGCGCGGGCTCTCAGCTTCAATGGCCTTGCCAATACGTTCCGGATTGCCTGCATCAATGGTGGCCGCCATGTTGCTCCGCTGTTTGCGGGGGGAACGGTGTTCGCCTGGTCGGAAATCATCGACAAGGTCACGCATGGCGAGTTTGGGGCGCTTCGCATCGTGACGCGCGCGACGCGTGATGTGCCTTGCGGAGACTCTCCAGTGGGAGACGGTACAGCGGAAAAGCCCGGCGTTATTCTTGAACTGGATTACTGGGCCCTAATCCCGCGCTAAATCGCGCTTGAATTCATCCAATACAGAAGAAACGACACGGTAATGGCCGCAAGGCCTGTTCCCAGGGCAATTGCGGCGGAAACTGCGGCCACCGATTCCTCATTGCGGTGGGCAAAGAGAAAGGCGTTGGCGCCGGTCGGCATGGCCGCCAGCAGGACAGCGACCTTGGCCCAGAGGGGCGGCACGGACACGAGGTATTGCAGGGCGAGAAAAACGAGCAGGGGCATCAGCACCATCTTCATGACGATCAGCACCGCCATGCCGCTCCACTGGCCGCGCAGGGAATAGGTGGCAAGCGACAGGCCAAGGGCGAAGAGGGCGGTGGGAATGCTGGCATCGGAGAGCATGGAAAGCATGCGGTCGACAACGGGGTGAAGACCAAGGCCGGTGAGGCGCCAAATTGCTGCCGAGGCCAAAGCCATGACGATAGCGTTGCCGGCAAGGCTCCAGAAAAGTTCACGGCCAAGGCGCCGGTAGGAAATGGCGTCGCTGTGGCGGGCCAGCTCTCGCTGGAAAGTTGCCGCGAACCAGAGAATGGGCGCATGGATGGAAATGATGAGACCAAGGGGAACGACGGCCTCCTCGCCGTAGTAGGCAAGACCCAGCGGCGTTCCGAGCAAGGCCACATTTCCAAAGCCTACTGCCATGGCGGCCGCGGCACCGCCCGAGGCTGATAGGCTATCGAATTTTTGTGAAATGAGCGTTGTGAGAATCCAGGTGACGGCAATCCCGCCAAAGAAGGCAAACCAGAGGCCAAAGGGCATGGCGTCCAGCGGCTTCATCAAGGCGATGGTGCGAAACAGCAGGGCTGGAATGGCGATCATGAAAACGAACTGGGTCAGGCCACGGGCGGTGGCGCTATCGAGGAGCTTCAGGCGCGCAAAGAGATAACCCAGAACAATGAGGCCAAAGACGGGGAGTACGGTGGTGAGGATCGACTCCAAGTCTTACGTCAGAGCCAGGAATGGTTTGCTGCCTGCTTCTTTTCATAGGCCTCAATTGAAGACACCTTCTCCAGGCTAAGGGCGATGTCATCCAGGCCGTTGAGCAGGCAATGCTTGCGGAAGGGATCGATATCAAATTTCACCGTGCCACCGTCGGGGCCGTGGATTTCCTGCCGGGGGAGATCAATGGTGAGTGTGGCGTTGCTGCCGCGATCGGCATCGTCCAGCAGCTTCTTCAAATTCTCCGGCGAAACAACGATGGGCAAAATGCCGTTCTTGAAACAATTGTTGTAGAAAATGTCGGCGAAGCTGGTTGAGATCACACAGCGGATGCCAAAATCGAGCAGCGCCCAAGGGGCGTGCTCGCGCGAGGAGCCGCAGCCGAAATTCTCGCCCGCAACCAGTATCTGCGCCTTGCGGTAGGCCTGCCTGTTCAGCACGAAACCCGGCTGCTCCTTGCCGTCCTGGGTATAGCGCATTTCATAGAACAGGGACTTGCCAAGCCCGGTGCGCTTGATGGTTTTCAGGAACTGCTTGGGGATGATCATGTCGGTGTCGATGTTGACGATGTTAAGGGGAGCGGCAACCCCATTCAGGGTTTCAAATTTTTCCATGATCCTGTTCCTTTAGTTCGCAACTAGAAGATCAACGCCGAGGCTTTCACTGGCACCGATCATCAAGTTCAAATTCTGCACGGCGGCGCCGGAGGCACCCTTGCCGAGATTATCATAAATGGACGTTAGCAAGACCTGGCCCCGCCCGTCATTGCCAAAAACACATAGCCGCATGCGATTGGTGTTGTTGAGGGCTTGCGGGTCCACGGCGGGGGAGCGTTCAATGTCCTCAAGCGGTGCGACGTCAATGAAGGTGCTGGCGGCATAGGCTTTGGCGAGAATTTCATGGATATCGGCAACACGTATTTTCTTCTTCAACATGGAGAGAAAGAGGGGCACGATGCCCAGCATGCCTTGCGCATAATTGCCAACCACGGGCTGGAAAATGGCGTCATGGGTGAGGCCGGCGTAGTGCCGCATTTCAGCGAGGTGCTTGTGGTTCAGGGTGAGACCATACGGCATGTAGGGGCTGGACTGGGATCCTGCCCTTTCATAGCCCTCGATCATCTTCTTGCCGCCGCCGGAATAGCCTGACACCGCATTGTAGGTGAGCAGCGCATCGGCAGCTAGGATGCCCGCGTCAATCAGCGGCTTCACCACGGCGATAAATCCTTGCGGGTAGCAGCCGGGGTTTGAGACGCGCGAGGCGCCGGCGATTTTTTTGGCCTGGGCAGGGCTCAATTCCGGAAAGCCATAGGCCCAGGCGGCATCGACCCGGTAGGCGGTCGAGGCGTCGATGACGCGGGTTCTGGATTTCGCATCGATCAGGCCCACTGCCTCCCGGGCGGCATCATCGGGCAGGCAGAGGATGGCCACATCGACGCTGTTCAGCAGTTTGTGGCGCGCGCCAGCGTCCTTGCGCTTTTCGGGCGCAATGCTGACAAGCTCAATATCTTCACGGGTTCTGAGCCGGTCGCGGATCTGCAAACCTGTGGTTCCCGCTTCGCCATCTATGAAAATCGTAGTCATGGCGGGGTCTCATACAGGCCACAGTGCTCCTGCGCAATCTCCCCGTGGCCGGGCAGTTTTTTATGTGGCAAGCTTGGAAAAACGGAGACCGGCGCATGACTGCCTCAACCAACCTTTTTGCTCCCGACGAGGACGTTTCACGACCGGTCACGAATTTCGGCCCGGACTTCCCTTTTGCCTTTGATGACTGGATCAAGCATCCCGCGGGCCTTGGTTCGGTTCCGGCGCACCGTTATGGCGAAGAGGTGGCTATCATCGGGGCGGGGATGGCTGGGATGACGACTGCATTCGAACTTCTGAAAATGGGGTTGAAGCCCGTGGTCTATGAGGCCTCGCGCATTGGTGGGCGATTGCGCTCACAGGTCTTTGAAGGGGCGGAAGGGATTATCGCCGAACTGGGCGGCATGCGCTTCCCGGAGTCTTCCACCGCCTTCTATCACTATGTTGACATGCTGGGCTTGAAGTCCAAGCCGTTTCCCAATCCCCTGTCGCCGGCAACACCATCAACGGTGATTGATCTCGAGGGCAAGACGCTTTACGTGGAAAAGATCGCGGACCTGCCGCCCATGTTCAGGGAAATAGGCACGGCCTGGGCCAAGGCGCTTGAGGAAGGGGCGGGACTTTCCGGATTGCGGCAAGCCATCCGCGAGCGCGATGTGCCGGCATTGAAGGAAATCTGGGACAGGCTCATTCCGATATGGGATGACCGCAGTTTCTATGATTTTGTGGCGACGTCCTACGCCTTTGCCGATAGGCCTTTTCAATACCGCGAAGTGTTTGGCCAGGTGGGTTTCGGCACGGGCGGCTGGGATTCGGATTATCCCAATTCCATGCTGGAAATCCTGCGCGTGGTAGCAACGGACTGTGACGAGAACCAGAACTACATCGTGGGTGGAGTGGAGCAGGTGCCGCGAGGGCTTTGGAAATTATCGCCACCCGACATGGTTCACTGGCCCAAGGGCACGACACTTGAATCATTGCATCGCGGGGCGCCGCGTCCCGGCGTCACCCGCATTGACCGGGCCTATGGCGACAAGATCGCGGTGACGGACCGCTGGGGCGACACCAAACTTTATGACGCGGTTCTGGTGGCGCTGCAGAGCTGGTTGCTGACGACCTACATGAAATGCGAAGAGAGTTTGTTTTCACCCAAAATGTGGATGGCGCTGGACCGCACGCGCTACATGCAATCGTCGAAAACTTTCGTGATGACGGACCGGCCGTTCTGGAAGGACAAGGACCCGCATACTGGGCGTGATCTCATGAGCATGACGCTCACCGACCGGCTGACGCGCGGGACCTATCTGTTCGACAATGGCGACGACAAGCCGGGCGTTATCTGCCTCACCTATTCATGGATGAGCGATGCGATGAAGATGCTTCCGCTGCCAGTGGAAAAGCGCGTAACGCTGGCGCTGGATGCTCTGAAGAAAATTTATCCGGATCTCGCACTGGAGAAACACATCATTGGTGATCCCATCACGGTGTCATGGGAATCAGACCCAAATTTCATGGGGGCCTTCAAGGGTGCGCTGCCCGGCCACTACCGCTATAACCACCGAATGTATTGCCATTTCATGCAGGCACGAATGCCGGCGCCGGAACGCGGCATCTTCATTGCGGGCGATGATGTGTCATGGACGCCGGGCTGGGTGGAGGGTGCGGTGCAAACGGCGCTCAATGCGGTGTGGGGTATCATGCATCACCTGGGCGGTGAAAGCCCCGCGGACAATCCGGGGCCAGGCGACAGATTTGAATCGCTGAAGCCGCTTGAACTTCCAGATTAGAGAAGAATATTTACTGACAGGATACGGTGCAGGCGGCGGGGGCATCGGTGGTGGCTTGCGCGGTGGTAAGGCCAACCATGCCGCCAGCGGCGAGCGTCAACAACACAAGGGCCATAAAAATACGACGCAAAAATTTCGTATCGGCCTGTACAGAATTATTCAAAATAGTTCCCCACCAAAACGCGACTCACTTCCGCCCGTGAATCACTCTACCACTTTGCGTCCTCATAAGCTTTAAAATTTGGTGAGGCAATGGTTAACGGGGTGGTTCGAATCAAGATTTTCGAATATCAACGAATCTTCCTGCCAAAGCCGCCGCGGCAGCCATCTGTGGGCTGACGAGATGGGTGCGGCCACGGTAGCCTTGGCGTCCCTCAAAGTTGCGGTTGGACGTTGAAGCGCAGCGTTGCCCGGGCTTCAACTGGTCCGGATTCATGCCCAGGCACATGGAACAGCCGGGTTCGCGCCATTCAAAGCCGGCGGCCTTGAAGATCTTGTCCAGGCCCTCGGCTTCGGCCTGTTCCTTCACCAGGCCGGAGCCCGGAACGATCATGGCATAGGCCAGATTCCCTGCGATTTTCTTGCCGCTTACGATTTTTGCCACG
This sequence comes from Hyphomicrobiales bacterium, assembly GCA_038251095.1. Classification (GTDB taxonomy): domain Bacteria; phylum Pseudomonadota; class Alphaproteobacteria; order Rhizobiales; family Aestuariivirgaceae; genus Aestuariivirga. Next base: position 28,393 of record JBBSBQ010000001.1, read on the forward strand.
TTTCGCAGGTCCTCGATGCGGCCATTGGTGCAGGAGCCGATCCAGACCACGTCCAGCTCGATGTCGGTCATTTTCTGGCCGGGCTTGAGTCCCATGTATTCCAGGGCGCGCCATTTCGACTGGCGCTTGCCTTCATCGGGAATGTCATCGGGGTTCGGAATGGCTCCGGCAACCGACATCACGTCCTCGGGCGAGGTACCCCAGGAGACGATGGGCGGCAGGGCCGCGGCATCGAGCTTCACGATGCGATCGAAATTGGCGCCTTCGTCCGTGCGCAGACTATCCCAGTAGGTTCTAGCCTTGTCCCAGGCCTCGCCCTTAGGCGCCTTGGGACGGCCATGGAGATAGTCATAGGCCTTCTGATCAGGGGCAATCATGCCGGCGCGAGCGCCGCCTTCGATTGTCATGTTGCAGACGGTCATGCGGCCTTCCATGCTGAGGTCGCGGATAGCTTCCCCGGCAAACTCGATGACAGAGCCGGTGCCACCGGCGGTGCCGATTTCGCCGATGATGGCGAGGATGATGTCCTTGGCGGTGGCGCTGGGGGCCAGCTTGCCGGTCACATCGACCAGCATATTTTTGGCCTTTTTTTGGATCAGCGTCTGGGTGGCCAGCACGTGCTCGACTTCCGAGGTGCCGATGCCGTGGGCAAGGGCGCCGAAAGCGCCATGGGTGGAAGTATGGCTGTCGCCGCAAACGATGGTCGTGCCGGGCAGGGTGAAGCCCTGCTCGGGGCCTACGACGTGGACGATGCCCTGACGCTTGTCGCGCTCATGAAAATACTCGACGCCGAAATCCCTGGCGTTCTGGGCGAGGGTTTCGACCTGGATGCGGCTTTCCTCTTCGGCAATCCCTTTGCTGCGGTCGGTGGTTGGAACATTGTGGTCAACGACAGCCAGGGTGCGCTCGGGGTGGCGCAAGGTGCGGCCGGTCATGCGGAGGCCTTCGAAGGCTTGGGGGGACGTGACTTCATGGACGAGATGCCGGTCGATATAGAGCAGGCAAGTTCCGTCATCGGCCTCGTGAACCAGATGGTCGTCCCAGATCTTGTCGTAAAGGGTGCGCGGCTTGGCCATTATCGGTCTCAAAATGAAGGTTATGGCCGCTATTTAGCCCTTGCCGCGCCCATGTCAAATGCCCGTTCCTGCATGGGGCTTTGCACAGGTTGCGCATTCCAAATCCGCCTCAGTGGATTTGTGAGGCCCGGCCAGCAGCGGATTGAGCCACAGTCAGGCGCTTGGCATTCGCATAATTTCCTTTGCGCGGGAATTTCTGCGAGCGGAACATTGCTAAAAAATGGGATTTCTGCTTAGCTTCAAGAATGAACCGCGCTATTGCCTGCCTTATTGGATTTCTTCTCTTTTCATCCTCAGCTCATGCATTGTCCTGCAATCAATGGTACGAGACCATGGACAGCTTTATTGCAGAAAGTAAGCAAATAAAGGGTGTTTTGAACTCGATTAAGAATGATGCGGCTGCGACATGCACCTATAGCCGCAAAACGCGAATCCCAATTATGCTGCGCAATCTAAAAGTGATCAGGAGTTTTTATGGCTGCAACGGGAATACCGGGGTAGCAGCCAAGACGACTGGTACAGAACTTCAACACTTATTGAAGAAACTTGAAGTTGACACTGCATCCAAGTGTTCCGCTGCGGGCATGTAGTTCGGGTTCGCCAATCCATAATTTCAGCTGAGCCGCCGCTGGCTGGAAACCGATTGTCCCCCTGCGAGTGCTCGCAGGAATTCGTGCTCTCCCGTAGGCAGACAGAGGGAAAGTGATCAAACCTTCGTTGCCTGGAGCGAGAAGGCGAGCGGGAGTTTCTTGAAGCCATCGGGCAAGGCCCACATGCGGCGTTTGCCTGCGATGGGGACCATGATGGGGGCGAATTGCCATGCAAGTTCCTCGTGTTCATTGAGATAGTCGAGCCGCAAACCTGAGCCGATTATTGCGTTGATGATTTCACTCAGGGGGTGAATCCAGGAGTTCGTTGTTGTTGCGGTGACCGGCGCCGTGTCGCCGGTATAGGTGGTTGCTTCATCTTCGATGATGGGAGCATTCTGCGGGGTGCGCCAGTCAAAGCCATGCGCGAGGTTTGGTGTCTTTTCATCGAGTGCCATAAGCGAGGGATGGCCTTCCAGCAGATAGAGCGTACCGCTTGGCTTGAGCAGCGAGAATACGACCCTTGCCCAGCGCGCGATATCGGGGAGCCAGCCGATGGCACCCCAGGTAACGTAGACCATGTCGAAATGACCTTTGATCAGTTCGCGTGCGTCATAAACATCGCCTTCAACGAAGCTGGCATCAAGGCCGGTCTGTTTTTGCAGATCGTGCGCGGCGGCGATGGCGACGGGCGAAAAGTCGAGACCCAGACAGGAGGCGCCCCGCCTTGCAAGACAGAGCGTGTCGATGCCGAAATGGCATTGCAGGTGGGCGATGCGCTTTCCCCGGACATCACCGATTTCGCGGTCTTCGATGCCGTGGAGATTGTCTTCGCCATTCAGGAATTCCTTGACGCGGTAACCGCCCGCTTCATCCTTGATGTGAATGGTTGCGCGGTCGTTCCAGTTGGCGAGATTGGTCTTGAGATAATCGGTCATGGCTTATGTTCCAAAAGAATAAGGCCAGCATTGCTGCCGGCCCTTGAAATGCTCAGCCGCGAAAATTACTTCTTTTTGTTCTTGCCGCTTGCCTTGGCTTCCGCCTTGGCCTTGGCTTTGATTTCCGCATTGGCGGCAGCGCTGACGGCGGTGGAGGCAGCCACTTCCATGTCCACCTGGTCTTCAAATTCGCTGGCGCGGCGTTCGATGATGCGGGCCGACTTGCCGGTCCGGTCACGGAGATAATAGAGCTTGGCGCGGCGCACTTCGCCACGGCGCACAACCTTGATCGAGTCGATCAGCGGGGAATACACAGGGAATACGCGTTCAACGCCTTCGCCGTAGGACATTTTGCGGACGGTGAAGTTTTCATTGATGCTGCCGCCGGAACGGGCGATGCAAACGCCTTCATAAGCCTGAACGCGGGTGCGCTCGCCTTCGACGACTTTCACGTTGACGATGACCGTGTCGCCCGCGCCAAATACCGGCACACCGCGCTGGGCGGCAACGATGGCCACCTGCTCTTTTTCGAGCTGTTGAATGATGTTCATGACAGATATCCTTTAGAGTTGGGCGGGCTATAGCGGGTCAGGCGTCATAAATCAATTCTTATCGGGCAGATATTTCCGCCAGAGGTCGGGCCTACGGGCCTTGGTTAAGGCTTGGCGCTGCTCCTGCTTCCAACTGGCAATGGCCTTGTGGTCGCCGGAGAGGAGAATCTGAGGGATTTCAAGGCCTTCCCAAGTGCGGGGTTTGGTATAGTGGGGGTGTTCCAGAAGCCCATCCTCGAAGCTTTCCTCATCGCCCGATTCGGGCTTTCCCATAACGCCGGGGAGCAGGCGCACCACGGTATCGAGCAGGGCAAGGGCCGCCGGTTCGCCGCCGGACAGGACGAAATCGCCAAGTGAGACTTCAATGAGATTGCGCTTATCGATGACTCGCTCGTCGATGCCTTCAAAACGGCCGCAGACGATGAGGCAGCCGGGGCCTGCCGCCAATTCGCGCACGAAGGTTTGCGTGAGGGGGATGCCACGGGGGCTCATGAGCAGTCGCGGGCCTACATGGGGCGCGGAGTCAATGGCTGCCGCCAGAATATCGGGTTTCAGCACCATGCCAGCGCCACCTCCGGCGGGATGGTCATCCACGGTGCGGTGTTTGTCGGTAGCGGAAGCGCGAATGTCACGGGCGTCGAGGGTCCAGAGGCCCTCATTCAGGGCTTTGCCTGCGAGCGAAATGCCGAGCGAGCCCGGAAACATTTCGGGGAAGAGGGTGAGGATGGTGGTGGCGAACGTCATTTCTGTTCATCCTCTTCCAGATAGCCCTCAGGCAAATTCACAATGATCTTGCCGCTGCTGAAATCTTCCTGCGGCACGAAGGAATTGATGAAGGGAATGAGAACTGTTTCTGGGTTGCCGTCAACGGCTACTTCCAGCAAGTCGCCCGCACCGTAGTTTGGCATTGCGACAAGTTTTCCCAAAGTCGTGCCATTCTCCAAAACCACGTCGAGGCCCATGAGGTCGTGGGCATAGGCTTCGTGGGTCTTGAGTTTTGGAAGTCTTTCGCGGGCGACGAAGAGCTCAACGCCTTTCAGCGTCTTCGCTTCGTTGCGATCATTCACGTTCTTGAGGCTCGCAATGAATTCATCCTTCGCCGGTTTGAGCTTGTTGATCTCAAACTGCTGGCCGGATTTAGATTGCAGCGAGCCATAGCGGCCAATGCTCATGGGATCAGAGGTGAAGCTTTTCAGCTTCACCTCGCCCTTGATTCCGTGGGCTCCCACAATCACGCCGACGAGAACCTGATCGCGCTGGGTGCCCATCGTCTAACTTAAGCCTGTGGAGCCTCGGCGGCGGGTGCCTCAACAGCGGCAGCAGCAGCGGCGGCAACCTTTGCCGCGGCATCGGCCTGCAGCTTCTCGCGCTCCAGACGTTTCTTGCCGGGAAGGGCCTTCTGCGGATTGTTGCGGGCTTCGCGCTTCTTGATGCCGGCCTTGTCGAGGAAACGCAGCACGCGGTCGGTCGGCTGGGCGCCCTTCTTGAGCCATTCGGCGGCCTTGGCCCCGTCGAGCTTAACGCGGGCTTCATCGGTCTTGCCCAGCATCGGGTTGAAGGCGCCGATCACGTCGATGAACTTGCCATCACGCGGCGCGGCATGGTCTGCCACCACGATGTGATAGTAAGGGCGCTTCTTCGTGCCAGCGCGCGCCAGCCTGATTTTCATTGCCATGTCTTAGTTCTCCTTGATTGCGTTATTGAGGTTGTTGGCGAAGGTAAACGGTGTGGGCTTTGCCCTGCAGGTTGGAAATGCCCGCTGGTTTAGCACCGAGTTTTTCGGCAACCCGGATGGATTGCAGATTCTTTGGTAGAATATAGCTGACGATCCGCTTGAATTTGCGCTCCAGGAAGCCATAGTCCCGGGCGCGTGTTGCCGCTTCAACGGCGTAGCCCTTGCCGCGGAATCGGGGGTGGAGGCCATAGCCTACTTCAACATCTTCGAAGTCGCCGGGAAACCAGAGGCCTGCATAGCCTGCGAAAAGCCCTGACGCCTTGTCTTCCAGCGCCCACAGGCCGAAGCCCCGTAATTTCCAGTGGCCTAGAATCTTGGCAATCTCGCGCCAAACGATTCCCCGATTCATGTCTGCCGGGTGGGTCATCTGGGTGACGGGATCAGCAAAGAACTCATAATAGCCTTCCACATCACCCTGGGTGAATTGCCTGAAGCGCAATCTTTCTGTTTCGGGTTCGTCGGTCATGTCATTTCTTCTTTCCCGGGAAGCCCCTGAAGGGGTTGCCGCCGCCGAGGCCCGGCAGGCCACCGAGGCCGGGAAGGCCGCCGCCACCAAGGCCCGGCAGGGACTTCGGCATTTCGGGAAGCGAGCCGCCTGACATCATGTCTTTCAAGTCGGCGGGAATGGCGTTGGGATCGAGGGCTGCCAGTTCGGCCTGCATCTTTTCAAGCTCGGCGGCATCGGGGGCACCCTTGCCGCCCATCAACTTGCCGAGCATGCCCTTGCCCTGACCCATCTGCTTCATCATGGTTGCCATCTGCTGGTGCATCTTGAGCAGGCGGTTGATTTCCTCAACCTTGGTGCCGGAGCCCGCCGCCACGCGCTTCTTGCGGCTGGCGTTCATGATTTTCGGGTTGCGCTTTTCGTAAGGGGTCATCGACGAGATGATCGAAACCTGGCGCTTCAAAATTCCGTTGTCGAGGTTTGCGCCATCCACCTGTTTCTTGATCTTGCCCATGCCGGGCAGCATGTTCATCATGCCCGCCATGCCACCCATCTTCTGCAATTGCTTGAGCTGATCGGCGAGATCATCGAGATCGAAGGCGCCCTTCTTCATGCGCTCGGCAATCTTGCGGGCCTTCTCATGGTCGATGTCCATGCTGGCGCGTTCGACGAGGCTCACCACGTCGCCCATGCCGAGAATGCGGCCTGCTATGCGCGAAGGGTGGAAGTCTTCAAGGCCTTCGAGCTTTTCGCCGGTGCCCATGAGCTTGATGGGCTTGCCGGTGACGGCGCGCATGGAAAGGGCCGCACCGCCGCGGCCATCGCCATCGATGCGGGTGAGCACGATGCCGGAAATGCCGATCTTCTCGTCGAAGGCGCGGGCAAGATTTACCGCGTCCTGTCCGGTCAGCGCATCGGCCACCAGAAGTGTTTCGTTGGGCTTGCAGATATCGCGGACAGCTGCGGCTTCGGCGAGTAGTTCTTCATCAATGTGAAGACGGCCCGCGGTATCAAGCATCACCACGTCGAAGCCGGCGATGCGGGCTTCCGCCATGGCGCGCCTGGCGATCTGGGTTGGTGTCTCGCCCTTGACGATGGCCAAGGTGGCAACCTTCACCTGCTGGCCGAGGATTGCGAGCTGTTCCTGGGCGGCGGGGCGGCTTGTATCGAGCGAAGCCATCAGAACCTTGCGCTTCTCTCCCTCCTGCAGGCGCTTGGCGATCTTGGCGGTTGTGGTGGTTTTGCCGGAGCCCTGCAGGCCCACCATGAGAATGGCAACAGGCGGTGCGGCGCGGAGATTAAGCGTGGACTGGTCGGAGCCCAGAGTTTCCACCAGCACGTCATGGACGATCTTCACCACCATCTGGCCGGGCCTGATCGACTTCACGATCTCGGCGCCCACGGCGCGTTCCTTCACCTTGTCGATGAAGCTGCGGACCACTTCGAGGGCAACGTCGGCCTCAAGCAGGGCGCGGCGCACTTCGCGCATGGCCAAATCGACATCGGCCTCCGACAGGGCACCACGGCCGGTGAGCTTGTCGAAAATGCCTGACAGGCGATCGCTTAAGGTTTCAAACATCCAGTCTCCCTCTTTGTCAAAAGTCCAAACGAAAATGACACCCGGAAACGATACTCGTTGCCGGATGTTGGCCGCCTCATCCCCCGAAAGGTTAACTTTCATGTATGAAGTGGCGCCAGATCGTTCAAGCGTCTGACGGAATTGAGGGGGACATAGGGGAAACAGGGGGAGAAGTCAAATTTGGGACCGATACACGACAACCGTACGGGAACGAGACCACCATGAGAGCCCGTAGCTAGTGTGCCGCTGCCAGAACCCCGCGCTCTGATCTATTCTCGCGCAGCATGAAGACCATCAAGCCTGCCAGGATTGCCGTTCCAAATGCGACCCACCACATTTCCGTGTACCTTGCGAAGAGGTCGAAGAGGTAGCCGCCGAGAAAGGCGCCTACGGCTCCGCCTAACGCGTGGCCACCGGATATGAGTCCCAGGGCGAGGCCCATGATCTTCAGGCCCAAGTGCGATGCGACGAGGCTGGCGGTGGGCGGCACGGTGGAATAATCGAAGATGCCGTAGATGACGGCGAAGAGGAACATCATTTCATAGCTGGTTCCCACGTTCATCAGCACGATGAAGGAGAGCGAGCGCACGAGATAGATGGAGCCCAGGAGCAGGGGGCGGTTCATCTTGTCGGTGAGATAGCCCGACAGCATCATGCCGCCGAAATTGATGGCTGCGGTCAGGCCATAGATGCCCGACGCCGGCACGGGCGGGAAGCCGCAGAAAGCAGCATAGGGCAGGAAGTGGGTCTCAATTGCGCCGGTTGTGGTGATGCCGCAGATGAAAAAGCTCCAATAGAGAATGTGGAATGTTGGATTGGTGAGGAGAAATTTCAGCCGGTCCCACAACGGTTGGTGGGATACTTCCGCCAATTGGCGGGCCGCTTCTTCCTTGGTTGGCTTCATGATCACCCAGATGCAAGCCGCCATGGCCAGGCAGGAGACAGCAAGTGCCATGATGCTCCAGCGCCACGAAAAATACGCAAGGCAGGCTGTCAGAATTGGCACGGTGATGAACTGCCCGGCGGTGCTGCCTGAATCCGCGATGCCTATGGCCAGCCCGCGTTTCTCTTTGAAAAGCTGCGCAATGGCGGCAGACATGACATGATAGTTTGCGGTGGCGATGCCCACGCCGCCGATCACGCCATAGCCCATGATGTAAAAGGCGGCCAGTGGGTAGGCGGCGAAAAGGCCAAGGCCTGCGGCTACAACCACCAGGCCTCCCGCGAGCAGGGCGCGTACGCCATGACGGTCGGCCAAATTGCCCGTGATCGGGGAAGCGACAGCTATGACAATAAATGCCACCGCTTGGCCTGAGCCAACAAATGTCTTGGACCAGCCCAAGGTTTGCACCCATTCGTTGGTCATAATTGAAACCGACTGGCGGGCGGATGAAACGATGGAAAGTGCGGCAAAACACAGCCAGACTACGACCCAGGGATTGATGCGGGATTTTGTGCTCATGGACCCTGTTGAGCATGGCCCGGGGGTTATCGGCTAGTATGAAAAATGTACTGTCATCAAAGCATGATTGGAACCACATAGGAAGTCATGGCCTTCACTTTCCGGTTCTCCAGGCGGTAGGTGTTGTGAAATACCGCCTCGAACAGAACACCGGTCTTCATTCTTGATTCAACGCGGCCCTCAACGGCCACATAATCGCCCTCGGCGATTTCGTTGACGATGGTTATCTTGGGCGTGCCGACAAAGGCTTCATTGTGAATTTGCTTGCGGAATTCCTCCTTGTCGATGGCGGTGAAGTACCCGGCCATATCCCAGCAGACGTCGTCTGCGAGGCAAGAGAGAATGGCCTCCACGTCATCGGTCTCGAAACCCCGATTGATCTTTCGGATGATTTCTTTGTTTGCAACCGTCATGCCAGGCAACATGCTCGGTGAAGATAATGGCAGTGTTTTTGCCAGCCGGCATGAATTCGACCACGGCCAGGGAGGTGGAATGATGCTTGCCGTCGATCATCAGGTCATAGGAATAGACGATCCGTTTGCCCTTCTCCACCGCATGATATTTCGCGATAAAATGGGTGATCATGCCGGAGGGATGTTTGAATTTGAGGACTTCCGCGCCCCCAGTTTTGACTTCGATGATGCGTTCCAGCGCATCGCCGCCTTTTGGCCCGGTGAACCACTTTGCCTTGGTGGCGGGATCTCTGAACGCTTTGAAAACTTTTTCAGTTGGATGATTGAAATTGCGGTTAATGGTGAAGGAGCCGGAAGTGGGTGAGGTGGTTGTCATGGCTTTTTCCTTTTCGGTGATTGTTCGTCGAGCACAGCGGCGAGGCGGTCAAAATGCTGTTCCCACTGGCGGCGGCGCTGGTTCAGCCAGCCTTCAAGGATTTTGAGAGTCTCAGGCTTGATGCGGCAGGTGCGCACGCGGCCCTGCTTTTGCGTTGTGATGAGATGGCAATTTTAGAGGAGCTGCACATGCTGGACGACGGCGGCGAGCGTCATATCCAAAGGCAGTGCGATCTCGCTTACGGATTTCGGGCCTGATCCCAATTGCTCGACAATGGCGCGCCGTGTGGGGTCGGCAAGCGCCTGGAAAATGTTGTCGAGGTCTGATGAATGGTTAAGCATTTGCTTAACTAATAGTGAATTCGATCAATAGTCAAGTAATTACTTTAGTATCTGATTTACGACCTGGGGCTGCGCCCTAGCTTTTGGGAGGCAATTTCACATATAAGGCGCGCATGACCGGAACTGAGGCACTTCCTTTCCGTAAGATGAACGGGCTCGGCAATGATTTTGTCGTGCTTGACGGGCGGGCGCGCGCCGTTTCTATGGATGACGCACGGGCCAGGGCCATCGCCGACCGCAAGACAGGCATCGGCTGCGACCAGATCATCATCCTGCAGAAATCCGATATTGCCGATATACGCATGCTGGTGTGGAACAGCGGCGGCGGCCAGGTTGAAAGCTGCGGCAACGCCTCGCGCTGCATTGCCGATATGCTTTTTGACGAAAACAAGACGACTTCTGCCACCATCGATACGCTGGGCGGCTTCCTGGTGGTGCGGAAGGCCGGCGACAAGCTGGTGACAGTCGATAATGGCGTGCCTCGCTTTGACTGGAAGGACATTCCGCTGTCCGAACCCTTCCACGACACGCGTCACATCGAATTGCAGGTCGGCCCCATCGATGCGCCGCTCATCCATTCCCCATCGGTGGTGAATGTGGGCAATCCGCATTGCATTTTCTGGGTTGATGATCTGGACGTGGTTGATCTTTCCAAGGTTGGCCCCATGCTGGAGCATCACCACCTATTTCCGGAGCGGGCGAATATCTCGCTGGCGCGGATTGATGCGCGGGATCATGTGACACTGAAGGTATGGGAGCGCGCCGCCGGCCTCACCAAGGCTTGCGGCACGGCGGCTTGTGCCACTATGGCTGCGGGCGCGCGGATCAAGATCATCGACCGGAAATGCCGGATCACCTTGCCGGGCGGCGATCTCTTCATGGAATGGCGCGAGAGTGACGACCATGTGCTGATGACCGGGCCGGTGGCCTATGAATTTGACGGCGTGCTGCCGGTCGAGTTGGCCGCATGAGTGAAACCGAATTCGTCACCTTTGGCTGCAGGCTCAATACCTACGAGTCGGAAGTGATGCGCGGCCATGCGGCGAAAGCTGGACTGAAGGATGCGATCGTCTTCAACACCTGCGCGGTGACGGCAGAAGCCACGCGGCAGGCGCGCCAAGCCATCCGCAAAGCGCACAAGGACAGGCCAGACGCAAGGATCATCGTCACGGGCTGCGCGGCGCAGACGACGCCCGAAATGTTCGCTGCCATGCCGGAAGTTGCCATGGTGCTGGGCAACGAAGAAAAACTGCAGCCGCACAACTGGCTGCCTGGCGCCAATGACAGGGTGCGGGTGAGCGAGATCATGAGTCCGCGCAAAAATCATTTGCACATGATTGAGGGTCTGACGGAACGCACGCGGGCTTTCGTGCAGGTGCAGAATGGCTGCGACCATCGCTGCTCGTTTTGCATCATTCCTTTCGGGCGCGGCAATTCACGCTCGGTACAGATTCACGAGGCCGTTGAGCAGGTGCGCCGGCTGGTGGCCAATGGCTATGCGGAAGTTGTTTTGTCCGGGGTTGATATCACCTCGTGGGGCGCTGATCTTGAAGGTGCGCCGAAACTTGGCGCTCTGGTCAGTCGCATTTTGAAGGATGTTCCCGATCTCAAGCGCCTGCGGCTTTCGTCGATTGATTTCACTGAAGCCGATCCGGAATTGATGGACGTGATGGCGGGAGCGGTTCGCCTGATGCCGCATATTCATTTGTCGCTGCAGTCCGGCGACAACATGATTTTGAAACGGATGAAACGGCGGCACGCAAGGGAAGATTCCATCGCGTTTTGCCAAGAGCTGAAATCGCGCCGTCCCGACATGGTGTTCGGGGCTGACATCATCGCGGGCTTTCCGACGGAATCGGAGGCGATGTTCGAAAACTCGCTGAAGATCGTCGATGAGTGCGGCCTTACTTATTTGCATGTCTTTCCGTTTTCGCCACGGCCGGAGACGCCTGCAGCGCGCATGCCGCAACTGGACAAGCTGGTGATTAAGGAGCGGGCGCAGCGTTTGCGCGCAAAGGGCGAAGAGCGATTGTTCCGCTTCCTCAACAATTGCATCGGGGCCACGCAACGGGTGCTCGTCGAGACCCTGAATTCAGGCCGCAATGAGCAATTCGCCCAGGTCAAATTCGCGCAAAGCCTTTCGCTTGGGGCCATCGTCAAGGCGCATGTTACTGGTGCCAGTGGTACCTATCTCGAAGCAAGGCTTGGCGCATGAGCGGGTTCTTCAAGAAGCTTTTCAACCGGATTGTCGGCAAGACGGAAGAGGCGCCACCGCTTCCACCTGCCGTGGAACAGCTTGAAGCGCCAGTGCCAGTTATTGTCGACGTGATTCCGGAGCCAGTAAAGGCAGAGGTAAAACCCGAACCCATCCGGATTGAACCCACGGCAAAGGCTGCGCCTGAACCGAAAAAAACAGAACCCAAGCCTAAGGCAAAGCCGGATCCGAAAAAGGTTGAGGCCAAGAAACCTGAACCGAAGAAGGCTGAACCTAAGAAAGTTGAAGTCAAAAAGCTTGAGCCGGTGAAGCCGGAGCTGAAGAAATCGGAGCCGAAGAAGGTTGAGACCAAGAAGCCTGGGCCGAAGAAGGCTGAACTTAAAAAAGTCGAAGTCAAGAAAGTTGAGCCGGGAAAGCCAGAACCCAAAAAGGTCGAAACGAAGAAGCCGGAGCCAGTCAGGCCGGAGCCTAAAAGGACCGTTCTGCCTCCACCGCCAGTTCCGCAAAAAAAAATTGAAGTCGAAGCCCCGATTCCAAGTATCGAAGTTGCTGTGCCGCCGCCGGTTGCCGAAGAAGCTCCTGCGCCCGCTCCCGTGATTGTTCCTGTGGCACTTGAACCGGAGCCGGTTCAAGCGAAGGGCTGGCTGTCGCGACTTACGCAGGGCCTGTCCAAGTCTTCCAAATCGATCACCTCGTCGATCACTTATATTTTCACCAAGCGCAAGCTGGATGCAACGACGCTGGAAGAACTGGAAGACGTGCTGATCCAGGCGGATCTCGGCATTGCGGTTTCGGAGCGAATCATCAAGGCCGTGTCGGCCGGACGCTATGACAAGGAAATCGAGCCTGAGGAAGTGAAACGCATTCTGGCTGAAGAGGTGGCCAGGGTATTGAAGCCGGTTGAGGTGCCGTTCAATTTCGGCAGCGAGAAGCCTTTCGTCGTTCTGGTGGTTGGCGTCAACGGGGCCGGCAAGACCACGACCATCGGCAAGCTCGGGGCCATCGCCACGGGCGAAGGCTTCAAGGTGATGTTTGCCGCCTGCGACACGTTCCGCGCTGCGGCCATCGAGCAGCTCACCATCTGGGGCGAGCGTATCGGGGCCAAGACCCTGTCGCGGCCAACGGGCTCTGATTCTTCGGGACTGGCCTATGATGCGATGCAAGCCGCGCGGGAAGACGGCACGGATATCCTGTTCATCGATACGGCCGGGCGATTGCAGAACAAGGCCTATCTCATGGACGAGCTCGACAAGATCGTGCGGGTGGTCAAGAAGCAGGACGAGACGGCACCCCATGCGGTGCTGCTGATTCTTGACGCCACAACGGGGCAGAACGCCATAGCGCAGGCTGAGGTCTTCACCAAGGTGGCGGGCGTTACCGGCCTGATCATGACCAAGCTTGATGGCACGGCGCGGGGTGGTATCCTTGTCGCAATCGCCGAAAAATTTGCCCTGCCCATCCACGCCATTGGCGTCGGCGAGACCATTGATGACCTTCAACCCTTCGACGCGGACGCTTTTGCCCGCGCCATTTCAGGAATAGCCCAGACATGAAACCACTTCCCAAATTCCTCATCGAGATGGGCCCGCTGCTTGCCTTCTTCATCGGCAACTGGAAAGGCGGGGTGTTCTGGGGCACGGGCATTTTCATGGTGGCGACAGCCGTGGCGCTTGCCGCCTCCTGGATGTTCACGCGAAAGATTGCCAAGGTTCCGCTGTTCAGTGCCATTTTTGTCGGCATCTTTGGCGGCCTTACAATCTGGATGCATGACGACACCTTCATCAAGGTGAAGGTGACTCTGATCAACGTGTTCTTCGGCGCGCTGCTTCTCGGCGGGCTCTACTATGGCAAGCTTTTCATAAAATATGTGGTGGGCGAAGCGGTCAATCTGCCAAACGAGGCGTGGCGCGTACTTACCCTGCGCTGGGGGATATTCTTCCTGGTCGTGGCGGCCCTCAATGAATTGATTTGGCGCAATGTCAGCACTGACACGTGGGTCAACTTCAAGGTGTTCGGTCTGCTCGGCCTGACGCTCGTATTCGCACTTGCGAACGCCCCCTTCATGGCCAAGCACATGATCGAAGACGAGGCGTCAAAGCCGGACGCGCCGTCTGCTTGACCGGCCGATTTTCAGAAGTCAAGAGTTGTAATCCGTGTCCGGATGATTTTAGGTGTTTTGCAGTGTGGCCGGTGCGTGCTTTTTTGCTTGCCGCTTCGGAATTGAAACGCTAGGACTCACCGGCTTTCTGGATGCAGGGCGCAGTCATCATTGCAGGGGCAGGGGATGACGCGACAGGCGGAAAGCAATGGGGCAAGCAACACAGCAGGGGTCAAAATCCGTTTGATTCCCCGGCGCAGGAGTAGGGGCCAATGAGCGGCAACAGGGACGTGAAGCAACTGTCGCGATCACTATCGCATTTGTTGAAGCGGGCAGTGCAATACTCCATCCATCTTTACATGAGCGAGACGGGAAAGACCGGCCTGACACATCGTCAGTTCACGGTATTGTTGGCGGCCGACGCCCACGAGGGGCGCAGCCAGACGGAACTGGTGAAGATGACCGGCATCGACCGCTCGACGCTGGCCGACCTTGTGGCGCGCCTCATGGCGCAGGGCTATGTGCAGCGCCGCCGCACCAAGGACGATGCCCGGACTAATGCCATCCGGCTTACGCCCATCGGCAAGAAAATGCTGAAGCAGGCGCAATCGGGAGCCGAGGAAGTAGACCGCCAGCTTCTGGCCATCTTGCCGAACTCGGACCGCAAGACACTTCTGGAATGCCTTACGGGCCTGGCCGCCGAAATGGACAAGGTGGAAGACAAGGAACCGGAAAAGCCGGTGCGGAAGATCCGGCCGCGCAAAGGCCGCTGATCAGGGGAGAGGCTGTTTGGCCTTTTCGATTTCACCTGCAAAAGTCCCGGCCATGATTTCCGGTGATAGTGGGCCGATCCATTTGAAGCGAATGATGCCCTTGCCATCGACGATGAACGTTTCGGGCACGCCGTAGCTTCCCCAGTCAATTGTGGTGCGTCCGTTGGTGTCGGCGCCGATGGCGGCGAAGGGCTGGCCCAAGGTGCCGAGGAAGCGCCTGGCATTTTCGGCCTTGTCCTTGTTGTTGATGCCGTAGAGGTGGATGTCCGTTTTCTTGGAAAGCTCCATGAGTATGGGATGCTCGAGCCGGCATGGCCCGCACCACGAGGCCCAGATATTCACCACGGAGACATCGCCGTTCCTGAGATCAGCGGAGGTTAGGCCGGGGATATTTGAACCTTCGAGTGCCGAGAGGGAAAAGTCCGGTGCGGGCTTGCCTATCAGGGCGGAGGGCAGGTTCGAGGGATCGCCGGACAGGCCTTTCCAGAACACCAGGGCGAGGCCAGCAAAGATCACAATGGGCAGAAGCGCCAGGGCAAGCCGCCGCCGTGGTGATTCGGATGTCACTTTTTGGGTTTCTCAAATTGCGCGAGCCGTTTCCTGGTTCGGGCATCGCGGTTGAATATGTAAATGATAAGGCCCGCGATAAATGCGAGGCTCAAGGCATAGGCGGCGATGACGAAGCCGGCATGATCGGCGTTCCAATCCATCACGCCTCTCCGCTTCGGGCAATCTGGAGATTGCGCAATTTTCGCGCGGTGATTTCACTTCGCATGGAGGTGAGATGGAGGGCGAGGAAAAGAATGGTATAGGCCAGGCCCAATACCAGCAGGGGCCAGCGTATCGACCAATCGATGGTGGACCCGTCCATTCTAAGTACGCTGGCCGGCTGGTGCAGGGTGTTCCACCAGTCGACGGAAAACTTGATGATGGGGATGTTGATGAAGCCGACAATGGCGACGATGCGGGCAATCATCGCGGCGCGGCTTGGTTCTTCAATCGCCTGCCAGATTGCGATGTAACCCACATACAGAAGAAAAAGTACAAACATGGAGGTGAGCCTTGCGTCCCATACCCACCAGGCGCCCCACATGGGCTTGCCCCAGAGGGAGCCGGTGGCAAGGGCGAGAAAACAAAAAACTGCGCCGATGGGTGCGGCGGTCTTTGCAGCCACATCGGCCAGGGGATGGCGGAAGATGATGGCGATGGCACTGGCGAGCGCCATGACACTATAGACCAACATAGCAAGCCAGGCGGCGGGCACATGGACAAACATGATGCGCACGGTTTCACCCTGCTGGTAATCGGGCGGTGCGCCGATTAGTGCGCCATAGAGACCGATGGCAAAGAGCACAACGGTCACGGCCCAGATCGTGGGCAGCGCCTTGTTGGCCAGGCTCAGGAAACGGGTTGGGTTGGCGAATTGCTGCATGTCTTATTCTACGAAAACTGAATCACTTGAGATAGGCGCGTAGCGCCGCAGCGGCGGCGATGGGGACAAGCACAAGGCTTGCCAAGGTGACGGCGGCCAGGATGAGAAGGGAAGGCATGATTATCTCAGGGTTTCCGGTTGTGGCCGATATGCCGAAGACGAGGATGGGCACATAAAGCGGCAAAACCAAGATCGAGATGAGCAAGCCGCCGCGGCGGATGTTGAGAGTCAGGGATGCACCGATGCTGGCGAGAAGCGAAAGGGCAAAGGAGCCCAGAACCATGGCGAGCGTCAGGGGCCAGATGATCTCGGTTCTCAGGTTCAGCAGGATGCCGAGAAAGGGTGCTGCGATGCTAAGCGGCAAGCTGGTGGAGAGCCAATGGGCAACGGCCTTGGTGAGGGCCACGAGTTCAAGGGAGGGCGGGGCCATGGCCATGACCTCCAGCGAGCCGTCCTCGAAATCCTGCTGAAAGATGCGGTCGGCGGAAAGCAGCACGGAGAGCAGCAGGGTGATCCAGAGAATGCCGGGGGCGAGGCGCTGCAGGGTGGCCTGATCGGGGCCTATGCCGATGGGGAGCAACACAAGGACCGTCAGAAAAAAGCCCAGGGCGGTTCCTGCGCCTCCGCCCTGGCGGGCGGCAAGGATGAGATCGCGGCGGAGAAGGGCCAAGAGCAATGTCATGCCTGCGCCTTGCCATCGAGATGAAGATTTTTGTTTGCCTTAACGCCAAGTGGAACATGGGTTGCGGCGACGACAAGTCCGCCGGCTTTGAGATGACCATTTACAAGAGCGACCAGCAATTTTTGTGAGGCTTCATCCAAGCCGACGCTGGGTTCATCAAGCAGCCAAATGGCGCGGGGGACGAGGGCCAGTCTTGCAAGGGCCAGGCGGCGTTTCTGTCCGGCGGACAAAAGAGCCACGGGATAATCGGCCAAGGCAGATAGATTGACCGCTTCCAAGGCGCGTTGAAGCTCGCCGCCCCCCATGAAGTCACGCCAGAATTTCAGGTTCTCGGTGACGGTCAGGGCGGATTTGCTGGCATCACTATGGGCGATGTAGTGGGCCTGCTGGCCCGGGGTCAAATCAGGCGCACCGCCATCGAGCGATATTTTGCCATGGCTGGGTTCGCCGAGGTTTGCGAGAAGGCGGAGCAGCGATGATTTGCCGGTCCCATTGGCTCCGGTGAGCTGCAAAAGTTCGCCGCTGCCGAGGGTGAAGTTCTGATTGCTGAAAACTGTCCTGCCGCCGCGCTCGCAAGCCAGGTTCGTGGCGGTAAGCTGCATTAATGCTAGATCATGTACTGGCCGCCGTTGGCGGACAGGGTTGAGCCGGTGATGAAGCCCGCTTCATCGGCAGCGAGAAAGACGACGCAGCGGGCAATTTCTTCCGGTTCGCCAAGGCGGCCCACGGGGATGAGCGGCAGAATGCGTTTATCCAAAACCTCTTGCGGAATGGCGCGGACCATTTCGGTGCCGATATAACCGGGGCAGATGGCGTTAACAGTGATGCCCTTGGCGGCCCCTTCCTGGGCGAGGGATTTTACGAAACCAATTTCACCGGCTTTCGCGGCCGCATAATTGGTTTGGCCCATCTGGCCCTTCTGGCCATTGATGGAGGAGATGCAAATCACCCGGCCGAAATTCCGGTCGCGCATGCCGCCCCAGAGGGGCTGGGTCATATTGAAGAGGGCGGTGAGATTGGTGCCGATGACTTCGTTCCATTGCTGGGCCGTCATCTTGTGGAACATGGCGTCACGGGTGATGCCGGCATTGTTTACCAGCACTTCGACAGGCCCCAGATCTTCCGCCACTTTTTTCAGTCCGGCGGCGCAGGCTTCGGTGTTGGAGACGTCCCATTTGTAGACCGGAATCCCGGTTTCGCTTTTGAAAGCGTTGGCGGCTGCGTCATTGCCGGCGTAAGTGGCGGCCACCTTGTAACCCGCCGCTTTCAGCGCTTTTGAAACGGCGGCCCCGATGCCGCGGCTGCCACCAGTGACGACTACTACCCTGCCCATCATGCCCCCTTAGTTTTCCACACACATGGCAATGCCCATGCCGCCGCCGATGCACAGGGTGGTCAAGCCCTTCTTGGCTTTGCGCTTCTGCATTTCGTGGAGCAGCGTGGTGAGCACGCGGGCACCCGAGGCGCCGATGGGATGGCCGATGGCGATGGCGCCGCCATTCACGTTCACGATATCCGGGTTCCAGCCCATGTCCTTGTTGACGGCGCAGGCCTGCGCGGCGAAGGCTTCATTGGCTTCGACGAGATCGAGGTCGGCGGCCTTCCAGCCGGCTTTCTTCAAGGCGGCTTGCGAGGCGGGGATGGGGCCTGATCCCATGACGGCGGGATCAACGCCGGCGGTGGCCCATGACGCGATGCGGGCCAATGGCGTGAGGCCGCGCTTTGCTGCTTCCGCCGCACTCATCAGAATAAGAACGGCGGCGCCATCATTGATGCCGGAGGCATTGGCGGCAGTCACGGTGCCGTCCTTCATGAAGGCGGACTTGAGCTTGGTGACACTGTCGAGGGTGACGCCCTTCTTGATATATTCATCGTCGGAAACAATCACATCGCCCTTGCGGCCGGCAATGGTCACGGCGCAAATCTCATCCTTGAACTTGCCTGCGGCCTGCGCTGCTTCGGCCTTGTTCTGCGAAGCAACGGCAAAAGCATCCTGCATCTCACGGGTGATCTGCCATTGCCTGGCGACATTCTCGGCGGTGTTGCCCATGTGATAACCATTGAAGGCATCCCACAGGCCATCCTTGATCATGGTGTCGATGAAATTCCAATCACCCATTTTCACGCCATCGCGGAGATGGGCGGCATGGGTTGACTTGCTCATGGATTCCTGGCCGCCGGCGGCCACGATCGCCGCACTTCCCGACTGGATCTGCTGTATGCCAAGGGCCACGGCGCGAAGCCCCGAGCCGCAGACCTGGTTCAGGCCCCAGGCGGTGGCGGAGTTTGGAATGCCGGCATGTATGGCGGCCTGGCGGGCCGGGTTCTGGCCCTGGGCCGCGGTCAAGACCTGGCCCAGAATGACTTCATTCACTTCGTCGGGGGAAACCTTGGCACGCTCCATGGCGGCCTTCAGGGCCACGGTGCCGAGGAAGGATGCGGCAACCGAACTCAAGGCTCCATTGAAAGAGCCAACCGGGGTGCGGGCGGCGGAAACGATAACGATGTCTTGGGAAGATGGGGCTGCCACGGGCTTACTCCTGAAGGCGGGATGGGGAATATTCCGTTAGTCATAGCATTTGAAACACAGGAGGCGATAGTTTTTTGCACTTGCAATTGTGCATTGCGGGGCGCAAGTTTTTGCACTGCGGGCAAGGCACCTTGGGGGACAATCGGTGACGGTCCGCAGTGGAGGAGTGTGAACAGTGAGTGACGAAAAAACGGCGCCCAAGACCGCGGTCGTGATCAAGAAATACGCGAACCGCCGACTGTACAATACCGCGACAAGCACCTATGTGACCCTTGACGACCTTTCAGCCATGGTGAAGTCGGGCACGGATTTTGTGGTCTATGATGCCAAGACCGGCGAGGAAATCACCCGCTCGGTTCTGACCCAGATCATCTTCGAAGAAGAAAACAAGGGCACCAACCTGCTGCCCATTAATTTTTTGCGCCAGCTCATCCGCTATTATGGCGACAGCATGCAGACGCTGGTTCCGGGCTACCTGGAATTCTCGCTGGAGAACCTGACCAAGGAACACGACAAGATCCGCGAGCAGATGCTGGGGGCCTTTACCGGCGAGCCGTTCAAGAACATGGAAGAGCACGCCAAGCGCAACATGGCGATGTTCAGCGATGCGATGAAGCTGTTCAATCCTTTCGCGGCGATGGCGATGAACCCGGTCGCGGGAGCAGCATCGCCCAAGCCAAATGCCGCTCCAGCGCAGTCCCCTTCCAAGGATGACCTTCAGGCGATGAAGGACCAACTCACGGCGATGCAGGAAAAGATCAACACACTGTCGAAGAGTTGATCCTGTCCGTATCTTCATATTCAATTTTCAATCAGCGTCGGGCAAAGCTTCGCCCACGGCTTCGCCGGGGGTGGAAACGGTTATGCCGTTTCCGGGGTTAGGCAAGCGAAGGGTTGCGTGAACGCAGCCTACGCGAAAATGCCGGTCGTGACGTCCGGCGGTTGACGCAAACTGCGCCCACGCTTTTGCGGCGATTTCGGCTTCCGGTTCGTATTTCGGCCCTGTCTTTTCAGACTGCCTAACTGCCATTCGGCGCGCAGGTCATAATGCCCGCGGAACTTGCCGGAAACTCCCGGGAATCCAGTATTCGACTCACCAAACCCGCAGGCGCCACGTCCACCCCATCAAAGCCACCGTCGCGACCAGGACCCCTTCCGGGATGGACACAAAACGCCTAGCATATAGGAATTTATGTGTCAAGGAATAAAATGATACATTTTCTAACGCAACGGTTCCGAACTGGAGATTATTTGTCTGCAACAACTCACGTCGCAAGCCTCTTGAGCGCTGTATGCTTAAGCCGCCACCAACTGCTTCACCAGCGCGTCGATCATGCGCGGGAGGTCGTAGGGGAATCTGGCGGTGATGAGGTTGCCGTCGACGACGCAGGGTTCGTCGATCACTGTAGCGCCGGCGTTTTCCAGATCGATCTGGATGTTCCACACGGCGGTGGCCTTCTTGCCTTTGAGCATCTTGGCGCTGACCATGACCCAGGGGCCGTGGCAGATGCCGCAGGTGGGCTTGCCGGCGGCGTGCATGTCGCGGGTGAAATTCTGCGCGTCTTTGTCGGCGCGGAGGAAATCCGGATTCCAGCAGCCGCCAGGCAGGATCACCGCGTCGTAGTCGGCAACCTTCGCTTCATCAAGATAGCAATCGATTTTCAGCCAGCCGGCATTTTCCATCAGGCGGATGGCGAGTACGTGGGTCTTCGCAATTTCCGGAAAGCGCAGGCCGAGGCTTGGCGGAAATTCGCCGATGCGCGGGGCCACGATGTGAACCGTTGCGCCATGCTCGGCGAGCCAGCGCATGGAGCCGAGGATTTCTACTTCCTCCACGCCATTGGTGCAGCAGATGGAGATCTTCTTGCCCTTGAGGAGCGTGGGATTTGCCGCCGGGCTGAAAAGGAAATTGTTGAGTTCGCGGTTTAACTCGCCATCGGCGGTGGAGAGAAGCTCGGTTGAAATGGAGGGAACCGGCGAGGCCGACATGAATTGCTGGGCCCGGGCGAAGGCCGCGTTCTGGGCGGAAACGGGATTATGGGGCTTATTCATGGGAGGGCTCCTGGTTGCAAAGGGATAGAAGGTTTTCTCAGGAATCAGGAGGATCGTCCAGTGAAAGATGTTGGGAGCAAACACTCATTCTCACCATTGTCGCCCTTCGTGGCAACCATTCAGTCCGGGTGGTCGGGTCAAGCCCGACCATGGAGAGGTCAAGTTCGTAAACCCTAACCGGCTTCGGCCAGCGGCTCTTCGTCGGTGAAAACGGTTGCACTGCGGAACTGGTCGTCGAGGGCCTTGATGGCCAGTTTGAGACGGGACAGGCCTTCTTCCAATTCGGCGCTGTCGGGCATTCCGGCTGCTTCATTCAGCGATGGCGGCGTGCTTAAGGGATTCTGAATGATTATCTTTGCCTCTTCCGCGACGGCGGAGACATGATCGACCGTTTCGAGATTCGTAAAGCCACGCTCTTTCCTAGGAGCCCAGGGCAGGCCCACGACCACTTCGCCGAAAAGATTTCCCTGCATGAGATCGACATTGGAATCCTTCAGGATCTCGGCGTCCTCCGGGGTTTCCACCCATTCGGCAATAGTTTTCAGGTCGAACTTGTGGGTGAGATCAATGAGGGTGCGCACCAGATACTGGTTGGCGGCATTATGCTTGAGGTCGCGGCAGAAGGAACCGTCGAGTTTCACGATATTGACCGGCAGATCGCGCAGGTTGCGGAACGAGGTAAAGCCCGCGCCGAAATCATCGATGGCGACGCTGCAACCGATGTTACGGAGCGCTTCCACGAAGCTGAAGGTTTCCTTGAGATCGCCGAGGGCAATGGTTTCGGTGAGCTCCACGGTGAGGCGGTCTGCCACGGAGCGATTGGCGGCGATGATTTCGGTCAGCTGGTTAAACCAGCGCGGATCGGTGGCGGTCGAGCCAGAAACATTCATGGCCAGTTGGGCCTGGGGATAATTATGCAGGGTTGCAATGGTCATCTGGGCCACGGCCCGGTCGATGAGGCGCACGAGGCCCAGCTTTTCGGCAACCGGAATGAGATGGGCCCCGGTAATCAACGCGCCGTTTCCATCATTCATGCGCAGCAGCGCCTCGTGCATGACCACATCGCGGGTGGCGGCGCTGACGATGGGCTGGAAGCCGAGCTTGAACTGGTCTTCCTTGAGGCATTTCACGATCTCGGTGGCACACCTGGCATTCAGCCCGCGTTCGGCCACGCGCTTTGACGAGGGGCGGTATATGGCAGAACCATCGGACGGTAGGCGCCTTGCTTCGGCCAGCGCCTCTTCGGCACGGGCCATGGCGATATTGGCATCGGGGGCATATTTGGGAACAACAACGGCCCCGACCGAGAGCATGACCCATACGGGCCCGTGTTCGGTTTCAATGACGCTTTCACGGGCGATGTTAATGAAACGGTCGATGGCGATCTGCAATTCCTCTTCCTGGCAGTTGTTCAGGATGATGCCGAACTTGCTGCCGGAATAGCGGGCGATGGCATCGCCGGTGCGCACCACCTGGCGCAAGCGGCGGCTCAAGGCGACGATCACTTCATCGGCCACTTCAAAGCCATAGGCTTCATTGACGACGGGCAGATTGTTCACGGCGGCGATGAGGAAGGCGCAATTGCTCTGTTCGCGGTTGGCGGTCGAGAGAGTTTCGCCGAGCGCCTCGGCGAGGCGGCCGCGGTTCATCAGGCCGGTGAGCGGATCGCAGTTGCCGAGAAAGCTCAGGTGCTGATCGCGGCTGTGGCGGTCATCAATGCGGCGGATGGTTCCGAACACTTCGGCCGGCCTGCCGTTCCTTCCGACAAACCACTTGCCGCGGTCTTCCAGCCAAACGGCGCGGCGGCCGGTGCGGCCATCGGGGCGGAAAAGATATTCGATCTGGAAGGCAACACCATCACCTTCATCGACGGCGTGGCTGCGCATGACCGTGTCATAGCGGCTGGTGATGTTGTCGCCATCGAGGAGATTGGCATAGGCCCGGCCGGTGCCTGCTGCTTCGGGCTGGCAGCCGATGACCGCCTCCATGTTGGGGCTCCAGGCGATGGCGTCAGTTTCGGTGATCCAGTGATAAGTGGCTTCGCCTACGGCCTCGACGGCGCGCTGGATGTTCTGCAGGACGGAAGCGTCACTAATCTCGGTAAAACGGGGGGCAGGAGGGTCCGCCGGCGTGCCTTGCGGACCGGTAAACTCTTCAGTCCTGAAGGTAAATGCCCTTTCGATGGGGTCTTCGGTGCTCAAGTGCCCTCCAAGAGCTTACGCAAAATTCACGCTGGCAAACTAGCCGAGCAATCGTAAACAAGAACAAAAAATCTGTGATTAATTTGCCGGTAACTATTTGGAAGAACCCGCTAAAAACCCAGGGCAAAACCATCCTTGCGATGGTCCGAGCCGCCGATCAGCAGGCCTCGCACGTGATCGATGGCAATGGCTTGTCCGCCGCCCAGGGGTTCGCTGGCAGGCATGATGCGGTGGCCTTTCGCGGCGAGGGCGGCGCGCACTGCGGCGGGAACCGTGGTTTCCGTCAGCACATTGCCGCCTTGCGGCATGAGGCGGGGGAAATCCAAGGCGGCCTGCGGGTCCATGCCATAGACATAGCGGTTCACCAGCACATTGATGTGGCCCATGGGCTGGAAATCGCCGCCCATGACGCCAAAGCTCATGTCGATCTTGCCGTCTTTGCTGACCATGGCCGGAATGATGGTGTGCAAGGGGCGCTTGGCAGGGCCGATGCAATTGGGATGGCCTGCCTGCGTGACGAACCCTCTTCCCCGGTTCTGCAGCGTGATGCCAGACTTCGGTGTGACAATGCCGGAACCAAAATCCCAATAGACGGAATTGATGAAGGAGACGCTGAGGCGGCTCTTGTCGACAACCGTCAGGTAAACCGTATCGGAACCGGGAAGAGTAACTTCGGCATCGCTGCTGTGGTTCAGGTCAATCAGGCTTGCTAGCCTTTGGGAGGTTTCTTCACTCAGAAGTTCTCCTACGGGAATTTCCGCGAAATCGGGATCGGCGATATGGCGGTTGCGCAGGATCCAGGCGAGTTTCACCGCTTCGATTTCAAGATGGCGGCGCTCGGGGCTTTCCGGCTCAAAGCGCTTGAGGCCGAAATGCTGCAGGATGTTGAGGGCGATGAGAACCGTGAGGCCCTGGCCGTTGGGCGGGATTTCAAGAATGTCATGGCCGGCAAAGCGGGTGGCGATGGGCTTTACCCAGGTTGCTTTGGTTTCAGCAAAATCTTCGGCGGTGAGCAGCCCACCGCGGGCGGCCAGGTGCCTGATGATTTCAAAAGCGATTTCGCCCTCGTAAAATCCGGCGCGGCCTTTCCTGGCAATCGTTTTCAGGGTTTTGGCCAGCACGGGATAGGCCATGACCTCGCCTTCGCGGGGACTGCGGCCATCTTTCAGATAATGCTTTGCACCGCCCTCGTCGGCGGCAAGCATGGCTTCACTCTCGGGCCAGTCCCGTGCCACGCGCGGCGTGGTCGGCACGCCCTTCTCAGCCAGCTTGATGGCGGGCTTCAGCGCCTCGCCCAGCGTCATGGTGCCTTCCTGTTGCAAAAGCCGGTCCCAGGCATCGACGGCGCCGGGCACGGTGACGGCGTGAACGCTGTGCGGGGCGATTTCCGTGAGGCCCGAGGCTTTCAGCCAGCCGGCATCGGCCCTGGCGCTGGAGCGCCCGGAGCCATTGAGGCCCAGCACGGCGCCATTGGGCTTGCCGATGAGGGCGAAACAATCGCCGCCGATGCCGGTCATGTGGGGTTCGGTGAGGCAGAGAACGGCGGAGGCGGTAACGGCCGCATCAACCGCATTGCCGCCGGCGCGCAGCACATCAATGGCCGCAAAGGTTGCAAGCGGCGAGGAGGTTGCCGCCATGCCGTTGGTGCCCAGGGCCACTGATTTTCCCGGCTGGTCAAAATTCCTCATGCCTCATCCTTTGCCGCTTGCGGCAAAAATTGTCTCAAAACTGTCGCAAGCAGCATCGCATTGTGATGACGGACATTGCAAGAAAGCCAGCAACTTGCTCTTGCCGCAAATTGGCACGTCTGCCAACTGGCGTAGACATCCGGGATGAAATGTGCTGTTTCCCATCATGAATAATAAATTCTCCAAAGGAAGGACGACCTCGCCATGGCCACGGTAAAGAGCGATATTGAAATTGCCCGCGAAGCAAAAATGAAGCCGATCATGGAGATCGGGAAAGCCTTGGGGATTCCGGAGAAAGACCTCATCCCCTATGGCCACACCAAGGCGAAGGTTCATCTCGATTACATCAACAGGCTTTCCTCCAAGAAGGACGGAAAGCTCATTCTGGTGACGGCGATCAGCCCGACGCCGGCGGGCGAAGGCAAGACGACAACGACGGTCGGCCTGGGCGACGGCCTCAACCGCATTGGCAAGAAGGCCATGGTTTGCCTGCGCGAACCTTCGCTGGGGCCATGTTTTGGCATGAAGGGCGGGGCGGCGGGCGGCGGCTATGCGCAGATCGTTCCCATGGAAGACATCAACCTGCATTTCACCGGCGACTTCCACGCCATTACTTCAGCACACAACCTGCTTTCGGCGATGATCGACAACCACATCTATTGGGGCAACGAGCTTGGCATCGACACGCGGCGCGTGACCTGGCGCCGGGTGATGGACATGAACGATCGGGCCTTGCGCGAAATCGTCTGCTCGCTGGGGGGCGTTGCCAATGGCTATCCACGCGAAGCGGGCTTTGACATCACGGTTGCCTCCGAGATCATGGCGATCCTTTGCCTTTCGACGTCGATCGAAGACCTAGAACGGCGCATCGGGCAGATCGTGGTGGGGGCCAAGCGCGACAAGGGGCAGGTTTTGGCCAAGGATATCAAGGCGCCGGGGGCCATGACGGTGCTGCTCAAGGATGCGCTGATGCCCAACCTGGTGCAGACGTTGGAAAACAATCCGGCCTTCGTGCATGGCGGGCCGTTCGCCAACATCGCGCATGGCTGCAATTCGGTGATGGCGACGAAGGCCGGCCTCAAGCTTGCCGATTACGTGGTGACCGAAGCGGGCTTCGGGGCTGACCTGGGGGCGGAGAAATTCTTTGATATCAAGTGCCGCAAGGCAGGGCTCACGCCGGCGGCCACGGTGATCGTTGCCACCATCAGGGCGCTCAAGATGCATGGCGGGGTGGCCAAGGAGGACCTGAAGAAGGAAAACACCGAGGCCCTCAAGAAGGGCCTGGTCAATCTTGGCCGGCACATCGAGAACATGAAGAAATTCGGCGTGCCGATTGCCGTTGCCATCAATCATTTCGTGACCGATACGGACGCGGACATCGAGGTCATCCGCAGCTTCTGCAAGGAGCACGGGGTCGAGGCCTTCAAATGCACGCACTGGGCCGAGGGCGGCAAGGGCACGGAGGCGCTGGCCAAGCATGTGGCGGAGCTTGCCGACCGGAGTTCGGTGCAGTTCAAGCCCATCTACGGCGATGACATGCCGCTGTGGGACAAGATCAAGACCATTGCGCGCGAAATCTACCGGGCCGATGACATCGTGGCCGACAAGTCGGTGCGCGACCAGCTCAAATCCTATGAGTCACAAGGCTACGGAAAATTCCCGATCTGCATGGCCAAGACGCAGTATTCCTTCTCGACCGATCCCAACCTGAAGGGCGCACCCGTCAACCACATGGTTCCCATCCGCGAAGTGCGGCTTTCGGCGGGGGCGGAATTCATCGTGGTGGTGTGCGGCGACATCATGACCATGCCGGGCCTGCCCAAGGTGCCATCGGCGGAAGTGATCGGACTCGATGCAAAGGGGCAGATCGCCGGGCTGTTCTGATCTCGGGCACTAATTCTTGGCGTTCATCTTGCGGATGCGGCGGGCGAGGGTGCGCATGACCATTACGGAAGAATGCGGCACCTTGGCCACCAGTTGGAGAAATTTCTTCTCGTCGAGCATGACCACCGTCACATCGGTGAGGGCCAGAATTTCGGCGCTGCGGGTTGACTGCTCGATGATGGCCATTTCTCCGAAAATGCCACCTTCACCGATTTCCTCAACGGTTGCGCCGTTCAACCTGACGGCCACCCTGCCGCTGCGAATAATGTACATGGCGGCGCCGGTGCTGCCTTCGGCCAGGACAAGCTGTCCTGCGCCTATGGACATCTCGGGAATGTCAAGATCCTTGAATATGCGAAAGTCGAGGGAACGTTCCTTGGTCGGGTTGGTCACGGGTTGCTCCTGTCATAGAATGGGCATTATGGACTTCCAACACTGAATTCTCCGTGAAAGGCGTATTCATTCCGGTGTCAGCAATTTGGTAAAAAACCGGTTAAAAACGGCCTTGGTGCAATTGAGCAGATTGCCGGACTGTTATGCGTTAAACCTCCCTTAGCTGTCCTGAAAAGCACGAAGAGGTATGGGATGTTGCGCAAAGTCCTTCTCGCATTCGTCTGCTTTTTTGCAGGTGCCGCTGCCATTGCCTGGTGGCGCCTTGGACCGTTCAACGGGCCATCGCGGCCGCCGCCGCGCGACCAATGGGAAACATTGCTCCGTGAACGGATAAAATTGCCGGAAGGCTACCGGCTCGAGGTGTTTGCCCGCGACCTGGGGCGGCTGCGCCTGATGCAGATGACGGAAAGCGGCGACCTCATCGTTTCGGGCTACAGCGACGGAAACATCCTGCTGGTGAAGGCGGACCGTGACGGCGACGGGCGCAGCGACGGGCAGCAGGACCTGCTCGAAGGTGCCAACCAGCCGCATGGCCTGCTGCTGGAAGGGTCAACGCTGTATGTGGCCGAAGAGCAGCGGGTGGCGCTTTATGATTTCGATGGCGGCAAGCTCGACAATGAACGTGTGATCCTTGAAGGCATTCCGGGAGGAGACGGGCATTCCTCGCGTACGCTCAAACGTGGCCCCGACAGCTTCCTGTATCTGTCGATAGGCTCCAGCTGCAATGCCTGCATCGAGGAGCAACCGTGGCGGGCCGCAATAATCAGGTTCAAACAGGGTTCTGCCCCTGAATTGTTTGCCTCGGGCCTGCGCAACACGGTGGGGTTTGACTGGCAGCCGGGCACGGTGGCGCTGTTTGGCGTGGACAATGGCCGCGACAACCTGGGCGACGATGTGCCCGACGACGAAGTCAACCGCATCGTGGCGGGCAAGCACTATGGCTGGCCTTATGTGCATGGCACCGGGGTGCCGGATCCCGAACTTTATACGGCCAAGCCGCCGGGGCTTTCCCCGGTTTCGCAGGTTCATGGGCTTGGCGGGCATGTGGCGCCGCTTTCGATCCGGTTCTTGCGGAATCAGGCCGATACGGCGCTGAACGGCACCGCGCTGGTGGCGGAACACGGGTCGTGGAACCGGTCGGTAAAGGCGGGGTACCGAATCATCCGGTTGGTTTTCGAAGGCTCAACGGCCCGCGAAGAGGTGTTTCTTTCGGGCTGCGAGGCCAAGGACGAGGTTATCTGCCGCCCGGTGGACATCCTGGAGGCGCCCGATGGCCGGCTGTATGTGAGCGATGATTATGCAGGGGCTGTCTACACAATCAGCAAAACGCCCTGAACTGCCCCTGAATGTGGCAACAATGCGCAAGTTTGTGGCATCGCAGCAATAAAAATAACTATTATGAACGAATTATAAACAATTGATTTATTTGATGTAATTTCAGCCATGCAGAAATTGCAGTACACATTTTGCTGCACTGCACCTAAATATTGCCTGTAAAGCAACCCACTACCCAGTCAATCGAAGGGGAATGACCATGTTTGATTTCGTAAAGACCCGTTACACCCGCTGGCAGCGCTACAGCCGGACCAGATCGGAGCTCGAAGGCCTTTCAAACCGCGAGCTCGCGGATTTGGGCATCTCGCGCGTCGACATTCATCGTTTGGCGCGCGAAGCGACACGATAAACCAATTATGATGGAGGCATTCATGCCACTGTTCAAATTTTTAAGCCGTAGAAACCGGATGCAGGCCTATCGCCAGGCCCGCCGGGAAGTGGAAATGATTTCCGATGCGGACCTCGCCGACATGGGCATCAAGCGCTACCAGCTTGAGGCCGCGGTAAACACAAAAGTACTGGGCTTAGCTTAGATTCAGTCCAGGTTTCACAGGCCTGCCCCCTCTTGATTGAGGCGGCGGGCCTTTATTTTTCAACTTGGGCCTCATCATCTTTAGATGCGGAGACTACTTTTCCTTCTCCCCCAAGGGGAGAAGGAAAACGGGAGAACTTCGGTTTAACCAAGGTTGATCACGCCCTAATTGTCAAATTGCGGCAATCCGCGCGATTTAGTCGGTTGCGAGTCTTTTGCGCCTGTGTTACCGAGACGCCGCGGCAGGGCGGGGTTCTGTTCCGTGCCTTTGCCTTGTGCAGGGGTTTGATCAAAAAAATCAAGTGTTTGGGTTGCGTTCAGTGGCCACGACACGAGACTGTTTCGAAAGAGAAATCGTGGCAGCCACAGATCAGGCAATTTCCGGAGTGCCGGGCCGATACGCAGCAGCGCTCTTTGAGCTGGCGGCGGAGGCAAAAGCCATCGACAAGATCAGCGATGGGCTTTCAACATTTCAAACCATGCTGGCGGGATCAACGGATTTGCAGCGCCTGGTGCGCTCGCCGGTGTTTTCCGGCGAAGACCAGCTGGCGGCGCTTGAAGCCCTGTGCGCCAAGGCCGGGATCAACGGCATCGCGCTCAACTTCATCAAGCTGATGGCAAAGAACCGCAGGCTGCCGGCGCTTTCCGATGCGATCACCGCGTTTGCGGCGCTGGTGGCGGAGTCAAACGGCGAAGTTGCGGCGGAAGTGACTTCGGCGGAAAAACTTTCCGAGAAGCATATCAAAGACATCAAAGCCGCGCTCAAGTCCTCCATGGGTCGCGAGGTGCAGCTTACCTCCAAAATAGATTCCTCCCTTCTGGGCGGCCTCATCGTAAAAGTGGGCTCCAAGATGATGGACAATTCACTCAAGACAAAATTGCAAAACCTTAAGATCGCTATGAAGGGGACCGGCTGATGGATATTCGCGCCGCTGAGATTTCGACAATTCTTAAAAAGCAGATCAAGGACTTCGGCAATGAAGCCGAAGTATCTGAAATCGGACAAGTGCTGTCCGTCGGTGACGGCATTGCGCGCGTCTACGGCCTCGACAATGTGCAGGCCGGCGAAATGGTGGAATTCCCCGGCGGCATCCGCGGCATGGCGCTCAACCTTGAAACCGACAATGTGGGCGTGGTTATTTTCGGCAACGACCGCGACATCAAGGAAGGCGATACGGTCAAGCGCACCGGCGCCATCGTGGAAGTTCCCATCGGCAAGGAATTGCTGGGCCGCGTGGTTGACGCGCTCGGAAATCCCATTGACGGCAAGGGCCCGATCAAGACCAAGATGCGTTCGCGCGTTGACGTGAAGGCGCCCGGCATCATCCCGCGCAAATCGGTGCATGAGCCGATGTCGACGGGCCTCAAGGCGGTTGATGCTCTTATCCCGATTGGCCGCGGCCAGCGCGAGCTGATCATTGGCGACCGCCAGACCGGCAAAACCGCGATCATTCTCGACGCCATCCTGAACCAGAAGCCCATTCACCAGAATGGCCCGGAAAAAGAAAAGCTTTACTGCGTTTATGTGGCGTGCGGGCAGAAGCGCTCGACCGTTGCCCAGTTCGTGAAGATTCTCGAAGATGCGGGTGCGCTGGAGTATTCCATCATCGTGGCCGCGACCGCTTCCGAATCGGCGCCGATGCAATATCTGGCGCCGTTCACGGGCTGCACCATGGGCGAATATTTCCGCGACAACGGCATGCATGCGCTGATCGCCTACGACGATCTTTCCAAGCAGGCCGTGGCTTACCGCCAGATGTCCTTGCTGCTCCGCCGCCCGCCGGGCCGCGAAGCCTATCCCGGCGACGTGTTTTACCTGCATTCGCGCCTGCTGGAGCGCGCAGCAAAGCTTTCCGACGCCAAGGGTGCCGGTTCGCTCACGGCGTTGCCGGTTATTGAAACCCAGGCCAACGACGTTTCGGCTTACATTCCAACCAACGTGATCTCGATCACCGACGGCCAGATTTTCCTTGAAACGGATCTGTTCTACCAGGGCATCCGCCCTGCGGTGAACGTCGGTCTTTCGGTTTCGCGCGTGGGTTCTGCGGCGCAGATCAAGGCGATGAAGCAGGTTGCCGGCAAGATCAAGGGCGAGCTGGCGCAGTACCGCGAAATGGCGGCCTTCGCGCAGTTCGGTTCGGATCTTGATGCCTCCACCCAGCGGCTTCTCAACCGCGGCGCGAGGCTCACCGAATTGCTCAAGCAGCCACAGTTCTCGCCGCTCAAGACGGAAGAACAGGTTGTGGCGATTTACGCGGGCGTGAACGGTTATCTCGATACGCTGCCGGTCAACAAGGTGCGTGATTTCGAGGATGGACTGTTGCGCCTGATGCGCGACAAGCACACGGACATTCTCGACAGCATTCGCACCGAGAAGCAGATTACGGATGCCATGGCTCCCAAGCTCAAGGCCGCCGTTGACGCTTACGCCAAGGCATTCGCATAAGGGTCTGTAATGGCAAGTCTCAAAGACCTCCGGAACCGCATCGCCTCGGTTAAGGCGACCCGTAAGATCACCAAGGCCATGCAGATGGTGGCGGCGGCGAAATTGCGCCGGGCCCAGGAAGCGGCGGTCGCGGCGCGGCCCTATTCGGAGCGCATGGCGGTGGTGCTGGCCAATCTGGCCTCCTCGGTCGAGGGGCGCGATGGCGCTCCGGCACTTTTGACCGGAACGGGCAAAGACCAAACCCATCTCCTCGTTATCGCAACGGCGGAACGCGGGCTTTGCGGCGGATTCAATTCATCCATCGTGCGCCTGGCGCGCGAACACGCCGAACGGCTTCTGGCCCAGGGCAAGACAGTGAAGATCATGACCGTCGGCAAGAAGGGCAATGACGCGCTGAAGCGGGTTTACGGCAGGTACATCATTGATGCGGTGGATTTCCGCGGCCTCAAGCAGCTGGCCTTCTTCAATGCCCAGCCGGTGGGCGCCAAGATCATCAGCCTGTTCAATGCCGGAGAGTTTGATGTCTGCACGCTGTTCTTCGCGGAATTCAAATCAGTGATCTCGCAGAAGCCAACCGCCTTGCAGCTAATTCCGGCGGCAGTTGCTGGCGGCAAGGCCCCTGAACTTGGCGGCGCCATCTATGACGCTGAGCCCGACGAGGGCGAAATTCTCGCTGATCTCCTGCCGCGCAATATTTCAATCCAGGTGTTCCGGGCGCTGCTTGAAAATGCCGCTTCCGAACAGGGCGCCCGCATGAGCGCCATGGACAGCGCCACGCGCAATGCCGGCGACATGATCAACAAGCTGTCGATCAAGTATAACCGGCAGCGCCAGGCCCAGATTACCAAGGAACTCATCGAAATCATTTCGGGCGCGGAAGCGCTGTAAGAGCTTAGAGAAGGAACGAACCCATGGCGAAGAAAGCCGCATCAGCAAAATCCTCCGGCGCCCTCGTTGGCCGCATCACTCAGGTGACGGGTGCCGTTATCGACGTGCAGTTCGAAGGCGACCTGCCACAGATTTTGAACGCGCTGGAAACCACCAATGGCGGCAACCGCCTGGTGCTTGAAGTGGCGCAGCATCTAGGCGAAAGCACGGTGCGCACCATTGCGATGGACTCAACCGAAGGCCTGGTGCGCGGCCAGGAAGTTTTTGACACGGGAACCCCGATCATGGTTCCGGTGGGCGCTGAAACGCTGGGCCGCATCATGAATGTGATCGGCGAGCCGGTTGATGAAGCGGGCCCGATCAAGACAAAACTGACACGCGCCATCCACCAGGATGCGCCGAGCTTCGTCGAGCAGTCAACGGAAGCGGAAATTCTTGTGACCGGAATCAAGGTTGTGGACCTGCTGGCGCCTTACGCCAAGGGCGGCAAGATCGGCCTTTTCGGCGGCGCTGGCGTGGGCAAGACGGTTCTGATCATGGAACTCATCAACAACGTGGCCAAGGCGCACGGCGGCTACTCGGTGTTTGCAGGCGTCGGCGAGCGGACGCGTGAAGGCAACGACCTCTATCATGAAATGATTGAATCGGGCGTGAACAAGAAGGGCGGCGGCGAAGGCTCAAAGGCTGCGCTCGTTTACGGCCAGATGAATGAACCGCCGGGAGCGCGCGCCCGCGTGGCCCTTTCCGGCCTCACGGTGGCCGAGCATTTCCGCGACGAAGGCCAGGACGTGCTGTTCTTCGTGGACAACATTTTCCGCTTCACGCAGGCAGGCTCGGAAGTGTCAGCGCTTCTCGGCCGCATTCCATCGGCGGTGGGTTACCAGCCGACGCTAGCCACCGACATGGGCACCATGCAGGAGCGCATCACCACCACGCAGAAGGGTTCGATCACCTCGGTGCAGGCCATCTACGTGCCAGCCGACGACTTGACTGACCCGGCGCCTGCCACATCGTTTGCCCATTTGGACGCAACGACGGTTCTTTCGCGCAGCATTGCCGAAAAAGGCATTTATCCCGCGGTGGATCCACTGGATTCAACGTCCCGCATGCTTGATGCCCGCGTTATCGGCGAGGAGCATTACGACACGGCGCGGCGCGTGCAGCAGATTCTCCAGCGCTACAAGGCGCTGCAGGACATCATCGCAATTCTCGGCATGGACGAGCTTTCGGAAGACGACAAG
The DNA here is from genome assembly GCA_038251095.1 of Hyphomicrobiales bacterium. Classification (GTDB taxonomy): domain Bacteria; phylum Pseudomonadota; class Alphaproteobacteria; order Rhizobiales; family Aestuariivirgaceae; genus Aestuariivirga. The sequence goes on from JBBSBQ010000001.1 coordinate 62,286, forward strand.
ATCGCCGTGGCGCGAGCCCGCAAGATCGAGCGCTTCCTGTCGCAGCCGTTCTTCGTGGCTGAAGTGTTCACCGGCTCGCCGGGCAAGCTCGTGCCGCTGGCCGACACCATCAAGGGCTTCAAAGGCCTGTGCAACGGCGCCTATGACCATCTGCCGGAATCGGCGTTCTACATGGTGGGAAGCATCGAAGAAGCCGTCGAGAAGGCCCAGCGCCTTGCGGCGGAAGCAGCGTAAGCGATATGGCTGGCCTTCATTTTGAACTGGTTTCGCCGGCGCGGCTTCTGTTTTCCGGCGACGTTACCTCGGTGACTTTGCCCGGAACCGAAGGCGACATGGGGATTTTCGCCGGTCATGCGCCGGTGCTTTCCACCTTGCGGCCCGGGGTTGTGGTGGTGACGAAAGAGGGCGGGGCCACCGACCGCATTTTCGTGCGCGGCGGCTTTGCCGAAGTCAATCCGCAGGGGCTGACGCTGCTGGCGGAGACGGCAATTCCCTTGGCGGAGCTTGACGCGGCAGCACTTGCCCAGCAGGTCAGGAATGCCGAAGAAGATTTCGCCGATGCGGTGGACGCCGAAGGAAAACGCAAGGCGCAGGAAAATCTCGATCACCTGAAGGCGCTGCAAGGCGCGCTGTAAGTTTTCTTGTCTCGATGAATTTGAGAACCCGCGAGATGATCGCGGGTTTTTTATTTACACATTAATTTTTCATCTTGACTGAACTTGATCCGGTCGTCTTCCTTGCTGCCCCAAAAAAGAAGATGCCCGCGTTGATCCCCGGCTCAAGGCCGGGGACGGGCATGATGAGTAGAGCAAGTCTGAATGGTTGATTTCGATGCGAATAGAGCGTGGCTTGATGAAATGTAATTTATAGATTACATATAAGCCATGCCTGCGATCATAAAATCCGATGTTTTTGACCGCTGGCTGAAGCGGTTGAGTGATCTCAAGGCGAAAGCAAAAATCGAGGCGCGGATTTTGCGCCTGTCGATGGGAAATCCGGGCGATGTCAAGCCGGTTGGCCAGGGCATCAGCGAGATCCGCATTGAATATGGCCCGGTTACCGGGTGTATTTCAAGCAGAGTGGCGATGAGCTGATCATCCTGCTGTGCGGCGGCGACAAGTCAACCCAGCAGCAAGACATTGCCATGGCTCAGAAGATTGCCATGGATTGGAAGGAGTAAAAATATGAAGCGCAAGTTTTCCAACTATGATGTTGCCGATTACCTCAAGAGCGAAGAGGACATGGCTCTTTATCTTGAAGCCTGCTTCGATGATGGCGGCGATGACGCGGCTTTCATCTCGGCAGCGCTGGGCGATATTGCGCGGGCCCATGGCATGACGGAGATCGCCAATGCCACGGGGCTCACGCGGGAGGGGCTTTACAAGACCCTGTCAAAAGACGGCAATCCAAGTTTTGCTGCGATCCTCAAGGTCATGAAGGCGCTTGGGCTGAAGCTGAAGCCGGAAGCTGCGTGATGCTTCGAGGCTTGCGCTTGCGCGCAAGCACCTCAGCATGAGGAGTAACAGTGTTACTCGCCCATTCTTACGGGGCGGCGGTCGGTTTTGGCGCCGCTGATTTCCTGCATCCAGGAGGGTTTGCCGCCGTTGTTACGTTTGGGGGCGCCGGTGCCGCCGTGGGGGCGATTGCCGCCGCCACTGGACTTACGCGGACGGTTGTCGCCCGAGGGCTTGCCGTCTTTTGCAATGGGATTCCACTGGCGCTTCTGGCCCTGTGGTTGTGAAGGACGGCCGTTGGGACGGCGGGCTTCATTTTCGGCGGGCGGCAGGTTTGATTTGCCGAGCGCATGCTGCACGACCGGGATGCTCTGGCGGATGGTGCGTTCGATGTCTTTCAACAGGGAGCGCTCGTCACCAGCACAGAAGGCAATGGCCACGCCCTCAGCTCCGGCGCGCGCGGTGCGGCCGATGCGGTGGACGTAGGATTCCGGCACGTGGGGAAGATCGTAGTTGATGACGTGGCTGACGCCATCAACATCAATGCCGCGTGCGGCGATATCGGTTGCGACCAGCACGAGAATCTTGCCGGCCTTGAATCCGGCGAGCGCCTTTTCGCGGTTTGCCTGGCTCTTATTGCCGTGAATGGCGGAAGCCGTGTAACCCGCTGCCGACAGGCCCTTCATGATCTTGTCGGCGCCATGCTTGGTGCGGCTGAAGACCAGGGTGCGGGTCATGTTGTTGTCTTTGAGAATATCGACCAGCACCTTGAGCTTGTTGGCCTGATCGACATGGATCACGCTCTGGTTCACACGGTCAACCGTGGTGGCCACGGGAGCCACTTCAACGCGTACCGGGTTGGTGAGCAGGCCGCTGGCCAAGTTTGAAATTTCCTTCGGCATGGTGGCCGAGAAGAACAGATTCTGCCGCACCTTCGGCAGCATGCCGGTAATCTTGCGGATGGCGTGGATGAAGCCGAGATCCAGCATCTGGTCCACTTCGTCAAGGACGAGGACTTCGACGTTGGCGAGTGTCAGGGCACGGCGCTCGATGAGATCAACGAGGCGTCCCGGGGTTGCAACGACGACATCAACGCCGCCGCGCAGGATGTCGATCTGCTTGCCGATGGAGACGCCGCCGAAAACCACGGCGCGAGTGACCTTCAGGTTGCGGCCATAGGTCTTGAAGCTTTCGCCGATCTGCGAGGCGAGTTCGCGGGTGGGGGAAAGCACGAGAACCTTACAGGAGTTCCTGGCGACACGCTCGGTGGCATGCGACAGGCGCTCGAGGATGGGGAGCGCGAAGGCTGCGGTTTTGCCGGTGCCGGTCTGGGCGATGCCGAGCAGATCGCGGCCCTTCATGAGCTCGGGAATGGCGCGGGCCTGGATGGGGGTTGGCTTGTCGTAACCCTCAGCGGCAATCGCCTTGAGGATTGGGGCCGACAGGTTCAGTTCTGAAAATGAATTCACTTTGTAAATATCTTTCTGTCCCGGACAGATGAGTGGGAAAGCGCAGAACACGTCCGAGTAGCTGCCCGGCGATTATCGCCAAGCGAGCACTGGTCCTGTGCTTAAACAGACCCCACGTGAAAGGATTGTTCGGACCCAGCCGGAACAGCAGTGCGTTGCGCACCACCTCACGTTATTCTTAATTGGCCAAGGTCGATAGAGCTGCATATGGGCGCTGCAGTGCAATAAGTCAAGCTGCAATAGGGGAAATGGCTCCCAGAAGCTCACCCATGTCATGGATAATATGGGAAACGCCGAGTGCTTTCAGCTCCCTCGCCTTGGCCATGGGATCATGGGCAACGCCGGTAAAGCCGATCACCTTGCAGCCTGCGGCAAGGGCGGCAGTAGCCCCGGTTACACTGTCTTCCACCACCAGGCAGTGGGCCGGGTTGAAGCCGGCGCGCTTTGCGGCAAGCTGGTAAACATCGGGTGCGGGCTTGGGATATTCGACATCTTCATAAGTGGTTAACCTGTCGCCAAAGAAAGGTTCAAGCCCGGTCAGGCGGAGGGCTTCGAGCGCGCGGCCGCGCGGGCCGTTGGTGCCGATGCTTTTGGGGAGAGCAAGCTCGCGCAGCATGGGGATGACACCGGGCACGGGTTTCAGGTCACGGCGGTAGCGCTCAAGCATCATGACATCCTTGCGGGCGCTCAGATCAGGCGGCAGGGTCTTTCCGTGCTCGCGCTCAAGCCCCGCCACCATGTCCTCAAAGGTCGGGCCGACAAAGCGGAGGTACATTTCGGTTTCGGTGAGATGAATGCCGTTTTCCGCCAGCAGGGCCATATCGACAGCCATGGATATGTTTTCACTGTCGATGAGAACGCCATCGCAATCAAAAATGACGTGGGAGATCATGGCTGGCCGAGATGCCTGAAGGCCGCGATGACCTGCTCATAGACCGGCTTTTTGAACGGCACGATGGCGTCGATGACCTCATGCATCCTGACCCAGCGCCATTGGTCGAACTCCTGCTTGTGGCCGGGCGGCGCCAGATTGATTTCGCTGTCCTTGCCGGTAAAGCGCGCCGCAAACCATTTCTGGGTCTGGCCGCGGTACTTGCCTTTCCAGGACTTGCCGATGAGGTGTTCGGGCAAATCGTAGTTATACCAGCCCGGCGCCTCGGCAATGATTTCGGCGGAGCGCGCAGCGGTTTCCTCTTCCAGTTCGCGGAGTGCTGCACCTGCGGGATCTTCATTGCCATCGATGCCGCCCTGAGGCATTTGCCACCAATGGCCCACACCATCATCATTCTGTTTTTGAAAACGCCGGCCGACCCAGACAAGGCCTTGCGGATTGAGCAGCATAACACCAACGCAGGGCCTGTAGGCCGTAATCACTCTTGCATCATTCATTAACTCACTTAACCCAAACGGCCCTTGAAGACGGCGCTGACGGGCACGAGCAGAATGCCCCTGTCCTGGAGCTTTTCGGCCCAAAGCTTCACAGCGTCAACCGTGACTTCTAGACCGGAACCGGTGCCGACGGCAAAGCCATTGGCTTTCGCCTCGCCTTCAAGGAGTTCAAGGGCTGCGGCAATGCTCTGGGGATTGGGATCGGAATCAATCACCACCTGGGCGCGGCGTTCGGGGAGTTTGGTTTCCGCCGCCACGGTTTCGGAAACCGTCAACGCGGTTGAGGTATCCTCCAGATAGATGAGGCCGCGCTTGCGCATTTCAGCCATTACCGGTTTCAGAGCGTCGGGCGAGGCCAGCAGGCGCCCGCCCATGTAGTTGGTAATGCCGGTGTAGCCGGCGAAGCGGCTCATGTGCCAATGAAGTGCGTCCATGTTTTCTTCGGCACTGACACTGGACAGCAGGGTTTTGGGCCCGGGGTTGTTGGCGGGATAGCCCACGGGCTCCATGGGAAGCTGGAGGAGCACCTCATGGCCATCGGCGCGCGCCTTGTTCACCTGGTTTTGCAGGTCATTGCCATAGGGGGCAAAGGCAAAGGTCACGTCGCCAGGCAGGTTCTTGATGGCCTGCTGGGTGAGCTTGGTATTGAGGCCCATGCCGCCCAGCAGAATGGCAATCTTCGGACGGTCGGAATGGATGACGCCCATGGGCGTGTTGCGGGCATAGACATCGGAGGGCTTTTTGTTTTTTGAACCAATCCGGGGCAATTGGCCGACAGTGGTTATTTCAATGAGGTCATCAACGGGGGCCGGTTTCAGCGGCCGTCGCGGCGACAGGATGATGGAGGATTCGGTCTGGTAGCTGTCCTGCTCGACGGGGGCTTCGATCTGAATGCCGGCACCTTCCTCTTCGGCGGCGGATTCTTCGGCTGCCACCTCTTCCTCCGGTGCGGTGGTGGAGGCGGTTTTCAGTTCCTCAACGATTGGAATGGCGGCGGTTACGACGGGCTCTCCGGCAAAGGGAAGGGGGGTTTGAATGGCCCAGGCCGAAAGTGCAATAAAGCCGCCTGCGGCGAGAATTGAGGTGGACAGCAGCGGGCTGGGGCGCTTGGCCCAAAGGCGCTCCTTCAGGCTTCGTTTCCTCAGCGGCTGTCGCAGTTCATCACGGCTCATGGAATTCGTGTACCCACTCGATTCGTTTGGAGCCGACTGTGGCGAGACAACCGTTAACGTCTTATTAACCGTGCTGTGAAGTTTTCCCTCATTTTCTCGTCTGAAAAAAGGATGGCCGGGTCAAGCCCGGCCATGATGAGAATTTGGAGTAGCTGGTAAGTTCAGTTCGCCTTGGTTTCGGGAGTGCCGTCGGGTTTTGTCTGTTCCGGCTTCACGTTGCTAACCACCTTGATGCCGTGGAGGAAATCCACGGCGGCTTTGAGCTGCACGTCCTTGGTCTTGTCTTCGGGCACATAGGCAGACGAACCGCCGCCTTCATCGCCGCCGCCCTCATTGGTGAGATGGCCCTTGAGGCTGGCTTCGCCTTCGGTGGAGACATTCTTGCCCTGAAGCTCCGGAGGCAGAGGTTGTTCAATCAGGATATCGGCATCAATGCCCTTGGCCTGAATGGAACGGCCGGCGGGCGTATAATAACGCGCCGTGGTGAGGCGCAAGGCGCCCTGGCTGCCCAGCGGAATAATGGTCTGGACCGAGCCCTTGCCGAAAGACCGCGTGCCGATGATGGTGGCGCGCTTGTGATCCTGCAGGGCGCCGGCGACAATTTCAGAGGCCGAGGCGGAACCGCCGTTGATCAGGATGACCACCGTCTTGCCGTCCGAGATGTCGCCCTTCTGGGCGCTGAAACGCTGGGTTTCCTCGGCGTGGCGGCCGCGGGTCGAGACCACTTCGCCCTTGTCGAGGAAGCTGTCGGAGACGGAAATAGCCTGGTCGAGCAAGCCGCCCGGATTGTTCCGGAGATCGATGATGTAGCCCTTGGCCTTGCCGCCCATCTTGGCTTTCATGCTGGTGAAAGCCTTTTCGAGGCCTTCCTGGGTTTGCTCGGTGAAGGAACTGATGCGCACGTAGCCAATATCCTCGTCGGGGCCCTCGAGGTTGGACTTCACCGACTGCACGCGAATACGGTCGCGGACAAGCTTCACGTCCATGGCCGCCTGGTCCTTGCGCTGGATGGTGAGCGTGATGGGGGTGTTGACGCCGCCGCGCATTTTATCGACGGCCTCGTTGAGGGTCATGCCCTGGATATCAGCGCCATCAATTTTTGTAATCAGGTCATTGGCCATGATCCCGGCCTTGGCGGCGGGGGTATCGTCAATGGGGGCCACGACCTTCACAAAGCCATTCTCCATGGTGACTTCGATTCCGAGGCCGCCGAACTCGCCCTTGGTCTGGACGCTCATGTCTTCAAAGCGCTTGGCATCCATGTAACTGGAATGGGGATCAAGCGAGGCGAGCATGCCATTGATGGCAGCTTCGATCATCTTGGATTCATCCGGATCCTCGACGTAATCGGCGCGCACGCGGTCGAACACGTCACCGAAAAGATTGAGCTGCTTGTAGGTATCGGCATTGGAGGCGGCTATTGCCGAACCAAAGACGTGCCACAGCACGGTGGCCGAAACGGCCCCTGCCAGCACCAGGCCGAAGGACCGAACACCATTATTGTGAAATTTCATTTTTAAACGCCTCTTTCGTTCCACCAATCCACCAGGGGGCCGAATCAACGGCCTCGCCATTCTTTCTAAACTCGACATATAACACAGGCCGTGCCTCTTGTACCTGATCACCTAAAAGTGTGACAGAAGAAGGGCCTTTTCCCATTATTCCTACGGGTTCGCCAGCCCTCACGGATTGCCCGATATCGGCTGATATTTCCTTCATGCCAGCCATGAGCACAAGGTAGCCCTCACCGGCATCGAGAATCAAGAGTTGCCCGTAGGAGCGGAAGGGCCCGGCAAATTCAACCTTGCCGTCGGCGGGGGCGATGATCTGGGCATGGGGGCGGGTGGCCACGGCCAGCCCCCGGAGTTCACTGCCAAGACCGTCATCCTGACCGAAACGCTTCAGGATCTGGCCCTGGACCGGATATTCAAGGCGGCCCTTGGTGCTGGAAAAAGCCACAGAGGGCCTGAGAAGAAGTTCCTCCTGGCGCTTGCGTTCCGCTTCAAGGGCCAGGGCTTCCCTGGTTTTCTTTGCTTCCTGCTTCAGCCTGGCCGCTTCCAGATCGGCAATCAATTGCTTCAGAGACCTGGCTTTTTCGGCAAGTTCGGCAGCCCGCCTTTTTTCGCCGGCCAGCTTTCCGGAATTGTCAAAAACCAGCTGCTTTTTCTGGGCGACGAGCTGGTCGAGGTCGATTTGCGCGGTTTTCAGATTGGTGACGCTGGTGCCGAGAACAGATTTTTCCTTCTCAACGGCGGTGCGGATGCGGTCGAGACGGGTGAGTTTCTTGGCCAGAATTTCAGCCTCGCCGCGCAGTTCCGGCACGAGGGTGCCAAACATCATGGCGCCGCGGAGTGCGGCCAGCACGTCATGGGGCTCAACCACGAGGGCGGGCGGGGGGTTTTGCTCAAGCCGCTGCAGGCCGGCCAGAAGCTCGGACAGGACCTCCTGTTTTGCGGCCAGGTCGGCGCGCAGGATGATTTCCTCCTTGCGGAGATCCAGGATGCGCTCTTCGGCGGCGGTGATCGCCGTCTCCTGGGATTGGATGGTCTTGGCAATGGTGATGAGCCGGTCGGAAATGGATTCCTGGTCCTTGATGGCGGCAGCAATCTCGCCTCTTATTTTTTCAAGGCTTGCGGCCGACGAGGTGATTTCCTGCTCGACGGAGCCCAGTTCATTTTCCTGTGGCAGCGGCGTTTGGGCGATGGCATCTGGCACAAGGACGTACAGCGCGGCGGCGGCCACGAAGCCCAGGCTCGTCAGTTTTCGCAAATAATGCATCGCCGTCTTTTTTAGGAGCCGCGCTTGTCCAAATTGCGGCTCAGGATCTGTGATAGGGATAATTTACCATAATGGTGACCGCCCGGTAAATTTGTTCGAGAAGCATAATGCGCACCAGCCGGTGGGGCCAGGTCATTTCACTTAACGAGATGAGTTGTCCAGCGGTTTTGCGGGTCTCCGCGCTGTGGCCATCGGGGCCGCCGATGAGGAAAGCGAGGTCTTGCGTGCCCTGATCGAGGTGGCGCTGCAGGAGTTGCGAAAAGCCCTCGCTGGTGAAGGGTTTTCCACGTTCGTCGAGCACCAGGGTGAAGGCTTTCGGGGCCAGTGCACCTGTAAGAAGTTTGGCTTCTTCTGCCTGGCGCCGGCTTGCGGTCTGGGCCTGGGATTCGGCGAAATCGGTGACCGTCAGCTTGGCAATGCCGGCCTTGCGGCCCAGGCCTTCAAGGCGGGTCTGATACTCGAGGCTGAGGGTTTTTTCAGGCCCCGCCTTTAGTTTCCCGATGCCCAGGACCTGGAGGCGCATGGCCTATTCGGCGTGGGGTTCTTGCGGCGAATGCTCCGACCAAAGCTTTTCCAGATTGTAGAAGCTGCGCACTTCCGGACGGAAGAGATGGACGACGACATCAACCGCATCAACCAGCACCCAGTCGCACTGGTCCATGCCTTCGACGCGGATATGGCGGTGGCCCGCCTCCTTAAGTTTATCGACGAGCTGATCGGCAATGGCGCCGACATGACGGTTCGAACGGCCGGAGGCCACAACCATGTTGTCGGCAATCGCTGTCTTGCCATCCAGACTGATGGCGATGATGTCCTCGGCCTTGGCATCTTCCAGCTGGGCCATGACGATGCTGAGCAGCGGCTGATCGGCGTAGGACCTGGGCTTTGGCGTTTCGACCTTGACCGGAGCCACGGCCTTGACGGCGTGCTTTGCCTTCAGCGCGGTCTTTGGTTTTGCCACGACCTTTGGCTTCACCGGGGCCTTGGCCCTGATGACAGGCTCTTTCTTCGGCGCCGGCTTCACTTTCCCGGCAAGTTTTTTCTTGCCCTTGGGCTTTACTTTTGAGGTGGTTTTGCCGCGCAGGCCAGCGCGCGCCTTTTCAGCGAACCGGACCTTGGCCATCATGATGGTCTTGAGCTCGGCGGCGGTCTTGGGCGGACGCTTTGAGGAAAAGGCGGGTTTTGCTGCCTTCGCCGATTTCGATCTGGCGGAAGGCTTCCTGGCTGGCTTTTTCAGGGTCTTATCCTTTATGGGTTGTGGCGCGTTGTTTAGGGCTTTGCGGGGGCGGGTTCAAGTTTCGAATCGCTGTCGAGCTTTCGGGGCGCAAGGGCATGGGGAGGAAAACCCAGGCAGGAGTCTTTCGCGTGACAAGTTTTGCCGCCTCGCCGGTTTTGACGCGTGAGGCGGCATAGCGCAGCGCCGCCCGGCTCCCGAGGGCGCGGATGGAATAGCCGGGGCGGGCAAGGATGGCCAAGGGCAGGGCTTCGACAATATCAGTCCAGTGGTGCCATTTGTGCAGGTTGGCCAGACTGTCTGCCCCCATGATCCAGATGAAGTTTGCCTGCTTCATGGTCTGGCCGAGGGCCAGCAGGGTTTCGGCGGTGTTGTGGGAATTTGCCTGGCGCTCAAGATCGGTCACCACAAAGCGGGGATGCTTCGCTATTAGTTTGGTTAATTTCAGGCGCTCGTCATATTCGCCGGTTTCGCTGGGGTCCTTCAGGGGGTTTTGCGGCGAGACGAGCCACCATACCCAATCGAGCTGCAGGCGCTTCAAGGCATAGAGGGCCACCATGTAGTGGCCGTAATGGGCTGGATTGAAGGAGCCGCCGAACAGGCCGATGCGCTGGCCACGGCCAAAAAACGGCGGTTTCATCATGGGCGGATTTGCCCCGAACCGCGCACCTGGTATTTGAAGGTTGTGAGTTGTTCCAGCCCCACGGGCCCGCGGGCATGGAGTTTGCCGGTGGCAATGCCGATTTCGGCGCCAAAGCCGAATTCGCCGCCGTCGGCAAACTGGGTGGAAGCATTGTGCAGGACAATGGCGCTGTCGACCTCGTTCAGGAATCTCTGCGCGGTTTTTTCATCATCGGCGATGATGGCGTCGGTGTGCTGGGAGCCATATTTCGCAATATGGCCGATGGCCTCATCGACGCCGTTCACCACGCCAAGCGAGACGATGGAATCGAGATATTCGGTGGACCAGTCTTCCTCGCTGGCGGGCTTCACGCGGGCGTCGGCGGCTTGCGCTTCAGCATCACCGCGCACTTCACAGCCCGCATCAATCAGTGTACGGATGATCGGCGCAAGATTCGTTTTGGCGGCGGCGCGGTCGATGAGAATGGTTTCGGCGGAACCGCAGACGCCGGTGCGGCGCATCTTGGCGTTGAGCGCGATCTCGCGCGCCATGGCGGGATTGGCGGATTTATCGACATAGACATGGCAGATGCCTTCGAGATGGCTGAAGACAGGAACGCGGGCTTCCGACTGCACCCGAGCCACCAGGCTTTTGCCGCCGCGCGGCACGATCAAATCAATAGTGCCGCCGAGGCCTGACAGCATTTCGCCGACGCTGGCGCGGTCCGTTGTCGGCGCCATCTGAATAGCGGCGGCGGGCAGGCCTGCCGCTTCGAGGCCCTGCTGCAGGGCTTCGACAATGAGGGTCGAGGATTGAAAGCCATCGGAGCCGCCGCGCAGGATGGTGGCGTTGCCGGACTTCATGCAGAGTGCGCCAGCGTCGGCGGCGACATTCGGGCGGCTTTCGAAAATAATTCCGATGACGCCGATGGGCACGCGGACGCGGGAAATTTTCATGCCGTTGGGACGGGTCCATTCGCTGAGCGTGGTGCTGACGGGATCGGGCAATGCGGCGATGTCTTCGAGGCCCTTGGCCATGGCCTCGACGCGATCAGCCGTAAGGGTCAGACGGTCAATGAATGACTCCTTCAGGTTCCTGGCTTTTGCCGCTGCAACTTCCGACGCATTGGCTGCGATAAGCTTGTTCGCCGAGGCACGAATGGCTTTTGCCATGGCCTGCAGGGCGGCATTTTTTTGCTGTGTTGAGGCAAGAGCCAGCACGCCAGCCGCCTTGCGGGCTTTCAGGCCAAGCTCCTGCATGGCGCTAGCGCTCACCATTGGTCATCACCAGATCATCGCGATGAATGATTTCATCACGGCCTCTATAGCCAATGGTTTGTTCGATGTCAGCGGACTTCAAGCCGGCGATCCTTGCGGCATCGCCGGAATCATAGGCCACAAGGCCGCGGGCGATCTCAAGGCCTTCGAGGGTCACCACGCTCACCGTATCGCCGCGGTCAAAGGTTCCCTCTACCTGCCTGACGCCGGCGGGAAGCAGGCTCTTGCCCTTGCCCAGGGCGGTGCGGGCGCCGTCATCAACAACCAGGCGGCCCACGGGCTGCAGGGTTCCGGCGATCCAACGCTTACGGGATTGCAGGGCTGAAATCGGGGCCAAAAACCAGGTGCAGCGCTCGCCTTTCGCAATGCGCTCAAGGGGATGGGCCTCGTGGCCGGAGGCGATGACCATGTTGCAGCCAGCTCCAAGCGCAATTTTTCCAGCTTCAATTTTGGTGACCATGCCGCCGGAACCGACGCCCGACATGGGCTTTCCTGCCATGGCTTCGATCTCGGGGGTGATTTCCTTCACTTCCGGAATGAAGACGGCCCCCGCCTTGTCTGGCGGGGCGGAATAGAGGCCGTCAATATCCGAGAGCAGCACGAGGCAATCAGCGGACATCATGGAGGCAACACGGGCGGCGAGCCGGTCATTGTCGCCGTAGCGGATTTCAGACGTTGCCACGGTATCATTTTCATTGATGACGGGAACAGCGCCCTGGGCAAGCAAGGTGGTGAGTGTGGCGCGGGCATTGAGATGGCGGCGGCGTTCTTCGGTGTCGGTCAGGGTCACCAGCACTTGTGCCGCCACGATTTTTTTTGTGCGGAATGCTTCCGACCAAGCCTGGGCCAGTGCAATTTGACCTACGGCGGCCGCGGCCTGGCTTTCCTCCAGACGCAGCTTGCCTTTTGGAAAGCCAAGCGTGCGCCGGCCCAAGGCAATAGCGCCGGAGGAGACGACGATGATATCGGCGCCGCCGGCCTTGGCCTTAGCCAGATCATCGATTAGGGTTGAAAGCCAGGCGGATTTCACTTCGCCGGTCGTGGCGTCAACCAGAAGGGCCGAGCCAATCTTGACGACAACGCGCCTGGCCGATTGCAAACGCTGCTTCACGGATGCCAATCCTCGATTTCAACGCCTCGCGCTTCCTGGCCGCGGGAGGCCTTGCGGTCGGCCTGAATGACGGTGAGCAGGCGCTTCATCGTGTCATCAACATTTTTTCCGGTGGCGCCCGAAATCAGGATCGGTGTTTTCTTCAGCTTCTTCTTGAAGTCGGCAAGCTTCTTTTCCAGTTCCTTGTCACTGATGGCATCAATCTTGTTGAAGGCGATGACCTCGGGCTTTCCGGCAATCTCGGGGCCATAGTCCTTCACTTCCTTGCGGATGACGCGGTAGGCTTTCACCGGATCGTCTCCGGTTACATCGATGAGATGGAGCAGAACGGCGCAGCGTTCGACATGGCCGAGAAAACGCGTGCCTAGGCCAACGCCTTCATTGGCACCTTCGATGAGGCCCGGAATATCAGCGAGCACGAAACTGTTTCCCGCCGCTTTCACCACACCCAATTGCGGATGAAGGGTGGTGAAGGGATAATCGGCAATCTTCGGCTTGGCGGCGGAAACGGCGGCGAGCAGCGTTGATTTTCCAGCGTTCGGCAGGCCCAGGAGCCCGGCATCGGCGATAAGCTTCAGCCGCAGCCAGATCCATCTTTCCTCGCCCTCGATGCCGGGATTGGCGTGCCTCGGGGCGCGGTTGGTGGCGGATTTGAAATAGTGGTTGCCGAAGCCGCCATTGCCGCCACGGGCAATGCGCACATGATCGCCCAGTTTGGCGAGGTCGGCGATCAGGGTTTCATTGTCGGCTTCGTAAACCTCGGTGCCGACGGGAACCTTGAGCACGATGTCGTCGGAATTGGGCCCGGCGCGCAAACGTCCCATGCCATGGCCCGCGGTTCTGACCTTGAAATGCTGCTGATAGCGGTAGTCGATGAGCGTGTTGAGGCCATCCACGGCTTCGACCCATACATCGCCGCCATTGCCGCCGTCACCGCCATCGGGACCGCCCATTTCGATGAATTTTTCGCGCCGGAAAGATACCGCACCCGCGCCCCCGTCACCGGAGCGCACATAGATTTTTGCTTCATCAAGAAATTTCATGGGGCCTTGTAACCGTTTGTGAGGGCCAATCCTAGAGCATATCGCAGTGCAACATTTTTTGTGCGAAGCCACATAATGGTCACATTTACCCAGTTAATCGCAAACCTTCCCCAGACATTGATGATCATTAAAATAAAGGAGCCAGTCTATCCAAGCTTAGTTTTTGATGCGGTTTTAAAAATTCAAGGATAAACATGAAAAATAGACTCATTGCAGGACTTTCGGCCGTTGTTTTTGTTGCGGCTATATTCACAGTAACAGCAGAAGCTGGCACAACATCCAAAATTAGTCTTTCCACGGAGCATGTAAAAAACAAGAAACGGCAGAAAAGCCACAAGGCACAGGTGACATCGGCAACGACCGACCGGGTCGTGAGCCTGATCAAGGACCTGGCGCCGCAGTATGGAGTGCCGACCTGGTTTGCACTCCGCATCGCCAAGGTTGAATCAGGCTATAATCCCAATACACGGGGCGCTGCCGGCGAGTATGGCGTTTATCAAATGAAGTGCGCCACCGCCAAGGAGATCGGGTTTTCCGGCAATTGCGCGGAACTGCTGAATGCCTCCACCAATATCCGGGTGGGCTTGAAGCACCTGTCGATGGCCATGAAGCTGAGCGGCGGCAATCTCAAGATGGCGGCTTCAAAGCACAATGGCGGTTTGGGCCGCAAGAAGCTGGTTCATCGTTACGTCGCAATGGTTTTCTAAGCCGGATTTGTATTGCGTAAACAAAAAGGAGATGCAATCGCCTCTCCTTTTTCTTTGGGTTCCGGTGGGCTGCCTATTCGGCGGCCTGCACGGGAATAACCGATACAATCTGCTTGTTTTTCTTGGTTCCGCGGAACGTCACGGTGCCGGGGATGGTGGCAAAAATCGTGTGATCCTTGCCGATGCCGACGCCGGTTCCGGGATGCCAGGTGGTGCCGCGCTGGCGGATGATGATGTTGCCGGCAATGACGTTTTCGCCGCCGAAAGCCTTCACGCCAAGCCGCCTGCCTGCGGTATCGCGGCCGTTGCGGGATGAGCCGCCTGCTTTTTTATGGGCCATGGGGTGTTACTCCTTTTCCGACTTGGGCTTGCGCGGCTTGGCGGCAGCCTTTTTGGGCTTTGCTTCGGCAGCAGCTTCGGCCACAGGTGCGGCGGCAGCGGCAGCTGCGGGTTTGGCTTCAACCTTGGCTTCGGGTTTCGCCTTGGCCTTGGCGGCTGGTTTGGCGCCGCCCGTCAGGATCTCCGTAATGGTCACGCTGGTCAGATCCTGGCGGTGGCCATTACGGCGGCGGTAATGCTTGCGCCGGCGCTTCTTGAAAATGATGATGTGGGGCCCGCGGGCCTGCTTTTCGATTTCACCGACAACGGTGGCACCGGACAGGAAAGGGGCGCCGATATCCACGGTTCCGCCATTGGACACCATGAGAACCTCGGTGAAATTCACCTGGTCGCCGGCGCCGCCTTCGAGCTTTTCGATGAGGATTTTATCATTGGCAGCAACACGATATTGTTTGCCGCCAGTCTTGATGACTGCGTACATTTTATAGCCTTTTTCATTCCTCGCGCCCTTTGGCGCCGCTGCAAACTCATTAAACAGCGGGCTTTAGTGCCTGATATTACAGGCTTTTTCGAGTTGCCGGAGGCAGCGGATGGACGCTCACCGGAGCAAGCCCCGAAAGCGATGGGCGGTTTCTAGGCAAGGAGGGGGAAATTGTCAAGGAAGAGGCTATTCAGGCGAGGCCCTCGTAAAAGAGTTACACGAGTTCCGATTTGGTCTTTTCCATAAGGTCCACGAGATCATTCATGATGATGTTGAGGTCGAAATCCTTGGGCGTATAGACGCGGGCCACGCCGAGCTGTTTCAAGACAAGGGTATCATCGGTGGGAATGATACCGCCCACGACAACGGGAATGTGGCCCAACCCCGCCTGGCGCAGGCGGTTCATGACATCGCGGACCAAGGGGACGTGGCTGCCGGAGAGGACCGAGAGGCCAATGAGGGTGATCCTCTTTTCTTTGGCGGTGGACACAATCTTTTCAGGGGTGAGGCGGATGCCGTCATAGGTGACATCGAGTCCGCAATCGGCGGCGCGCACGGCGATCTGCTCGGCGCCATTGGAATGGCCATCGAGGCCAGGCTTGGCCATGAGGAATTTGGGCGTCGTGCCAAGTTCAAGGGCGAGCTTTTTGACGCGGGCCCGGATGGTTTCGAGTGATTTCTGCGGATGTTCGTTCATCACCAGCAGCACCCCGGTGGGGGCGCGGAACTCGCCAAAAACCTGGCGCAGGGTTTCACCCCATTCGCCGGTGGTGACACCTGCTTTTGCACAGGCGATGGAGGGCTCCATGATGTTGCGGCCCGCCGAAGCTGCCTCGCGGAGTGCAGCAAGCGTTGCGGTAACGGCCTTATTATCGCGCGCGGCGCGCCAGGCCTTCAGTTTTTCGATTTGCGCGAATTCGACGTTCTCGGAAACGGTGAGAATTTTTTCGTCATCGCCTACTGAAAGCGGCGAGGTTTCGCTGGTGGTGAAGATGTTGACGCCGACCAGTTTGGTATCGCCGCGTTCAATGGCTTTCAAGCGCTCCGTATTGGAGTGAACGAGAGCCTGTTTCATGTAACCGGATTCAATTGCAGGAATGGCGCCGCCCAATGCGAGAATTTTTTGCAACTCGGCGCGGGCTTGGGCTTTCAAGCTCTCGACTTTGTTTTCAATTTCCTTCGAGCCTTCAAAAATATCGGCGTAGTCCAGCAGGTCGGTTTCATAGGCCACGATCTGCTGCATGCGGAGCGACCATTGCTGGTCCCAGGCGCGGGGCAGGCCCAGCGCTTCATTCCACGCCGGCAATTGCACGGCGCGGGCCCGGGCATTTTTAGAAAGAACAACGGCGAGCATTTCAAGCAGGATGCGGTAGACGTTGTTTTCCGGCTGCTGCTCGGTGAGGCCCAATGAATTCACCTGCACGCCATAGCGGAAGCGACGGTGCTTCTCATCGGCAATGGCGTAACGCTCGCGGCAGATTTCATCCCAGAGATCGGTGAAGGCGCGCATCTTGCACATTTCGGTAATGAAGCGGATGCCGGCATTCACAAAGAAAGACATGCGCCCTACCACCTTCGGAAAGGCCGCGGCGCTGACTTCCATTTTTGCCGCATCAAGTACGGCGATGGCAGTTGCAAGTGCATAGGCCAATTCCTGAACGGGCGTGGCGCCTGCTTCCTGCAGATGATAGGAGCAGACATTCATGGGATTCCATTTCGGCAGGTCGCTGGCCGAAAATGAAATCATGTCGGTGGTGAGCTTCAGCGAAGGCCGGGGCGGAAACATATGGGTGCCGCGCGAGAGATATTCCTTGATGATGTCGTTCTGGGTTGTGCCGGACAACTGATTGCGCGCAATGCCCTTTTCGTCAGCCACGGCCACATAAAGCGCCATGAGCCAGGCGGCGGTGGCGTTGATGGTCATGGAGGTATTCATGGTGGCGAGAGGGATGCCCTCGAAAAGAATCCGCATGTCGCCGATATGGGAGACGGGAACGCCGACTTTGCCAACTTCGCCACGGGCCAGGAGATGGTCCGGGTCATAGCCGGTCTGGGTTGGCAGGTCGAAGGCTACGGAGAGGCCGGTCTGGCCTTTTTCGAGATTGGAGCGGAACAGCCGGTTGCTTTCAGCGGCCGTTGAATGGCCGGCATAGGTGCGAAACAGCCAAGGCTTGTCGGATGGTGGGCGAGACGGCATTCAGGCTTCCATTTTTGCGATGCAATATGGAAGCACGGTTATTTTCGTGGTGCAACCCTAGCGGCGTTGGAGAGTTAGCTACCGTGTTCGGGCCTGATGCACCAAAGCATGGCGAAGGAGGCGAAGATAAGACCGATCAGGGTGTAGAGCATCACTTCCTGTTCATACTGGATGGCTGGAATATCAATGCCGTCGAGCAGGACATTGGAGAGGCCGGTGCCGATGAAAAGGGCCGAGAAGTTCAAAGGCAGCGTCAGATTGCCAATCGCTCCCGTGAAGTGGGCCAAAAGAATGGCTCCGGCGGCGCTGAAAACCAGCGACGTGAGGATGGCCTCGTTTGACATGTCAAGCCGGACCAGTTGTTCAAGGGTGTCGTAGACGTTGGAATACAGCATATTACTTAGCATCTTTTTCTGCCCAATATTTTAAGGCTCTGGTCAGTATGACCCGGAATTGGTTGTCATCCTATGAACGGCGGACAGCAAGGTAAACCATTCCTTAAACGGTAGCCGGTCACCGCCCTACATTGCACTGCAACAGGAATGGGTTAAGGTGCTGCCCAGTTTTCAGGAGCAGCAGCATGACGGCGACGGATTCCCCCCCGCTCAAGGACCTTTACGAGATCGGTGAAATTCCGCCCCTGGGGCATGTGCCGCGGACCATGTATGCTTGGTGCATCCGGCAGGAACGCCACGGGGCACCGGAAAGCGCCATGCAGGTTGAGGTCGTGCCCACCTGGAAAATCGGCCAGGACGAGGTGCTCATTCTGGTAATGGCGGCGGGGGTTAATTACAATGGTGTCTGGGCTGCCCTTGGCACCCCCATTTCCCCCATCGGTGGCCACAAGAACCCGTTCCACGTGGCGGGTTCCGATGCTTCCGGCATTGTCTATGCGGTGGGCGAAAAAGTTAAGCGCTGGAAGGTGGGCGACGAGGTTGTGGTTCACTGCAACCAGGATGATGGCGACGATGAGGAATGCAATGGCGGCGACCCGATGTTTTCCAACTCGCAGCGGATCTGGGGCTATGAAACGCCCGACGGATCCTTCGCGCAATTTGCCCGGGTTCAGGCGCGCCAGCTTCTGCCGCGGCCGCAGCATCTGACATGGGAAGCGTCTGCCTGCTACACGCTGACGTTAGCCACCGCCTACCGCATGCTGTTTGGACATCGGCCGCATACATTGAAGCCTGGGCAGAATGTTCTGGTGTGGGGCGCTTCGGGCGGACTGGGGTCCATGGCGGTGCAGCTCATCGCCACGGCGGGCGGCAATGCCATCGGGGTGATCTCGGAAGACGACAAGCGCGATTTCGTGATGCAACTGGGGGCGCGCGGCGTGATCAACCGCAAGAATTTCAAATGCTGGGGGCAGATGCCGAAAGTCGGCACGGCGGAATACAATGACTGGCTCAAGGCGGCACGGGAATTCGGCAAGGCCATCTGGACTTTCACCGGCAAGGGCAACAGCCCGGACATCGTGTTCGAACATCCCGGCGAATCCACTTTTCCGGTTTCGGTGCTGGTGGTGAAGCGCGGCGGCATGGTGGTGATCTGTGCCGGCACCACGGGTTACAACCTCACCCTGGATGCGCGCTATCTGTGGATGCACCAGAAGCGGGTTCAGGGCTCGCATTTCGCCAATCTCATGCAGGCCTCGAACGCCAACCGCCTGGTCATGGCGCAGCGCATCGACCCGTGCATGTCGGACGTCTACGGCTGGCATGATATTCCCAAAGCGCACATGAAAATGTGGAAGAACGAGCACCGGCCCGGTAACATGGCGGTACTGGTTTCAGCGCCACGCACGGGACTAAAAACATTTGAGGATGTGCTTGAAGCGGCGAAGTAGCCACCGCTATGTAGAGATATGATTATCGATCGGCGAGGCCTGCGAGCTTGAGCATTGAGTGCCGGACCATTCTACCTTAAAGTCGCGTAGCGTTAGGTGTCCGTTCAATGCAATGGGGAAGCAGCATGATCCTGGGCCTGTCAATCGGAACATTCACAATCATCCATGTGATCATCAGCCTGATCGCCATTGTTTCCGGGCTGGTTGCCCTATGGGGCATGCTGGGCGACCGAAACTTTGCAGGCTGGATGGCGACGTTCCTCGCTTTCACGGTGCTGACGAGCATAACAGGATTTCCCATTCCGCCCTTCGGCATTGATCCGCCGCGCATCATCGGCATCCTCTCGCTGGTTCTGCTGACGGGTGCGGTTCTCGGCTATTACGCATTCCACCTCCATGGCGCCTGGCGCTGGATCTATGTGGTTACAGCGGTCATTTCGCTTTATCTAAACGTGTTCGTCTTCGTCATTCAGTCGTTTCAGAAAATTTCTTTCCTGCAACCATTGGCGCCCACCCAATCGGAGCCGCCGTTTGTTGTTGCGCAGGTGGTCATCCTGGCCCTCTTTGCCGCAGCGGGATTTTTATCAGTCAGAAGATTTCACTCGACATCGGCCTGAGGGGCGTCCGCTGTAACCTTGCCGTCAGGCGACTTCGGCGCTAGGCGCCAGACCCGGTGTGCCTGCAAGACGCGGTTCACCTCGCCGCCGAAGATCAGCACCAATGCCGCGAGGTATAGAAAAAACATCGCGGCGAAGAGTCCCGAGAGCGAGGCATAGGTGGAGGCAAAGGAATTGAAGTTCACCAGATAGGCGGAAAAGGCACTGGCAAGTGCGATCCACACGATGACGGTCAGCAGAACCCCCGGAAAAACATCCCAATTTTTCAGGCGTTTTGCCGGCAAGATGCGGTGGCAGAGCTGCAGGCCTCCGACAAGAATGACAATGGCAATCGGATAGCGCACCTGGTTCAGGATAGTGAAGTTGTGGCGCAGGTCGGGGGCGAAACGGTCGAGGGCGGCAAGGCCCACCGGAGCAAAGACAATCAGCAGGGCGATGATAAGAAGCCCGATGGCGGAGCCGAGCACGAAGAGAACGCTTTGGCCATAGAGCCAAAACAAATTGCGATTTTCCTTCTGGTCGTAGGCGCGGTTCAAGCCGACGCGGATACTGTCCACGCCGCCCATGGCGCTCCAGATGGTGAGCAAGGCGGCGAGGCTGAGCAACCCGGTGCGCGGCACGGTCAGAATGGAACGGATTTCAGACGCCAAGGGATGCACCAATTGTTCGGGAGCAACACTCAGCAGAAAGGAGACAACCTTCTCGGCCAATTCCGCGTTGCCAAAAAAGCCGGCAAGGGCTGTCAGAAAAATGAGAAAGGGAAAGATCGAGAACAGGGTTCTGAAGGCGATGTTGCCCGCCAATGGGATGGCCTCGTCGGCGAAGAGGCGGCGCAGCGCCTCAAAGCCAAGACTGATGATGGTCGGCTGCTGCTTCGCGGTCATGGCCCTAGGCATAGCCGATATGCGCGAAGGTTCTCAAGATAACACTCGCGCGTGCCGCCAAAGCTTGGCATGGGAAAGGCCATGAAATCCTCGCCCAACTGGATTGCCTTTGCACCTGCGCTCTTCGTGGTGCTGTGGGCCACGGGATTTGTGGTGGCCAGGCTTTCGGCCGGCCATGTGGAGCCGCTCACCTTTCTCAGCATCCGCTTTCCCATTGCCGGCGCCTTGTTTGTGGCGATTGCGCTGTATCAGCGGGCGTCCTGGCCCGACCGGACCCATGCCTTTCATGCGGCCATCGCCGGCGCGCTGTTACATGGCGGCTACTTGGGTCCGGTCTACTGGACGGTGGCGCATGGCATGCCGGCGGGCGTTTCCGCGCTGATCGTGGGGCTGCAGCCGCTAATGACGGCTTTTCTAGCGGCGGCGATTGTGGGTGAGAAAATCTCCCCGCGCCATTGGCTGGGCCTGGTGGTGGGGATTCTGGGGGTTGGCCTGGTGATATGGCCGAAGCTTACGCTTGATACCGTATTGGGCATTACGCCGCTCACTACTGCCCTGTGCATCGTTGGCGCATTCAGTGTTTCGCTCGGCACGGTTTACCAGAAGCGCTTTGCCACGGGACTGCATCTGGCCAGTGGTGGCGTGTGGCAATATGCGGGCGCATCGTGCGTCGTTTTCATCGGTGCGGGGCTGGGCGAGAGTTTTGGTTTCGATGGCAGCTTCGCGGCGTGGCTGGCGCTCGGATGGTCGGTGATTGTCCTGTCGCTTGCGGCCACCACGCTGCTGATGCTGCTGATCCGCCATGGCGACGTGGCGCGGGTTGCCGGTTTGATCTATCTGGTGCCAGCGGTGGCCGCGCTTTCCACTTATGTTGTCTTTGGCGAAACGCTGGTGCCTGTGCAAATTCTCGGCATGGCGGTGTGCGCAGGTGCGGTGTTCATCGTCACCCGGAAGGCCTAGACGGTTTCAGCCTTGAGTTTTTCTAAGGTCATTTTCGCCTTGTCGCGGTGGGCTTGCGTCATGTGGCTGCGGATCATGCTGATGGCAGTATAAAGCACGGCCATATCATCGGTGAAGCCAAGGCCCAGGATAAAGTCCGGGATGACATCAAGCGGCATGATGAAATAGGCAAGGGCCCCCAACAGAATGCCCCTCACCTTGATGGGGGTGGCCGGATCAAAGGCGCAATAGTAGCTTGCGACCACCTCTTCGGCAAAAGGGATGCTGGCCAGGGATTTCTTCAGTTTTGGCCAAAAATCTTTCGAAACCCTGTGTTCTTGCGAAGTGGTCGCCATGGTTTTCCTCACTGCCTCTCGCGCCCCTACTGGCCGCATTTCGAACCGGAAACAGGTGGTTATCCCGCTTCCTTTTGACAAGACCTCGACCCGACAAAGTGGGGCAGACCTCGCCTGGCGCAGTGGCAAACTTACGGTAGAATTGGCTGCCGATCTTTATCAAAGATTGTCTCCATGATAGTCAATTGGAGCGGGAAAGGGAGGGAACGACATGACAAAATTGAGCTTAAGCATCTGTTCCTGCGTGGTGGTTCTTTCGCTGGCTGTGGCGGTTGGCGACGGAATGGCCGGGACAAAGAAGATAAACCGCAAGAGATCGGATTTTACGCCGGCACAACGGGTGAAAATGTTGGAAGAGGCGAGGAAGGTCTGCGTCAAGCGGTATGGGGCGGCCTCGCGCGTCTACAAGCTGGATTACAGCAAATGGCGGGTGGTCTGCACCGAGCCCGGCTGGTAGCTACCGGGACTCTACCGGTTGGCAAACCAGAGGCCTGCCATCATGATGATGATGGCGGCAAACTGCAGCAAGACGCGCCAGCGCATCAGGTTTTGCGAGCGGCTGGCGGACCCGCCACGCAGCATGTTCCACAGGCCGAGGAGCAAGACTACGGCCACGGCGGCGACGGCGAGCGGGACGAGATAGTTGAAAATATTCATTGGCCGATAGCCCTGTTGCCCTTTATTGCAAGTTATGGGGATAATGGCGTTTTGGAGCGCGCCCCCTCATGAAATCCATGAAACTTTACACCAATGTGCAGCGCATTCACAATGAATTGGCGGCTCTTGGCATCGGGCCTGATGCCGCACTGCGGGTGGACCAGCTCACGCCTTTTGACCAGTATCATTATTTCGGGACCGATGCGGTTGACGAGGCGCTGGAGGTTTTGCAGTTGCAGCCGGGTTCGCGGGTTCTTGATGTGGGCTCCGGCATCGGCGGGCCGGCGCGCTATATCGCGGCAAAGACCGGAGCCCATGTCACCGCCCTCGAACTGCAGCCGGACCTGCATGAAGTGGCACTGGAGCTTACGGCGCGCTGTGGCCTGTCATCACGGGTTGCGCATGTGTGCGGCAACATTCTTGATGGGGTGGTGGCTGAAAATCATGATGCGATCATTTCATTCCTGTGCTTCCTGCATATTCCGGATCGGGCGAAACTGTTTGCGGCCTGCCGCGCCGCGCTGAAGCCAGAAGGCGTTATGTATATCGAGGACTTTGGAAAGTCGCGGGCCTTGTCGGCCGAAGAAGCCAAGGCGTTGTCGGTGAAAGTCCAGTGCGCTGGGTTGCCGGGCAGGACCGAATATGAAACGCATCTGGTGACGGCAGGCTTTCCGGATGTGAACATTAATGATGTGACAATCCCATGGAAAGATTTTACTGCGTCCCGGCTTGCGATGTTCCGGACGGCGCGGCCGCGAAATATTGAAGTTCACGGGCGGGAGATTGTCGATGATCTCGATGATTTCTATGGGGCGGTGGCGCAACTGTTTCAGGACGGCGCCATCGCCGGCCTCAAAATCACCGCGCGCTAGTTTGCGCCTTCGAGAATGCGCCGTGCGATGACCTGGGCCTGGATTTCGGCGGCCCCTTCGAAAATGTTCAGGATGCGGGCGTCGCAAAGGACGCGGCTGATTTCAAACTCCAGGGCGAAGCCATTGCCGCCGTGAATCTGCAGGGCGTTGTCAGCGGCAGACCAGGCGACGCGGGCGCCTAAAAGTTTTGCCATGCCGGCTTCCAGGTCGCAGCGGCGGCCCGCATCTTTTTCGCGTGCTGCCGCATAGCAGAGCTGGCGGGCCGCCATGATTTCGGCGGCCATGAGGGCAAGCTTGTCGGCCACGCGGGGAAACTTGACAATGGCCTTGCCGAACTGCTTGCGGTCGCTGGCGTATTTCAGGCCGAGATCGAGGGCATTTTGCGCCACACCGATAGCGCGGGCAGCGGTCTGGATGCGGGCGCTCTCGAAGGTCTGCATCAACTGCTTGAAGCCCTGGCCCTCAACCGCGCCCAAAAGATTTCTGGCGTTGACTTCAAAATCCTCGAAGCGGATTTCGAATTCCTTCATGCCGCGGTAGCCCAGGACTTCGATTTCGCTGCCGCTCATGCCCTTGGCGGGAAAGGGATTCGCATCGCTGCCGCGGGGTTTCTCCGCCAGGAACATGGAAAGCCCCTTATAGCCCTTTTCCTCCGGGATGCTCCGTACAAGGAGGGTCATCAGGTCGGCGCGCACCGGATGGGTGATCCAGGTCTTGTTGCCGGTTACCCTGTAGACATTGCCTACCTTTACAGCGCGGGTCTTGAGGGAGCCCAGATCCGAGCCCGTATCGGGTTCGGTGAAGACGGCGGTGGGGAGAACTTCACCACTGGCTATCCGGGGCAGCCATTTTGCCTTCTGTTCTTCGGTGCCGCCACCGACAATGAGTTCGCAGGCGATCTCTGCCCGCGTTCCAAGCGAGCCCACGGCAATCCAGCCGCGCGACAGCTCTTCGGAGACCACGCACATGGCTTCCTTGGGCAGGCCAAGGCCGCCAAAGTTTTCCGGTAGCGTGAGGGCGAAAACGCCGAGTTCCGCCAGTTCCTGGACGATTTCCAGGGGCACGTAGGAATTTTTCAGATGCCATTGCTGGGCGTGGGGGGCGACCTTGCTGGCGACAAAGCGCTGCATGGAGGTGCGCATGTCGTTGATGGTGTCATCGAGGCCGCAATTTCCGAAGGTCAATTCTCCCTGCTGCTCCTGCATCAAGTCCACCAGACGGGCGCGGTTTTCGCGGGTATTGCCTTGCGCATAGAGGGCGCAGGCGCGCAGGCTTTTCAGATCGATTCCGAGATTTTCGGCACGGAAAATTTCTGTCTGGTTCATGGGAATTCCGCCTGCGACCTGCTGCAAATATTCGCCGCAGGCGATCTTCAACAGGAGCTGCTCGATTTCGCCAAGCTTGCCTTGGACGGAGAGCTTGACGGCGTAGGCGGTTAATGCCTTCAGCGTATCGACATAGGTTGCAAGCCAGGCAAGGCCATGGGCCTCATGCTGGTGCCGGTCAAGTGCCGCGGCGGAAAGCTTGCCATCCGACAGCAGCAGGGCGGCAACGGCGAGCCTGGCTTTTTCAAGCGCCCGTCCGGCGGCGTTCACCGCTTCGTCCAATGCTTCGATCACAAATTCCGATCCTCACTGCCCAAAAATTGAAGGCTATCGCAGCTATTTGTGCAACGCAACATCATGTGCCGCAATTGGGCCGGAATTCTCCTGCAATTCGGGATAATGGATTTTTTTGTTTGTTGAGGCTATGTAAATAGACATGATTCTTTTAGGGCGATTGGGCGGGCTGGCCCTTTTGACACTGGCGATTGGCATGACGGGCAGCGCCCGAAGCGCTGAACCTGAATCGCTTGGGGTTTTCACCGATTGGACGGCCTATACCTACAAGGCTCCCGACACGAAGGTGTGCTATATCGTGTCCCAGCCAAAATCGAGCGAAGCGGCCAAGAAGGTCAAGCGCGACCCGATTTTCTTTATCGTCACCCATATGCCGGGGCGCAAGATCAACGGGGAGGTTTCCACCATCATCGGCTATCCCTTCAAGGAAGCAACCATGGTCCAGCTCAAGGTTGATGAAGCCGAGTACGAACTTTTCACCAATGGGGACGGGGCCTGGGCCGACACGGCGGATAAAGAGAAAAAAATCGTGACGGCCATGAAGCAGGGCCAAAGGTTCACAGTACGTGGCACCTCCTGGAAGGGCACCGAAACCACCGATACCTATTCCTTAAATGGTTTTTCCGCAGCCATGGACAAGATCGACAGCTCCTGCAAATAAGTGGGCCATGCGGCGGTTTTTCCCAGTTGTGCTGTTTTGGTGCCTGCAATCCATTTGGGTTGCGGCGGAACCCTTGTGCTCGCCCCTGAGCTACGAGGGCAATGCCTACAGCGTGTGTCGCGTCGACCTCAGAGAAACCCGGCTCGAGCTATTCAATCTTGATGGAAGCGGCGCGCCGCTTGGTTCCTTTACGGCTCTTGCTGAAAACCTGAGCCTCGAGGGCAAGGAACTTGGCTTTGCCATGAACGCGGGGATGTTTGATGAGGGGCTCAGGCCCATCGGCCTCTATGTTGAAAAGGGCGCCCAGACGAAGAAGCTGAACCGGCGGGATGGGTACGGCAATTTCCATGTGAAGCCCAACGGGGTGTTTTACATTAGGGGAGACCGGGTGGGGGTTGCCGCGACGGACGCCTATGTGCAGCTCAATGAAAAGCCGGATTTTGCCACCCAATCCGGCCCGATGCTGGTTATTGACGGGAAAATCCATCCCAAGTTTTCGCAAACCGGCATGTCCCATAAAAGGCGCAACGGGGTGGGGGTTCTGGACGCCCACACGGCAATTTTCGTGATCTCGGAAAACGTGGTTAATTTCTATGATTTCGCCCTGCTGTTCCGGGATGGGCTGAAATGTGCCAATGCCTTGTTTTTTGACGGCACGGTGTCCAGCCTTTACAGCCCGGAGCTTGGCCGGAATGACGGATTTGCGGCCCTGGGGCCTATGGTCGGCGCGGTCAAAGTGAAGTAAGAGGCGCGCCATGACAACCCTTTTACAAACCAAGGCTACTGCGCCACCGGTATATTTGCCGAATGACCTGCGCCCATCTCTGATGGGCCTGTCGCGGGAAGAGCTTGCCGAGATTTTGGGCCGGGTGGGCGTTCCGGAAAAGCAGCGGCGCATGCGCATGCGGCAGATCTGGCACTGGATCTATCACCGGGGAGCAACAAGCTTTGCCGAGATGACGGATATTTCGCAAAACCTGCGGGTGGTGTTGGAGGAGACTTTTTCCATTGGCCGGCCCGATGTGGTAACCGAGCAGAAATCCAGCGACGGGACACGGAAATGGCTTTTGAAACTGGCGCCTGATGAACGGGGCCAGCGCCATGAAGTTGAGATGGTTTACATTCCTGAAGAAGACCGGGGCACTTTGTGCATCTCGAGCCAGGTGGGCTGCACGCTGACCTGCACCTTCTGCCATACGGGCACGCAGAAGCTGGTGCGCAATCTCACGGCCAATGAAATCGTGGGCCAGGTGATGCTGGCGCGCGACAAGCTGGAGGAATGGCCGCATCAGATGGAGGGCAATCCGGATGCGCCGGAAAGCGGGCGCTATCTCACCAATGTGGTGCTGATGGGCATGGGCGAGCCGCTTTATAATTTTGACAATGTGAAAACCGCCATGGATATCGTCAGTGATGGCGAGGGCATTTCCTTGTCGAAGCGGCGCATTACCTTGTCGACTTCGGGTGTGGTACCGGAAATCATCCGGGCGGGCGAGGAGATCGGCACAGGTCTTGCCATTTCATTGCACGGCACGACGGATGAAATCCGTGACAAGCTGGTGCCGCTCAACAAGAAATATCCGATCGCCGAATTGCTTGCGGCCTGCCGGGCTTATCCAGGCGCTTCCAACGCCAAGCGCGTGACATTTGAATATGTGATGCTCAAGGGCGTGAATGACAGCGTGGGGGATGCCAAGCGTCTGGTGAAATTGTTGGAAGGCATGCCTGCCAAGGTCAATCTCATTCCCTTCAATCCGTGGCCCGGCACAAAATACGAATGCTCCGATTGGGATGTGATCGAAGTGTTTGCCGAGATTCTCAACAAGGCCGGCTACGCTTCGCCGGTGCGCACGCCGCGGGGGCGGGATATCATGGCGGCTTGCGGGCAGCTCAAATCCGAAAGCCAAAAGATCAGGGCAAGCGATTTAGCGCGGGCAGCTAATTCGTAAGACGAGAATAAGTGAAAGCAAAGAGAAGTCATTTTATGTCGAAGCGCGGCCAGGTTAAAAAAGTTGTTCTCGCCTATTCGGGCGGGCTTGATACGTCGATCATCCTGAAATGGCTGCAGACCGAGTATGGCGCGGAGGTTGTGACCTTTACCGCCGATCTGGGCCAGGGCGGCGAGCTGGAACCGGCGCGCAAGAAAGCAGAGATGCTGGGGATCAAGCAGATCTATGTGGAGGATGTGCGCGAGGAATTCATCCGGGATTTCGTCTTCCCGATGTTCCGGGCCAATGCGCTTTATGAAGGCGTGTATCTGCTCGGCACCTCGATAGCGCGGCCATTGATTTCCAAGCGGCTCATTGAAATCGCGAAAGAAACCGGGGCTGATGCCATTGCCCACGGCGCGACGGGCAAGGGCAATGACCAGGTGCGTTTTGAACTCACCGCCTATGCGCTGAACCCGGATATCAAGATCATCGCCCCGTGGCGCGAGTGGAAATTCAAGAGCCGCACGGACCTGATTAATTTTGCCGAGAAGCACCAAATTCCGGTGTCCAAGGACAAGCGCGGCGAAGCGCCATTTTCGGTGGATGCGAATTTGCTGCATTCTTCCTCGGAAGGAAAAGTACTGGAAGACCCGTGGGTGGAAGCGCCGCCTTACGTGTACCAGCGCACCATTGCGCCGGAGGATGCGCCGGACAAGGCCACCTATATCGAAATCGAATTCAAGAAGGGTGATCCCGTGGCCATTGATGGCAAGGCCATGTCACCGGCCACACTGTTCACCAAACTCAACGAGCTCGGCCATGACAATGGCATTGGCCGGCTTGATCTGGTGGAGAACCGCTTCGTCGGGATGAAGTCGCGCGGCGTGTATGAAACGCCGGGCGGCACCATTCTGTCGGTGGCGCGCCGCGCCATGGAGAGCCTGACGCTGGACCGGGAAGCGGCCCATCTCAAGGACAGCTTCATGCCGCGCTACGCGGAGTTGGTCTATTATGGCTTCTGGTATTCGCCGGAGCGCGAGATGCTGCAGGCCATGGTGGACAAGTCCCAGGAGCATGTGGAGGGCATTGTCCGCCTCAAGCTCTACAAGGGCAATGTGATCGTGGTTGGCCGCAAGTCGCCGAAATCGCTTTACTCCGATGCGCTGGTGACCTTTGAAGATGACCGCGGGGCCTATGACCAGAAGGATGCGGCGGGATTCATCCGCCTGAATGCGTTGCGGCTGCGGACGCTTGCGGCGCGGAAGCGGAACAGCTAGGCGAGCGCCTTCAACTCTTCCAGGATTGCCGCGCCCATTTCTTTGGTTGTAACGGTCTTTTCGTCTTTCGCGGCGATGTCCTTGGTGCGGACGCCTTTGGCCAGGACATTGGCGATGGCCGTGTCGACATTGTCGGCCCAATCGATGAGCCCGAAGGAATAACGCAGGCACATGCCGAAGGAGGCGATCATGGCGATGGGATTGGCCAGGACCTTTCCGGCGATGTCGGGGGCCGAGCCATGGACGGGTTCATAGAGCGCCTTGCGGCGTTTGGTTTTTGGATCTTCGGCGCCCAGCGAGGCGGACGGCAGCATGCCGAGGGAACCGGTCAGCATGGCGGCAACGTCGGATAGGATATCGCCGAACAAATTGTCGGTGACGATCACGTCATATTGCTTGGGCCAGCGCACGAGCTGCATGGCGCAGTTGTCGGCCAGCACATGTTCAAGGGCGACATCGGAGTAGCTTTCTGCCTGAATGCGGGTGACGACTTCGTTCCACAGCACGCCGGTTTTCATCACGTTGCGCTTTTCGGCTGAGGCCACTCGGTTCTTGCGGGTGCGGGCGAGTTCGAAGGCGACGCGGGCAATGCGCTCGATCTCATAGGTGTCATAGATCTGCGTGTCGATGGCGCGCTTCTGGCCATTGCCGAGATCAGTGATGGTTTTCGGTTCGCCGAAATAAACTCCGCCGATGAGTTCGCGCACGATGAGAATGTCGAGGCCGTCGACGAGTTCGCGCTTGAGGGACGAGGCTTCGGCAAGGGCGGGATAGCAGATGGCGGGGCGCAGGTTGGCGAAGAGGCCCAAATCCTTGCGCAGGCGCAGGAGGCCTGCTTCTGGGCGATGGACATAGGCGACTTTATCCCAGCGGGGGCCGCCCACGGCGCCGAAGAGAACCGCATCGGCTCCTTGCGCCTTTTCCATATCCTCTTCGGAAATGGCCTTGCCATGGGCCTCATAGGCGCAGCCGCCGACAAGGCCGCGGTCGGTCTTGAATTTAGCGATGCCCTTTCCGTCCATCCAAGAAATGATGGCTTCAACCTCGGCCATGACTTCAGGGCCGATACCGTCACCGGGGAGGAGGAAGAGATTATGGGAGGCCATGGGATATCCGTTTCGCGAGACTAATTTCGCGGGGATGGGTAGCCGTCCCTAGGCCCAGTTGCAAGTTTTAATGCGACATCAGCACCGGACGGGTGAGATGGTTCAGGACATATTGGGTGGCGCCGCCAAAAATATACTCGCGCAGGCGCGAATGGCCATAGGCCCCCATGACAATGAGGTCGCAGCCATTGTCATCGGCACAGCGCAGCAGCGCATGGCCTGCATCGTCGCCGGCGGTGGGAATGCCTGCGGTTTCCACTTTGACGCCGTGACGGGCCAGGGTTTCGGCCAGATCGGCACCAGCGATCGAGCCCTTGAGGGACGGATCCTTCTGGGGATCGGTGCGGACGATGCGCACCTTCTTGGCAGCCTTGAGAAAGGGCAGGGCGTCAAAGGCGGCGCGGGCGGCCTCGCGGTCGCCGTTCCAGCCCAGCACAACGTCCTCGAGATTCAGTTTGGTGTCTCCCTTGAACGGCAGGACCATGATGGGGCGGCCTGCCGCCATGAGGGTTTGTTCCACAAAGTCGGATTCAACGCCGGTGGTTTCATCGGGGTTGGTGGCGGAAATGATCAGGAGGTCGGCGCTGCGGCCCTTATTCACAACCTCCTCGGCAATGCTCGAAGTGGCGCCCTGGACGACATGAAAATCAAAATTCAGGCCTTCCTTGCGCATGGTCTCTTCAAAGGCGCTGCGGACTTTTTCCTGGTTGTCCTTGAAGTAGGTCTGGTTGCCATCAAAGACCTGCGGCACCGCTTCAAAGCCCATGGACGGATAGAGCTGCACGGCAGGAATGACATAGAGGCCGGAGACGTGGGCATTGAAGGTCCGGGCGATGGTTGCGGCGGCGCTCAAAAGCTGCGGCACACGGTTCAACTCATTGAGCGAAACGAGAATTGTTTTGTAGGCCATGACATGTCCTCCGTTAGGCGTGAAGGCAGTGTGCTTGGCTTAACATAGGTTGTCCTTGAGAGAGATCAAGACCTATTCGGCGGCCTTGAGGGCCATGGGATTGTTCGGGTGGGTGGTCCAGTTGGCGTAATCCCGGTTGATCTTGCGGCCGGTCCTGGCGTCGCTTCCGCTTGTCTGTTGCACCATGGTGATGCAATTTTCGACGGGGCAGACCTCCACGCAGAGGTTGCAGGCCACGCATTCATTGTCCATCACCTCGAAATGGCGTTTGCCATTCTTCGTCTGCATGATGGCCTGATGCGAGGTGTCCTCGCATGCGGCGTAGCAGCGGCCGCATTTGATGCAGAGGTCCTGATCGATCTTCGCCTTGGCGATGTAGTTGAGATTCAAGTATTGCCAATCGGTCACATTGCCGACGGCGCGGCTGCGGAAATCCTCGATTGTGCCGTAGACCTTCTCATCCATCCAGCGCGACAGGCCGGTGGTCATTTCCTCGACGATCTTGAAGCCATAAGTCATGGCGGCGGTGCAGACCTGAACGGAACCGCAGGAGAGGGCGATGAATTCGGCAGCATCGCGCCAGTTGGTAATGCCGCCGATGCCCGAGATCGGCAATCCGGCGGTTTCCCTGTCGCGGGCAATTTCGGCCACCATGTTCAGCGCAATGGGCTTCACCGCGGGCCCACAATAGCCGCCGTGGCTGCCCTTGCCGTCAATCGAGGGCATGGGGGAGAAATTGTCGAGGTCAATGGAAATGATGGAGCTGATGGTATTGATCAGCGACACGGCATCAGCCCCGCCCTTCATGGCGGCGCGGGCGGGATAGCGGATGTCGGTGATGTTGGGGGTGAGCTTCACGATCACCGGCATGCGGGTGTGCTGTTTGCACCAGCGCGCCACCATTTCAATGTATTCCGGAACCTGGCCGACGGAGGCGCCCATGCCGCGCTCGGACATGCCGTGCGGGCAGCCGAAATTCAGTTCGACCGCATCGGCTCCGGTTTCATCGACGGCGGTGAGAATCTGTTTCCACGGCAACTCCTCGCAAGGAACCATAAGCGAGACCACCATGGCGCGGTCCGGCCACTCGCGCTTTACCTTCTTGATCTCCTGCAGGTTGATCTGCAAGGGACGGTCGGTGATGAGTTCGATATTGTTGAGGCCGAGAAGGCGCCGGTCAGCGCCATGGATGGCGCCATAACGTGGGCCGTTGACGTTGACGATGGGCGGGCCTTCTTCACCGAGCGTCTTCCACACGACACCGCCCCAGCCTGCCTGAAAGGCGCGCACCACATTGTATTCCTTGTCGGTGGGCGGGGCCGAGGCCAGCCAGAAGGGATTGGGAGACTTGATGCCGACAAAATTGGTGCGAAGGTCAGCCATGGGGGTTCTCCTCAGCTCATCAGATAGGCGTGAATGGATTCAGCGGCGCGGCGGCCATCATCGACGGCTGCAACGGTCAGGTCCTGGCCGCCCGCCACACAATCACCGCCGGCCCAGATGCCTTTCACGCTGGTGCGTTTTTCCGCATCGGTGATAATACGTCCGCCGCTCAGGGCAAGGGCACCGCCGGTCACATCAATGGCGGTCTGGCCGATAGCCTTGAAAATCATGTCGGCGCCGATCTCCAGGCTTTCACCGGTTGGCTCCAGTTTCCCCTTGACCTCCGCCACGTAATCGCACTTGAGGCCGATGGCCTTCTTGCCCTTGGTCAAAACTTTTTTGGGTTGCACCCAGTGTTTTATCTTCACGCCCTTGGTTTGCGCCAATTCCTGTTCATAGGCACTGGCCTTCATGTCTTCCGCGCCCCGGCGATAGAGAATGGTGACATCCTCCGCGCCCAGAAGTTTTGACTGGATAGCAATATCAATGGCAGTCATGCCGCCGCCGATCACCAGCACGCGGCGGCCCACGGGCAATTTGCCGAGGTCCTTGGCCTGGCGCAGTTCGGTGATGTAATTGACGGCATCCTCGATGCCATCGGCATCCTCGTGTTTAGCGCCCAGTGCGTTTACGCCCTGCAGGCCCACGCCGAGAAACACCGCATCGAAATCGCGCTGCAGATCCTTGAGCTTCAGGCCCTTGCCGAATGCTTTGCCCGTCTTGACGGCAATACCGCCGATGGAGAGGACAAATTCAACTTCCCTTGCGGCGAAATCATCCACGGCCTTGTAGGCGGCGATGCCGAATTCATTGAGGCCGCCGGCTTTCTTGCGGGCCTCGAAAATCGTCACCTCATGGCCGTGCATGGAAAGCCTGTGGGCGCAAGCGAGGCCTGCGGGCCCGCCGCCAACGACAGCCACTTTTTTGCCGGTGGGATTGGCGCGGGTGAATGGATGTTTCTTTTCGGCCATCAATTCATCGGTGGCGTAGCGCTGCAGCTGGCCTATCTTGACGGGCTTGCCTTCGGCTTTTTCGCGGACGCAGACTTCCTCGCACAGGGTTTCGGTGGGGCAGACGCGGGCGCACATTCCGCCCAGGATGTTCTGGTCGAAAATTGTTTTTGCGGCGTTCTTCGGATGGCCGGTGGAAATCTGGCGGATGAAGAGGGGAATGTTGATCGAGGTGGGGCAGGCCGCCATGCAGGGGGCGTCGTAGCAGAAATAGCAGCGGTCGGCCTCGACAAGGGCTTCATGGCCGGTGAGGCGGGGATGCAGGTCGGAGAAATTTTCGGCGTATTGCGCCTTGTCCAGGCGCTTGCCGGCAATCCCTTCCACTCTCGCTGCCATTGCACTTCCTCCTCCAGAAGTTGTGTTTTTTATTTGTTTTGACGAGGATGGCAGGATTTGTTCAAATGGTCAAATTTCGTAAAAGTCGGTGCATTGCGATAGACGCCACACATTATCCGATCTATTGTATGATAAATAATAATAAGAGGCGTGTGATGTCAGTTGGGAAAACGAAACTAAAATTCCGCTCACAAAATTGGTTTGATAACCCGGATAACGCCGACATGACGGCGCTCTATCTGGAGCGCTATCTCAACTACGGATTTACTCGGGGCGAATTGCAGGGCGGCAAGCCCATCATCGGCATCGCTCAGACGGGTTCCGATTTATCACCCTGCAACCGGGCCCATGTGGACCTGGTGAAGCGTGTGCGGGACGGCATCACCGCGGCGGGCGGCGTTCCGCTTGAATTCCCAATTCATCCCATCCAGGAAACGGGCAAGCGGCCCACGGCCAATCTTGACCGCAATCTTTCCTATCTCTCGCTGGTGGAAGTGCTTTACGGCTATCCCATTGACGGCGTGGTGCTCACCATCGGCTGCGACAAGACCACGCCCGCCTGTTTGATGGCGGCGGCCACGGTTGATATTCCAGCGATTGCACTCTCCTCAGGCCCGATGCTCAACGGCTGGTATCAGGGCCAGCGCACGGGCTCCGGCACCATTGTGTGGATGGCGCGGGAAAAACTGGCCACGGGCGAGCTCGACTATGAAGGCTTTGTGGAACTGGTGGCAACGTCAGCGCCTTCCGCCGGTTTCTGCAATACCATGGGCACGGCGACGACGATGAATTCATTGGCCGAGGCGCTGGGCATGACGCTTCCCGGCAATGCGGCGATCCCGGCCCCTTACCGGGAGCGCGGGCAGATGGCCTACGAGACGGGCCGCCGTGCGGTTGGAATGGTGCTTGAAGACCTGACGCCATCGAAGATCATGACGCGCAAGGCTTTTGAGAATGCCATTGTCGTGAATTCGGCGATTGGCGGCTCGACAAATGCGCCCAATCATCTCAACGCCATTGCCCGCCACATGGGCGTTCCTCTCGAAGTGAAGGACTGGGAAACTTATGGGCATGATGTTCCCCTGCTGGTGAACCTGCAGCCGGCAGGCGAATATCTGGGCGAGGATTATCACCGGGCGGGCGGTGTTCCGGCCGTGGTGGCCGAACTCCTTGCCGAGGGCCGCATCCACGAAGACGCCCTTACCGCCAACGGCAAAACCATTGGCGAGAACTGCAAGGGCAAGTTCTCCTGGGACCGCAATGTCATCAAGGCCTACGGCCAGCCGTTGATGAATAACGCAGGCTTCAAAATGTTTACCGGTAATTTGTTTGACAGCGCTATCATGAAGACCTCGGTGATCTCCGAGGAATTCCGCAAGCGCTACCTGTCAAATCCGAAAGACCCGAATGCGTTTGAGGCCAAAGCCATTGTGTTTGACGGGCCGGAAGATTACCACGCCTCGATCGATGATCCCAAGCTTGGCATTGACGAAAACACCATTCTCTTCATGCGCGGCGTGGGCCCTCTTGGCTATCCCGGCGCTGCCGAAGTCGTCAACATGCGCGCGCCTACCCAGCTTCTCGAAAGAGGGGTGCGTTCACTTCCCTGCGTGGGTGATGGTAGGCAGTCCGGGACTTCAGGCTCGCCATCCATTCTCAACGCCTCGCCGGAGGCTGCCGCGGGCGGCGGACTCGCGATTCTGAAAAACGGCGACAAGGTGCGGATTGATCTCAATACGGGTGCCCTGAATGTGCTGCTGCCGGAGGCGGAAATCGCCAAGCGCCGGGCGGCATTGGCGGCAGCAGGCGGCTACAAGATTCCCGAAAGCCAGACGCCATGGCAGGAAATTTTCCGCGCCAACACTGATCAACTGGCCCAGGGCATGGTGCTGAAAGGTGCCGTAAAATTCCAGCGCATTGCCAAGACCAAGGGCATTCCCCGCGATAACCATTGATGCTTGAGCTCAAGTCAAAAAGCCACCGGGCCACCTTTTCGCAACTCGGCGCGAAGCTGGTGTCGTTTTTTGCCGATGGCATTGATGTCATAGCCGGGCCGGGAAGCGATGCGGATGCCCTGGCCAGCGACTGGTTTTCAGGCGCGGTGACCGGGCGCTATGCCGGGCGCATTACCAAAGCGCGGTTCATGCTGGATGGGAAAGAGGTCCGCCTTATTCCCAATGTGGGCGAAGACCAGCTGCATGGGGGGCCTCAGGATTTTTGCAATGCCATCTGGAAATCTGCCTACATCGATAATGGCATTCGCTTTACGTTCAATTCGCCCGACGGCGACCAGGGGTTTCCCGGCGCCATGGACGTGAGCGCCACTTACCGGCTGATTGACAATGTGCTGTCGCTTGATTTTGAAGCCACCACGACAAAGCCCACGGTGATCAACCTCACCAATCATGCCTACTGGAATCTGGCGGGCAAGGGGTCCGGACTTGATCAGGAAGTGGAGATGCCCGCCGATCATTACCTGCCGCTGCATGGGCCCAAGCTTCCCACCGGAGAAATCAAGGGTGTGACGGGAACGGCGTTTGATTTCCGCAAGCTTCGCAAGGTGGGACAGGCCTATGACACGTGTTTCTGCCTGAATGGCGAGCGCGGGCAATTGCGCAAGGGCCTCACGTTACGCGATCCGGATTCGGGCCGGGTGATGGAAGTTTATACGACGGAGTGCGCAATCCAATTTTATACGGCTGATCATTTCGGACCCAAGCTGCCCGGCAAGTATGGCCCGCTGGTGCAGCACGGCTCCATTGCGATTGAGCCGCAGAACTATCCAGATGCTCCGAATCACGGGAATTTTCCATCATCGGTTTTGCGCCCCGGCGAAGTCTACCGCCACCGGATGGAATGGCGGTTCTCCTGAGCCGTCACTTTTTCCCAGGCCTGCCTTCAAGCCCTGCCATTTCTTCGGCATCGGCATTGGGAATGCGCATTTCAAACATCTCGGTTACCGTGGTGTAGTCATAGTAGCCGAGGCGGGCCAGCGGCCTGATCCTGAGAATATCAAGCTTGCCTGATGGCAGCACAAACTCCTCCTTCACATGAATGCGCACCACCTCGCCGAACACCACATCGGCATCGGAGGCCTTGGTGTTGCTGCGAAAACGCAGAGTGTTGAGATATTTGCATTCGAAGTGGCAAGTGCTTTCGGCGACGCGCGGCCCCGGCGCCTCCATGCAGGCAAGCTTGCTTACACCGGCGAGATCAAACTCATCAACGCCGCGCGGCACGGGCTGGGCGGACTTGTTCACCGCCTCGCGCAAATCATAAGTGGTCATGTTCCAGACGAAATAGCCCGTCTCCTCGGCGTTGATGACGGTGTCCTTCTTGCGGCCATCGACATGCTGGTCGGCGGAGAACATCACGATGGGCGGATCGTAGGTGACGTTCTGCCACTGGCTGAAGGGGGCGAGGTTGGCCCTGCCATCACGCGAGATGGTGGAGAGCCAGCCGATGGGCCTGGGCACCGTGTAGCTCTTGAACGGATCATAAGGAAGTGGCCTGGCGTCTTGGCGCGGATCGTAATGCATGGAGGGTTCCGGGGGGTTTATGGATGTATGAGGTGGTTGAAGCATGCCTCCTGTCAGACAGCGAGGCAAGCCGTCGGCATTTTCCTCATGCGGAGGAAGAACCTGGACTTACAGGAAGTTGTAGGGATCGACGTCAATGCCGAGCTGGATTGAGCCTTTTGGCTTTAGATCCTTCAGCCACTGGCGCAGGAAGACCTGGATATTCACCTCGCGCGGGGCCTTCACCAGGAAGCGCCAGCGGAAGCGGCCGCGTACGATGTGGATGGGGGCAGCCGCCGGCCCTAAAATCGTCACGCCTTCGCCGGCAGGGGCTGCCCTTGCGACAAGGCGCACGAAGCGTTCGGTTTCCGCCGCATCGCTTCCGGCGATGATGACGGCGGCGAGCCTGCCGTAGGGCGGAAGGCCGACATTTTCGCGCATAAGTTTTTCCTGGGCGAGATAGCCTTCGCGGTCACCCTTCTTCAGGGCTTGCATAAGGGGATGTTCAGGCACGTGGGTTTGCACCAGAGCATGGCCCGCCTTCTCGCCGCGTCCGGCGCGACCCGCGACCTGGGCCATGAGGGCCCAGGTGCGTTCGCCGCCGCGGGGATCGGATGATTCAAGGGCCAAGTCCGCATCGACGACGCCGACAAAGGTGAGAAACGGAAAATGATGGCCCTTGGCCACAAGCTGGGTGCCGATCACCAGATTGTATTCGCCCTTAGCCACGTCTCTGATGACATCGCGGAGGAAAACGCCGCGGGCGAGATCGCTGGAGAGAATGGCAATTCGCGCCTCGGGAAAGCGTTGAACGGCCTCTTCGGCAAGGCGCTCGATGCCTGGACCGCAGGGCACCAATTTTTCCTCGACGCCGCATTGCGGGCATGCCTTGGGTATTGGCTCATGATGGCCGCAGTGGTGGCACATAAGCTGGCGGCGGAAGCGGTGCTCGACCAGCGAGGCGGCGCAGTTGGGGCAATCCATGCGGTGGCCACAGGCACGGCAGACTGTGACGGGGGCATAGCCGCGGCGGTTGAGAAAGAGCAGAGCCTGGTCGCCTGCCGCCAAAGTAGTCGTGATGTTTTCAATGAGGGGCGCTGACAGCCAGGCGCCGGGCTCAAGCGGGGTTTTGCGCATGTCAACGAGATCAATTGCGGGAAGTTCGGGACGACCGTGCCGGTCGTTCAATTTTACATGGCCATAGCGGTCCCGCTCGGCATTGACGATGGATTCAAGCGAAGGCGTGGCAGAGGAAAGAATGACCGGGAATTTTCCGATTGAGCCATAGAGCACGGCCATGTCGCGGGCGTGGTAGGTGACGCCCTCGTCCTGCTTGTAGGCGCTTTCATGCTCCTCATCGACGACGATGAGCCCCAGTTTTTTCCACGGCAGGAAAAGGGCGGAGCGGGCACCAACAACAATTTTCGCCTCACCGCTTGCAACACCGCGCCAGACGCGTTCGCGTTCGCGGGGGCGCAGGTCGGAATGCCATTGGGCGGGCTCGCAGGCGAAACGGGTTTCAACGCGGGTGATGAATCCGGCGGTGAGCGCAATTTCGGGCAGCAGCAGGAGAACCTGTCCGCCGGCGGCGAGGGCCGCCGCCATGGCTTCGAAATAAACCTCGGTTTTGCCCGAGCCGGTGACGCCATCAAAGAGTATGACTTTGGCGCTGCGGGTAGTGACGACGGCGCGAAGCTCCTGGGCGGCGAGCTGCTGCTGTTTGGACAGAGTGAGGCCGCCGGCATTCAGGTCAGGTGGCTGGAAGGCCTTGTGGGTGGGCAATGCCACCACTTCCAATACGCCTTCCTTGGCCATGGACTTTACAACCGAAGTGCCGACGCCCGCGGCCTTGGACAATTCCGACAG
Organism: Hyphomicrobiales bacterium; assembly: GCA_038251095.1. Classification (GTDB taxonomy): domain Bacteria; phylum Pseudomonadota; class Alphaproteobacteria; order Rhizobiales; family Aestuariivirgaceae; genus Aestuariivirga. The sequence continues at coordinate 101,347 of JBBSBQ010000001.1, forward strand.
GCGCATGGCAAAGCCTTCACGGGCCACATCAAGCACCCGCTGGCGTTGCGGGGTCATCCGGCGGATTGTGTGGCCGGTAGCGCGGTAGGCGACCTGGCCTTTTGCCTCCTCAAAGGCGCCGGGGCAACGCAGCACCATGCGCAGTACGTTGCCCTTGGGCTCGACATAGTAGCCGGCCAGCCAATCCACGAATTTGCGGTGGGTTTCGCCCATGGCCGGCATATCGAAACGGGCAATCACATCGCGGAGTTTCGTGCCTTCCGGTGCCTGGGCTTTAAGAGCCCACACAACGCCTATGAGGCTGCGCGGACCGAGGGGCACGGCAACATAGCAGCCTTCCTCCAGCGCCATTCCAGAGGGAATCCGGTAGGAATAGGGGCCTTCCAAGGCCAGCGGCAAGAGCACGTCGGCAATGGGGTGGGAATCGGAATTCATGGCTCTGGAATAGTCTTGGACGGGAGGGCCTGCCAGTCTTATATCACGCGTGCCATGAAGCATAAGACCGTCCAGCCGACACAGGTTCATGCCCGCGAGATCGTTTACTGGGAGCCCATCCAGCTGGCCCAACGCTTGCGGGGGCAGGCGTATCTTACCTTGTTTGAGAGCACCATGCGGCAGGAGAAACTGGGGCGCTATTCGTTTCTGGCCTGCAACCCCGCGTCCACCTTGAAAGTCGAGAATGGCCGGACCTTGCTTGATGGTGTTGTACAAGACGAGGCGCCGCTTGCCGTGCTGGACAAGTTACTCAGCCGCAACCGCCTGCCGAAACTGGCGGGGCTGCCGCCGTTCCAAGGGGGACTTGCGGGTTATATCGGCTATGATTTCGGCCGCAGCCTTGAGCCGCAGACGCGCCTGCCTGAATTTCCCGCGCTTTGCCCTGCGCTCATGCTGCATGTCTATGATGTGGGCATAGCCTTTGACCATCTGCAGGAGCGGGCCTGGATTATTTCAACGACGGGTGAGCAGCCTGCCGATGAGTTGGAAGATCTGCTGAGGCGCAAGGCGCAAGGGTTGGGGTCATCAGCTATCGAGAACTGGTCCTCCAATTTCAGCCGCGAATCCTATGAAGCCACAGTGGCGCGGACAATTGAGTATATTCTGGCGGGAGATATTTTTCAGGCCAACATCTCGCAATGCTTCAGTGCGGCAATCCCCGAAGGCTTTGACGCGCTGGCATTCTATAGGCGTCTGCGCTCTCTGAATCCTGCGACCTTCTCGGCCTATCTGGATTATGGGGATGTGCAGATTGCCTCGAGCTCGCCGGAGCGGCTGCTGAGCTTTGACGGCACAATGGTTGAAGCGCGGCCGATCAAGGGCACGCGGCGGCGCGATCCCAATCCGGCGCTCGATGCGGCGCTGGTGGCGGAGCTTTCTTCAAGCCGGAAAGACCGGGCCGAGAATGTGATGATCGTCGATCTGCTGCGCAATGACCTGAGCCGCGTCTGCGCGCCGGGCAGTGTGCGTGTGCCGGTGCTGTGCGGGTTGGAAAGCTATGCCTCGGTGCATCACCTGACGTCCGTTGTGACCGGTGAACTGAAGCCGGATAAATCGGTGGGCGATCTGATTGCGGCGATTTTCCCCGGCGGCTCGATTACGGGCGCGCCGAAAATCCGCGCCATGGAAGTGATTGCGGAAATGGAAGGGCAGGGACGCGGGGTTTATTGCGGCTCCATCGGCTATTTCGGCTTCAATGGGCAGATGGATTTGAATATTGCCATTCGCACGGCGATGTTTTCACAAGGCACGGCCCGGTTCCAGGGTGGTGGCGGCATCACGGCGCGTTCAGAGCCGGCGGCCGAGTATGACGAAACATTGACCAAGATCAGCCGCATCATGGAGGCCTTTGCGCCATGATCCTGATTGTCGATAATTACGACAGCTTTGTCTACAACATTGCGCGCTACTTTGAAGAGCTTGGCCAGCAGGTTGCGGTGAAGCGCAATGATGCGATTGATGAGGCGGACTTCAAGGCCAAGGCGATTGTGATTTCTCCCGGGCCGTGCACGCCGCATGAGGCGGGTGAATCGCTCGCCATTGTGCGTAGGTTTTCTGGCCGCCTTCCAATTCTTGGCGTGTGCCTTGGGCACCAATGCATTGGCGAGGCTTTTGGCGGCAAGGTCGCCCACGCCAAACGCCCAATGCATGGGGATTCCTCGGAGATCATTCATGATGGGACGGGCATGTTCAAAGACCTGCCTAACCGCTTCAATGCGGGGCGCTATCATTCGCTGATTGTCGAAACGGATTCAGAAAATAGCGAAATTGAAATCACCGCCCGCAGTGATGACGGCGAAATCATGGGGCTGAAGCACCGGCAGCATCCAACCTTTGGTGTGCAGTTCCATCCGGAATCCATCCTCACGGAACATGGTTATGCCATGCTGCGGAATTTTCTGGAGGTGGTGCATTGAGCGCTGTCTGGTTCAACGGGGCGTTTGTTACGGGAGCCCTGCCGCTTGATACCCATGACCGCGGGTTATTACTGGGCGATGGTGTTTTTGAAACGGTGGCCGTGATCAACCGCAAACCGCTTTGGCTGGACGAGCATGTGCAGCGCATGGCGCATGCGGCGGCCGAGCTGGGCATAGTATTTAATGCGGAGCGCACCTTCTCCGGGCTGACGGAGGTTCTCGAAAAGAGCGCGGCGCAATGCGAGGTTCTCCGCATCACCCTGAGCCGGGGGAAAGCTGCGCGTGGTTTGGCGGGGGACGGCACGTCGCCCAGCCTGCTCATCACCCTTGATGAATTTTCGGCGAAGAATTTTTTTCAACCGTGCCGCCTCAAGGTTTCGCAGGTGCGGCGCAATGAATTCGCGCCGTCATCGCGGTTGAAGACGCTGTCCTACATCGATGGCATTGCGGCGGCGCGGGAAGTGGCGGGAGATGCCGATGATGCGCTGATGCTCAATACAGCGGGTCATGTGGCTTCCGCCACCGTAGGCAATATCTTTGCGCAATACAGCGATGAACTGATTACGCCTTCGCTCGACCAAGGTATTTTGCCGGGCATCACGCGGCGCATTCTGTTGAACCATGCCAGGGAGCTGGGGCTCAAGCCTGTCGAACGCGCCGTTCAACTCGGGGAATTAGTCCGTGCGGATGCGGTGGTTTTGTGCAATAGCCTGCGCTTTGTCAGGCCGGTTACGACGCTGAATGGCGAACCATTGGGAATGGGCCCGCTGGACAAGCTCATTGAGGGACTGGGCGCACTTGCCAAAAAACAATGCGGAATTGATCCCCGCACATTGATGTGAATGAAAGGAAGAGACCATGAAATTTTTTGTTGATACGGCCGATGTGGCGGACATCCGCGATCTTGCCGATGCGGGGCTCCTGGACGGGGTCACTACCAACCCATCGCTGATTGCAAAGTCAGGCCGGGCCTTCAAGGAAGTCATCGCCGAGATTTGCAAGATTGTCGAAGGGCCGGTGAGTGCCGAGGTCACCGCGCTTGATTTTGCGGGCATGATCAAAGAAGGCAATGACCTGCGGAAAATCGCCAAGAACGTGACGGTCAAGGTGCCGCTTACCATTGACGGGCTCAAGGCCTGCAAGGCGCTCCGGGCCGATGGGGCCATGGTCAATGTCACGCTGTGCTTCAGCGCCAACCAGGCGTTGCTGGCAGCCAAGGCCGGGGCGTCGTTCATTTCCCCCTTCGTGGGCCGACTTGATGACATTCATCTGGAAGGCATGGATCTCATTTCCGAGATACGCCAGATCTATGACAATTACGGGTTTGACACGGAAATCCTGGTGGCTTCGGTGCGCACCGCCAACCACATAAAGCAGGCAGCGCTCATAGGCGCCGATGTGGTGACCGCCCCTCCCGCCGTTCTCAAGGGCCTCGCCAAGCATCCGCTCACCGACAAGGGCATTGAAGCGTTCCTGGCCGATTGGAAAAAAACGGGGCAGTCCATCCTGTGATCCTCGAACACGCCATCCTCGATGTCGCGCCCGGCGAGGCGGCGGATTACGAAGCGGCGGTGAAAGAGGCACTGCCGTTGATTGCGGCAACGCCCGGTTTCATCCGGTTTGAAATCCGCCCCTGCCTGGAAACGCCGGGGCGCTATCTGCTTCTGGTTGAATGGCGGGAACTGGCGGACCATACGGTGGGCTTTCGCGGTTCCGATCGTTACCAGGTTTGGAAGAATTTGTTGCATCGTTTTTATAGTCCATTTCCCCTGGTGGAGCATTTCGGCGATGCCGTCGTTACCAGTTAGGAGTCATCAACCATTGAAGGTCTAGGCTAAGGCATGAATGATGGTCTTCAGTTTGGGGTTTCGGATGATGCGGCAGGGATTGCCGTGCGCTGGCTGCAATCGTTGAAATCCGAGCGCCGGATGGCGGCCAAGACGCTGGAAGCCTATGCCCGCGATGTTTCACAGTTCGGGCAGTTCCTGAAAGATCATCTGGGCCAGCCTGCCACGGTGCCCGAACTCGCAGCCCTGACCGTTTCGGATTTCCGCAGTTTCATGGCAAGGCGGCGGAAAACCGGGGTGGAAAGCCGCACCCTTGCCCGGCAGCTCTCGGCCATCCGTTCATTTTTCCGTTTTGCTGAAAGGAATGCCTTTTTTACCAATGCGGCACTTTCGGCGCTTCGTTCGCCAAAGCTGGCGCATTCCGTTCCCAAACCCTTAAATATCCAGGCGGCCCGGCAAGTGGCGGCTGGCGATATCCTGTCCAATGACGAGACGCCGAAATGGGTGGAAGCGCGGGACCGGGCAGTTCTCACCCTGCTTTATGCCTGCGGCCTTCGCATCTCGGAAGCCATCGGCCTCACCCTTACGCAATCCAAATCCACCCCCTTGGTGATCACCGGCAAGGGCGGCAAGGCGCGCATTGCCCCGGTTCTGCCCCGGGTGCGGGAAGTGCTGGATTCCTATATTGCGCTCTACCCGTTTCCGCTCAAGCCTAGCGAACCCATGTTCCGAGGCCTGCGCGGCGGGCCGCTCAATGCGCGCAATATCCAGTTGCTGATTGAGAGAATGCGTGGCGTGCTGAATCTGCCTGACACGGCAACGCCCCACGCGCTGCGTCATTCCTTTGCCACCCATTTGCTGGGCAATGGAGCGGACCTCCGGGTCATTCAGGAGCTTCTGGGCCATGCCAGCCTTTCTTCCACCCAGATCTATACGGAAGTGGACCGGGCCCATCTGCTTGAACAATATCGCAAGGCTCACGCGCAGAGTTGACGCTTGTTCTGGCGAGAGGCTTTTTGTAGCAATCGGCCATGCCTGTCATTGATCCTGTCACCTCCGATTCCGATTTCCCCAAGAAAACCACGGTTGCCGTCATCGGCGGCGGCGTAATTGGCGTTACCACAGCGCTTGAATTGGCCGAACGCGGGGTTCCCGCGGTGCTTCTGGAAAAGGGTATCATCGCCGGCGAGCAATCATCGCGCAATTGGGGCTGGTGCCGGCAGATGGGGCGGGACTCCCGTGAAATTCCGCTCATTCTTGAATCGCTGAAGCTGTGGCGTGAAATGAACGGGCGTGTCGGGGCCGAGACCGGCTACCAGCAATGCGGCGTGATTTACCTCGCGGAAAATGAAGTGGAGCTGGCGGCACGGGAAAAATGGTATGCGGAAAATGCCAAGGCCTTTGGGCTGGATACCAAACTGGTTTCAGGGGCAGAGGCCGAGCGGCTGCAGCCGGGTTCGACGCGGGCCTGGCAAGGGGCGCTTTATACCTCCGCCGATGGCCGGGCTGAACCTTTTATCGCGGTGCCCGCCATGGCGCGGCAGGCGCAAAAACTCGGGGTGAAGATATTCCAGAACTGCGCTGTGCGCGGGGTGGAGACAGCGGCAGGCAAAATCACATCGGTAGTGACGGAAAAAGGAAGCATCGCCTGCGAACAGGTGGTGTTGGCGGGCGGAGCCTGGTCGCGGCGCTTCCTGCATAATCTTGATATTGCGTTCCCCCAGCTTACGGTGGTGAATTCCGTCATGCGGACGGAGGCTCTTGATGCGAGGGTGGAGAAATCCTGCTCGGCTGGAAAATTTGCTTTTCGCAAGCGCCGGGATGGCGGCTACACGATTGCCCACCGGCATTTTTCGGTGGCCGACATCATGCCGGACAGTTTCCGCCAGTTCTTCCAGTTCCTGCCGGCCCTGCAAATGGATTGGAGCGGGCTGCGCCTCAGGCTTGGCAAACGGTTTCTTGACGAGGCGCGGCTCAAGCGGCACTGGAGGCTTGATGAGAGTTCGCCGTTTGAAGAGGTGCGCATGCTTGATCCGGAACCGGTCAATTGGATTCTCGGTGAGGCGGCGGCAAGCTTAAGGGATTATTATCCACGCTTCCAATCCATGCGGATTGCCGAGCGCTGGGCCGGCGTCATCGATGCAACGCCTGATGTCGTGCCGTGCATTTCACCCCTGCCAAAAATTGACGGGCTTTATCTCGCGTCCGGTTTTTCAGGCCATGGCTTTGGTCTGGGGCCGGGGGCGGGCAAGCTCATGGCGCAAATGGTCATGGGCGAGACCCCTTGCGTTGATCCGGCACCGTTTCGTCATGCGAGATTTTTTGATGGCAGCAGGCCGCGGCCGACCACCGGCCTGTAATCAGGCGGCCAGTTTTTGCGACTGGACCAGGGCCCGGCCAATGGTTTCGATCAGGACTTCGGGAGCCACGGGCTTGCGGATGAATTCAAAGAGCTTCAGGTTGATGGCGCGCAGGCGGGTGGAGCTTTCCACGTCGGCCGAGACCATGACATAAACCGACTTGCAGCCCAGGGCCTGCATGGTTTCAACCACGTCGAGGCCGTTCTTTAGGCTGCCGAGCCGGAAATCAAAAAGCCCGACGGAGAAGGTTTGCCCGATGGCAAATTCAAGGGCCGACTCCGGATCGGCGAAGCCTTTTACCTTGTAGCCCATGTCAGCGAGGAGTTCCGCCGTGGTGGTAAGCAGGTCGAGATCATCATCGAGGATCAGGACATCGACATGCTTTTCAGAGTTCGTCATTTTTGCAGGCCCTGCTCAAAATCATGCTCTTGTGAGACTTGATTATGCAGGAGAGGCTTTACAATTCGCTAAATGGATTAGCTACGAAAAGGTAAATGTCGGTAAGGGTTCAGAAGGGTTCAACTGTGGATTGAGCGGCCTGCAACCGCCATGGCGGCTTCTTTGACCGCTTCCGAGAGGGTGGGGTGGGCATGGCAGGTGCGGGCCAGGTCTTCGGCGGAGCCGCCAAACTCCATCAAAACCGCGATTTCATGGATCAGTTCGCCCGCCATGGGGCCGATGATATGGGCTCCCAGCACCCTATCGGTGCGGGCATCGGCGAGGATTTTGACAAAGCCGTCGGTGGTCTGGTTGGCCTTGGCCCGGCCATTGGCGAGGAAAAGGAATTTACCAGCCTTGTAGTCAATGCCGGCGGCCTTGAGCTCCTCTTCGGTTTTGCCGACGGCGGCAACCTCGGGGAAGGTATAGACCACGCCGGGGATGACATCATAATTCACATGGCCCGCCTGGCCCGCCAGCAATTCGGCGAGTGCCACGCCTTCATCCTCGGCCTTGTGGGCCAGCATAGGCCCCCTGATCACGTCGCCTATGGCGTAGACGCCCTTGAGGCTGGTTTCAAAATGTTGACCCACTTCAACGCGGCCCTTGTCGTCGCGCTTGATGCCAGCCTTCTCGCAGCCCAGGCCTTCGGTGAAGGGCGTACGACCCACGGCCACCAGCACCGTATCGGCTTCGAGCGATTCGGCGGCACCGCCGGTGTTGGGTTCAATCTGCAGGGTTACGCCTGACTTTGCCTTGGTGGCGCTAGTTACCTTGCTGGAGAGCTTGAAGGTGAAACCCTGCTTCTGCAGCAGGCGCTGGAAATTCCTTGCGACTTCCATATCCATGCCGGGCAGGATGCGGTCAAGATATTCAATAACCGTCACCTTCGCGCCGAGTCTCGCATAGACCGAGCCGAGTTCAAGGCCGATGACGCCGGCGCCGATGATGGCGAGGTGGGCGGGTACTTTCGCAAGCTCCAAAGCGCCGGTTGACGAGACGATCTGTTTCTCGTCAATCTCGATGCCTTTGAGTTTGGCGACATCGGAGCCCGTGGCGATGACGATGTTTTTTGTTTCAACGATCTGGCCGGCCACGTCAATCTTGCCGGTGCCGAGAATCTTGCCCGTCCCGCGAATGACCGTGACCTTGTTTTTCTTCAGCAGAAAATTAATGCCCTTGGTGTTACCGTCGATGGCCTCCTGCTTGAACCCCATCATCTTCGGCAGGTCAAAGCTGGGCGAAACGGTGATGCCCATCCTGGCGAAGGAATGCTTGGCCTCAGTGAAAAGTTCGGAGGCATGGAGCAGGGCCTTGGACGGAATGCAGCCGATGTTCAGGCAGGCGCCGCCGTGGGTAGCACGCTTTTCGATGACGGCGACCTTCATACCCAGCTGGGCGGCGCGGATGGCGCAGACATAGCCGCCGGGGCCGGTGCCGATGACGGTGAGATCAAACTGTTCAGCCATGACGGATCCTTAAAATTTAGATACTGCGGCCACCTGAAACACCCAGGCACGTACCGGTTACATAGGATGCCTTGTCGGACGCCAGCCAGACAATTGCTTCGGCCACTTCCATGGCGGTGCCTTCACGCTGCATGGGCAGCTGTCCGCGCATCTGGGCTACCCGTTCGGGTTCGCCACCGGAGGCATGGATATCGGTGTCGATGATTCCGGGACGGACTCCATTCACGCGAATTCCTTCAGCTGCAACTTCGCGGGCAAGGCCCAGGGTAAAGACATCAATGGCGCCTTTGCTGGCGGCATAATCGACAAACATGCCGGGGGCACCAAGGGTCGCCGCCGCTGAAGACAGATTGACAATTGCGCCGCCCGGCCCGCCGTGGCGCGTGGACATGCGTTTCACCGCTTCACGGGCGCAAAGGAAAGAGCCGGTGATGTTAATGGCGAACATGCGGGCCAATCTCCCGGCGGTCATTTCATCAACCCTAGCTTTCAAGTCGACGACGCCCGCATTGTTGACCAGCACTTTCAGCTGGCCAATCTGGTCGGCGGCCTTGAACAACGCCACGATGTCTTTTTCACTGGCGACGTCGCCCTGGATTGCCGTGGCCTTGCCGCCGGATTTTTCAATCTGCGTGACAATGGCCTTGGCCGCCGCCGCGTTCGAGACATAATTTACCACAACAAGGTAGCCGGCTTTCGCCAGCAACAGGCTGGTGGCGGCGCCGATACCGCGGCTTCCGCCAGTTACGATGGCGATATCAGGCTTCTGGGCCATGGACCGGCGCTCCTATAAATCCAACAGCGCGCGCTGCGGGTCTTCGAGGCTTTCCTTGACGCGCACCAGAAACGTGACGGCTTCCTTGCCGTCGACGATGCGGTGGTCATAGGAGAGCGCCAGATACATCATGGGGCGGATCACCACCTGGCCCCCGATGGCCATGGGGCGTTCCTGGATCTTGTGCATGCCGAGAATGCCGGATTGCGGCGCGTTGAGGATCGGCGTGGACATCAGGGAGCCGTAAACACCGCCATTTGAAATGGTGAATGTGCCGCCCTGCATATCAGCGATCTGCAACTGGCCGTCACGGGCTTTCTTGCCGTAGTCGGCGATGGTCTTTTCGATAGTGGCAAAGGACATGCGGTCGGCGTCGCGCACCACCGGAACCACGAGCCCCTTCTCGGTGCCCACGGCTATGCCGAGGTGGTAGTAGTTCTTGTAAACGAGATCCTCGCCGTCAATTTCGGCGTTGACCGCCGGCACGTCCTTCAGGGCCTGGATCACGGCCTTGGCAAAGAAGCTCATGAAGCCGAGCTTCACGCCGTGCTTTTTCTCGAAAACGTCCTTGAAGGAATTGCGCAAGGTCATCACAGCACTCATGTCCACCTCATTGAAAGTGGTGAGCATGGCGGCGGTGTTCTGGGCCTCCTTCAGGCGCCGCGCGATGGTGAGGCGGAGCCTCGACATTTTCACGCGCTCTTCGCCGCCTGATGGCGCGGGCGCGGCGGCAGGCATGCTGACCGGCGCTGCAGCGGGCCTGGCCAATTGTTCAATGACATCGCCCTTGGTCAGGCGTCCATCCCGCCCGGTAGCGGGAATGGTTGCAGGGTCAAGCTTGTTTTCAGTGACGATCTTGCGCACCGCAGGCGACAGCAGAGCTTCCGCTTTTGCAGGCTCTGCGATCTTTGCTGGTGCCGGGGCGGCAACGGGAGCCGCTGCTGCGGGTTTGGCGGCTGCGCCAGCGGCACCTTCTTCAATTGCGCCGAGCAAGGCCCCGACATTGACCGTAGTTCCGGCAGCGGCGGAAATTGATGACAGCTTGCCGGAGGCGGGGGCCGGCACTTCCACCGTTACCTTGTCGGTTTCGAGCTCGACCATGGGCTCATCGGCCTTCACCGCGTCGCCGACATTCCTGAACCATTTTGCAATTGTCGCTTCGGTGACGGATTCACCGAGGGCAGGCACGCGAATTTCTTTAGCCATTCTTTTCTTTCCTCAAATTCCTTCAGCCCAGGGCCACTTCAAGGAAATCTTTCAATTCCTTGAGATGCCTGCTCATCAATCCGGTTGCGGTGGAAGCCGACGGATTGCGCCCGGCATACCTGACTTTTGCATTCGGTGCCTTCAGGTAATCCAGAACCCGGTCAATGTTGGGCTGGGCGTAGGTCCAGGCTCCCATGTTCATGGGTTCTTCCTGGCACCAGATAAATTCGGCTGATTTGAAGCGGGTGAGCTCCTGAATCAGGGCCTTGTGGGGCCAGGGGTAGAGCTGTTCGACGCGCAACAAATAGATATCGGTGAGGCCGCGTTTCTCGCGCTCCTCATAGAGGTCGAAATAGACCTTGCCGGAACACATCACGACGCGGCGGATTTGGTCGTCGACCACGAGCTTGATGGGCTGGTCTTTCAGCGTTTCGGCGTCATCCCAGAGAATGCGATGGAAAGACGTGCCTTCGGCAAATTCCTCCAGCTTCGAGGTGGCGCGCTTGTTCCTGAGCAGGGACTTCGGCGTCATCATGATCAGGGGCTTGCGGATGTCGCGCTTCAACTGGCGGCGTAGGATATGGAAGTAATTGGCCGGGGTGGTGCAGTTTGCAATCTGCATGTTGTCTTCGGCGCACATCTGCAGGAAGCGTTCAAGCCTTGCAGAGGAATGTTCCGGCCCCTGGCCCTCATAGCCATGGGGGAGCAGGCAAACGAGGCCCGACATGCGCAACCATTTGCGCTCACCGGAAGAAATAAACTGATCGAACACCACTTGCGCGCCATTGGCGAAGTCGCCGAACTGCGCTTCCCACAGGGTGAGTGTATTGGGCTCGGCCAATGAGTAGCCATATTCAAAGCCGAGCACGGCCTCTTCCGAGAGCATGGAATTGATAATTTCGATCTTGTACTGCTGGTCCTTGGTGAGGTGGTTGAGCGGCGTATACAATTTTCCGGTCTGCTGGTCGACAATCACCGCATGGCGTTGCGAGAAGGTGCCACGCTGCACGTCCTGGCCGGACAGCCTGATCCTGAAGCCATCATTGAGCAGGGTGGCAAAGGCAAGGTTCTCGCCCATGGACCAGTCAAGGCCCACGCCCTCTTCGATCATCTTGTGGCGGGCATCAAGCACGCGCTGCATGGTCTTATGAACCGAGAAAGTCTTCGGGGTCTTGGTGATTTTCAGCCCGATGTCCTTCAGCGTCTTGATATCTACGCCGGTCAGACCTTTACGCGGGTCGTCCAGGTCTTTGGCTGATTTCATGCCGGACCAGCGGCCGTCGAGCCAGTCGGCCTTATTGGCCTTGTAGCCTTCGGACGCGGAAAAATCCTCGTCCAGGCTCTTGCGGTAATCAGCTTTCATGGCCTCAAATTCATCCGCGGTGATGACACCTTCGGCGATGAGCCGCTTGGAATAGACGTTCACGATGGTTTCGTGGGCGGCAATCGCCTTGTACATCAGGGGCTGGGTGAAGAACGGTTCGTCCGTTTCATTGTGGCCGAAACGGCGGTAGCAGAACATGTCGATGACCACGGGCTTCTTGAACTTCTGGCGGAATTCCGTGGCGATCTTGGCGGCATAGACCACGGCTTCCGGGTCATCACCGTTGGCATGGAAAATTGGCGCCTCGATCATCTTGGCTACATCGGAGGGATAGGGCGAAGACCTTGCAAAATGCGGGCTGGTAGTGAAGCCGATCTGGTTGTTGACGATGAAATGGATGGAGCCGCCGGACTTGTGGCCGCGAAGGCCGGAAAGCCCGAAACATTCCGCCACAACGCCCTGGCCGGCAAAGGCCGCATCGCCATGGATGAGCAGGGGCAACACGCTCGTGCGCTCGCGGTCGCCGCGCTGGTCCTGCTTGGCGCGGGCCTTGCCCAGTACCACGGGATCAACGATTTCCAAGTGCGAGGGATTGGCGGTGAGCGAAAGGTGAACCGTGTTGTTGTCAAACACCCGGTCTGAGGAAGACCCCAGGTGATACTTGACGTCGCCGGAACCTTCCACTTCGTCAGGCGTGGATGAACCGCCCTTGAATTCATGGAAAATGGCGGAGAAGGGCTTGCCCATCACGTTGGCCAGCACATTGAGGCGGCCACGGTGGGCCATGCCGAGGACGATTTCCTTGATGCCCAATTGCCCGCCGCGCTTGATGATCTGCTCGAGGGCCGGAATCATGCTTTCGCCGCCATCAAGGCCAAAGCGTTTGGTGCCGGTGTATTTCACGTTCAAGAAATTCTCGAAACCTTCGCCCTCGATGAGCTTGCGGAGGATGGCTTTCTTGCCCTCGCGGGTGAAGGAAATTTCCTTGTCGGCACCCTCAATGCGCTGCTGCAGCCAGCCCTTCTGCACGGGATCAGAGATATGCATGAATTCCACACCCAGGGTGTGGCAGTAGGTGCGTTTCAGGATATCGGTGATCTGGCGGATGGTGGCCTGCTCAAGGCCCAGCACCTTGTCGAGGAAAATCGGGCGGTCAAGGTCGGCTTCGCTGAAGCCGTAGGTCGCGGGTTCGAGTTCCGGCTGGGCGGGACGCTCGGCCAATCGCAGCGGATCGAGATCGGCGGCCAAGTGGCCGCGCATGCGAAAGGCGCGGATCATCATCAGGGCGCGCACCGAATCCATGGTGGCCTTGCGCACCTCATCAACGGAAAGCCCAGGGCCTCCGATTTTTGACTTGGCCTCAATCTTGCTGCCAATGGACTTTTCCACCGCAGGCCAGTTGCCGTCGAAGGCGGAGACCAGATCGCCCGTAGGCGCCATCGGCCAATCCTTGCGGGCCCACGATGGGCCGGAAACCTGCTGCTTCGCAGAAGCGGGATCATCATCAAGACCGGCAAAAAACTGCCGCCAGTGAACATCCACGACGGCGGGGTTTTCCAGATATTTGGCGTACAGCCCCTCAATGAACTGGGCATTGCCGCCATAGAGGAATGAGGATTGTTCAAAAGCCGTAATCAGGTCTGTCTTGTTCATCGCCATCACTTCCGAAGCCCGGGAACTCTGTCCGGGCCTAGAGATATACTACCCAAAGTTTTCTTTGTCTTACTTCCGTTTCAGTTTCTTCATTAATGTCTTGCCGAGCATTGCAGGCGAATCCGAGACGGCGATTCCGGCTCGTCTCATGGCCTCGATCTTGGATTCGGCGCCGCCCTTGCCGCCCGAGATAATGGCGCCGGCATGGCCCATGCGACGGCCGGGAGGGGCGGTGCGGCCGGCGATGAAGCCTGCCATGGGTTTCTTGATCTTGGACCTGCGGATGAATTCGGCCGCATCTTCCTCGGCGGAACCGCCGATTTCGCCGATCATGATGATGGAGAGGGTCTTGGGATCGGCCAAAAACATTTCCAAAATATCGATAAACTCTGTGCCCTTGACCGGGTCGCCGCCGATGCCGACGGCAGTCGTCTGGCCCAAGCCTTCCTGGGTGGTCTGGAACACTGCTTCATAGGTAAGCGTTCCCGAGCGCGAGACAATGCCCACGGAACCTTTCCTGAAGATATTTCCCGGCATGATTCCGATCTTGCATTCATTGGGGGTGAGTACGCCGGGGCAGTTCGGGCCGATGAGGCGGGTACTGGAGCCCGTTAAGGCGCGCTTCACCTTCACCATGTCCTGCACCGGAATGCCTTCGGTGATGCAGACGACAAGGGGAATTTCCGCGTCGATGGCTTCGAGAATGGCATCCGCCGCAAAGGGCGGCGGCACATAGATCACGGAGGCATCAGCGCCGGTTTTTTCGCGGGCATCCATCACCGTGTCATAGACGGGAAGGCCAATATGTTTCGTGCCGCCTTTGCCGGGGGTGACACCAGCCACCATCTGGGTGCCGTAAGCAATCGCCTGTTCCGTATGGAATGTGCCATTGTTGCCGGTGATGCCCTGGCAGATGACCTTGGTTTTCTTGTTGATGAGGATGGACATCAGGCAGCTTCCTTTACCGCTTTGACGATATTCTTGGCCGCGTCGTCGAGGTTGTCGGCGGAGATGACGTTAAGCTGCGAATCCTTGATAATATTCTTACCGAGATCGACATTGGTGCCTTCGAGGCGGACCACGAGGGGAACCTGCAGGCCCACTTCCTTCACGGCGGCGATTACGCCTTCGGCGATGATATCGCATTTCATGATGCCACCGAAGATGTTGACGAGGATGCCCTTCACGCGCGGGTCGGCGGTGATGATCTTGAAGGCGGCAGTCACTTTTTCCTTCGTCGCGCCGCCACCCACATCGAGGAAGTTTGCGGGTTCCATGCCGTAGAGCTTGATAATGTCCATGGTGGCCATGGCAAGGCCGGCACCGTTCACCATGCAGCCGATGGAGCCGTCGAGCGCCACATAGGAGAGGTCATATTTCGAGGCTTCAATTTCCTTGGGGTCTTCCTCGCTCAAATCGCGGTAGGCCTTGATATCGGGATGGCGGTCAAGGGCGTTGTCATCGAAATTCATCTTGGCATCGAGGCAGACGAGCTGGCCGTCCTTGGTGATGACCAGCGGATTGATTTCGAGAAGGCTCATGTCCTTTTCGGTGAAGGCCTTATAGAGTTGGCCCATCATCTTCACGCATTGCTTGACCTGGTCGCCTTCGAGCTTCAGTGCGGAGGCAATGCGGCGGCCGACAAAAGGCGCGTAGCCGCTGGCGGGATCCACATGGACGGTGGCGATCTTGTCGGGAGTCTTGGCGGCCACTTCTTCGATGTTCACGCCGCCTTCGGTGGAGGCGATGAAGGCAACGGTCGAAGTTTCGCGGTCCACGAGGCAGGAGAGATAGAGCTCCCTGGCGATGGCGGTGCCTTCCTCAATGTAGAGACGTTGCACGAGTTTGCCTGCGGGTCCGGTCTGATGGGTCACCAGCGTCATGCCAAGCATGCGTTGGGCTTCGGCCTTCACCTCCGCCACAGACTTTACAACCTTCACGCCGCCGCCTTTGCCACGCCCGCCCGCATGGATTTGAGCTTTCACCACCCATACGGGGCCGGGCTGGCTTTCGGCGGCCTTGACTGCCTCATCAACGGTAAAAGCCGCGGTGCCCTTGCCGGTCGGCACGCCGAAGGCGCGCAAAACTTCCTTGGCCTGGTATTCGTGAATGTTCATTGTGCTTGCCTTATGCGAGATCCGGGGCGATTTTCTTGGCGGCATCCATCAGGGCCTCAACGGCGGCCAATGATTTCTTGAATCCGGCTTTTTCTTCGCCTTCAAGCTTGATTTCGACGATGCGTTCAACCCCGCCCGCGCCGATCACCACAGGCACGCCGACATAGGTGTTGTTCACGCCATATTGGCCGGTGAGATGGGCGGCACAGGGCAGCACGCGCTTTTTATCCTTGAGGTAACTTTCAGCCATGGCGATGCCGGCTGAAGCGGGGGCGTAATAGGCGGAACCGGTTTTGAGGAGGCCCACGATTTCAGCGCCACCATCGCGGGTACGCTGAACGATTTCATCAATGCGTTGCTGGGTGGTCCATTTCATGGCGATGAGATCTGGTATGGGAATTCCGGCAACGGTGGAATACTTCACCAGCGGCACCATGGTGTCGCCGTGGCCACCGAGCACGAAGGCTGTCACATCTTCAACGGAGACCTTGAATTCCTCGGCGAGGAAATGGCGGAAGCGGGCGCTGTCGAGAACGCCGGCCATGCCGACCACCTTGTTGGCGGGAAGGCCGGAATATTTCTGCAGGGCCCAGACCATCACATCGAGCGGGTTGGTGATGCAGATCACAAATGCATCTGGCGCATACTTGGCGAGGCCGGCGCCCACCTGGGCCATGACCTTCAAATTGATTTCAAGCAGATCATCGCGGCTCATGCCGGGCTTGCGCGGAACGCCTGCAGTGACGATGCAGACATCGGCTCCGGCAATGCCCTCATACTTGTTGGTGCCGGAAAGGGCGGAATTAAAGCCTTCAATGGGTCCTGATTGGGAAAGATCAAGGGTTTTGCCCTGAGGAATGCCTTCGGCGATATCGAAGACCACGACATCGCCAAGTTCCTTGAGAGCCGCAAGGTGGGCAAGCGTGCCGCCTATCATGCCGCCACCGATCATTGCAATTTTCTTACGAGCCATTTTTTGCTTTCCCTCTCAACCCGCAGGGGCGCAGGTTCTATTGCATCGCACAAGCGGGGGTTTTCTAGGCCTGATACAAAGAGGCTTCAAGAACTACTAACGACTAACGGGTTTTTTATGACGATTTTTCAAGTTTCGGCGATTTTTTGGCCCCACCAGGCCGCCGATTGCATTTCCTGGAGCCGCGAAACGGTGCGGTCGAACTCAAACCGGTGGTCGCCCTGTGGATAAATCCGCTCCGGCGGCTGGGCCGAAGAGGCCACGAGATGCAGGCGGGCGTCATAAAGCGTGTCAATGAGGAGGACAAAGCGCTTGGTCTCGTTGCGCTGGCTGGTTTTGAGGGCCGGGATTCCTTCTACAAACAGAGTCTGAAAGTGGGATGCGAGCGCCAGATAATCGGGTGGACCGAGCGGCGCCTCGCAAAGATCGGCAAAGGTAAAGCGGGCACAGCCATGGGCGCTTTGCGGCACATGCAGGCTGCGCCCCAGCACGGGGATTTCGCAGGGTTCGCCTTTTGGTACGTCGGTGAGGCGTTCCCAAATTCTTTGCACATGGGCATCGGCCTTCGGGCCGAGCGGCGTCACGAAACTTTCCCGGGCTTTCACGCGGCCGAGGCGATAATCAGTGGGGCCGGCCAGCGACATCACATCGAAATTGCTTTCCATGAGTTTGATGGCCGGCACAAAGAGGTCTCGGTTCAGGCCGTCCTTGTAGAGCTGGCCGGGTTGCAGGTTGGAGGTGGTTACGATGACCGTGTCTTGTGCGAGAAGGGCCTGGAACAGGCGGCCCACAATCATCGCATCGGCAATATCGCTGATCTGCATTTCATCGAGGCATAGAACCTGTACCTGCCTTGCCAGGTCCGTGGCGATTTGCGCCACGACATCAGCTTCGCGCAGCGCCTGGCGGCGCCGGTGAATGTCCTGCATGAAGGCATGGAAGTGGATGCGCTGTTTGGCCTTCACCTGCAGGTTTGCAAAAAACAAATCCATCAGCATGGTCTTGCCGCGGCCTACATCGCCATAAATATAGACGCCCTTGGGAGCGTCGTTCCTGTTGAGGAACCGTCCAATAGTGCCGCGCTGTTCGCGGGCCTCAAGCGCCTGGGCCAGGTGATCGAGATGGGAAACGATTGCGGATTGCACGGCGTCGCTTCGAAGCTCGCCGCTTTTGATTTTCTCCGTATAGGTTTCAAGCAGCGCGGTCACCGGAAGACACCCAGGAAAAATGCGAGCATGGTGATATAGGCCCCAACTATAGCCACAAAGCTGAGTGCCGAAATCATGACTCCGGGAACGGAGAGGGGCTTGAGGCCGTGGTCGATCAGGCGCGGCCTGAGATTGGCGAGCACCGATATACCGCCGAAAATGAGCAGGATGACCTGTTCGAAATAGAATCCGGCGGCAAGGATCATCACCCCGATGGCAAGCAGGCCAAAGCGCGCGTGGGTTCCCATGAGCTTGGCCAGAACCGAGCGCAGCGCCACGCCGCCATCGAGGGGCTCCACGGGCAGGAGATTGAAGAGGTTGAGGCCGATCACCACGATGCCTGAAATGATCAGCCAAGAGGGCAGCGCCACGCCCAGCACCGGGGGAAGGGTTATGGCCAAAGCCGGGATCAGGCTGAAACCCGGCCCCATGAGAGCGGAAAATACGGCCTGCGCCTGGGTTTCGTAGGGCAGGCGCGGCATGGCCAATGCCCCAAGGAAGGGCAGGAAAATCATGCGGCCCCAGGGCTGGCCGATCAGGCGGTAAGCCAGGAGGTGGCCGAATTCATGGACGGCAAGGGCCACAACGAGCAGACCCGACACAAGCCAACTGGTCATCAGGGCAAAGGCCACAACACTCACTACTCCGGTGACGATGGCAACACCTGCCGAGATCCATTTGTGGGTAGTTTCATCGGGCTTGCCGGTTTCGGCAAGGCCTTTGAGGCGGTAGGTGCCGCCCCAGAGGTCGGCGCGGGCCAGGACGTGCGCCACCAGCGGGCGCGGGCCCCACTCATATTTCAGGGTGAGCCGGGTGCCATGGGGATGGGCCTCGGTTTCCGTGACAATTTTCAGGAGTTCGTTGTTGAGGGATTTTCCGTCAAGCCCCTCGCGGTGGAGTTCGAGGTAGGCGGGCGCACGCCGTTCGACCACGCGAAAATCCGCCTGGAATTCCTGCCGGGTGCCAGTTGAAAGGGTGGTCACGTAAGTCATGCGGTAGACCTGGCGGGCCTGATCAATGAGTTCGGAGGTTACCGTGGTGCGGCTCCACGTCTGCACCTTCCCATCGTGGAGATCGACAAGGGCAAAAAGCTTTTCCGGAGGGGCCTTTACCAAGAGCCTTGCGCGGGGGTTCACCCTTTGGCGAAAACCCAGAAGCGCCAGCAGAATGAGGATAAGGGGAATCTCCACGCCGGCGTTAAGGATGAATTCAGGCATTTGTCCTCGGGGGTTGGCGATACTTACGGGACGCCTTGCCTGATGCGCAATTGAAAACCGCCGAAAGGCCTAATAAAAGCTTGGCCCATGTCACACCCCATCGTTGTTGCCGCCCTTTATAAATTTGTCACGCTCGAGGATTTTGCGAGGCTTCGGCAACCCATGCTTGCGGCCATGAAGGCCCATGGGGTGAAAGGCACGCTGCTTCTGGCTGAAGAAGGCATAAACGGCACGATCAGCGGCAGGCGAGGCGCCATCGACGGATTTCTGGGCGAACTCAAAACCGATCCCCGTTTTGCCGATATTGACCACAAGGAATCCTTTTGCGACGAGGAGCCGTTCTACCGCAGCAAGGTGAAACTGAAGAAAGAGATCGTCACTATCGGCGTTGAAGGTATTGACCCGAACAGGCAGGCCGGCACCTATGTGAACCCTGCGGACTGGAACGCTCTGATCTCCGACCCCGATGTCCTGCTCATCGATACGCGCAATGATTATGAAGTGGCGCTTGGCACGTTTGCCGGGGCGGCTGATCCCAAGACGTCCAGCTTCGGCGAATTTCCGAAATTTGTCGGCGAGAACCTTGATCCGGCACGGCACCGGAAGGTGGCGATGTTCTGCACCGGCGGCATCCGCTGCGAGAAAGCCTCGAGCTACATGCATTCACAGGGTTTCCGCGAAGTCTATCATCTGAAGGGCGGCATTCTCAAATATCTTGAGGTGGTGCCGAAGGAGCAAAGCAAGTGGCAGGGTGAATGCTTTGTCTTTGACCACCGCGTGGCGGTGGGCCAGGGCCTGGTTCCCACGGAACTGGAAATGTGCCACGGCTGCCGCATGCCGCTTGATGCAGATGACAAGTTCTCCGAACTTTACGAAGAAGGCGTGAGCTGCCCGAAATGCTTTGCGACGCTAAGCGAGAGGTCGAAAGCCTCGGCACGCGAACGGCAGAAGCAGATTGATTTGGCGAAGAAACGGAATTTACGGAAGCCGATTGGAGTCTAGCGCCTCTTCTTTTTCCAGGCGGCTTTCTTTTCCTTGAAGGCTGGCGTGTCACCCGCAACGTGGGGCTTTCCGGCGCCTTCAAATTTCGGTTTGCCGCCGGCGAAGGGTTTCTTGCCCTTGTAGCCCGTGCCCTCAAACTTTGGTTTGTCGCCACTTCCAAAAGATTTCTTGCCCTTGTAGCCAGTACCTTCGAATTTCGGCTTGGCTGTGCCCTCATGGGGTTTGAGGTCTTCGTAGCGCTGCGGTTCCGCTTCGCGTTTTGGCATGAAGTTCGGCTTGCGGTCCGGATTGCGTGAGGGTCGGCTGATTTCCGGTGCGCCCTTCAGCAATTCAATCTTCACATCCTCGTCGTCAGCAACAAGGCTGGCGATGGTGAAGCGCTCTACCACCGCATTGGCGATTTCAAAGCGGGTTTCATTGTCGGTGATGCGGATGGCACCGATATCGGCTTTCACCACCTTACCACGTCTGCAGATCATCGGCAGTAGCCATTTGGGATCGGCATTGTTCTTGCGGCCGATATCAAGGCGAAACCAGGTGAAATTGCGGGGTTCGGCTGAATGGGCATCGTGGCGTGCCGGTTTTGCCTCGCGGAACTCGCGGCCCGGGCCGGGATCAAACACATCTTCAGCAGCCGGCAATCTTGCGCGGTAAACCCGGACAAGGGCGGCGGCAATTTCTTCCGGCGACCGCATGGCCAGAACGGCGCGGGCCATTTCCAAATCCTCCTCGCTGCTGATTTCGGTGAGCAACGGATCGTGCAGCATACGCTGCTGGTCAAGCTTGCGAATGTCTTCGGCCTGGGGCGGCCCGCTCCATACGGGATTCACTTTCGCTGCAGCCAGCATCTGCTCGGCTTTCCTCCGGCGTGACAGGGGCACGAGCACGACACTTACGCCCTTCTTGCCGGCGCGGCCGGTGCGGCCACTGCGATGCTGGAGAATTTCCGCGTCATTTGGCAGGTCAGCGTGAATGACGAGGCCAAGGTTGGGCAAATCAATGCCGCGGGCCGCCACGTCGGTTGCGACACAGACGCGGGCCCGGCCATCGCGCAGCGCCTGCAGGGCGTGGTTGCGTTCGCCCTGGCTCAATTCGCCGGAGAGGTAGACGGCGGCAAAGCCACGCTCAAGAAGGGTTGCATGGAGATGGCGCACATGATCGCGCGTATTGCAGAACACGATGGTACTTTGCGCTTCGACAAAGCGCAGCACGTTGACTACCGCATGCTCAACTTCATTGGGGGCCACGCGCATGGCGCGGTATTCGATGTCGGCATGAGCCCGCTCGCCGCCCGAAGCCTCGATGCGCAATGAATTGCGCTGGTAGCGCTTGGCGAGGTTGGCAATGATTTTTGGCATGGTGGCGGAAAATAGAAGGGTGCGCCGTTCGGCCGGGGTTGCCTCCAGAATGAATTCGAGGTCTTCCCTAAAGCCGAGATCGAGCATTTCATCGGCTTCATCGAGAACCACGGCCTTGAGATCGGTGATATTCAACACGCCGCGCTCCAGATGATCGCGCAGACGTCCGGGAGTTCCCACGATGATATGGGCGCCATCGGCAAGGCGCCGGCGCTCGCGCTTGGGGTCCATGCCGCCAACGCAGGAGAGGATGCGCGCGCCGGAATAATGGTAGAGCCATTCCAGTTCGCGCTCTACCTGCATGGCGAGTTCGCGGGTGGGGGCCACAATGAGGGCCATGGGGGAGGCTTCCTGCGGGAAGCGTTCGGCCTCGCCGAGAAGGGTTGTGGCGATGGCCAGGCCATAGGCCACGGTCTTGCCGGAACCGGTCTGGGCCGAAACCACCAGATCGCGGCCTTCGGCCTTGGCTTCAAGAACGGCGAGCTGAACCGGGGTCGGGTCTTCATATTTACGCTCGGTGAGAGCGCGCGCGAACGGGGCGGGAGTTGAGGGAAATGCCAATTGATCAGGTGCTTTTCTAACGGAGTTGAGGGCAGGCAAACAGGACGCAATGTCCGGGGATGCCGCGTGCTGGGCGCGTCTTAGGGCAGTTCCGGGCAAAACGCCATGGCGAAGGACTCTTTGCCCTTAACCACTATTTTGGATCGATCAGCGCCACATGGGGGCTCGCGTGGCGGGGCAGTTTGCCGGCAAGCCGCGGATCTTCGTGGATCTCGACCATGATGCTGTAAGGCTCGAAGCCCGAGCGCCTGTAAAAACCCAGCGCGTTGGGATGGTCGAAGTGGCAGGTGTGGACCCAGAATCGGTTTATGGGATTCTCCCAGGCCTTGGTGATGGCGATATTCATCAGTGGGCGGCCTAAACCGCTGCCGATGGCTTCCTTGGCAAGACCAAAAAACGCTAATTCGCAATTCGGCAGGTCCTTGAAATCAAGTTCGAGAATTCCAACCGCCGCGTCGCCTTGATAGAGAGCATAGGATTCCACCTGCGGGTGGCCAAGAATTCCGGCCAGCTTTTCATCGGGCATGATGAGGCGTGAAAACCACATGAGGTCTTCGCCCACCTTGCGGAAAATCCTGCGGTAGCCATCGAGGTCATTCACATCTACGGGCCGCAGCGAATATCCCGCCGGTAGGGATGCATCCTTCATTTGCGGCCTGGAGGTCATCTCAAGGCAAGTCACGACATTCGCCAGCCTGCCCTTCGGCAGTTCGTAGTAACCTACCGGCAAATCGAGCGACTGCATGCTTAGCGCATTGTCGGAATGGAGAACTGGGCGCCTTCTTTGGTTCCCGATGGCCAGCGCGAGGTCACGGTTTTCGTCTTGGTATAGAAGCGGATGGAATCCGGTCCGTGCTGGTTCAGGTCGCCGAAGCTCGAGGCCTTCCAGCCGCCGAAGGTGTGATAGGCGAGCGGCACCGGAATGGGCACATTCACGCCCACCATGCCGACCTGTACGCGTGAAGCGAAGTCGCGGGCCGCATCGCCGTCACGGGTATAGATCGCAACACCATTGCCGTATTCATGGTCGTTGCAGAGGCCAAGCGCCTCGTCATAGGTCTTGGCGCGCATGACACCGAGCACGGGGCCGAAAATTTCTTCATTGTAGATGCGCATGTCCTTGGTGACATTGTCGAAGAGCGAACCGCCGAGGAAATAGCCGTTCTCGTAGCCCTGCATCTTGAAGCCGCGGCCATCCACTTTCAACGCAGCGCCTTCCTTAACACCGATATCAATGTAACCCTTGACGCGGTCCAAAGCCATTTTCGTGACCAGCGGGCCGTAGTCGGCGTCGCGGTCGCTCGAGAGGCCGATCTTCAATTTTTCAACGCGGGGAATGAGCTTTTCAATGAGCGCGTTCGCAGTGGCTTCGCCCACGGGCACGGCAATGGAAATGGCCATGCAGCGTTCACCGGCGGAGCCGTAGCCTGCGCCGATCAGCGCGTCGACGGCCTGGTTCATGTCGGCATCGGGCATGATCACCATGTGATTCTTGGCGCCGCCAAAGCACTGGGCGCGCTTGCCGGTCGCGGTTGCTCCGGCATAAACATATTGCGCGATTGCCGTTGAACCCACGAAGCCCACGGCCTTGATGTCGGGATCGTTCAGGATGGCATCGACGCTTTCCTTGTCACCGTTCACCACATTCAAAATTCCGGGCGGCAGGCCGGCCTCGAGGAAAAGTTCAGCGATGCGCATGGGGCAGGAGGGATCGCGTTCTGAGGGTTTCAGGATGAAGGCGTTGCCCACAGCAATGGCCGGTGCGCATTTCCACAAGGGGATCATGGCGGGGAAGTTGAAAGGCGTGATGCCGGCCACAACGCCCAAAGCCTGGCGCATGGAGTACATGTCAATGCCGGGGCCTGCGGCATCGGTGAATTCGCCCTTCATAAGGTGTGGCACGCCACAAGCAAATTCTGCCACTTCAACGCCGCGCTGCAAGTCGCCCAGCGCATCGGGAACCGTCTTGCCGTGTTCCATGGAAATGAGCGTAGCCAGTTCTTCCTTGTGCTTGGCTGCAAGCTCCAAAAATTTCATCATCACACGGGCGCGGAACTGGGGGTTCTTGGCGGCCCAGGCGGGCTGCGCCGCCCTGGCATTTTCCACGGCAGCGCGAAGCTCGGCCTTGGACGCGAGCGCCACTTTGGCCTGCACTTCTCCGGTATTGGGGTTGAACACATCGGCAAAGCGCCCTGAGGTTCCCTTGACGTGCTTGCCACCGATGAAATGTGCGATTTCCTTGACCATAATAAATCCCGCGGGGCCTGGGACCCAAGCTGCCGCGCTCCCTTTGTAAAATTGAGTTGCCGCAAGCTCTAATGATCGTTGGACCAGCCTGCAAGTGACAGTACCACAGTCCTAGCATGTCCAGTCGCAAAAATGGAATGAAATTATCTCAATAGGCAATTTTAGAATAACATTTCTATTTTGCCATGCAAGCCACGCAACCCGCCCCGCGCGTGTTTCCGCTGCAATGCAGCATAACCTTCATACTTAGCAGCCAGAATTATGTCCCCGAGAGTTAGAAGCGGCTCGATCCTGAAATCCGTCAGGCCCGCTTCGGTTCACCGGTGAAAGATCAGTTTCTTGAGGCTTATGCGTATACGGCCCACCGCCTGGGCACACTGATTTATGGCGCTTATCACGGCAGCGAAATAAGGGCTTCGGCAGAATTACGGTCGCTTGAAATTGTCGGCGAGGCCATTGCCGAAGCGGCGTTCACGGTCGAAAAGCTTTACCAGGACAAAGGATTGGGATCGCTCCTGATGAACCGGATTATTGTCGCCGCGCAGAACCGGAGCATCAGCCAGCTCCACATGATCTGCCTGCGCGACAATGACCGCATGCAGCATCTCGCCGGGAAATTTGGGGCCCGGCTCAAAATAAACTCCGGCGAAGTCACGGGCCGGATCGATCCAACCTATCCCACGCCGGTTTCAGTTTTCGAAGAAGCGCTCGACGAGGCCCATGGCTTCATGACCGCCGTGCTGGACTGGCGGATCTAGGTTTCCTTCGGCAGGTGAACAGAGGGAATCCAGGCATAGCCTTCATCGTCAATGATCATGCATTCGCGTAGGCCATGGGGTTTGTCGATGCTGCCGGCCAGCACGGTCCAACCGCCCACCCGCGCGTTGGCTTCCGCCACATCGGGATCACAGTCATAGACCCGGAGTTCAACGCCGATGCCACGGGATTCGGCTCCCTGCACGATTCCAAAGAGCTCATTGTCCTTATAGGTGTTGTCATGATGAAACATGAAATCGCTGCCGTTCAGCTTCATGGCGGCAAAGCGGTCGTTGGCATAAAAGGCCGTGGCGCCCAGTACATCGGTGGCAAATTTCACGGCACGGGGCACATCCCTGACGAGCAGGTTGAAGCCAAGGCCGCGCAGCGAGCGGCCATAGTCAGGAGCGGAAACGGGCGGTTCGGCGTTGGGGTCGCTGGGTTTCATGCCAGCATTTGAACGCTTTCAGTTGCTTCTTGTCCATTCCACTTCACGGTGCAGGCGGGAATCCGGTTTGCCTCTGAAACGCCAAAGCGGCGCATGGCCAGAAGAAACAGAACGGCCGCGTCAGAGACCAAATCGGTCAGGTCACCTGAGTCGAGATTTTCTTCCAGCATTTCACAGAGGCGCTTGCCGGCCAGGGTGGTCATGGCGTTCAGGTCCTTGAGGGGCAGGGAAACCGCGGTTTCCCAGCTTTCGAGCAGGTCGGCATGGCTGATTTCTGCCAGAACATCGCTGCCGATCATCAAGGGCAGGTTGCCGCGAAGCTGGATGTCATGAACCCTTTCGTCGGCGCTGTCGTTGCCGGGGCAGGTCAGGGTGAAAACTGCAAAGTCGTCTCGGGCCAGGGTTTCGCTACGCATGGGTACACCTTTTACATTGGGATCAGTGTGCACCTCGATTGTTGCTGTTCCGTTAACCGTTTTCATTTTGGCAAATGGCACACGGCCTCGATGTTGTTGCCGTCGGAATCAAACACAAAGGCCCCATAATAATTTTCATGATAGAGCGGCCGCAAGCCGGGTTTGCCGTTGTCGCGGCCGCCGGCAGCGATAGCCGCGGCATAAAATTCGTCGACGGTTTTCCGGCTTTCCGCGGTGAAGGCAACATGCGTTCCCACTGATACCTTGCCGCCGGTGCCGACCCAGAAGAAAGGCCGCCCTAGCCCGAAACCCACATGACTGTCGCTGGTGCCGGTCATTTCAGGCGTCACTTCCATCACTGGGACAATTCCCAAGGGCTTCAAGGTTTTTTCATAAAATATCCGCGACACTTTCATATTGCTTACGGAAAATCCGATATGATCCAGCATTGAAGGCATTCTCCAGAGGTGGTGGGCTACACGGTATTTTCATAGGCCAGCTTCCGCCACGCCGTTTGATAGGGGCCAAAGTTGCTGAGGTTTTGCGACGCAATTGTGGTGAGCGACAGCGGCACATGAGGCAGAATGCCATCGGGCATCAGGGCAAGGCAGGCGGCTCCCGCTGTCGTTCCATCGCGGAGGTCCGATGCCAGCAGTTTTTGTCCTTGCTGCAGTTGAGCGAGAATCTGGAGGAAAACCAGATTCTTTGAAAAAGGCCCATCAACGATGATATCGTGTTTTGATCCCAGAGCCACAAGACACTCAGCCACCATAAGAGCGCAATAGAGAGAGGCGAGCGAGGCTTTTTGTTCCGGCGTTTTGGGCAGGGTTCCCACAATCCTGCCGCGTTCGCCCGTGCGCGGAACCGGTCCGCCGCCATCGGAAAAACTCGGCAGGGCATAAGTTGCCGTGGTGATGATGTCTTGCACGGCGGCCAGTGTTGCAATGTCACCGGAGGCGCCCTCGCTCAGCAGTTCAAATTCGCGGCCGCCAAAAAACCGGCTGCTGCCAACATGGTTTCCGTAGACATCGGTATTCGAGACGGTGTCCTTTTCCTCTATCAGGTTTTTCATTCCGGTTTCCGTGTCGAAACCGATAATCCAGGTGCCGGATGAAACCAGGGTGAATTTCTTCTGCCCGGCCGCGAGGTAGCGCAGATAATTCGCATTGGAGTCATGAACTCCCGCCAGCACCGCGCCGCGCCCACGAAACCCGCTACCCAGGAATTCGCCGTGCAGGGTTCCCACAGTCTCCCAGGCTTTGGCCATGGGCGGAAACAGCGGTTCCCATCCCATGCGCTTTACCAGCGATGAATAACCGCCATCACGAATATTCAGGAGATGGGTCTGGCAGGCCATGCTGGAAATTTCGGCGACCAGTTTGCCGCTCAGTAAAAACGCCACGTATTGAATCCACGTCACAACCGTTTTGACGCGCGCAAAATCCTGGGGGAATGCCTGTTGCTGCCAGAAGAGCTGCAGGCCATGGGTGAGCGCCATGGGCAGAAGCGAGCAGAAGACCTCCTCGAACGGCGGCTGCACCTTGTGGTAGGCGGCGATGATTTCCGGCGGCGGCTCCGCGTTGTAGTCCATCACCGGCAATGCCAGCGTGCCATTTTCGGCCAAGCAGGCAAGGGCCGCGCCATGGGCCGAGGGCACCACCACGTCTATGGGCAAAATGCCATCCAGTTCGGGAAGAATCCTCCGGCAGAGCTCAACCAGCGGGGCGGGGTCTATGGCGCGGTAGGGCGGGCCCTCATGGTTAAGGCTCGCTGCCTTGCGTTCCGCCACCGGCCTGCCATCCGGCCCAAACAGGACAATCTTGGTATTGGTCTTTCCGGCGTCAATAACGGCAATTCCACGCGGCAATTGTAAATCCATTTGGGCTTTCCTATGATGCCCGCGACACTGTTAAATGAACGCCTTGAAGTCAATCCTTCACAACTGGAAATGAAATGAAAAAGCTGAAGCATCTCGACCTGCGCCGCGAGGTCATAGAGACCTGCCTGAAAATGAACGCGGACGGAATCAACCAGGGAACCTCCGGCAACGTCAGCGTGCGTTGCGATGAGGGGTTTCTCATTACCGCCTCGGGGATTGTCTACGACAAGATGAAGCCCGCCCACGTCATCGAAATGGACCTCGAGGGCAACTATCGCGGGGACTTTCTGCCTTCAACCGAATGGCGCATGCATATGGATATTTTCCGGGCGCGCCCGGAAGCCAAGGCCATCGTGCATGTGCATTCGACTTATGCAACGGCCTTTGCCTGCCTGCGCCGCGAGGTACCGGCGTTCCATTACATGATCGGGGTGACCGGCGGCACGAGCCTTCGCGTTTCGGATTATGCGGAATTCGGCACGCAAGAACTTTCGGATACGATGTTGAAGGCAATGGAAGGGCGCACGGGCTGCCTGCTTGCCAATCATGGGCAGATATGTTTTGGGCCAACCCTGGCCAAGGCCCTGTGGCTGGCGGGCGAAATCGAACACCTGTGCCACCAATATTGGGCGGCAGGCCTCGCGGGCAAGCCGGTCATCCTGGATGAGGCGCAGATGGCGAGCGTGCTCAAGCGTTTTAAATCCTATGGCAAGCAAGCCGGCGATTTGGCGAAGGGCGAAGTGTCCGCGGTTTTGGCGCCGCGCCTGCTGCCACCCAAGGGCAAGAAGAAAGGCAAGTCATGATTGCCAATGTTTCGGCGCTCGTTACTGAACTGAAGGCGCGCGCGGAAACGGGAAGGCCTGTCACCATCGGGCTTGCGGGAGCTGGCCAGATGGGAACCGACATCGTGGTGCAGCTTTCCCTCATGCCGGGATTGCGGCTCGGCGCGATTTCGGAAGTGAATGCGGAGCGTGCGGTTGATGCTGCACTCCTTGCCGGCCATGGGCGCGAACAGCTTGTCATGGCGAAGTCGGCAAGCGATATCGACCGCGCCGTTGAGCGCGGGCGGCTGGCCATCACCGATGACCTTTCCGCCCTGGTTGCGGCGGGACGCATTGATGTGGTGATTGACGCCACGGGAAATCCGAATGTGGGCACGCGCTTTGCGCTTGATGCCATTGGCAGCGGCAAGCATGTGGTGATGTTGAATGTGGAAGCCGACATCACCATCGGCCGCCATCTCAAGGCGCAAGCCGAGAGCGCAGGCGTTGTCTATACAGGAGCCATGGGCGATGAACCGGCCTGCGCCATCGAGATCATCGGCTTTGCGCAATCGCTGGGTTTGAAAATTGTCTGTGCCGGCAAGGGAAAGAACAATCCGCTCAAGTTTGACGCGGTGCCAGCGGAGTATGAGGCGGAGGCGCAGGCCCGCAACATGAATGCCCGCATGCTGGTTGAATTCGTCGATGGCTCCAAGACCATGATTGAAATGGTGGCGATTGCCAATTGCACCGGGCTTGTGCCCGATGTGCCGGGGATGCATGGGCCTGCGGCGACGCGCGAGGAACTGAGCTCTGTACTCGTGCCGAAATCGTACGGCGGGATTCTGTCGAAATCCGGTTGCGTGGACTATTCCATCGGCAAGGGCGTAGCACCCGGCGTGTTCTGCATCGTGGAAACCGACCATCCGCGGGTGTTGGATCGGATGATTGATTTGAAAGTCGGCAAGGGACCGTTCTTTTCCATCATGCGGCCCTATCACCTCACCAGTCTTGAAGTGCCTCTCTCGGCGGCCAAGGCAGTGCTCCAAGGCCGGGCCGACATGGCGCCGCTCGACCATCCGGTGGCGGAGGCCATCACGGTTGCCAAGCGCGATCTCAAGGCGGGCGAAACCCTGGGCAAGATCGGCGAGACGGAATACCGCGCCTGGGCCATGACGGCCGCGCAGGCGCGAGCCAGCAATGCGGTGCCGCTGGGACTGGCGGAACAAGCGAAGGTGATCAAGCCGGTAAGAGCAGGCGAATATCTCACCTATGATAATTGCGTGCCCGATGATTCACTGATCGTGACCCAGATTCGCAAACGCCTCGATCAGGCCGATGCGCAGTTTCATAATGCGGCATGACCGGCAAATTATGGATGCCTTTGCCTGGTGAGAAATGCTGCCAGCAGGAAAGCCGCCAGCAACAGAGCCCCGGCGAGCCAGTAACCCAATCCCGGCAGATCAAAGCCGTAGGCCGGATCGATTGAGCGGGCAAAGACCGTGGCAAAGAAAATCGGGCCGAGGATGCCGGCGAAGGCGGTGACGCTGGAGAGGGCGCCTTGCAGCTGTCCTTGCTCGGAAGCCGTCACCCGTTGCGACATAACAGATTGGCTGGTGGCATTGAACAGGCCCCAGAAGGCAGCGATGGGAACGCCGATCCACGTCAATACGCCGATCCATGCGGTGCCATACCAGGTCATGCCAAGGCTGGCGCAGAGCAATCCAAGCAACAGGGCGCGGCGCACGCCAATGCACCTGACGATGGGTTGCACGAGGCCGCCCTGCACCACCATGGAGGCAACCCCGACACCGGCCAGGAGAAAGCCCACCTGGTCCGGCCCCCAACCATAGCGGTAACCGGCGTAGAGAACATAGATGGCGGGCAGAGACGTATGGGCAAGTTGCGAAAGGAATGTGACCAGGCTGAGGCCCCAGAGCTCTTGGTGGCTCACCAGAAGTTTCACTGAGCCCAGAGGATTGGCCTTGGCCCACGAAAACGGACTGCGGTTTTCCGGTTTAAGCGATTCCGGCAAAACAAAAAATCCGTAGGCGAAATTCAGCAGGCTCATGGCGGCCGCAGCCCAGAAGGGATAGTGCACATTATAACTGCCGAGAATGCCGCCAACGGCCGGTCCCAGAATAAAACCAATGCCGAAGGCGACGCCCAGCATGCCGAAATTCCGGGCGCGTTTTTCAGGCGGGCTCACATCGGCGATGTAGGCCCCGGCGGTTGCAACGCTGGCCGCCGTGATGCCGGAAATGATGCGGCCCACGAAGAGCCATGAAAGGGCCGGCGCCATGGCCATCAAAACATAATCGAGGCCCAGGCCGAGATTGGAGAGAAGCACAACAGGCCTTCTGCCGAAGCGGTCGGAGAGCGAGCCTATGGCCGGAGAAAACAGAAACTGCATGATGGCCCAGGCGGTGCCGAAGATGCCCACCATTTCGGCGGCCCGAACCGTGTTACCGTCGACAAAACTTTCGATGAGTTTGGGCAGCACCGGAATGATGATGCCCAGCGCCAGCATGTCGAGCGCCACAGTGATAAAGATGAAAATGAAAGCTGCGGGCCGGGGATTTACGCCTTCAACAGCCATTCGTGTTCCTTGGCGTTGTGGAACTTCCAGGTCCGCCGGGGGCCAGCCATGACGTTGAGGTAATAAAGCTCGTAACCATGGATTGCCGCGCAAGGGTGATAGCCCCTGGGCACCAGTGTCACGTCGCCATCTTCCACCGCGATCGCTTCATCGAGCTCGCGGTCATCAGTGTAGACCCGCTGGAAGGCAAAGCCCTGGGGCGGGTTGATCCGGTGATAGTAGGTTTCTTCCAGCGCCGACTCATGGGGCAACTTGTCTTCGTCATGCTTGTGGGGCGGATAGGAGGAGGTATTGCCTGCGGGCGTGAGGACTTCCACCACCAGAAGATTTTCGGCCATTTCCCATTCGGGCAGGATGTTGGTGACATGGCGCACGTTGGAGCCCTTGCCACGGGTTTCCTGCACCAGCAAATCAGGCGCGATCACGCGCGGCGGGAATTTTCCCTTGCCCGGGGCGGAACACACGGCGAGTACCAGATCCTGGGTTGCCTCCACCGACCAGACCATGCCGGGCGGCACATAGACCGACCAGGGCTTGCCCTCAAAAGGGGAATCCCTGCCGCCCAGAATGCCATATTCCTCTGCACCGACGCGCACGCTGCCGCGACCGCTGATAAAAACCAGGCATGTCTCGCGGTCGCCATCGGTGCCGGTCGCCAGTTCGCCCGCTTTGCGCTTCCACAGGTCGAAGCCCACATAGGTCCAGCGCGCTGTCTTCGGCGTCACGTGATGAACCCGGCCACCGCCGGCGCGGGGTTTTACAAGAAGTGGGGACATTCAGTTCAGGCCAGCCTCTTTCAGGAAACGCTTAAGATTGTCATATCCCAGCTTAGCATATTTTGCGGGCGGTGCCTTTTCCGGATCCTGCTCGGCCTCAACCACAACCCAGCCGCTGTAGCCCCCAAGTTCCTTGAAAACCGAAACATAGTCAATGGAGCCGTCGCCCGGCACGGTGTAAACGCCGGCCAGCACGCTGTCGAGGAACGACCAGTCGTGTTTGTCGGATTCGGCCTTCACGGCAAGGCGCACATCCTTGCAATGGACATGGCTGATGCGCTTTTTGTAGGCCTTGGCCAACCGCACCGGATCATCGCCGCCCAAGGTGGCGTGGCCCGTATCGAGCAGAAGGTTAACTGCCTCGCCGGTCCCCGCCATCAGGCGGTCAATCTCGGCGGCGGTCTGCACCACGGTTCCCATGTGATGATGATAGGCAAGCTGGAAGCCGTTTGCCTTCAGCAGCTCGGCGAGTTTGGTGAGGCGCGTGGTGAAAGTTTTCCATTGGGCCTCGGTCATCACGGGCCGGGTGGAGAGCGGAGCCTGCTTATTGCCATGAACTGTATTGGTGCATTCGGCGACGATGAAAACATTGGTGCCCATGGCTTTCAAAAGCTTGCGGTGATCCGTGGATTTTGCGAATTCTGCCTCGGCATCGTGCTCAAGCAGGAAGGTGGAATACCAGCCGCCCACCAGCACGAGTCCATGGGCATCAAGAATGGGGCGCAGCCTGGTGGCGACACGCGGAAACTTGTTGCCAAGTTCCATTCCTTCGAAGCCCGCGGCCTTGGCCTCGCTCAGGCATTGCTCCAGCGAAATCCAGCCGCCGATTTCCTGCATGTCGTCATTTGACCACCCGATGGGGTTGGCGCCGATCCGTATCGTCATAGATGTTGCTTTCTCTCAATTGCCAATGCGTTGTTTGCCTTTTGCCTTGTCGTAATTCTTGCGCGCGGCGCGCACCTGGGCCCGCGTTGAAACCTCGGGGATCGCCACATCCCACCAGTGGCCGCCGGCATCGGTGGATTTCATAGGATCGGTATCGATGACAATGAGGGTGCTGCGGGTATTGCCCTTGGCTTTCTTCAGGGCGCGTTCGAGATCGGCCAGGGATGCGACCTTCTCGGAAATGGCGCCGAGGCTCTTGGCATGGGCGGCGAAATCGATGTCGGGAGACACCTCATGGGCGGTGTTGTAGTCGAACAGGTTGTTGAAGCGCTCGCCGCCTGAGGCATGCTGCAGGCGGTTGATGCATCCGAAGCCGCGATTGTCGAGCAGCACGACGATGAGCTTCTGGCCCAGCATCACCGAGGTCGCCAGTTCGGAATTCATCATGAGGTAGGAGCCGTCACCCAGCATCACCACGACTTCGCGGTCCGGCCAGGCCATCTTCAGGCCGATGCCGCCGGCAATTTCATAGCCCATGCAGGAGAAGCCATATTCCATGTGATAGGACGAAGGGGTGCTGGCCTGCCAGAGCTTGTGGAGTTCGCCGGGCAGGCCGCCCGAAGCGCCGAGCACGGAAATATCGCGACCCAGGGCCCGCTGCACGGCGCCGATCACCTGTGAATCGGCCGGACGCTCGGCATTGCTGGCGTTAGTATAGGTGTTGGCCTGTTTCATCCAGGCGGCAAAACCGGCCTGCGCCGATTTGGTCCAGGTGGCGGGAGCCGTCCATTTGCCGAGATTGAGGGTGAGTTCCTCAAGCCCCACGCGGGCATCGGCAATCAGCGGCAGGGCCCGGTGCTTGGTGGCGTCGAAGACCTGGGTGTTGAGGCCGATGATGGTTTTCTTGCCGTTCTTGAACAGGGCCCAGGATCCGGTGGTGAAATCCTGAAGCCTCGTGCCGACGGCGAGCACCACATCGGCCTCTTCGCAGAGCCGGTTGGAAGCGCTTGTGCCGGTCACGCCGACGGCTCCCATGTTCAGATCATGGGTGAAGTGCAGGGAGGACTTTCCGCCCTGGGTTTCAACCACCGGAATGCCATGTGCGCTGGCGAAGTTTGCAAGCGTGCCTGAAGCCTCGGAGAAGAGCACGCCGCCGCCGGCGATGATGACCGGCTTTCTTGCATTCTTCAGTACACGGACGGCTTCGGCCAGTTCATCCTCGTCGGGGCGGATGCGGCGGGTGGCCCAGGTTTTTTCCTCGAAGAAGCTTTCGGGATAGTCGTAGGCCTCGGCCTGCGTGTCCTGGCACATGGAAAGTGTCACAGGCCCGCAGTCGGAAGGATCCGTGAGCACCACCATGGCCCGGTTGAGGGCGGGGATGAGCTGTTCGGGCCTCGCAATGCGGTCGAAGTAGCGTGACACGGGCTTGAAGCAATCGTTCACCGAAATTGTGCCGTCGCCAAAATCCTCGACCTGCTGCAAGACGGGATCGGGCAGGCGGTTGGCGAAGACATCGCCGGGCAGCAGAAGCACCGGCACGCGGTTGACGTGTGCCACGGCGGCGGCGGTCACCATGTTCAATGCCCCGGGACCGATGGAGGTGGTGCAGGCCATCATGCGGCGGCGGCGCATGGCCTTGGCATAGGCAATAGCCGAATGGGCCATGGCTTGCTCGTTGTGGGCACGGTAGGTCGGCAATTCCTTGCGCACGCCGTAAAGGGCCTCGCCGATGCCTGCCACGTTGCCGTGGCCGAAAATGGCCCAGACGCCGGCGAAGATGGGGAGCTTCTTGCCGTCAATGACGGTCATCTGGCGCGCCAGGAATTTCACCAGGGCTTGCGAAGTGGTCAGGCGAATGGTCTTGCCCATGATGTGTCCTCGTTCGGTTGCTCCTCCTCAAAAGCGGAGGCAAAAATTCAGCGGTGCGATTTATTCCAGACATTTACCAGATTGGCAAAGCGTTCCGCCATTTCCGCTGTTGCTTTGGTGTCGTCAATTTTTCCGGCCAGCCAGCTTTCCGCCACTGTGCTGAAAATCGTGCGGCCTACGGCAAAACCCCTGATGAGGGAATGGCCGGAAGTGGTGGCAAAGGCGCGCGCCAAATCTTCCTCGGGTGCGTCGAGGCCGAGCAGCACGATCCCGCGGCAGTAGGGGTCGCTGGTCTTGATGACGTTCTCGATATTGGTCCAGGCGGCGGCGGTGGCCTGCGGCTCCAGTTTCCACCAGTCCGGCCTGATGCCAATGGCATAGAGTTCTGCCAGGGCGCGTGAAACCGTGTCGTCCTTCACGCTGCCATGCTTGCCGGCGATGATTTCGACCAGCAGCTCGCGGCCGATTTTCCGCGCGGCTTCATAAAGGGTGCGGAGTTTTTGCGATTGCTCTGCCTTGAGTTCAGCGGGATCATCGGGATGATAGAAGGCAAGGCATTTGATCGTATGGGTGACGGGCCATTCAACCAACCGTGCCCCAACATCCTGGGTGAATTCAAAACGCAGGGGGCGAGAGCCCGGATGTTCAAGGGGACGCGCGACCCAGAGGCCAAGTTTCGCTGCATCAAAAATGGCGTCCCGGCCATAGGTATCATCGAGCAGCGTTCCAAAGCCCTGTTGCCCCTTTGAAACCTTTCCGATGGCGGCAATGGCGAGCCGCTTGAACGGGGCGATGCGCTCGCGGTGTGCGCCAGCCTTGTCGGCGATGGCTTCCAATTGAATGCGGTGGTCGACGGCAAGGGCCAGCAGCTTTTGCGGCTGTTCGCGCCGGGTCGTTGCCCAATGCACATGATTGATGGCTTCGTCCTTGCGCAAGGCCTTGTACGGGCTGCCGTGTTTCAGGAAATACTGCAACTCATCCCAAGTCGGAATTTCCGGCGAACACAGCAACCGCGACACGGCAAAGGCCCCGCAGGCGTTGGCATAGGTGGCACAGGTTTCGAGGGGCTCATACTTCAACCAGCCGCGCAGGAAGCCGGAGAAGAAGGCGTCGCCCGCGCCCAATACATTATACACTTCGATGGGAAAACCCTGGCCCACAATGCCGTCTTCCAGACGATTCAGAATGGCGCCGGGATAGACTACGCAGCCCATGGGGCCACGCTTCAGGACGATGGTTGCCGAAGAAAGGGACCTGATCGTTTTCAGCGCAGTCAAAGTATCCTCACTGCCGGCGGCAATGTGGACCTCTTCTTCCGTGCCGACGATCAGGTCGCAGTCAGGGAGAACCGTCTTGATATGTTCGGAGACCTTGTCGGACTTGATGTAGCGTTCCTCACCCGCGCCATGGCCGGCAAGTCCCCAGAGATTGGGGCGGTAGTCGATGTCGAAGCAGATCTTGCGGCCGTTCGCCTTGGCGATCTTCATGGCCTTGCGCTGGGCCGCGTCATTCAAAGGCCTCGCAAAATGGGTGCCGGTCACCAGCAGGGCGGCGGAGGAGGCCACAAATTTTTCGTCGATGTCGGCTTCGCAGAGCGCGCTGTCGGCGCAATTGTCGCGGTAGAAAATCAGCGGGAAGGTTTTATCGTTTTCGACGGAGAGCAGGACCAGCGAGGTCAGCCGCTGCGGGTCGGTGGTGATGCCCTGGGTCGCCACACCCTCGCGGGCCATCTGCTCGCGCACATAGCGACCCATCTGCTCATCCCCCACGCGGGTGATCACAGCAGATTTGAGGCCGAGCCTTGCTGTGCCGATGGCAATGTTGGAAGGGCAGCCGCCCACGGACTTGGCGAATGAGGCGATATCTTCCAGCCTGGAGCCAATCTGCTGGCCGTAGAGATCGACGGAACAGCGCCCCACGGTGATGACGTCGAGGGCGGCTTTGCTAACGGTTCCAGACGCCATTTCTGTCTCCCTCCACGATTTTGTTTGCTTGACAAGACGAAACAACAATTCCAAAATGAAGTCAAGTTGGAATGTTTGTTCCGTTTCGCTCAAAGGGGCCTTAGCAGGGCTTTCTGGGCGGTTTTATGGGATTGGGAGAGGGACATGATCAGGTTCGGGATACTCGGCGCAGGCCGGATCGGCAAAGTTCACACGGCCACAATCGGCGCGTCCAAGGTGGCGAAGGTCGCCTATGTAGCCGATGCCGTGGCAAAGGCTGCCAGTGACCTGGCGGCCACGGTGGGCGCAAAAACCGCCAGCGTGGAGGAGATCATCGCGTCAAAAGATGTCGATGCAATCCTGATTGCGACGCCCACCGGCACGCACGCGGATCTGATCGAGGCGGCGTCAAACGCCGGCAAGGCCATTCTCTGCGAGAAGCCGGTGTCATTGTCCGTCGAGCGGATTCTGAGTTGCCTCAAGGTGGTTGAAAAGAACAAGTCGAATCTGATGATCGGCTTCAACCGCCGTTTTGATCCAAACTTTGCCGCCCTGGAAAAACGCATACACAATGGCGACATCGGCACGGTGGAGCTTGCCACAATCATCAGCCGCGATCCGGCGCCGCCGCCAGTCGATTACATCAAGGGTTCCGGCGGCTTGTATCGCGACATGATGATTCATGATTTCGACCTGGCGCGCTTTCTGGTGGGCGAGGAATTCGTTGTTGTGCATGCACTGGGCTCATCTCTCGTTGACAAGGCCATTGGCGAGGCGGGCGATGTGGATACAGCTGCAGTGCAGATGCAAACGGCGTCAGGCAAGATCTGCGTGATCACCAATTCGCGACGCGCCACCTACGGCTATGACCAACGCCTGGAAGTGCATGGCTCAAAGGGCATGCTGCGGGCTGGGAATGTGCATAACACCACGGTTGAACTTGCCAATGGCGATGGCTTCAAGGGCGATCCCATCATGCACTTCTTCACCGAGCGTTATGGGGCGGCCTATGCCAATGAAGTGAACCACTTCATTGACGGCATTGCCAAAGGCGTGTCGTCGCGGCCCAATGGCCAGGATGGATTGCAGGCGCAGAAGCTTGCGGATGCGGCAACGGAATCGTGGAAATCCGGGAAGCCAGTAAAGGTGTCGTAATGGATATGAAATCTCTTTCCAAACTTTCCATGGATGGCAAGATTGCCGTCGTTACCGGCTCCACTCAGGGCCTTGGCGAAGCCATAGCCCACCTCTTCGCCGATCGCGGCGCAAAGGGCATCGTGATCACCGGTCGCAATGAAAAGAACGGGGCGCGGGTCAGGGCCGATCTGGAAAAGAAAAACGTCAAAGTTGTTTTTGTCAAAGCCGACCTCGCTGATATGGACGACACGCGCAAGGTTATAGCCGCCACGGACAAGGCTTTTGGCCGCGTCGATGCAGTTGTGAATGCGGCGGGGATTACTGATCGCGGCACCATCTGGGACACGAAACCTGAGCTCTTTGATGCCATGATGAATGTCAATGTGCGTGCGCCCTACTTCATCATCCAGGACGCGCTGCATGTGATGAAGCGCGAAAAAACCAAGGGCACTTTCGTCAACATCATCTCCATGTCCGGCCATGGCGGGCAGGATTTCATCTCGGCCTATTGCATTTCCAAGGGGGCGCTCATTTCGCTCACTAAGAACACGGCCTATTCGGTGATGCGGCACCAGATCCGCGTCAATGGCCTCGCCATCGGCTGGATGGATACGCCGGGCGAGGACCGCATCATGAAAACCTATCACGATGCGCAGGATGGCTGGCTGAAGAAGGCGGAAGCAGCACGGCCCTTTGGCCGCTTGCTGAAGCCCGATGAAGTGGCGCGGGCCTGCGGATTCCTGTCGAGCGATGAATCGGGCATGATGACCGGCGCCATCATCGATTTCGACCAGCAGGTTCTTGGCACGGGAAATTCGATCCCCGAGCCGCCGGCGGTTTAAGTCCGGCGGCCGCGCATTTCAGCTACCGCCACGGTGAGCGTCATGGCCAGCGAGAGTGTGGCCGCCATGGAGCGGAAGCCCTCGAAATTGGCTTCGGCTACTTCGAACCAGGTTTCAGCCAGTAAGGCGAGCGGCGAGAAACCGGAGTCGGTGATGGCGACGATGGGCACGTTGCGGGCCGCAGCGGCCTGGGCGAGTGCCACGGTTTCGGACGCATATGGCGTGAAGCTGATGGCCAGCACCGCGTCGCGCCTGGTGGCAAAGCCCAACTCCTCCTGGGCCAGCCCGCCGATGGCGTCGATCAGGACGTTCCGTACACTGAGTTTTCCGAAAGCATAAGACATGTAGGTCGAAATCGGGAAGGATCGCCTGAGGCCGAGGAGATAGATGGTCTCGGCCTTGCTGAGAATCTCCACGGCGTGATCGAGCTTTCTCGGTTCCAGCCGTTCCTGCAAAGTGTTGATCGATTTTTCAGCTGCCTCCGTAAAGCCCTGGAAAATGATGTGGGATTTCGAGGCCGACAGTGCGTGCTGGCGCAGCTGCTCGATGCGTTCCTCGTAGTTCAAAATCCGGTCGCGTAATCTTGAACGGAACACTTCCTGCAATTCGGAAAAGCCCTGATAGCCCATGGCCTGGGAAAAGCGCACCAGCGTCGAAGGCTGGACATAGGCCTCCACGGCAATCGAAGCCACGGTGCCGAAGGCGATTTCATCGGGGTGCTCCAGCGCGTAAGTTGCCACCTGGGTCAGGCGTTTTGGCAGGCTGGGCCCACGCTCGATGATGCGGGCCTTGAGGCTTTGGAAGTCGCGCGGGAGGATGTCGCTTTCGCTCACTTTGGACCCATTTTCTGGCGGAGTAGCAGGATAGTCGAGTAAACCACAGCAATGCGGTTGTGCCAAGGAAATAGAACAATCATTCCACTAACGGGAATGGTGGAAAGAATCATTTAACGGGGTGATTCCGCCAGCCGCAGCTGCTTGGTGACGAAAGATTTTATTTCTTCGGCCGCAGAAATTCTTTCAGCATGCGCTTTTCAAAATCGAGGAGATCCTGGGGCAAGGGCTGGCCGGCGCTGCGGAGTTCATTCAATTTCTGGTGCAGCAGCTCGTAAATTTCGTGCACGTCTTCCGGCTGGTTGTTGATCTGGCTTACCAGCAGATTGATTTGGGCCTGAAGCTCTTCCAATGCCATGGGGCGTTCTCCTTAATTATCATCATAGCCACGGGATCTCCGTGACGTGCCGGACATCGGCGGGCGGCGTCGGGTGTTGTCGGGCGGCTCTCCGGCAAGGGCGCGTTTCAGGCGGCGGATGAGGACGGCTTTTGACTTTGCGTCCGCCGCCTTGCTGATTTCCTGATCGATATCGAGATGCAGGCCGGTGAGGTCATTGTTCCAATCGGGCCGCGCAACCTGGGCCGGATCAATGCGGGGCCGGCTTTCGCTTTCAAGAAGGGCGCACGCCGCACCGCTCAAATCATAAACATCATCAAGCTGGGGCCGGATGATGCAATCGGACTTCACAATGATCCCCATGATGGCCTCCTGCAACGCCACCTGCGGGCCTTCTTCGCCATGGGTGAGGAACACGGTTTTGCCAATGGGCATGCGCTCCTTCAGCCATTGGACGAGTTCGGGGCCATCGGCATGGCCCGAGTAATCCTCGAACTGGCGGATGGTGGCGCGCACGGTGATTTCCTCGCCCATGATTTTCACCATCTGGGCGCCGCTTTCCAGAATGTAGCCAAGCGAACCCGCCGCCTGGAAGCCCACCAGAAGAACCGTGGTGCTGGCCTGGAACAGGTGGTTCTTCAAATGATGGCGGATGCGGCCTGCGTCACACATGCCGCTGGCAGCAATGATGATGCGGAAGCCTGAGAAGAGTGCGATCGCCTTGCTGTCCTCCACCGTTTCGGTGCTTTTGAGCAAGGGCGAGTTGAAGGCCCGGAAAAGATCATCGCCATTCTGCAATTCCCCAGCGTGTTTCTTGAAAATGGCCGAGGCCTTGTTGGCCAACGGCGAGTCGATGAAGATGGTAGTGCTGGGAACCTTGCCGTGCTCCATGAGCCAGACAAGGTCGGTGACCACTTCCTGGGTGCGCTCCACCGCGAAGGACGGAATGAGAAGTGCGCCCTTGCGCGCGGCGGCGGCATTGACTTCAGCGGCCATCAATTCACGCCGCTTTTCCTCTGAGCGCTCGAAGCGGTCCTTGCCGCCATAGGTTGATTCACAGACGACGTAGTCAAAGCCTGCAGGTGCTTCCGGATCCGGCTGCAGCATCTTGTGGTCGGGGCCGATGTCACCGGAGAAGAGAATGCGGGTGGGCGGTTTGCCGGCCTGGCTCACCTCAACCTCGATGGAGGCACTCCCCAAAAGATGGCCGGCATTCCACCAGCGGGCGCGAATGCCCTTGGCCGGTTCAATCCAGTTTTCATATTCCAGCGCTGAAAACCGTTCGAGGGCGTTCATGGCATCTTCCAGCGTGTAGATTGGTTCGATTTCGGGAAGACCGCGCTGGCGGTTGCGCTTGTTCTGGTTCTTGGCATCGGACTCCTGGATGAAGCCCGAGTCAGGCAGCATGACGGCGCAGAGATCGACGGTTGCGGCGGTGCAATGGATCTTCTTGCTGAAGCCATTCTTCACAAGTTTTGGAATGAGGCCGATGTGATCAATGTGGCCATGGGTAAGCAGCATGGCATCAAGTCTTACGGGATCGAACGGGAAATTGCGCCAGTTGAGTTCGCGTTCGGTTCTTGAGCCCTGAAACATGCCGCAATCGATGAGCACCTTTGCTTCTTCGGTTTGCAGGAGATAGCAGGAGCCGGTGACGGTCCGGGCGGCACCGCAAAATTTGAGGCGGATGGACATTATCGCTCCTGGGAAATGTTGAGGCTGCGGGCGACGAGCTCGCTCCAGGCCTGGTCTGGCGTGTCGGCAAAGCCGAAGAGATTGAAATCTTCCGGGGCGACTAGGCCGGACTTCAGCAAGATCTCAAAATTGATTGCCGTATTCCAGAATTTTGAATCATAAAGAATGACGGGCAGCGGTTTGGTCATCTTGCCGGTTTGCCTGAGGGTGAGGATTTCAAAGAGTTCGTCGAGCGTGCCGAAGCCGCCGGGAAATACGACGAGGGCAGCGGCCCGCATGGCAAAATGCATCTTGCGCATGGCGAAATAATGGAAGCGGAAGGTGAGGTCCGGAGTGGAATAGGGATTTGGCTCCTGCTCGCGGGGAAGCGTGATGTTGTAGCCAATGGAAGGGGCGCCCGCGTCACTGGCGCCGCGGTTGGCCGCTTCCATGATGCCGGGGCCGCCGCCGGTTGCGATGACATTGTGGCGGGTTACCTTGTGATCGAGTTTGGCGCCGCCATGCAGCGAGCAGATTTCGGCAAATTTGCGCGCCCCTTCATACCAGCCGGAGCCGTCATTTTCCCGGCAGCGGGCAGTGCCGAAAACCACGACGGTCGATTCAACCCCCCAGGCGCGCAGGTATTCCTCGGCCTTCTGGTACTCCAGATGGAAGCGCAGGCCGCGGGTTGAGTCGCCCAGCAGGAAATCCTGATCGAGGGCAGGCAGGCGAAAGGCAGGGGCAGCCATTTGCGGCTTGTTTGACGGGCGTTCTTTCAAGGCAGATCCGGAAGTTGTTTGATTGTGCTGAAGGGTAGCTGCTATTGAAGAGGAATAGAAGAGGACAGGATTATGGCCGAGAAGAAAGCATTTGCATCAAAGTTTATTGCCGCGCCGGACAAGAAGTTTTCCCTTGCCGCATGTGATCCGCGCGATGGCAGCGGATTTGATGACAAGGACAAGGCCCAGGAGCAGTTGCTCGAGGATACGGCCGCGATTGACGGGTTGCAGGACCGGCTTTTCGCCGAGGGCAAGCGGGCGCTGCTGGTGCTGCTGCAAGGCATTGACTGTTCGGGCAAGGACGGCACGGTGCGCGCCGTGTTTAACCCGTGTGGACCGCTGGGGGTGACAGTGAAGCCCTTTGGAGTTCCCTCCGAGATCGAGCGGGCCCATGACTATTTGTGGCGGGTCCACGGGGCCTGCCCGGCCAAGGGATACATCGGCATATTCAACCGATCTCACTATGAGGACGTGCTGGTGGTGAAGGTTGAAAAGCTCGCAGCCGCCGATGCGATTGAGCGGCGCTATGCCGAAATCAACGCCTTTGAGAAACTGGTTGTAAATTCCGGCACGCGTATTTTGAAATTCATGCTGCATGTTTCGAAGGAGGAACAGGCGGTGCGCCTGCAGGAGCGACTCGATGATCCAACCAAGCAATGGAAATTCAAGGTGAGCGATCTTGCCACGCGGTCCAAGTGGGCGGACTACATGGCGGCCTACGAAACGGCGATTTCACGCTGCTCGACGGACTATGCGCCGTGGCACATCATTCCGGCGGACCGCAACTGGGTGCGCAACGGGGCCATCGCGCGTATTGTACGCGAGACGCTTGAACAGATGAATCCGCAATACCCGCTGCCTAAGGATTGGGATCCGAAAGCAGTCAAGATTGTTTGACCTGAAGCCCACGCAGGAGAATTTCCAGAACGGCCTTCTGCGCGGCCTTGGAATCCTCGCGGCGGCCCAGCACCGCATCGACCTGTACGGAAAAATCGGCGTAGTGCTGGGTTACGGCCCAGATGGCGAAAATCAGATGATAGGGATCGACGGGTGCGATGTTCCCCGCCGCGATCCAGGACTGGATGACCTGGGATTTTTCGGCAACGAGTTGCCGCAACGGGCCTTTGAGGAATTTCTCGATCATGGGCGCGCCATGGAGAATTTCATTGGCGAAGAGCCGCGAGGCCTTGGGATTTGCTTCCGACATTTGCATCTTGGCCGAGATATAGCGCGCGAGTTCGGTGAGCGGATCGCCCGCCGGATTGAGCTCGCGCAGGGGTTCCAGCCAATCGCTCAGCGTATGCTCGAGCAGCGCCACATAGATGTCCTCCTTACGGCGGAAGTAATACAGCAGGTTGGGCTTGGACATTTCGGATTTCGCGGCGATCTGGTCCACGGTGGCGCCGCGAAAGCCGGAGGCCGAGAAAACATCAAGCGCCGCCTCAAGGATCAGCTCCTTGTTGCGCGCCTGAATGCGGGTATTCACCACCGGTTTGGCTTTGGTATGCGACATTGCGGATACCTTGATAATTCTTGATCAAATGGTCAAGAGCAGATAGCGTTCTGCCAATAACAAGAATTGCCCGGGGGAGGGTTTATGGCGGCTCAAGCCGTGATCAATGCGCGTAACCTGAGCCTCACCTTCACGACGGCGGACGGGCCGGTGTATGCCCTGCAGGGTATCAACCTCACGGTGAATGACGGGGACTTTGTTTCCTTCATCGGGCCTTCGGGCTGCGGCAAGACCACGCTGCTGCGGGTGATTGCCGATCTGGAACAGGCCACAGCTGGAACCATCGCAATGAGCGGCATGAGTCCTTCGCAGGCGCGGATGGCGCGGGCCTATGGCTATGTATTTCA
Source organism: Hyphomicrobiales bacterium (assembly GCA_038251095.1). Lineage (GTDB taxonomy): Bacteria > Pseudomonadota > Alphaproteobacteria > Rhizobiales > Aestuariivirgaceae > Aestuariivirga. The sequence continues at coordinate 145,247 of JBBSBQ010000001.1, forward strand.
GGCGCCGGCGCTTTATCCTTGGCGCACGGTAGAAAAGAATGTTGGATTGCCGCTGGAGATCATGGGGACGGCGGATGCGGCCTCGCGGGTGAAGCGCAATCTGGAGCTGGTGAACCTCGGCGGATTTGAGAAAAAATTTCCGTGGCAATTGTCGGGCGGCATGCAACAGCGGGTTTCCATTGCGCGGGCGCTTGCGGTTGAGCCCAAGCTGCTGCTGATGGATGAACCCTTCGGAGCGCTCGATGAAATCGTGCGCGACAAGCTGAACCAGCAATTGCTGGAGCTCTGGGCGGCGACAAAGAAGACCGTGGTTTTTGTGACGCACTCCATTCCGGAAGCGGTGTTCCTGTCGTCCAAGATCGTGGTGATGAGCCCTAGACCTGGCCGCATCATTGACGTCATCGAAACACATCTGCCGGCGAACCGCACGCTGGATATTCGCGAGACGCCGGAGTTCCTGAAAATCGCCCATCGGGTGCGCGAGGGCCTGAAGGCGGGGCACAGCTATGAAGACTGAGGGCCGCAACAGTTCTGTTGTTCCGATTATGGTCGTGTGCGTGATCATTCTTGTGGCCTGGTACATCGCGGCCATTTTCATGAACACGGTGGTGGCGGAACCGAAGATCGAGGCCCTGGGCGGCGGCTTTGCCAATACGGTGAAGGTGTCCTGGAGCCTTGACCGCCCGGTTATCCCGGCGCCGCACCAGGTTGTAGCGGAAGTCTGGAAGACGGTGTTCCTGGTTGCGCCTTGGAAGGTGAAGTCACTGGTCTATCATGTCTGGGTGACGCTCTCGTCGACGCTGCTGGGTTTTGTGCTCGGCACCCTCCTGGGAATCGGGCTTGCCGTGGCCATTGTGCATTTCAAGTTGCTGAGCAAGAGCCTGATGCCGTGGATCATCGCCTCGCAGACCATTCCCATTCTCGCAATTGCGCCTATGATCATCGTGGTGCTCGGCTCCGTGGGGCTTACCGGGCTGGTGCCAAAATCCATCATCTCAATGTATCTGTGTTTCTTCCCGGTCACCATTGGCATGGTGAAGGGACTCACTTCGCCCGACCCGATGCAGCTTGATCTCATGCGCACTTACAATGCGAGTGTTTCGCAAGTGTTGTGGAAGCTCCGCTTTCCCGCCGCGATGCCTTTCCTGTTCGCATCGCTGAAGGTGGCGGTTGCCATCGCACTGACTGGGGCCATTGTCGGCGAGCTACCCACCGGTGCCCAGTCCGGCATCGGTTCGCGCATGCTGGCCGGTTCCTATTATGGTCAGACGATTCAAATCTGGTCGGCGCTGGTTGCCGCTTCCGTCGTTGCAGCAGCGCTGGTTTACGGGGTGGGCGGGATTGAGCGCATCGTCAACCGGCAGATGGGCGCGCGGGCATGAAGGCGTCCAGATTCCATGATATTCTGGCCCCGGCGCTTTTCGGAATCGCCGTGCTCATCCTGTGGCAGGCCACGGTGCGGTATTTCAATGTGCCCTTCGTGATTTTTCCCGCACCCACGGATATCTGGTCCAAGCTCATCGTTTCGCTGCCCATTCTTTATGCAGATTTTGTGCAAACATTTATTCGCGCTGTGATTCCGGGCTGGATTATCGGGTCACTCTCAGGATTCCTGGTGGCGCTGTTGTGCGACCGGTTCGCCTTCCTGCGGCAGGGGCTTTTGCCCTTGGGCAACCTTGCGGCAGCCCTGCCCATCGTCGGCGTTGCCCCCATTCTGGTGATGTGGTTCGGTTTTGATTGGCAGTCGAAGGCCGCCATGGTGGTGGTGATGACCTTCTTTCCCATGCTGGTGAACGCGGTGGCGGGATTGCAGGCCTCGGGGCATCTGGAGCGCGACCTGATGCGCAGCTATGGCGCGAACTGGTTTCAGACGCTGATAAAACTGCGACTTCCCGCCGCCATGCCTTTCATTTTCAACGCGCTCAAGATCAACTCGACATTGGCCATGATTGGCGCAATTGTCGCCGAGTTTTTCGGAACGCCGATTGTCGGCATGGGCTTTCGCATTTCAACGGAAGTGGGCCGCATGGGGCTGGATATGGTTTGGGCTGAAATCGCCGTGGCAGCACTGGTGGGTTCGGCATTCTACGGGTTGCTTGTCGCTTGCGAGCGCTGGGTGACTTTTTGGCATCCGTCTTACCGGAGGTAAGCGGGATTTTGGAAAGAAGAAGGAGAACAGGGAAATGAGGAAATATTTACTTGCCGCAGCAGCGGCCGGGGCATTGCTTGCAAGTTCGGGCGGAGCTTTTGCCGAAGCCGTGAAGCTACAACTGAAGTGGGTGACGCAGGCGCAATTTGCCGGTTATTACGTGGCCCAGGCCAAGGGCTTCTACAAGGATGCCGGCCTCGAAGTCACCATCTTGCCCGGCGGCCCGGACATCAACCCGCAGCAGGTTCTCGCCGGCGGCGGGGCTGACGTGGTGATCGACTGGATGCCATCAGCATTGGCGACACGCGAAAAGGGCTCCCCAGTTGTCAACATCGCCCAGCCGTTCAAGAAGTCGGGCATGATGCTGACCTGCCGCAAGGATTCAGGCATCACCAAGCCGGAAGATTTCAAGGGCAAGACCTTGGGCGTGTGGTTCTACGGCAATGAATACCCCTTCCTCTCATGGATGAGCCAGCTTGGCCTGCCGACGGCCGGCGGGGCTGATGGCGTCACCGTGCTCAAGCAGGGCTTCAACGTGGACCCCATCCTGCAGAAGCAGGCTGAGTGCATTTCGACCATGACCTACAATGAATATTACCAGATCATCGAAGCCGGCATGAAGGCGGAAGACCTCGTGGTGTTCAAGTATGAAGACCAGGGCGTTGCAACGCTGGAAGATGGGCTTTACGTACTGGAAGACAAGCTGAAGGATCCGGCCTTCGTCACCACCATGGCGAAGTTCGTCAAGGCTTCGATGAAGGGCTGGGATGAGGCACGGGCCAATCCGGCTGAAGCGGTGAAGGTCGTGCTGGAAAACGATGCTTCCGGATCGCAGACCGAAGGCCACCAGACCACCATGATAGAGGAGATCAACAAGCTTACCGAAGGCTCCGACGGCACGCTTGATGTGGCTGCCGCCGAACGCACGGTGGACACGCTGATGAAGGGCGGTTCCGATCCGGTGATCACCAAGAAGCCGGAAGGCGCCTGGACCAGTGTTGTAACGGACGCCGCCAAGGCGATGTAAAAGACGATTGCCCTCATCCTTGCCTCTCCCCCTTGTGGGGAGGGGTTGGGGTGGGGTCGCTCGGTCGATACCACCAGACCCCCACCCGAAATCCACGCTCGCGCGTGAATTTCGACCTCCCCACAAGGGGGAGGTCCAAGAAACGGAGAATTTCCATGTCCACACTTATTCGCGGCGGCACTGTTGTTAATCATGATCATTCGGCCCGCGCCGATGTGCTTATCGACGGCGGCAGGATTGTGGGCATTGGCGAGAAGCTATCGGGCACCACGACGATTGATGCCGGCGGCTGCTATGTGATGCCGGGCGGAATTGATCCGCACACCCACATGGAACTCATGTTCATGGGCAATGTCTCGGCCGATGATTTCGAATGGGGCACCAAGGCAGCGATTTCTGGCGGCACCACGATGATTGTGGATTTCTGCATTCCCGCACCCGGTGAATCGATGCTGGCCGCCTATCAGGCCTGGCGGCACAAATCGGAAAAGGCCGCCACCGACTATTCCTTCCACATGGCGGTCACGTCTTGGAGCCCGCAGGTTCACGACGAGATGGAAACCGTGGTCAAGACCTACGGCATCAACACTTTCAAGCATTTCATGGCCTACAAGGGCGCGCTGATGGTGAATGACGACGAGCTCTATAATTCGTTCAAGCGCTGTGCCCAGCTCGGCGCCCTGCCGCTGGTCCATGCGGAGAACGGCGATGTGGTCGCCCGCATGCAGGCGGATCTGCTGGCACGCGGCATTACCGGGCCGGAAGGCCACAGCTATTCGCGCCCTCCCGAAGTGGAAGGCGAAGCGACTAACCGCGCCATCATGATTGCCGATATGGCGGGCTCGCCGCTTTACGTGGTGCATACTTCCTGCGAGCAGACCCATGAGGCGATCAGGCGGGCGAAACAGGCGGGCCAGCGGGTTTACGGCGAGCCGCTGATCCAGCATCTGATGCTGGATGATTCCGAATACCAGAACAAGGACTGGGACTATGCGGCGGGCCGCGTGATGTCTCCGCCGTTCCGCAACAAGAAGCATCAGGATTCCCTCTGGGCCGGCCTGCAGTCGGGCACACTGTCAGTGGTGGCAACCGATCACTGCTCCTTCACGGTCAAGCAGAAGCGGGTGGGCGCCAAGAATTTCTCGATGATCCCCAATGGCACGGGCGGGCTTGAGGACCGCATGCCGGTGCTGTGGAACGCAGGGGTGAACACCGGGCGGCTGACCAAGGAGGAGTTTGTTGCCGTGACGTCTGCCAATATCGCGCGAATCTTGAACATGTATCCCAAAAAGGGAGCGGTAGCCGTGGGCAGCGATGCCGACATTGTGATCTGGGATCCCGCTGCCACGAAAAAGATTAGCGCCAAGAACCAGGTGAGCCGCATCGAATACAATGTCTTCGAAGGCTATGAATGCAAGGGCGCGCCACGCACCGTACTCTCACGCGGCCGCGTCGCCTGGGAACAGGGCGACATGCGCGCGAAACCTGGCGATGGCGATTTCGTGGCAAGACCGCCCACCGCGCCGGTGCATCAGGCCAATGCGATCTGGAAAGGCGTGACCGCGCCAAAGGGCGTGAAGCGCGTGGAAGTTACGCCGTAGTTCCGAACGCTATACTAATCGCTAGGTTTAGTGCATTTGTGTTTGTTTCTGATGTTTTGAGAAGAAACGATGGACGCCCACATTCCGCAAAGAGAATCTAAAATCAGTGCTGTGTCCTTAGAATTAAAGGATGTGCAGAAGATTTTTTCGTGGCTTGAACGGTTAGTTCATGAAGAAGGCGACCATGAGATCGCCAAACTTACGAAACCAAAAGAACTTAGTCCCAAACAATGGGCATCTCGTAAGGTAGAAATAAAGAAAGTCGCATTCCGTGTTACAGTAACTCTTGAAGGAGAAAATGGTGATCGATTACATGGTGACAATGAAGCGCTTTTTCAATCTCCCAATAGACCAACGAAAATCTCCAGAGTTTACATGACCAATTCGACTGCTTTCCGTTGGTGGACAAACAGAATCCACTTCGGTCATTCGAATTGCATTTGGATTTCTCCAAACCAAAGTTACTTGATAGCGAGAACTTTGTTTCGAGCCCAACTCCGAATACGAGCAATTTGAAAATTGAAGCGGACAACGAATTTTGGATAGCTGCAATTTCTGAGGCTGTCTTTGGTGTCGTGTCAGATAAAGGCAATAGTCATGGCTTCCTCCATCGTGCATTTGTCTATGACGCAGGGTTGTTTATATTTGGGTTGCCATTCGGCCTTTATGTCGCCTGGAAACTTTAAAATGCAATTGAAAATACTCTAGGAACTTCTAGTTCTGTGCTCGCTGCGGCAGCTTACATTTACGTAGTGTTACTAGCCATCTGGGCTTATCGGCTGTTGTTTGGCTATTCAAAATGGGCTTTTCCCACCATGGAGCTTAAAGAAAATGCTAAATCAGCAAATTCCCATAGGCTATTTTGGTATGCAATTGTGGTGGGTCTAATTGTAAACTTCATCTGGGAAATTTTAAGCTAACTGATTTTCGCGGTCAAAATTCAAGCTCCACAAATGTTTTACCATGGCCTTCGTCAGAACAGCCGATTGGATTTCAGCGATGCCCCTGTTTCATGGGGCCTTGCGCTCACTGGCGAAACTTACAATTTTGGAGAATAGCCGTTCTTAGCCGAACGACCGCACGGCGTCAAGGATTAAATTCATATTTTTTTGACGGCGGGCTATTGTGCTGAAATCGAGCGTGAAATAGTGTTTCACCTCCATCCTGCCCCAATCGGAGTTTCCCCATGATCCGCCATACCGCCGTGTTCCGCCTCAAGCATGCCGCGGGTTCTGCTGCGGAGGCGGATTTTCTTGCGGCAATTGCAAGGCTCGGGGCCATTCCCGGGGTGCAGAAGTTCGAAGTGCTGCGCCAGGTCAGCCCGAAGTGCGAATTCAGCTTTGGCGTGTCGATGGAGTTTGCCGATCAGGCTGCCTATGACGGCTACAATGTGCACCCTGACCATGTGGCCTTTGTGCAGGGGCGCTGGGTGCCGGAAGTTGCCGCCTTCACCGAGATCGACTACGTTCCGTTGTAATGTCCGGCTATTTCGCCTTGAGACTGTCCAGATAGGCGATGATGTCGGCAGCCTGATCCGCCTCGAAGACGAATTCCGGCATTTCATTGTGGCCGGTGACAATGCCTTCGACCAGGGCCTCGCCCAGGGATTCCGGGGGGTAGCGCTTTACCACTTCGCGAAATGGCGGCGCCTTGGCCAAGGGGCTGTCGCCCGTCTCGCCAATCGCGTGGCAGCGGCTGCAATTATCTTCAACCAGCTTTCGGCCCGCCGCAATATCATCGGCGCGGGCCAGGGAACTGGCAATGACGAACAGGAAAAGGCTTAGGATGATGCGCATGTGAAAAGAATAGCATGGGTCAATGGCTTTGTATTGACCCATGTCAATCAGATTGGGCTCAGGCCTTCTTGGTGGGGCAAGTGCTGACGCCGATGATGGTGTAGAGGGGGCACCAGCCGATGGCTGCAGTTGCCAGGGGCACGATGCCGATCCAGCCCAGCATATGCCACTCACCGGTTCCCAGAAAGGCCCAGACGAGCAGGGCAAGGCCGCCAATCACGCGCAGGATGCGGTCAAAGGTTCCCATGTTGGTTGTCATATTCCTTTTCCTTTCGAATCTGAATTTCGCCGCGGAGTGGTCAAGTACGCCGAGGATGATGCGCACATTCAAGGATTACAGCAAACAAAGGTCATTGCATTGACTCATATCAATATCCCGGGAGCACAATCAGCTTTGGTTCCTTGGGCATGGTTTCGCGCGAGACGATGAGCACTGGCGAGGACGCCATTTCCAATTCGAAGGATGCTCTTGCGTTGGCGATGAAGCGGGAGAGGGTTTCGTGGCCGAAATAGTGCATGGGGATGACGATGCGGGCTTTCAGGTCTTTCAGCACCTGGATCATGTTGACAACCGGCATAGTGTAGCCACCGTCGACAGGCACCAGCACCACATCGAGCCTGCCGATCTGGCCGATATGGGCAGGCGTAAGCTCGTGATGCAAATGGCCGAGACGGCCGATGCAGAGGCCTGCCACTTCAAAGACGAAAATCGAATTGCCATCGGGCACGCGGCCCAGCGTGCCACCCCGGATGTCGGTGGTGATATTCCGGATATAGACATCGCCGATCGTGACATTGTGCCGGGCCGGGGTGCCGTCCTCGTTCCAGCCGCGCAGGACATTCTTGATCGCCGGATCAGGGGTGGGCGTGTAGTGCGAGCGGTGGGCGCGGTTCATGGTGACGACATCAGGAATGATGCCGCCAGCATTGCCAGAAAAATCCGTGGCGACGCGAATTCCGCCGGAACTTTCGATCAGAAAGGTCGAATGGCCGATAAAGGTGAGCTGCACCTGGTTTTCCGCAAGAGCGGCGGGGGAAAGCTTCGCGAATTGCACGCGGGCGGGGCCATTCGCAATGGCGAGGCAATCACTCGACAGGGTTTGGGCATTTCCGTTCAGGGAAAGCTGGGCAATCGCAAAACAGAACGCGGCAAGAAACCTGAACGGCATTGGCAGCTCCCCGGAAGCGGAAGATCAAAACCCATAGCGCGCGTCCATTATGGCAGAAATTTACGATCAGCCAATCACGCAGTTGAAGCTCACGCTGATGCGGTCCTCCCTTGCGCGGTTCATCGGGACTTCATGACGGAGCCAGCTTTCCCAGAGCATCAGGGTTCCGGATTTCGGAACGCGGCTTTCATAGACGCTGGTCTTGCGCGGCGGCGCGGCCATCATCATGGCGTGGCGTGGATCTTCGAACACGATGGGACTGGCGCCAACAGGAGCAGTCACATAATAGGTTCCGCTTAGAACCGCGTTGGTGTGAATATGCGAAGTGTGCGAGCCGCCTTGCGGCAGAACGTTCACCCACAGTGAATCGCAGACAGGCTTGCCGCCGCGCAAATTCCACTGCAGGGATTTGGCGAAATCCGCCGCACGGGCGTGGATGATTTTCTCCAGCCGGGCAAACGGTTTTGAGCGCCGGCTGAGGTCTTCGATCGAGGCATAGGAGGTGTATCCAGCGTAGCCATGCTTCTCGCACCAGCGCCGGCCCTTGGCATCGTGCTGGCTGAGCGAAAGGGCGGCATCCTCCAAATCCAGGTTAAGGCGCTGGGGATTGGCTATCTCGGCCCTATAAACCAGGGTGGGAAACAGGCTTTCCACGGTGCTTTTCATGGCTGTCCCTTAATCAGCTTGTCTCCTGCTGACAAGGGCTGGCGATAATGGCAGTCTGGGATTCGAACAGGCAGAGAGTGGAGCGGTAATGAACTGGGTGAAGGCGGGATTTGTTGTGGGTGTGGCGTCATTTTTCATGGCGAATGCAGCGGAAGCGGCCAAATGCAGCAGCACGGGCGGAGCTTTTGAAGCGTGGAAAAAAAGTTTTGCGGTTGAGGCAAAAGCCAATGGGGTGAAGCCCAAGGCCATCTCCGCTCTCATGGCCACCAGCTATTCGACTGGTACAATACGGGCTGACCGGGGCCAGCACAGTTTCAAGCTTTCGCTTAATGCCTTCATGGCAAAGCGCGGGGCCGCCGGGATCATCGCCCGGGGCCGCTCGCTCAAAAACGCCAATGCGGGCCTTTTTGCAACACTTGAGAAGAGCTATGGCGTTCCTCCTGGCCCCCTGCTTGCCATTTGGGGCATGGAGACAGGCTTCGGCGGTTTCATGGGTAATCAGAACACCCTGTCGGCGGTGGCGACGCTTGCCTATGACTGCCGCCGGACGGCGTTTTTTACTGACCAGCTTTATGCGGCTTTGAAGCTTGTCGAGCGCGGCACTCTCTCCGCCTCGTCCAAGGGCGCCATGCATGGCGAGGTGGGGCAAACACAATTCCTGCCGAAGAATATCCTTCTTTTCGGCGCTGATGGCGATGGCACTGGCGGGGTCAACCTCAACTCCAAGGCCGATGCGCTGGCCTCGACGGCGAAGTTTCTCGCGGGGCACGGCTGGTCGGCGGGTGAAGGCTACCAGCCGGGGCAGGGCAATTTCAGCGCCATCCAGGGCTGGAACAGTGCCACCGTCTATCAGAAGGCCATTGCCATCATGGGCAAGAAGATTGACGGAAATTGAGGAGCACATAGTTTCATGACCTCCAAATCCAACCTTGTGATCAATTCGCAGCGGCTATGGGACAGCCTTATGGAAACGGCGAAATTTGGCGGCACGGCGAAGGGCGGCATCAAGCGGCTGACAGTTTCCGACGAAGACAAACGGGTGCGGGACTGGTTCAAGACGCAGTGCGAAGCTTTGGGCTGCATTGTGCAGGTTGACAGCGTGGGCAACATGTTTGCGACGCGTGCCGGCAAGCGCAAGGATTTGCTACCGATCGCGCTTGGCTCGCATCTCGACACGCAACCCACGGGGGGCAAGTTTGATGGTGTCCTCGGCGTGCTCGGTGCATTGGAGGCGCTGCGCACGCTGGCGGACATGGGTTATGAAAGCAATGCGCCGTTGATGATCGTGAACTGGACCAACGAAGAAGGCTCGCGCTTTGCGCCGGCCATGCTTTGCTCAGGCGTTTATGCGGGCGTGTTCACGCCGGAATTTGCCTATTCACGCGAGGACCGTGACGGTATCAAGCTGGGCGATGAATTGAAGCGCATTGGCTATCTCGGGTCTGAGCCCGTTGGCTCCCACAAGTTCCAGGCGATGTTCGAGCTTCACATTGAACAGGGACCAATTCTCGAAGCGGAAGACAAAATGATCGGTGTCGTTACCGGTGTACAGGGCATGCGCTGGTATGAGGTGACGGTGCATGGACAGGAATCCCATACGGGCGCCACGCCAATGCTGCTGCGCAAGAACGCGCTGCTGGGTGCATCGCGCATGATAGAGGCCATTCACCAAGTGGGACTTTCGCATTTGCCAGGCGTTGCATCAGTTGGCCTGATCGAGAACCGGCCGAACAGCCGCAATGTGGTGCCGGGTGAAGTGTTCTTCACCGTTGATTTGCGTCATCCGGATGAAACGGTGCTGGATAAAATGGAGGCGGCCTTCCGCTTGACGCTGGGTCCAATTGCGGATGCGGAAAAACTGACTTTCGAGGAGAAATGCATCTGGAAATCCCCGGCGGTGAAATTCAATGCGGAACTCATTGAGTGCGTGCGCCGGGGTGGCGCGCAGGCGGGCTTCAAGATGCGCGAGATGGCATCGGGTGCGGGCCATGACGCGGCCTATATTGCACGGGCGGCGCCCACCACGATGATTTTCGTGCCTTGCCTTGGTGGCATTTCCCACAACGAGGCGGAGTCCACAACCTTTGAAGAATGTGGCGCAGGCTCCCAGGTTTTGCTGAACGCAGTTCTCGAATATGACCAGAAATTCGCCTGAGTTGCCAGCCCGGGCGCGGGAGATTGCCCTCGAGCTGACCTCATGGCCTTCGGTGACCGGAACGCCCGAAGAAGCGGCGTTTGCGGACCGGTTGCTGCAGTATCTTCGTCACTCCGGACATGAAAAAGTCTGGAAAGAAGCCATTACCGGCGATGCACTGGGACGCAGTAATATTTTTTCGCTGAAGGACGGCAAAGGCAAGGACGGGTGGCGGGCCATCGTGCTGGCGGGGCATTTCGATACAGTGCCATTTTCCGATTATGGCGGTCTTACCTCCCTTGCGTTGAATCCCCTTGCCTTGCGCGAGGCGATGATTGCCAAGCTGGAAATTGCCGGCGAAAGCCCATCGGCGCTGGCGGACCTGAAATCCGGAGATTTTTTGCCGGGCCGCGGGCTGCTCGACATGAAATCCGGTTTGGCAGCCGGACTGGCGGCAATGGAGGTTTATGAGGGAGGGCTGTCGCTGCTTTTTATTGCGACGCCTGACGAAGAAGACCGCTCGGCAGGAATGCGTGACGCGGCGCTGCAGATCGCCCGGATTGCGAAAGCACGCGGACTGCACATCGAGCTTGTCATTAATCTGGATGCAATTTCCGATCAGGGTGATGGCAGCAAGGGGCGCGTTGCGGCGCTGGGTTCTATTGGCAAGCAGTTGCTGACGGCTTTCGTTGTGGGCAAGGAAGCCCATGCCTGTTACCCGGGGGACGGAGCCAATTCTGCCTATATCGCTGCCGAACTGATCACAGAATTTGAGCTTGCTCCGGAGCTGGCAGAAAAGACCGGCAACGAAATTGCAGCGCCGCCGACGGCGCTTTACACGAAGGACATGAAAGCGGGCTACAACGTGACCACGCCCGCGCAAACGTTTGTTTACTGGAACACCTTGCAACATCAGCGTTCTGTGGCAGAGGTGCTTGACATCTCGATTAAACTTGCCCAGCGGGCGATGGTGCGGGTTTCAAAGAAACTGGGCCTCAACATTCCAGTGCTGACCTATGAAGGTTTGAAGCGCCTTGTTCCCGAATCCAAGAGAATGGAGAAAGCGGAGGAACTTGCCTTACGGGCGGATTTGGATTTGCCGGAGCGCACCAAACTGCAGACCCAGCATGTATGGTCGCTGTCTGGCCTTTCTTATCCAGCAGTCGTTTTGGGTTTTGGTTCCATTCCCTATGCCGCCGTTTCATTGCAGGATGAGTCTTTATCGAAAGTGATTGAGGATGCCATGAAGGCGCATGGACTTGGCACGGTGGATTACTTCCCAGGTATTTCGGACATGAGCTTTATCGGTGAACCGAATGGGAATATCACCGCCGCAGCCGAGAATACGCCGATCTGGGGAACGAGCTTCACGCTGGCGGAGCCGGCGGGCTATTCCTGCATCAACATCGGCCCCTGGGGGCGGGACTATCATCACTGGCTGGAGCGGCTTCATGCGCCTTACGCATTCGAGACGCTCCCCCGCGTCTTGCTCGCGGTGATTGATGCGGTTTTCAAGAAAGGGTAGACAGCCTCACCTATCAACAGGAGAGAGCGATGAGCATTACGAGAATTGGCGCCGGCAAGCGCATGAGCGAAGCGGTCATTCATGGCGGCAAGGTCTATCTCGCCGGATTTGTGGCGGAGAAAACTGTTGGCAAATCAGTCAAGGAACAGACAGCCGATATCCTGGCGCAGATCGATGCTACGCTGAAGCAGGCAGGAACCGACAAGACCAAAATACTGAAAGCCAACATCTGGCTCACGGATATCGGCACCTGGGCGCAAATGAATGAGGCTTGGGACGCGTGGGTTGTGGCCGGGCAGACGCCGGCGCGCGCCACGGTTGAATCAAAGCTCGCGGCCCCCGGCCTTGATGTCGAGATCATGGTGGAAGCCGCCATTTAAATAGAATCTGTATAAAGGCTTGTTGTGGCTACACTTTTGCCATGAAGGCAGGACCTTGGAACCTTCCGAACTGCCGGTTGTTAACTATTAACAATTGGTTAGTTCGGGGTCACATTGCGGCCATAAAGGCCCCTATGTTGCACCGCAGCATGAAAGAGGGTCTATCATGAAGCAGTTGGTTTTTGGCGTTATGATCGGGTTTCTCACTTTGGGCGGATTCGATTCCGGGGTGGAAGCCAAGTCAACAAGTGGCGTTGCGTCGTTCTACAAATCCGGCAAGCACACCGCCAACGGCGAACGCTTCAATCCGAACGGGCTGACAGCCGCCCACCGCACCCTGCCTTTCGGCACAAGGGTGCGGGTGACCAATACGCGCACCGGAAAATCCGTCGTCGTCCGCATCAATGATCGCGGGCCTTTTATTTCTGGCCGGGTGATTGATCTGAGCCTGGGTGCGGCGAAACTTGTCGGAATGACCACCTCCGGCGTAGCGAGAGTCACTTACTCTGTCCTCAATTGAAATTTTTACGCTTAATGGAGTTTCCGCGCTCACACTTGCTTAACCAAGTTTGTTGAACACGTTCATTTCTTACCCGCCATTAATACCCAGCACGATATTGCTTCTTAAAAATAGTGGGAAGTGTTTCGTGGAAATCAAAGACGATATCAGCCAGCGGACCGAAACTGCGGCGCGCAAATGTGTTTTGATTGTCGATGATGACCCGCTCATCTGCGATGTGCTTGCCAGCCTGTTCGCCAATCTCGGCTATGAGACGGTTACGGCCGAAGACGGCGAAGCCGCCTGTGACCGCATTGCGCAGGACAATCTTTCCCTTGCCGTTGTCGACCTGAACATGCCCAAGCTCGATGGCTTCGGCCTGCTCCGCCATATCCGCCAGCATCCGCGCACCGTCGATCTTCCCGTCATCATTTCAACCGGCTATGACGACCGCACTTCCATTGAGGAGGCCTACCGCCTCGGGGCCTCGTCGTTTGTCACCAAGCCTATCAACTGGGCGCAATTCGGCTACCACGCGCAATTCGTTATCCGCAACGGCGAGATTGAGAGGGATCTGCGGCGCGCCGAGGCTGAAGCCCGCGCTGCCAGCAAAATGAAGAACGGCCTGTTCAGGATATTGAGCCACGAACTCAAGACGCCTCTGGTCGCCCTTATTGGACTGACCGATGTTCTGGCGGAAGCTTTGAAGGACAAGGTTGAGGCGATTGAAGCCGAACAGCTCGGACACATCGTCGGCGCCTCACAGCGCCTGAACCGGTTGATCAGCGATATCCTGATCCTCTCCAAGTCATTTTCCGGCGCGTCCAGCCTCCGCGTGACCAATGAAAGCATGACCGATCTGCTCGACGACAGCATTGTCGGGCTGGAAGCAAACGCCAAGGCGAAGAGCATCACGATCAAAATCGCGCGGCCGGGCAAAGGCCTGATGCTACGCTGCGACAGCCAGTTGCTGCGCCAGGCCATTAAAAAGCTGGTCGAAAACGCCATCAAGTTTTCGCCGGACGGTGGAACCATCGAAATCTGGGCCCACCGCAAGCCCGACCATTCAACGGTAATTTCGGTGCGCGACAATGGCCCGGGCATTTCTCCCAATAAACTGGCGGAATGCCTGCTGCCGTTCATTCAGGAAGACATGTCCTATGGCCGGCCCGCCGAGGGCCTGGGACTGGGCCTGCCCATCGTAAAGGCCATTGCGGAAGCCCATGGCGGCGAACTCATCTGCCAGAGCACGCAGGGGCAAGGCACGGTTGCGGCCATCTGGATTCCGGACCTGTCTACGCCCGTCACCAAGGCCGCCTGAGCCCTTCACTCCCCACATGATTGTGGCTAGCTGCCGCATGGGGCGGCGTTTGTAACAATTTCAAATCTCTGACAGACTGAAAAAATCTGGAGGAGATTTCATGAAAGTTGTGTTTACCGACGACCACCGCCTGCACTTTGCGCAAGCCGAAATTTCGGGCGGCGAATTCGTCACGCCCTTTGAGCGGCCTTCGCGCATGGAATATATCCTGCGTGAACTCAAGAAACGCAAAATGGATGACATCGTTCCGCCGAAGCCTTTGGACATGAGGGCGGTGGCACGGGTTCACGAGAAGGGCTTTCTGAAATTTCTCGAAACGGCGTGGAGCGAATGGACCAAGGCGGGCTATCGCGGCGAGATCGTGCCAACCGGATTTCCGGCGCGCAGCATGCAGCAGCGCTGCCCCAAGCATATCGACGGCAAGGTGGGTTATTACATTCATTCGGTTGAAACGTGCATCACGGCGGGTACCTGGGATGCGGCCCGGGCTTCGGCTTCGGTAGCGCTCACGGCTCAGAAGCTGATTGCGGGCGGCGGAAAGTCGGCCTTTGCGCTGTGCCGGCCGCCAGGGCACCATGCCCACGACGATCTCTATGGTGGCTACTGCTTTTTGAACAATGCGGCGATCGCCACGCAGGCATTCCGTGATTCAGGTGCGGCGCGCGTGGCCATTCTTGACGTGGATTTCCATCATGGCAATGGTACGCAGGATATTTTCTATGAGCGCAATGACGTGCTATTCTGTTCGCTGCATGGAGAGCCGGAAACAGCCTATCCCTATTTCCTTGGCTTCAAGGACGAGACGGGAGCCGGCAAGGGTGAAGGTTTCAATCACAATTATCCGCTGCCCGAGGGGTGCAGCTATGAAAAGTGGAGCAAGGCGCTGGGCCATGCCTGCGGAAAGATCAAAAGTTTTGCGCCTGATGTGCTGGTGGTTTCCCTCGGGGTTGATACCTACGAAAAAGACCCGATCAGCTATTTCAAATTGAAGTCGGAGGATTTCCGGGATTACGGGCGGCGCATTGCCAAGCTGAAACTGCCTACGCTGTTCGTAATGGAGGGCGGTTATGCCATTGAAGCCATCGGTGTGAACACGGTGAACGTGCTGGAGGGCTTCCTGGATGCGTGACCCGCGCTATGACGTGCTTTTCGAGCCGGTGAAGATCGGGCCGGTGACGGCGAAGAACCGATTCTACCAGGTGCCGCATTGCAATGGTGGCGGCTACCGGGACTCAACGGCTGCGGCAGAAATGCGCCGGGTGAAATCGGAAGGGGGCTGGGGGGTCATCTTCACCGAGCAGGTGGAAATTCATCACTCATCGGAGATCACGCCGTTCATTGAACTGCGCATCTGGGACGAGGACGACATGCCGGGCCTTACGAAGATGGCTGACGCCATTCATTCCAACGGGGCGCTGGCGGGCATTGAGCTGGCCTATAGCGGAACTAATGGCCCCAATCTTTACACCCGCGAAGTGCCCATGGGGCCGATGCATAGCCCCATCCTTACCTTCACCAGCGATCCGGTGCAGGCGCGGGCTATGGACAAGGAGGACATTCGTAATTTGCGCCATTGGCACAAGCTGGCTTACCGTAGAGCCAAGCGGGCGGGCTATGACATCATGTGCCTCTATGGCGCGCATGGCTTCGGCATTCTGCAACACTTTCTGTCACGGCGAACCAATCAGCGCAGTGACGAATATGGCGGCTCACTGGAAAACCGGGCGCGGCTGCTGAAGGAATTGCTGAGTGATGCGCGCGATGAGGTGGGTGACAGTTGCGCCGTGGCAGTCCGGCTCTCCCTTGAAGAACTGGGCGAGCAGGGATTTTCCAACGCCGAGCTTCGTGACCTGATTGGCCTGCATGCGGAGCTTCCCGATATTTGGGATTTTGCCCATGGCACCTGGGAGGCCTGTTCCGGCACCTCGCGCTTCAAGCCGGAGGCGGCGCAGGAGGATTTGATCCGGGGGATCAAGCAACTGACCTCGAAGCCTGTGGTGGGCGTGGGGCGCTTCACCTCGCCGGACCTGATGGTACGGCAAATCAAGCAGGGCATTTTGGACTTTATAGGTGCGGCGCGGCCTTCCATCGCCGATCCGTTTTTGCCGAACAAGATTGACGAGGGACGGGTTGAAGATATCCGTGAGTGCATCGGCTGTAATATCTGTGTGACCGGCGACATGACGCAATCGCTTTCACGCTGCACGCAGAATTCCTCCTTCATGGAGGAATGGCGGAAGGGCTGGCATCCCGAACGGATGAAGCCTGCTGCTTCGGTGCGCAGGATTCTGGTGGTGGGTGCGGGGCCGACCGGGCTTTCGGCGGCACATCGGCTGGGGCTTCGCGGGTATGAGGTGACACTTTCGGAAACCAGCACGGAGCTTGGCGGGCGCGTGGCCCGGGAATGCCGATTGCCGGGGCTTTCCGCCTGGGGCCGGGTGCGCGATTATCGCCAGGGCCAGATCGAGAAGATGGCAAATGTGGCGATTTACCGGGAATCAAAACTCACTGCTGATGATGTTTTCGATCTAGGGTTTTCGGACGTTGCCATTGCAACAGGCTCGACGTGGCGAAGGGATGGCGTGGCGCGCTATCACACGCTGCCGATAAGCATCGATGCGGGAATGCCGGTGTTCACACCCGATGATGTGATGGACGGGAAGCTCCCCGCGGGCCATGTAGTGATTTATGATGATGACCATTATTACATGGGGAGCGTGTTGGCGGAGTTATTGACTTCGAAGGGATGCCGGGTGAGCTATGTCACGCCATCCACAAAAATCGCCGAGTGGAGCGTGAACACGCTTGAGCAGGGACAAATTCAGAGACGACTACTGGAGCTTGGTGTTGAGGTTAAGACAAGTTATGCGGTGGTTGAGGTTAGCGCTGGTTCCGTGATTATCGCTTGTGCCTATACAGGAAGGTTCAGTGAGATTTTCTGTGACGCAGTGCTTCTGGTTACGGCGCGGCTGCCAAACGATGCGCTCTATACCAATCTCATCGTGCAGAAAGCCAAGTGGGGCGAAAGCGGAATTGAATCGGTGAAGACAATCGGGGATGCGCAGGCGCCGGCGGCCATTGCCTGGGCTACCTATGCGGGGCATCGCTATGCGGAAGAATTTGACATGCCCGACATCGGTGACGCATTGCCATTCAAACGGGAAGTTGCGGGGTTGAAGAACTAAAATGGGCAAACTGACGGTGGCCATCACGCAGATGGCATCGGAACATGACTGGAAGAAGAATTGCGACAAGGCGGAAAAGCTTGTGCGCGATGCGGCAAGGCAAGGGGCGCAACTCATTTTGTTGCAGGAACTCTTTGATGGCGATTATTTCTGCATCGAGCAGCACACCAGGTTTTTCAAGAATGCTCACGAGATTGAGCATCATCCCACGGTGGCGCGTTTTGCGGCACTGGCCAAGGAACTAGGCGTGGTGCTTCCGATCAGTGTTTTTGAGCGCGCCGGGCAGGCCCATTACAATACGACTGTGATGGTGGATGGGGATGGCAAACGCCTTGGCATCTACCGCAAGTCGCATATTCCCGATGGGCGCGGCTATCAGGAGAAGTTTTATTTCTCACCGGGCGACACGGGCTTCAAGGTCTGGGAGACGGCGGCGGGCAAGGTGGGGCTGGGCATTTGCTGGGACCAGTGGTTTCCGGAGTGCGCTCGCGCCATGGCGCTGATGGGAGCCGAGATTCTGCTCTATCCCACGGCAATTGGCTCAGAACCTGGCGATCCAACCTATGATTCCAGCAATCACTGGCAGAACACCATGCGCGGCCATGCGGCGGCCAACATCATGCCACTGGCCGCAGCCAATCGGGTGGGCCGGGAAGTGGCGCCTGACGGTCGGGCCGACACGTTTTATGGCCGGTCTTTTGTTTCCGACCATCAGGGTGAAAAATTAACCGAGATGGACCGCGTTGAAGAAGGGGTTCGGCTGCAGAGTTTTGACTTGGGGGCGATTGGCGAATTGCGCCGGACCTGGGGGGTATTCCGCGACCGCAGGCCCGAACTTTATGGCAGTCTCTTGTCAATTGATGGTAAATTACGCTTTCCTGCCACATAGTTAGCTGGATTGCGACAATCTGACGCCGTATTTTCCGGTTACTTTGGCGTCATGGAGAAACCGGGTTATCTCATCCAGCATCTGATGATTGCGGGCCTGCTTGCCGCCATTGGCGTGGTTGTTTTTGCGGGCACCTCCCACGCGGGCAACCGCTATTGCACCTATTACCCGGAAGACCCCAATTGCTATGATGCGCTCTATGGCCAGCGCGGCATTTCGCAAGCGCCGGGCGATGATGAGGGGCAATTCGAGAATGGCAATTTCTATTTTCAGCCGCCTCCGCCGCGGCCGCGGGCAAAATCTGCGGCATCGTGCCAAAGTATTGGCCGGGCCTTGCGGCTGCATGGCTATCGCCAGGTGCGGCCGGTGGATTGCGGCGGCAAGGATTACAGGTATGTGGCCTATCTCGGCTACCAGCGCTACCTGCTCCGGGTAAACAGCCTCGATGGCACGATCGTTTACGAAATCAATTATTGATCACGGGGCGCTTTTCCCTGGTTGTGTACCAGCCGCCCAGGGCTTTTTCGTATGCGAGGCCGGCGCGGAAGACCCGGGCGTCATCCCAGGTGCGGCCGACGATCTGAATGCCGGTTGGAACGCCTTTCGCGGTGTGGCCTGAGGGCACGGCGAGCACCGGGCAATTGTGCAGCATGTTGAACTGATGCGTCATCACCCAGCCGGCTTCGGGATCCGCCTTCTTTCCATTGACGGTGAAATTTTCGTCCCAGGGATCATGTTCGGCCCTGACTGCCGCCAGATTATTGGTGGGGCAAATGAAAACATCATGGGATGCCAGCACGGGCCCAAGCGATTGATACATGGCGTGGCTGCGCGCCCAGGGCTTGTGAACATCATCGATGGTTGAATTGCGCTCGGCGGCGGCGGCGAATTTGAGGGCATAGTCGGTCATGAGATTGGCATTGGTCTTGCGCTGCCAAATGGTCTGGCGGCCAAAATTCATGGTGTTGTACCAATGCATGGCTTCAATGTCGATGGCGCTGGTCCAGCCGAGTTCGACTTCTTCGACCTTGGCACCGAGCGAGCGGAAAACCTGAATGGCTTCGAGGGTTTTCCGGCGCACGTCCGGATCGACTTCGACGTAACCGAAATCAAGGGAGTAGGCTATTTTCCAGCCTTTGATGCTCTCGGCTTTCACCGGGAGGCTCATACGGGTTCGAATGGAGTCATGATCAAGCGGATGGGGACCGGAGGTCACGTTCTGCATCAGGGCTGCATCGGCAACACTGCGGGTCATGGGGCCGCAATGATTGAAGCGGTCAAAATTGCCTGGCGGGCCATCCGGATTGCGGCCATGGGGCGGCTTGAAGCCTACAGTACCGCAAGCCGACGAGGGAATGCGGATCGAGCCGCCGATGTCGGTGCCGGTGGCAAGGGTTGTGAAGCCTGCCGCCAATGCCGCGCCCGAACCGCCGGACGAGCCACCGGGACCAAAATCCAAATTCCAGGGATTTCGGGTGACGTCCCACATCCGTGAGTGGGTGACGCCGGAAAGGCAGAACTCCGGCGTCGTGGTGCGGCCGAAAATAATGGCGCCGGCTTTTTCAAGGCGCTCGATCTGGGGATCGGAATGATCGTCGATGTTGTTGGCGAAGATCAATGAACCATGGGTGGTGCGCTTGCCCCTGACCCGCTGGGCATCCTTGACCAACAGGGGAATGCCTTCGAGAGCGCGTGGCTTGAAGCCGCGCTTCGCGTAAAGCTGTTCAGCCGCTTTTGCCATGGTGAGGGCTTCATCAAAATAGCAGTCGGCGAGGCAGTTTATCTCTTTGTTCAACTTCTGGCTGCGCGCGATCAATGTTTTAAGCAGTTCAACGGGCGAGGCTTTGCGGGCCTTGAACAGTTTCAAAAGTTCTGTTGCAGAGGCATAGGCAAGATCAACATTGGTCATAGACAGTTTCCATGGATTAGAGTTAGGCAGGAGTTTGAACCATAATGAGGGAACTAGTCCATGGCCGGTAAGCTTGAGGGTCGCGTTGCATTGGTCACTTCGGCGGGGCAGGGCATTGGCCGTGCTTCGGCCATAGCGCTGGCGCGGGAGGGGGCAAAGGTTTTTGCAACCGACATCAGGGAAGACCTATTCAAGGATATTTCGAAGGAACATCCCGGCATTACCGGCTTTGGACTGGATGTTCTGGAGCAGTCCGCGGTGGATGCGGCATTGAAACGCACCGGCCCCATCGACATCCTGTTCAACTGCTCGGGATTTGTGCACAACGGCACGGTGCTGGACTGCGAAGAAAAGGACTGGGACTTCTCCTTTGACCTCAACGTGAAGGCCCATTACCGGATGATCAAGGCGTATCTACCGGGCATGCTGGCCAAGGGAAAAGGCAATGTCATCAACATGGCTTCGGTCGCCTCGTCCGTCAAAGGCGCGCCCAACCGCTTCGTCTATGGCGCCAGCAAAGCGGCGGTTATAGGTCTTACAAAGGCCCTGGCGGCTGATTTCGTGGCCAAGGGAATCCGTTCAAATTGCATTTGCCCGGGAACGGTGGAAACGCCCTCGCTTTATGACCGGATGCGGGCCCAGGGCGATGTTGAGAAAGCCAAGGCGGCCTTCATCGCACGGCAACCCATGGGGCGCATGGCGCAGCCTGAAGAAATAGCAGCGATGGTGATTTATCTGGCAAGCGATGACTCGGCCTTCATAACCGGGCAGGCACTCGTCATCGATGGCGGGTGGTCAATTTAAGCGTCCGCGACCGGCCCCCATTGGCAAGCCGAAAAATTCCCCATAGGATAGTATTTTAATCGTCTGGAACAAGACGAAGGGGAGTGGATTAATTGGCAATTGGCAAGACTGCTATTGAGGCAGTCGGCGTTACAAAGATATTTCAAAGCTCGGGCCAGGACAGCCTCAAGGCGCTGGACAATGTTTCCGTCACGATTGGCGAAAACGAGTTTTTCACCCTTCTCGGCCCTTCGGGCTGCGGGAAAACCACCTTGTTGCGCCTGATTGCCGGCTTTGATTTTCCCACCGACGGGCGAATCCTGCTGCACGGGGAGGATATTGCACCGTTGCCGCCGTTCCAGCGGCCGGTGAACACGGTGTTTCAGAACTATGCGCTGTTTCCCCATATGACAGTCGGCCAGAACATCGGCTTTGGACTGGAAATGCAGGGCAAGCCCAAGGCGCAGGTAGATGCTCGGGTCGCGCAAATGCTTCGGCTGGTGCAAATGGAAGACCTCAAGAACCGGAGGACGAGCCAGATTTCCGGCGGCCAGCAACAGCGCGTGGCGCTGGCACGGGCCCTTGCACCGGAGCCCAAAGTTCTGCTTCTCGATGAGCCTCTCTCGGCCCTCGACTACAAGCTGCGCAAGGAAATGCAGATCGAGCTGAAGCGCCTGCAAAATGAAACGGGAATCACTTTCATCTTTGTGACGCATGACCAGGAAGAAGCGCTGACCATGTCGGACCGCGTTGCGGTGATGTCGAAGGGCAAGATCCTGCAGGTCGGATCCCCGCGTGATATTTATGACCGGCCGGCGGTGCGCTTTGTGGCCAATTTCATCGGCGAGACAAATTTCCTCGAAGGCAAAGTCATTTCGACTGCCAAGGGCCAGGCCAAGATCGCACTTGATGCAGGCGCCACGATTGCCGCCGGTTTGGGCGAAGGTACAGCGCCTTCGGGCAAGGTGACGGTTGTAGTGCGACCGGAGCATGCAAGCCTTGTTGCGGCATCAGGCAAGGCGACACTTTCGGGCAAACTCGAAAACATCGTCTATTTCGGTACGGATACCCACTACCACGTAAAGCTCAACGGCAGCGGCGAGTTCACCGTCCGCCACCAGAATGTTCACGCGGGTGCCCTGGCTTTTGAAAAGGGCGACAAGGTTGGCGTACTCTTTGGCGCAGACGCGGCCCGCGTGTTGAGGGATTAATGGCAACCCCGCGCGAAATCGCCGTGGCGGCAGAGAAGCGCGATATTCGCAACAGATGGCTCTTGTCTTTGCCTGCCCTGGTGATCATCGCGCTAGCAGCCATCGGGCCCCTGTTCGTGGTGCTGCTTTATTCCTTCATGCTCAAGGGTGACTATGGCGATGTGAAACCCTGGCAGTTCTCAAGCGACGGATGGTTCGGAGTGTTTTTGCAGCGCGACATTTTCGACGATACGCTGACCGTCGCCGATGCCCACATCTCGATTTTCTGGCGTTCGGTGAAGCTCTCACTGGTTACCACTCTGGTAACGCTCTTTCTCGGGTTTCCAACGGCCTATTTCATTGCTACGCGGCCGCCGCAACGGCGCGACATCTGGCTTTTCCTGGTGACCATACCGTTCTGGACCAACATCCTGATCCGGACTTTCGCCATGCAGGAGGTGATCCGCAATGAAGGCATCGTCAACAGCGTGATGATCTGGATCGGGCTCATCAATGCGCCGGTGCAGATCATGTTCACGGATTGGGCCATCCTGTTCGGCATGGCCTATGTCTACCTGCCGCTTATGGTGCTGCCGCT
This sequence comes from Hyphomicrobiales bacterium, assembly GCA_038251095.1. Taxonomy (GTDB): domain Bacteria; phylum Pseudomonadota; class Alphaproteobacteria; order Rhizobiales; family Aestuariivirgaceae; genus Aestuariivirga. Next base: position 168,068 of record JBBSBQ010000001.1, read on the forward strand.
TTACGCCAGCATGGAAAAGATCGATTTCAGGTTAGTGGAAGCGGGCTATGATCTCTATGCCACCCGGCTCCAGGTTCTCCGGTGCATCATCATTCCGCTGGTGAAGCCCGGCATCATTGCCGGCTCCATCCTTGTCTTCATCCCGTCGCTTGGGGCTTATGTGACGCCGCGCGTGCTCGGCGGCGGCAAGAACATGATGCTCGGAAATCTCATCGAGCTGCAGTTCGGGCAGGGGCACAACTGGCCGCTAGGCGCAGCGCTATCCATCACGCTGATGATCATCGTCACAATTGCTTTGCTGGTCTATGTGCGGAATGCGTCCAAATCCGGGGGCAGCCATGGCTAGGACATTTTCCGTCAGGACGCAGCCCGGTTTCACGTTCATTGCGATGTTCTGTTTTTTCCTGCTCTATCTGCCGATTGTCACATTGGTGGTGTATGCCTTCAATTCAGGCCAATCGGTCGCGATCTGGGAAGGGTTTTCGTTTCGCTGGTTTGAGTCGGCCTGGAACAACCGGGCGGTGCAGGAAGCCTCGCTGCGGTCGATCTTCATTGCAACGTTTGCGGCCACGCTTTCGACGCTTGTTGCCACCATGGCGGCGCTGGCTACGACGCGAACGGCGCCATATCCGGGGCTTACCTTCAAATACGCTTTTATCAACCAGCCGCTGATGGTTCCGGAAATCGTAACGGCTGTAGCCCTGCTTATCGTTTTCTCGCGCATTAAGGTGTGGACGGGATATTCTGGCATCGCATATCTTCTTGCTGCCCATACGGCTTTCTGCATTCCCTTTGCCTACCTGCCTATCCGGGCGCGGCTGGAGAATATGGATCTGACATTGGAGCGCGCCGCGGCGGATCTTTATGCAACTCCGTGGAATGCCTTCAAACGGGTGACGTTGCCGCTTTTGTGGCCTGGCATCATCGCCGGGTTCATGCTGGCCTTCGTGATTTCACTTGACGATGTGGTAATAACGGAGTTCGTGAAATCGGGCGGGCAGGAGACCCTGCCGACCTACATGCTGGGGCAATTGCGCCGGGTCGTGACGCCCGAAATCAATGCGATTGCGACGGTGTTCCTGCTGATATCGGTTGCATTCGTGACAATCTTTTTTATTGTCAACCGCAAGAAACCATGATGCGCGTACAACAAGGAGGAAGACTACTATGAACTGGAAACTGACAGCGGCGCTCGTAGGCGCTGCACTTTTCGCCGGGATGGGTGCTGCCCACGCCGAAGGCGAACTCAACATCTACAACTGGGGCAACTACACCAGCCCGGAGATGATCAAGAAGTTTGAGGACGCCTATAAGGTCAAAGTTACCATCACTGACTATGATGCCAATGATACGGCGCTGGCCAAAGTCCGCGCCGGCGGCCACGGCTTTGATATCGTCGTGCCCTCGGCAAACTATGTGCCGATCTGGGTCAAGGAGGGGCTGCTGCTCGAGTCGCGCCCCGACCATATGGAGAATTTCAAGAACGTAGATGACCGCTGGGTGAACGTCGATTGGGATCCGGGCCGCCACTACTCGGTTCCGTGGCAATGGGGCCTGACAGGCTCGACCGTCGATACCTCGGTTTACAAAGGCGACATCAACACTTCGGCCATTTGGCTTGATCCGCCCCCTGAACTGGTGGGCAAGATCAACGTGGCGCCAGAAATGAACGACGTCATGTTTGCCACGATCCGCTATCTCGGCGGCCAGTGGTGTACCGATGACAAGGAGGTTCTAAAGAAAGTGCGCGACAAGCTGCTGGAAGCAAAACCGAAGTGGATTGCCATGGACTACGGCACCATCGAAAAATTTGCCAGCCGCGATTATGCCGCTGCCTATTACTGGAATGGCGCGGCCATGCGCTCGCGCGAGAAGAACAAGGACGTGCGCTTTGGCTATCCAAAGGAAGGATTCCCTTTCTTCATGGACAGTGCCGCGATTCTCAAGGACGCAAAGAATGTCGACAACGCCAAGCTCTTCCTGAATTTCATTATGGACCCCGAAAACGCGGCGATGATCTCGAACTTCGCCAAGTACGCGAATGGGATCAAGGGGTCGGACGCATTCATGGATCCTGCGATGAAAGATGCGCCGGAATTGAACGTGCCGGCCGAGTTCCAGGCAGCGGGCGAGTTCCTCAAACCCTGCGCGCCGGAAGTGACCGACCTTTATACGAAGATTTGGACTGAAGTCCTGAAGTAACATGGCTTGCAAACGGCAGCCCCCGGAGTTCCGTTCCGGGGGCTGCTCTATTTTCATGTGCCTCCCATTTGATTTCGCCTAAGTTTACGGCCATAGTCCCCGCTAACAGCCTCAAGACAAAGATGCACGAAACAGAGAGGAACACTGCCATGAAATTGAAACTAGCGAGCGCGCTAATGGGTTTTGCCTTTTTTGCTGGCCTGGGCCAGGCCCATGCGGAAGGCGAGCTCCACATCTATAACTGGGGTGACTATACCAGCCCCGAACTGATCACGAAGTTCGAAAAGCAATTCGACGTCAAGGTGACAATCACCGACTATGACGCGAACGATACAGCTATCGCAAAGGTCCGGGCCGGGGGCCACGGTTTTGATATTGCGGTGCCTTCGGCGAACTACGTGCCGATCTGGATCAAGGAAGGCCTGCTGCTGGAGTCAAGGCCGGACCAGATGGAGAATTTCAAAAACATGGATCCGCGCTGGGTCGACGTGCCTTTCGATCCCGGCCGCCATTACACGGTGCCTTGGCAATGGGGCACAAATGGCATTCTCGTCAATACAAAGTTCTACAAGGGCGATCCCAATACCTCCGCCATCTTCCTCGACCCTCCGGATGAGTTGAAAGGCAAGATTAATGTCGTCCCCGAAATGGGCGAGGTCATGCATCTGGCCATCAAGTATGTGGGCGGCGAGCCGTGCACTTCCGACAGGGATGTGTTGATGAAGGTTCGTGACAAGCTCATGGCCGCCAAGCCAAGCTGGATTTCCATGGACTATGCCAATCCGGAGAAATATGCCAAGGAAGATGTCGCTGCCGGCGTCAACTGGAATGGCTGGTCATTCCGCGCACGCCTCCTGAACAGCAATCTTGTTTATGGCTTTCCCAAAGAGGGATTTCCGGTTTTCATGGACAATGTGGCGGTTCTGAAGGACGCCAAGAATGTGAACAACGCCAAGCTGTTCCAGAATTTTATCATGGACCCCGAGAATGCCGCGATGATCTCATCCTTTGCGCGCTACAATAATGGCATCAAGGGCTCTGAAAAATACATGCCTGAGGATATGAAGACGGCGCCCGAGGTGAATATTCCGGAGGATGTCATGGCGCATGGCTCGTTCACGCCAACATGCCCGCCGGAAGTAACGGAAGTCTATACGAAGATCTGGACTGAGTTGTTGAAGTAGCAATTATACCCTTAGCCCCGGCGGGAAACTGCCGGGGCTTTTTTGTTGTTCAGGATGACCATGCCTACATATAGAAATTCCGATACGCGCCTACCGATCATGGAAGGCTCGCCGCCCAATCTGGTTCCGCCGAAGCTGGACTGGGACAGGCCGCCATGGAACCGCTGGTCGTTTCAGCATGTCAGAGAGATTTTACCGACGGCCGAGATCTGGCGCGGCACGGGGCCAGTGCGTGCCTTGCCGCGAGCCGACGTCAATCTCGATGACCTGGCGGTTGCCGATGCGGCGGGGACTTCCATCCCGCTGGCGGGATTTTTTGATGAGACGTATACGGACGGTTTTCTGGTTTTGAAGGACGGCGGCATTTCCTATGAGCGCTACTTCAACGGCATGGATCAGCGCACGCTGCATCTTTCCCAGTCGGTGTCGAAGTCATTTGCCGGGATGGCGGCGGGCATTCTGGCCGGGCAGGGGCTGCTTGACGTCGATGCCCCGGTCACAACCTACTTGCCGGAGCTGGAGCGTACAGGCTGGCGCGGGGCCACGCTGCAGCAGGTGCTCAGCATGACAACGGGCACGCGCTTTTCCGAGGAATACAGCAATCCCTATTCGGATATCGGGCAATCGGATGTAGCTTCGGGCTGGAAACCCATTCCACCTAACAGCGATGCCAGCTTCAAATGGCCGCGCCACATGTGGGAGTTGATCACGGGATTGACTGAAACCATCCGGCCCCATGGCGAGCAGTTTTCCTACCGTTCCGTTGAAACGGATGTGCTGGCATTTTGCATGGAACGGGTGACGGGCAAGCGACTGCCACAGCTTCTATCGGAAGAGCTGTGGCAGAAAATCGGAATGGAGGAGAGCGCCTGCATCACCGTGGACAGCGCGGGCTTTGCGCTTGCCGATGGCGGCCTCAATGCCTGCTTGCGTGACTACGGGCGCTTCGGGCAGATGATCCTGGAGCATGGCGGCGGCATTATTCCGGCCTCGTGGATTGAGGCCACGCGCAGCAGCGATCACGGCATCTTCAAGGAGCCTTATACGTTTTCCATTCCGCATGGCGCCTACAAGAACCAGTTCTGGATTGAGGATCCGATATCGCGGGCGATTCTGGCGAAGGGCGTGTTCGGGCAATTGATCTATGTGAACTGGGATTACAACATGGTGGTGGTCAAGCTCTCGAGCTGGCCGGACTTCCTCAACCGGCCCTTTGACGTTGCCACATTCCGCGCCATCCATGCGATCGGGAAGGCGCTGGGTTGAGTCCAATTCTCGGGCATTGTTGCAAAACTGACGAATTTGGTTTGTATTGAATTGGTCATAGGCAATCTCAAGGGAATGAACACATGAACCAGCGCCAGTTTTTCCTCCCCGCCGCCATTTTCGCATCGCTTGCGGTGTCGGCCCAGGCCGAGACGCAGAAGGTTACGCTGCTTAGTTTCAACATGTGGGGTGCTGGCGCCAACGAACAAAAATCCATTGATGAAACGGTTGCCGTGATGAAAGCCTCAGGTGCCGACATCATCGGAGCGCAGGAAACAGTGCCGGAACCCGACCCCTGCACCGCTGATGTGTGTGCCGCCACGGATGACAGCCGGGCAAAGGACATTGCCGCGGCGCTTGGATATTTTTACCATGAGTTCAAACACAATACGGAAAACCACTGGGCCGATGCGGTGTTCAGCAAATATCCGTTTGGAAAGGAAACACCCAATGGGGTGGGCGTTGAGATCGACGTTAACGGGCGCAAGGTCGTAGCCTACAGCATGAATCTTGATGACGCGCCGTATCAACCCTATCAACTGCTCAACATCGAGTATGGCAATTCACCATTTTTGAAAACTGCGGATGAGGCCATCAAGGCGGCGAGTGAAACGCGCGGCAAGGCACTGGCGCTATTGGTTGCCGACATCAAGTCGGAAGCCGACGCGGACGCGCAATTCGTGATGGGCGATTTCAATGAGCCCAGCCACTGGGACTGGACTGAAAATGCAGTGAAAGCCGGCAGGCAGCCGCTCGCCGTTGCCTATCCAACAACTCTCGGTGTTGAAGCAGAAGGGTTTGTTGATACTTTTCGCACGGTGTTTCCGGATGAAGTGGCGAAGCCCGGCATGACATGGACGCCAACCGACGAGCCAACGGACCCGGAAGACCACCATGACCGGATCGACTTCGTTCTTGCAAAAGCCCCGAACCTAAAGGTGATTTCCGCCGGCATCGTGGGCGAGAAGGCGCCCGAAGCCGATCTGATTGTAACGCCATGGCCATCGGACCACCGGGCCACCATGGCAGTGGTGGAGTTCTAATTCTTAGAGGGTAATTCCCGGCAGCTTCAGGCCCTGTTCCCTGGCGCAGTCCCTGGCGATTTCATAGCCCGCGTCGGCGTGGCGCATGACGCCGGTGGCGGGGTCATTCCACAGCACGCGTTCAAGGCGCCGCGCTGCATCATCGGTGCCGTCGGCGACGACGACCATGCCGGCGTGCTGGGAATAGCCGATGCCGACGCCGCCGCCGTGATGGATGGAAACCCAGGTGGCGCCTGAGGCGGTGTTGAGCAGGGCATTGAGAAGCGGCCAATCGGAGACCGTATCGGAGCCATCCAGCATGGCCTCGGTTTCGCGGTTGGGGGAGGCGACGGAGCCTGAATCGAGATGGTCGCGGCCGATGACGATGGGGGCATCGACTTCGCCGTTTTTCACCATCTCATTGAAAGCCAGACCCAGACGATGGCGCTGGCCGAGGCCTACCCAGCAGATGCGGGCGGGCAGGCCCTGGAAGGCGATGCGTTCGCGGGCCATGTCGAGCCAGTTGTGCAGGTGCTTGTCGTCGGGGATCAGCTCTTTCACGCGCTGGTCGGTCTTGTAAATATCCTGCGGATTGCCGGAGAGGGCGGCCCAACGGAAAGGGCCGATGCCGCAGCAGAAGAGTGGACGGATATAGGCCGGCACGAAGCCGGGGAAATCGAAGGCATCCTTCAGGCCCATTTCAAAGGCCATTTGGCGGATGTTGTTGCCATAGTCGAGGGTGGGAACGCCTGCCTTCTGGAAATCCAGCATGGCCTGGACATGGATTTTCATGGAGGCCATGGCCGCTGCTTTTACGGCCTGCGGGTCGGACACGCGTTTGTCCTCCCACTGGGCCAGGGTCCAGCCGATGGGAAGGTAGCCGTTGACGGGATCATGGGCGGAGGTCTGGTCGGTGACAGCATCGGGATGGATGCCACGCTTCAGCATATCAGGCAGGATTTCAGCGGCATTGCCAAGCACGCTAACTGAGATGGGTTTTGGCGAACGCCTGATGATCTCCAAGGCTTCTTCAACAGTTTTGGCCTGGGTGTCGAGGTAGCGGGTGCGAAGCCGCATGTCGATGCGCGAAGGCTGGCATTCAATGGCGACCATCGATGCGCCGGCCATGGTGGCGGCGAGCGGCTGGGCCCCGCCCATGCCGCCGAGGCCCGCGGTCAAAAACCATTTGCCCTTGAGATCGCCATTGTAATGCTTGCGGCCCACTTCGGCGAAGGTCTCATAGGTACCCTGCACGATACCCTGGGTGCCGATGTAGATCCATGAGCCGGCCGTCATCTGGCCGTACATCATCAGGCCTTTCTTATCGAGTTCGTTGAAATGGTCCCAATTGCCCCAGTGGGGCACGATGTTGGAGTTGGCGATGAGGACGCGGGGCGCGTCCTTGTGGGTGCGAAAGATGCCGACGGGCTTGCCAGACTGCACGAGCAGGGTCTCATCGTCTTCCAGGGAGCGCAGGCTGGCGACGATCCGGTCGTAGGACTCCCAGTTCCGCGCGGCCCTACCAATTCCGCCATACACTACCAGTTCCTCGGGGCGCTCGGCCACGCCGGGATCAAGATTGTTCATCAGCATGCGCAAGGGGGCCTCGGTGAGCCAGGACTTGGCGCTGAGGGTTGTCCCGGTTGCGGAACGAATGGTGCGAGTGTTGTCGCGGCGGGCGTTCATTGAGGCTTTCCTTGAGCATTGACCTTATAGCGGCTGTGGAGCGCATAGCGGCTGGCGGGATAGGTGAGGGTTGCGACGGTGACGACCTGGCCCTTGCTCCAGCTCCGGCGGTGGAGCGCCAGGCAGGGTTCGTGAGCGGTGGTGCCCAACTGCTCCTGCTGGACGGCATCGGGCAGGATGGCTTCGACGGAATGTTCGAGCTCGTCAACGGGGACGGTGTTGAGCAGATAGGCGGTGGCGGTTTGCTTGGCAAAGCTCTGGATGAGGAAGTCCGGGGCAAGGTGGGGGTTCACCCAGCGGTTTTCGAGCTGGACGGGGAGGCCGTTTTCCTCGTGGACGACGACAAGAAGGAAGAGGTGCTGGGGGTCTTTCCATTCAAATTCATTGCTGAGGTGCTGGCTTGCCAGGATTTTCTCGCGGGTGATAAGGCGCGAAGTGTGGCGGTGGCCGCGGGCGGCGATTTCCTCGGCGATGTTGCGGAGTTCCATCAGGCTGGTGCGGGCCGTCTGCTCCCTGACGAAGGTGCCGACGCCGGGGACCCGGGCAAGGTAGCCGTCGGCGGAGAGTTCGCGCAGCGCCCGGTTGGCGGTCATGCGGCTGATGCCGAAACTTTCGACCAGTTCGTTTTCGGAGGGCACGCGGGAGCCTGCGGTCCAGGCTCCAGACTGGATGTTTTCGAGAATGTGGTCCTTCACCTGCATGTAGAGCGGCTGCATCTGGTTCATTGGAGTTTTCCCCGGATCAGTTCGCCGTTGCGAATAACGGCGGCGAGGGGGTTGAAGCCCAGCGGGTAGGCAAGGTCGCCGGGGCGCTCCACGTTCCACAGGGCGAGATCGGCCTTCTGGCCCACGGCGATGGTGCCGCGGTCCTTCAGACCGAGGGCGCGGGCGGCGTGGGCTGTGACACCGAGAAGGGCTTCCTCGGGGGTGAGGCCGAAGAGGACGCAGGCCATGTTCATGGTGGCCAGCAGGGAATGGACCGGGGAGGAGCCGGGATTGAGATCGGTGGCGATGGCGATAGGAACTTTGTGTTTGCGGAGCGAGCCAACGGGCGGGGCCTGTTTTTCGCGCAAGTAGTAGAAGGCGCCGGGGAGCAGTACGGCAACCGTGCCCGACTTTGAAATAGATTCGACTCCCTCCTCATCGAGGTATTCAATGTGATCGACTGACAGGGCCTTGAACTGCGCCGCCATTTTCGCCCCGCCGAGATTGGAGAGCTGTTCGGCATGCAGCTTAACCGGCAGATTGAAGGCTCTTGCCGCCTTGAACACGGTTCTGGTTTCCTCGACGGAAAAGGCAATGCCTTCGCAGAAGCCGTCCACGGCATCGGCCAGGCCTTCCCCCACGATCCGGGGAAGAGCTTGATCGCAGACAATTTTCATATAGGCCTCATGGTTTTCCCGGAACTCCTGCGGGAAGGTGTGGGCTCCCAAAAACGTGGCTTTCACGTCCACAGAACGTAGAGTGGCGAGCTTTCGGGCCACCTTGAGCATTTTGATTTCAGTCTCGACATCCAGGCCATAGCCAGATTTGATTTCGATGGTGGTGACGCCTTCTGCCAAAAGAGATTCGAGTCGACGCAATGCGGATTCAAGTAGCTCTGTCTCACTGGCCGCGCGGGTGGCGCGCACGGTTGACATGATGCCGCCGCCCGCCTTGGCGATGTCGGCATAGGTAGCGCCATTCAAACGCTGCTCGAATTCTGCGGCTCGATTGCCGCCATAGACCAGATGGGTGTGGCAATCAATGAGGCCGGGAGTGAGCAGGCGACCACCGCAATCAATCGCATCGCCCGTGCTCGGCTGAGATCCCACGAATGCGATCACACCGTTTTCAATCGATACCGCGCCCTTCTCGATGAGGCCGCAGCCATTGACCATGGTGGCGATGGAAAGATTGGTGAGGCGCACGATTTTTCCTACTTGTATAAGGTTGTATATACAGTATACTCCGGAGCATGACCCAACGCAAGTTCCGATTTTCATCCGCCCTCACAGCTTCTGGCTGGCAGAAGAATGTTGGCGTTTCTATTGATGAAAACGGCTTGATCGAAAAAGTTGTGGCGGGCGCGAAGGAGGGAACGCTGATATCGGGCGTTGCCATTCCTGCCGTTCCCAACGTCCATTCCCATGCACACCAAAGATTGATGGTGGGGCTGGCGGAGCGGGCAGGTCCCGGCGCCGACAGCTTCTGGACCTGGCGTGAAGCGATGTATGGATTCGCGCTCAGGCTCTCGCCTGATGATCTCGAAGCCGTCGCCGCCCAGGCCTATGTCGAAATGGTGAAGGCGGGTTTTGCCTGTGTGGGAGAATTCCAGTACCTGCATCACCAGCCCGATGGCTCGCCTTACGACGAGCCTGCGGAAATGTCATTGCGCTGCATTTCGGCGGCGGAGCAGGCGGGCATTGCCATCACCATGCTGCCGACGCTTTATAATTTTTCCGGATTTGGCGGCCAGCCGGCGGCTGCGGGGCAAAGACGCTTTGTCAATGATGCCGACCACTTTCTGGAAATTCACGAAACGCTGAAGGGAGTTTGTGGCGCCAGCCCCTTGCGGCGGCTGGGCGTCTCGCCCCACAGCCTGCGGGCGGTGACGCCGGAACTTTTGAAAACCGTTCTGAACGGCATTGGTGGGCAGGCCCGGATTCATATCCATGTGGCGGAGCAGAGCAAGGAAGTTGATGACTGCCTGGCCTGGTCCGGCCAGCGGCCGGTGGAGTTCCTGCTTGACCGGTTCGATGTGTCCAGCCGCTGGTGCGCCATTCATGCCACCCATATGACGCCAGCGGAGACCCAGACGCTGGCAGAATCGGGTGTCGTTGCCGGACTGTGCCCGACAACGGAAGCAAATCTGGGCGATGGCATCTTCCCCGCCGATCACTTCCTGAAACAGGGCGGGGCGATTGCCATCGGCAGCGACAGCCAGATCAGCATCTCCCCGGCCGAGGACCTGCGGATGCTGGAATATTCCCAGCGGCTGCGGGACCGGACGCGCAATGCGCTGGCTTTGGGGGCTGGGGCTTCGACGGGGCGCAGTTTGCTTGATTTGGTCCTGAAGGGAGGCGCGGCCTGCCTCGACCAACCCATGGGGGTGATTGCCGTGGGCAAACGCTGTGACATTGCTGTACTGGATGATGAAAATCCCGCCATGGTCGGGCGGGAAGGCGACGGCCTGCTCGATACGTGGGTCTTTTCGGCAGGAAATGCGGCGGTCAAGGACATGATCGTCGGCGGCAGCCATGTTGTGAAAGACCGGCGGCACCATAATGAAGACCGGATTCTGAAGAAATTCACAGAAACAGTGGGGCGTTTGTCATGAATATCATCATCGGTGAAACGGCGATTACCCTGGACCATGCACGGGCGGCCCTGGCCGGGCCTATCACGGTTTCCCTGTCTGCCAAGGCCAAGGCCCTGATTTCCAAGAGCGCCGCGACGGTGGCGCGGCTGCTCAAGACGGGCGATGCGATCTATGGTGTGAACACGGGCTTCGGCAAGCTGGCCAAGACGCGGATTGCGGCGGAGGATCTTTCCAAGTTGCAAATCAACATCGTGCGTTCCCATGCGGCGGGCGTGGGTGCGCTGCTGGACGAGAGCGTGGTGCGTCTTATTATGCTGCTCAAGCTCAACGCCTTGTCGCAAGGGGCTTCCGGCATATCGCTGGCGGCGATGGATACCTTGGCCGCCCTGCTCAATGCCGACGCATTACCGGCCATACCCGGGCAGGGGTCGGTGGGCGCATCGGGCGACCTGGCGCCGCTGGCCCATTTGAGCCTGGTGCTGATTGGCGAAGGCGAGGTGCTCCACAGGGGCAAGCGGCTGAGCGGCGCAAAGGGATTGGAGGCTGCGGGTGTTCAACCTGTCGCGCTGGGGCCGAAGGAAGGGCTTGCCCTGCTGAATGGCACGCAGGGTTCCACGGCTCTCGCCCTTTCCGGATTGATTGGAGCAGAGCGCAATGCGGCGGCGGCCATTCTGGCGGGTGCCCTCTCCATTGATGCGGTGATGGGCTCGGATACGCCGTTTGATCCCCGCATTCATGCGTTGCGTCCGCACCCCGGACAAATTCTTGCGGCGTCCCACTTTCGCCACCTGCTGGCGGGCAGCGCCATTCGCGCTTCGCATCTCGTTGATGACGAGCGGGTGCAGGATCCCTATTCCTTCCGCTGCCAGCCGCAGGTGATGGGGGCGTGCCTGGACATGCTGGCCAATGCGGCGCGCAGCCTGATGATCGAGGCCAACGGGGTGTCCGACAATCCGCTGGTGTTTGCCGAAGACGGCGCTGTGCTGTCCGGCGGCAACTTCCATGCGGAACCGGTGGCCTTTGCCGCCGACATGATTGCCATTGCCATTGCGGAAATGGGTTCGCTTTCCGAGCGGCGCATGGCGGCGCTGATTGATTCCTCAATCTCGCTGCTGCCGCCGTTTCTCATCCGCAATCCGGGGCTCAATTCCGGTTTCATGATTCCGCAATGCACAGCCGCCGCGTTGATGAGCGAGAACAAGCAGATGTCGCATCCCGCTTCGGTTGATTCAGCTCCCACGTCGGCCAATCAGGAAGATCACGTCTCCATGGCGACGCACGGGGCGCGGCGGCTTGGGCCGATGAATGCCAATCTGGCGCGTATCGTGGCAATTGAACTCATGGCAGCGGCGGAAGGAGTTGATTTCCGGCGGCCGCTTACGTCCTCTAAGGTACTGGAAGAAACCCACAAGCTGGTCCGTTCGAAGGCAGCAAGCCGCGAGGAGGACCGGGAATTTTCAACGGATATTGAAGCCGTTGCCGGCATGGTTGAGCACGGAGCGTTTCAAGCCCTCGTGCCCAAACTGCTCAGCGATTTGGGCTGTGCCTAATTCTTCAGCCGATAACCGGTTCTGAATATCCACGCGACGAGGGCCAGACAAGCGGTAAGAAAACCTGCAATGGCCAGCAGGCTGTAGCCAATGCTGACGTCAGACTGGCCAAAGAAGCTCCATCTAAACCCGCTGACGAGATAGACCACGGGATTGAACAGGCTGATTTTCTGCCAGAGCGGAGGCAGCATATTGATGGAATAGAAGCTGCCGCCGAGAAAGGTAAGCGGAGTGATGATCAACAGGGGAATGAGCTGCAGTTTCTCAAAACCGTCGGCCCAGATGCCGATGATGAAGCCGAAAAGGCTGAAGGTCACGGCCGTCAATACAAGAAACGCCAGCATCCAGAAGGGATGCAAGATCTGCAGCGGAACGAAGAGAGCGGCGGTTGCCAGAATAACGAGGCCCAGGAAAATGGACTTTGTGGCGGCGGCGCCCACATAGGCGATGACGATTTCAAGATAGGATACGGGGGCCGAGAGCAGCTCGTAAATCGTGCCGACAAAGCGCGGGAAATAAATGCCGAACGAGGCATTGGCGATACTCTGGGTGAGGAGCGACAGCATGATCAGGCCCGGCACGATAAAGGAGCCGTAGTTGATGCCGTCAATTTCCTGGATGCGCGAGCCGATGGCAGCGCCAAAGACAACGAAATAGAGCGAAGTTGAAATGACCGGCGAGACGAGGCTTTGGGTCAGGGTGCGGAGGGCACGCGCCAACTCAAATGTGTAGATGGCCTTTACGGCGTTAAAATTCATGACGGCTTCCTCACCAGGCTCACGAAGATTTCCTCCAGCGAGCTTTGCTTGGTCTCCATGTCCTTGAACTTTATTTTTGCGGTATGCAGATCTTCAAGCAGGGCGGCGATGCCGGTCTTGCTGCCCTGGGAATCATAGGTATGGGTGATTTCCGTGCCTTCGCCATTCAGCTCTAGCCCATATTTGGCAAGCGCATCGGGAATGCTCTTGATGGCGCGGTCGAGATACAGGGTGATCTGCTTCTTGCCGAGCTTGGCCATCAGTGCTTTCTTGTTCTCGACCAGGATGATCTCGCCCTTGTTGATGACGCCGATGCGGTCGGCCATTTCCTCGGCCTCGTCAATGTAGTGGGTGGTGAGGATGATGGTGACGCCGGTTTTCCTGAGATCGCGTACGAGCTGCCACATGTCGCGGCGAAGCTCCACATCGACGCCGGCCGTGGGTTCATCAAGGAAAAGGATTTTTGGTTCGTGGGACATTGCCTTGGCGATCAGTACCCGACGCTTCATGCCGCCTGAGAGCTGCATGATCTTAGTGTCCTTCTTGTCCCAGAGTGAGAGGTCTTTGAGGGTTTTTTCGATATGGGCGGGATTAGGCGACAGGCCAAAGAGGCCACGGCTGAAATTAACTGTGGCCCATGGTGTTTCAAACGCGTCAGTCGTAAGTTCTTGTGGCACGAGGCCGATGAGGGAGCGCGTGGCGCGGTAATCCGTGACAATGTCGTGGCCGTTCGCCAAAACTTTTCCGGTGCTGGCGTTAACTATGCCGCAGATTATGCTGATGAGGGTGGTTTTGCCCGCGCCATTGGGGCCGAGAAGGGCGAAAATTTCGCCCTGCCTGATCTCAAGATTGATGTCTTTCAGGGCCTGAAAGCCTGACTTGTAGGTCTTGGAAAGGTTGGAAACGGAAATGGCGGATGACATTGCGTCCAAATAGGGTCTTGGAACGGGAAGCGCAAGGTGCCGCAAGCCTTGAGGGCCAGGATTTCATTTGCTGGGGGGACGAGATTTGGGATACACAAATTCGTGAATGTTGAACGGAAAACCGGGCCTTAACCGTCTTGAGTGAGTTATGCTGACGGTGGCATTATGCTCGGGGAGTGGTAGTCATTTGAAAAAGTCTGCGGCGGCAGTGGTTCTCCTTTTGGCCCTCGGGGGGGCTGCCTATTGGCTGCAGGCCGATGGCCAACTTAAATCCATCTGGCCTGGTGCATCGGTAGCGCAAGTGCCGCCTGCCGCTGGCGGGGCCAAGCGCCCGGCCTCATCGGTGGAAGTGGCAACGGCAACGGAAGGCCAGATCAGCGACGACATTGCTGCGATTGGGTCCCTGGTGTCGGAAGAATCAGTTGATATCTCGGCGGAAACGAACGGGCGGATTGTGGAAATCCTGTTTGCCGATGGCACGCAAGTCAATGCGGGCGACGTGTTGTTCCGGCTCGACGATACGCTGGTGCAAGCCGTGGTGACGGATGCGGAGGCCAAGCTAGCGCTGGCTAAAACCGTGGTTGAGCGCAATGCGGCCCTGCGCAAATCCAACAACATCGCGCAGAGTACTGTCGACCAGTCCAACACCGAACTCACGCTTGCCGAAAGCGCCCTGGCGCTTGCCAAGGTGCAACTCGGCAAACTGACGATCCGCGCGCCCTTCAGCGGCCGGGCGGGATTTCGCAGCGCGTCCATCGGTGCCTATGTGCAGGCGGGAGCGCCACTTGTTCATCTGGAAAAAATCGATCTTTTGAAAGCGGCGTTCAGTGTTCCGGAACTGAATTATTCGCAGCTTGCGCGTGGACAGAGCATCATGGTGACCGCCGATGCGGTGCCGGGTGAAACTTTCGAGGCAAAAATTTCCGCCATCGATCCCCTGCTTGATATCAATGGCCGGGCGTTGCGAGTGCGGGCCGACCTTGACAACTCCGCCGACAAGCTGCGGCCCGGCATGCTGATACGGGTCAGTGTCCGTGGGCCTTTTCGTTCATCGGTGATGGTGCCAGAGGCGGCCATTGTCCCGCGAAGCAGTGGTGCTGTAGTGTTTGTCGCTACAGGTGAAAAGGCGGCGGAAACGAAGGTGCGCACTGGAAAACGCGTTGATGGCGCCGTCGAGATCATTGAAGGTCTGAAGGCGGGCACACAGGTGGTCACAGCGGGAAACGCGCGGCTGTCGGACGGGGCGGCCATCGTCATCGTCCCACCGGCGAGCGATTGAGGCGGCAATGACACTTACCGAGCTTTGCATCCGACGACCGGTTTTTGCCACAGTTCTGAGCCTTATCCTTGTGCTGGTCGGCCTTATGGCGTTCAGCCGGCTGACGATCCGCGAGTATCCCAACATCGACGAGCCGCAGGTTTCCGTGTCCACCGGTTATAACGGCGCCTCGGCGGAAATCATCGAAACCCAGGTGACGCAGGTGCTGGAGGGTTCGCTGGCGGGCATAGAGGGTATCGACACGATTGAATCCACCTCACGGGCGGAATCAAGCCGGATCACCATCCGCTTCCGGACGGGCATCAGCATCGATTCGGCTACCAGCGATGTACGGGACCGGGTGAGCCGGGTGCGCGGCCGGCTTCCCGATGAAATCGACGAACCGACAATTTCAAAGGTTGAGGCCGACGCCCAGCCCATCATCTTTCTTGTGCTGCGCTCGACCGGCATGTCGGCCCTGGAGCTCACGGATTACGTGGACCGTTTCGTGGTCGACCGGTTCAAGAATCTGGATGGCGTGGCCGACGTGTCAGTAAACGGCGAGCGGCGCTATGTCATGCGGGTCTGGCTCGACCCGGCAAAACTCGCGGGTTACGGCGTCACGGTACAAGATGTCGAGGCGGCGATCCGCTCGCAGAATGCCGAAATCCCGGCGGGCCGGGTGGAAAGCACGGACCGCGAGTTTACCGTGCTGTCGCGTACCTCGCTTGGCACGGCCGAGGAATTTGCAAAAGTTATCCTCAAGCCGGCGGGGGGCTTGCAGGTTTTGCTGGGCGATGTGGCCAAGGTTGAGCTTGGAACGGCGGATGTCAGACGCGAGAGCCGCTATGATGGGCACACGGCCATCTCGATCGGCATTGTGAAGCAGGCGGTTGCCAACCCGCTTGACGTGGCAAATGCGGTCAACCGTGTGCTGCCAACCATCAACGAGTCAATGCCGGAAGGAACCTCGATTGAGACCGGATTTGACTCGACCGTGTTCATTGACCGTTCAATCAACAACGTGTTCACGACAATTCTTGAAGCGACCGGTCTCGTCATTATCATCATTTTCCTGTTTCTTCATTCTATCCGGGCGGCGATCATCCCGGTGGTCACCATTCCGGTCTCTCTGCTCACGGCTTTTGCCATCATGTATGCGGCGGGCCTCACCATCAATACACTCACGCTGCTTGCATTCGTGCTGGCCATCGGTCTGGTGGTGGATGACGCCATTGTCATGCTGGAAAACATCTACCGCTACGTGGAAGAGGGCATGAAACCCTTCGACGCGGCGATCAGAGGAGCACGGGAAGTAGGCTTTGCGGTCATTGCCATGACGATGACGCTGGCTGCGGTTTACGCTCCCATCGCCTTCACGCCGGGGCGCACGGGGCGCCTTTTCATGGAATTTGCCGTGACGCTGGCGGGGGCTGTGGTGGTGTCAGGCTTCATTGCGCTCACGCTTACGCCCATGATGTCGTCCAAACTCCTGAAGCATTCGGAACGCGAAAATATTTTCTCCCGCACCGTCGAGAGCCTCCTGAAAGGCCTCGACCTAGGTTATAGGAAGTTGCTGCGCCAGGTACTGCAGCTTCGCTGGATGGTCATGCTTGCTGCCGTCGGCATCGCCGGGGTTGGCGGCCTGCTGCTCACCCAGTTCAAATCGGAACTCTCGCCTACGGAGGACCGGGGCGTCGTCATGGTTTCGGGAAATACCCCGGAAGGGTCAAGTTTTGCCTATACGCAGCGTTATGCGGAGCAGGTGGAAGAGCTACTTCAGGATATCCCCAACCAGCGTTCGGCGCTCTTAATTGTGGGTGCCGGAGAGGTAACGCGGATGATAGCTTTCGCGCGCCTCAAGGACTGGAACGAACGCATGGTCAGCCAGCAGGAAACGGTGCAGAAACTGTTGCCGAAGCTTCGGGCGATTGCGGGCATCCAGGCTTCCGCTTCCAATCCCGCTTCACTGGGGGTGCGCGGCTTTGGCAAGCCGATGCAGTTCGTCATCCAGTCGTCAGCTTCCTATGAGGAGCTCAACGGGATTGCGAACAAGCTGGTGGAAAAGCTCAAGGACAATCCGGGTCTTGCCGACCTCGATACGGACCTGCGACTCAACAAGCCGGAAGTGCGGATTGAAACCGACCGGGCGCGGGCCGCCGACCTTGGCCTTGACGTGACGGTGATCGGGCGCACCCTTGAAACGCTGCTTGGCGGGCGAAATGTCAGCACTTTTGAAATCGGCAGCGAGCAATATGACGTGACGGTGGCGCTGCCGGTGGCGGACCGCACCTCGACCGAAACGCTTTCTCGCATTTTCGTGCGCAGCGCCTCGGGCGAAATGGTGCAGCTTTCCAACGTGGTGACGGCGCGCGAGGCCGTGGCGCCGCGCGACCTCAGACGATTTAACCAGCTGCGGGCCATTACCATTGAGGCCAATCTTTCGCCGGGATACACGCTGGGCGAGGCTACCGCCGCCTTCAATACGGCAGCCCAGGAAGTTCTGCCCGACAATGTGGTGACGGACCTCACGGGGCAGGCGCGGGAGCTGCGCGATTCAAGCTCCAACCTGGCGCTGGTTTTCGTCCTGGCGCTGGCCTTCATCTATCTCGTGCTCTCGGCTCAGTTCGAAAGCTTCCGCGATCCCATCATGATCATGCTCAGCGTGCCGCTCTCGATGACGGGGGCGCTTGCGGCGCTCTATTTTTCCGGCGGCACATTGAATGTTTATTCGCAGATCGGGCTGGTGACGCTCATCGGGCTGATCACCAAGCATGGCATCCTCATCGTCGATTTCGCCAACCGGATGCAGGAGGAGGGCCGCTCGCGGGTGGAGGCCATCGTCGAGGGCGCCACGCTGCGGCTGCGGCCCATTCTCATGACGACGTCGGCCATGGTGCTGGGGGCCATTCCGCTTGTGATTGCAACGGGAGCCGGCGCTGAAAGCCGCATGCAGATCGGCTGGGTCATTGTCGGCGGCATGACGCTCGGCACGCTGCTTACGCTCTTCGTGGTGCCCTGCGCCTACAGCATCATGGGGCGCAAGCATGCTGGTCCAACGCTTGAAGAGGCGAAGCCTGAGATACATCTGGCCAAGCCGCTGCCGAAGGCGGCGGAGTAGTTGCCACCGCGAGTTCGGATTTAGACCTGGCAGACATCGACCCATTCCGCGCCAAGCAGGTCTGCCATGCGGAGGGGATTGATGCGCAGCGCACTGTTGGTTGAGCCCGCCGCGGGCACGACCTCATCAAAGGCTTTCAGCGAGATATCGCAATAGACGGGCAGCGCCGGTGCCAGGCCGAAGGGGCTGACGCCGCCCACCGGGTGGCCCGTCACCGCCAGTACTTCTTCGGGGCTGAGCATGCGCGCCTTGCCGCCGAAGGTGGCCTTGGCCTTTTTGTTGTAGAGCCTTGCATCGCCACGGGTCACCACCACGAAATTCCGTTCGCCCACCCGGAGCGACAGGGTCTTGGCGATCTGGCCGTGGGTGACGCCATGGCCCTGCGCGGCCAGCGCCACAGTGGCGCTGCTCGCATCCAATTCGATAATGGCAATATCGGGGGCCTTCTCAGCCAGAAAAGCCCGGACAGATTCTAAACTCATGAAAACGGCTCACTCTTCGTTGAGCCAGAATTAGCTGACCCGCGTGGCCATTCAAGAGCAAAAGGCTTTGGTCACATGGAGATAACCGGGTACCTGAGTTGTGCCTTCTTGTATTGTGCTTTCAGTTATCTATGTATTGTTGGTAACAATTAGTTACCCCCCCCTGCATAAGAGGACTCCCATGAGCAAGCTTAAGATCGGCATCGTCATCAGCACCACGCGCGCCACCCGTTTTGGCCACAAGCCGGCCGAATGGGTGAGGAGCATCGCAGCCGAGCGCAGCGACATGGCCGTCGAACTACTTGACCTGCGTGATTATCCCATGCCCTTCTTCGACGAAGTGGCGTCCAACGCCTGGGTGCCCACGACGAACGAAGTGGCCAAACGCTGGCAGAAGAAAGTCGCCGAGTTTGACGGCTTCGTCTTCGTGACGGCGGAATACAACCATGGCATTCCGGCGGTTCTGAAGAATGCCCTCGATTATGCCTATCCCGAATGGAACAAGAAGGCGGCGGCCCTTGTCGGCTATGGCGCGGTTGGCGGCGCGCGCGCCGTGGAACAGTTGCGGCTGATCGCGGCTGAGCTGCAATTGGCCACCATCCGCACCGGCGTTTACATCCAGGGGGCGGATTTCATAGCCGTGTGGAAGGAAGGCAAGGATCTCAAGGAGGTCAGCCATCTCCAGCAGGGCGTCAGAGACATGCTCGACCAGTTGGCGTGGTGGGCCCAGGCCCTCAAAACTGCGCGCCAGCAGGATATGCTGACGAAGGCGGCCTGACGCAATCCGGTGAAAGCCGGAACACACATCTGAATGCCTTTATTCATATCAAGATCGCGGCCAGAATTTTTCGTCAGAAGCGACGGAGATTGTGGGCGCGCCCGTCTATCTGTTGTTGAGCATTGTTGAAATGGATTGAGCCCGTGCCTGTTGCTGTCAAGACCAGATATGACGCCGTTGCCATGGGCCTGCATTGGCTCATTGCCGCACTGCTGATCTTCATGCTGTTCTTTGGTGAGGAACTCATGGACGAAAAAGGCGGCGGTGCGTTTGGACCCTCGCTGCATGTTTCGTTTGGCAGCGCCATTCTCATCCTGAGCGTGCTTCGCCTTGTCTGGCGCCTGATCAATCCGCCGCCCGCCTATCCCGCCGGCATGGCCCTTTGGGAGCGGATGGCATCGACGGCGACACATGTGCTTTTCTATGTCCTGCTGATAGGGATTCCGCTGACGGGCTGGCTCGCAACGCCGAAGTTCCTCAGCGAGGAAGGAAGGGTGGCGGGCCTCGCGCTGTTTGGCGCAATTCCGCTGCCGGGCGCACCGAGCCTTGGCCTTCCGATGTAGGGCATTCATGAGCTGGGCTCGAACCTTGGCATCGCGCTGCTGGCGCTGCATGTGCTTGCCGCCCTCAAGCATCACTTCATCAACCGGGATGATATTTTGCACCGCATGCTGCCCTTCGGGCGGACGGGCTAGCTGCCGGGCAGTTTCTTGGGATGCGGTGCGGGGCAGTTGTGGCGTGGCAACGGGATCTGTTCGTAAGGATTATCGGCGCGTGCCACAGGCCCCATCGGACAATCGCGTGAAGGCAGCGGCTTCGCCCACGGGATGGCATCGAGAAATGCCTTGGCTGGCGGAAATTCGCTCCGCCAGTCGTCATCATGGCCTTCCCAGTTCATGGCGAACGCCGGATGCGCCGTGGCAAGCAGGGCGATGATGGCAAGCATCCTCATGGGAACAGTATGAACCTGCGGGAGATCAATTCAAAGTCCAAAGTCGCAGGACCCTAAACCGCGGATGAATGGGCGGTTCAGGATTGGCTCAGGAATTGACCTGTAGTAGCGCCGCATCGAAAGTTCAAATCAACACGTCAACAATCGAGAAGTATCGAAATGAGCAATTTTGTCATCGCTTTGGCGGCGCTCTTTGCCATCGCCACCTTGAGTTACGTCGGCTAGAAATGTAAGCGCTTCTTTCCGCTTTTCCCCTGCATGACGCGCCCGCCGGCCGCCAGGATTCGACAACGCAGAGAAACAAAATTGCGGGCAATGCCAACGCGACACGCGATGTAATTTCGCTACGACGTTTGCGGGTTCGGAGAAAACCAGACGGGAGTTGCCAAGGCTAAGCCTTTGTCAGGCGCTTTTGATTTACCAGGTAGTCGACGATTGTTTCGGCTGCCTGTTCGGGTGAGAGCGTTGCAGTATCCAGCGAAAGCTCGGGATTTTCAGGAATTTCGTAGGCCGATGAAATGCCGGTGAAATTCTTGATCTCGCCGCGCCGCGCCTTGGCATAGAGGCCCTTGACGTCGCGCTTTTCGGCTTCGGCAAACGCGGTGTTTACGAAGATTTCGACGAACTCTCCTTTCTCCACGCTTTCGCGGGCCATCAAGCGCTCGGCTCGGAAGGGCGAGATGAAAGAGACAAGCACGATCAAGCCGGCATCGACCATGAGCTTTGAGACTTCGGCGACGCGGCGGATGTTTTCAACCCGGTCCGCATCGGTGAAGCCCAGGTCACGGTTGAGGCCGTGGCGGACGTTGTCGCCATCGAGCAGATAGGTCATGTGGCCAAGGGCATGAAGTTTCTTTTCCACGAGATTGGCGATGGTGGATTTGCCGGAGCCGGACAGGCCGGTGAACCACAGGACGGTTGGCTTCTGCTTGGCTTGGGCGGCGCGCGAAACCTTATTCACATCCATGGCCTGCCAGTGAATATTTGAGGCACGGCGGAGCGCGAAGTGGATGAGGCCCATGCCAACCGTAGAATTGGTGAAGCGGTCAATGATGATGAAGCTGCCGAGGTGGCGGTTCTCGGCGTAGGTGGTGAAGGCGATGGGGCCGTCGAGCTCCAGATTGCACACGCCGATTTCATTGAGCGTGAGCGTCTTGGCCGCCACGTGCTCTATGGTGTTGACGTTGACCTTGTATTTCAATGAATCCAGCGTGCCGGGAACCTGGCGGTTGCCGGTCTTGATCACATAGGGGCGGCCCGGCAGCATGGGTTCATCACCCATCCACAACACTTCAACTTCAAACTGGTCCGACACTTCAATGGGGTCGGCCGCGTTGCAGATGACGTCGCCGCGGCTGACGTCGATTTCCGTGGTGAGGGTGATGGTCAGCGACTGGCCCGCGACACCAACCGGCAGGTAGCCATTGTAAGTTACAACGCGGTCAACGATGGCTGTCCTGGCCGAGGGCAGAACCTTGATCTGATCACCGGGGCATACCGAGCCGCTGACGATGGTGCCGGAAAATCCGCGGAAATTCTGGTCCGGGCGGTTCACCCATTGCACCGGCAGGCGGAACGCTTTCGTCGCCAGGTCATCATCCACAGGTACAGTTTCGAGGTGGGCCATGAGGGTTGGTCCGTGGTACCAGGGCATGGCGGCGGAGGACTTAACGACATTGTCGCCGGCGAGCGCCGACAGCGGAATGCAGGTGATGTTGTCAGCGCCGATGCTTTTGGCGAAGGCGCGGTAATCGGTCTCGACATCGGCAAAGACTTTCTGGTCGTAGTTCATCAGGTCCATCTTGTTGATGGCGACAACGAGATGGCGGATGCCCAGGAGGGTGGCGATGAAGGTGTGGCGGCGGGTCTGGGTGAGCACGCCCTTGCGCGCGTCAATCAGGATGACGGCGAGATCGGCGGTGGAGGCGCCGGTGGCCATGTTGCGGGTGTATTGTTCATGGCCGGGCGTATCGGCAACAATGAACTTGCGCTTGTTGGTGGTAAAGGCCCTATAGGCCACGTCAATGGTGATGCCCTGCTCGCGTTCGGCGGCGAGGCCATCCACGAGAAGGGCGAAATCAAGATTGCCGCCCTGGGTTCCCATCTTCTTGGAGTCGGCCTCAAGGGCGAGGAGTTGATCCTCAAACAGCATCTTGGCTTCGTAGAGCAGCCTGCCAATAAGAGTTGACTTGCCGTCGTCGACGGAGCCGCAGGTGATGAAGCGCAGGAGGTCCTTGTTCTCCTGGGTCTTCAGGTAGGACTCAACGTCGCCGCCTTCAAATTCAATGAAGCGGGACATCAGAAATATCCCTCCTGCTTCTTTTTCTCCATGGAGGCGGCCTGGTCCTTGTCGATGACGCGGCCCTGGCGCTCTGAGGAAGTGGCCACCAGCATTTCCTCGATGATGTCGAGGAGCGACGTGGCGTTCGATTCAATGGCGCCGGTCAAGGGATAGCAGCCCAGGGTTCGGAAACGGATATTGCGCATTTCCGGCTTTTCACCAAGATTAAGCCGCATGCGTTCATCATCGACCATGATCATCTGGCCATCGCGCCAGACGATGGGGCGCGGCGCGGCGAAGTAGAGCGGCACGATGGGAATGTTCTCGATATGGATATATTGCCAGATATCGAGTTCGGTCCAGTTCGAGAGCGGAAACACGCGGATCGATTCACCCTTATTTTTGCGGGCATTGTAGAGGTTCCAAAGTTCGGGGCGCTGGTTCTTCGGGTCCCAGCGATGCCTCGTGTCGCGGAAAGAAAAAATGCGCTCCTTGGCGCGGGATTTTTCCTCGTCGCGGCGGGCCCCACCGAAGGCGGCGTCGAAGCCATATTTGTCGAGGGCCTGTTTCAGGCCATCGGTTTTCATGATCTGGGTGTGCAGCGCCGAGCCGTGGTCGAAGGGGTTTACATTCTTCTCGATGCCGTCGGGATTGATATAGACGATGAGATCGAGGCCGAGGCGCCTGGCGGTTTCATCCCTGAGCGAAATCATGTCGCGGAATTTCCAACGGGTATCCACATGCATGAGGGGAAACGGCGGCTTGGCGGGATAAAAGGCCTTCATGGCGAGGTGCAGCATGACGGCTGAATCCTTGCCCACGGAATAGAGCATAACTGGTTTGTCGCACTCGGCGGCGACTTCGCGGATGATGTGGATGGATTCCGCTTCGAGGCGTTCGAGATGGGTCAATTTTTTGTGGGCAGGAGCCTGCGGCATCACGCTTTCCTTGTTCGGGCGGATTTATGGCGGTGTCTTTGCGCAAAGGCAAGGCGGGACTTGCCCAGATATGGGCTTCGGGTTAGTGCTTAACGAGGGGAGCTAATGAAAAATCCATCACCAAAAAAACCGGCGGCCAACAAGAAAGCGCCTAAACTTCCTTACCAGGAACCGCATCTCGGTGCGGCAGCGCGAGGCAAGCTCTTGGAGGAAGCCATCGGGCGCGAAGTGCGCAGTTTCCGTGAAAAACTCGGCATCACGATTTCAGAGCTGGCCAAGGCGGCGGACATGTCGGCGGGCATGCTGTCCAAGATCGAGAATGGCGCCACGTCGCCCTCGCTTGGCTCGTTGCAGGCCCTGGGCAAGGCCCTGCAGGTGCCGGTCACCGCGCTGTTTCGCGGCTTTGAGGAAATCCGGGATGCGTCTTTCGTCAAGGCCGGACAGGGCCTGACCATTGAGCGGCGGGGCACACGGGCGGGCCACCAATACCAGTTGCTGGGCCACAGCCCGCACGGGGCGGTCATGGTCGAGCCCTACATGATCACGCTCACGGCCCAATCTGACGTGTTCCCAACCTTTCAGCATGGCGGGCTTGAGATGCTTTACATGCTCGAAGGCAATGTGGTGTACCGCCATGGCGACAAGACCTATGACATGCACCCCGGCGATACTCTGTTTTTCGACGCCGACGTGCCGCATGGGCCGGAAGAGCTGAAAAAGCTGCCGGCGCGCTATTTGAGCGTAATTAGCTACCGGCGGGATGATTAGTTCAGCCCGCCCCCGCCAGTTCCACAATCCTGTCTGCCAGCCTTTCGAGGCCATGCTTTCTGTTCCAGCGCCTGGCGCAAAGCAGGGCTTTTTCCCGCAATGCCTCGATCTGTGCGGCTGCCCTGTCCACGGCCTCCATAATTTCCGCAAGAAAGGGGCGCTGGAAAAAAACCGCCGCTCCCTGTGTGATGGCCATTTCGGATGGATAGCAGGCCGACGACATGACAAGGGGGACGCCGCAGGCGATCGATTCGGCAACGATGCCCGATGGGCGACGCAAGTACCTCTCCGCTATCGCGGGCCAGACAACAAGGTCGCAAGCGGCAATTACCGGCGTCAGGTCCTGAAGATATCCAAACCGTTCCAGCCGGTCATGGGCGAACGCCGGCACGAGGTTCAAGCTATCCTGCAGGCTTACGACAAACCCCTTGCCGAGGAAACTCTGAACAAGCGGCAGCACAAGATCACTGCGGCGTTCCGAACGAAGAGCTCCTGCAATCCCGATGCGTAGGGGCTTGGAGGGCTTATGGAGATGGGGCTTTCCCGCCGTGGGATAGGGCAGGAGCTGGATATTTCCAGGCCCCAGCACCGAATTCCAGAGGGGCATGAAATCTTCAACATGAAGACCCCACGCCACCTTCTGGCGGCGAAGCCGCATGTAGTCCCGGGCGGCGGCGAAGGCGCCCGGACTGTCGCTTGAGTTGAAACCGGGATGCTCAAAGAGTGTCAAAACCGCAGGCGTCCCAAGGCCGTAAAGGGCGTGGGCCATGGCACTGGAGGCACTTGCGCTTGGCCAGACAATCAGGTCGGCTGTCTCGAGTTTCAGGATGTCCTGATGGTAAGCGGCGGCCTCGAGCCGAAGCCTTTCGACATCGTCAAAACCGGGTTTTGACCACTCGGATGAAGGTGAGGTGAAGGTGCGTCTAAAACCGGCAATTGCGCTGATAAACAGCTGGTCCAGAGGCGCAACCGCAGTTTTTCTGCCATGAACGCTGACCGTATGTCCCTGCGCCGCCCAATGGGCGGCAAGACGCAGGTCCAGGTCGGTGAAATGCCCTCCAAGAATGCGCAGTGCAGGATCAAGAACTGAAATTCGCATAACCCAATTATTTACCTGTGTGAATAATAGTTTCCCAGTAGTTGATATTGCAATTACGCCCTGTTACAGTCGACCAACACTATTGCAGGAAGGCTTACTCCATGTGCGGCATTGTCGGTCTTTATCTCAAGAATCCCAAGTTGAAGCCCAAGCTGGGCAAAATGTTCAAGCCCATGATCATTGAGATGACCAATCGCGGGCCGGATTCGGCGGGCGTTGCAATTTACCGCAATCCGGTAAAAAAGGCGCAGACGAAATTTTCGCTGGCCCATGATGACAGCAATTATGACTGGAAGAAAATCGATGTGGGGCTGGAGAAGGCGCTCAAATGCGAGTGCACGGTGAAGAGGATCGGCAATCACTGCATATTGGTGACCACTGGCAAGGAGCCTGCGGTCATTGCCTGGCTGAAAGCCCATCATCCGCAAGTGCGCGTTGTGGGTTCCGGCCATACCATTGAGATTTTCAAGGAAGTGGGCCTGCCTGCCAATGTCTATGACAAATTTGATCTCGACGAAGCGGCAGGCACCCACATCATCGGCCACACCCGCATGGCCACGGAGAGCGCGGTGACAACGGCGGGGTCGCACCCCTTTGCGACCGGTGCTGACCTTTGCCTGGTGCATAATGGCTCACTTTCCAACCACAACCGCCTGCGGGAGAATCTCCGCAAGGAGGGCATGGATTTCCAGACCGAGAACGACACGGAGGTGGCTGCTGCCTACATGACCTGGAAACTGCGCGGCGGAGCCACGTTGAAGGAAGCGCTGGAAGATGGGCTTCGCGATCTCGATGGGTTTTACACCTTTCTCGTCGGCACGGCGGATGGCTTTGCGGTGGTGCGTGATCCCATCGCCTGCAAGCATGCGGTGATGGCAGAGACCGATGACTGGGTTGCAATGGCGACGGAATACCGTGCTATCGCGCATTTGCCCGGTGCGGACACGGCGAAAATCTGGGAACCGGAACCGACAGTCGTTTACACTTGGGGCGGACACGCATGAACGAGCTTGATCTTCACAAGGTTGGGGTGCGGGGCATCAACTCGCAGCTTCACAGCTTGCCCAGGAACACCAACGAAAAGCATTGGGTCATTCAGAATCCCAAGGGCCAGCATTCCATTGCGGTGGGCCTTGATGGGCCGCTGCAGATTGATATCAGGGGCCATGTGGGTTTCTATTGCGGCGGCATGAACAGCCACGCGGAGTTGACCATCCATGGCCATGCGGGCGTGGGCACGGCTGAAAACATGATGTCGGGCGTTGTCTGGGTGAAGGGCAATTCATCGGAATCGGCCGGCGCCACGGGCAATGGCGGGCTGCTGGTGATCGAGGGCGACGCATCGTCGCGCTGCGGCATCTCGATGAAGGGCATTGATATTGTGGTGGGCGGCTCGGTCGGCCACATGTCGGCCTTCATGGCACAACGCGGCAATCTAATCGTCTGTGGCGATGCGGGCGACGCGTTGGGCGATTCCATTTATGAAGCGCGGCTCTATGTGAAGGGCAAGGTGGCAAGCCTTGGGGCCGATTGCATCGAGAAGGAAATGCGGGCGGAACACCTCGCCGATCTTGAGCGCCTACTGAAGGCCGCCAAGCGCAAGGAGAAGCCATCGGACTTCCGCCGCTATGGCTCGGCGCGCAAGCTTTACAATTTCAGCGTCGATCACGCGGACGCATACTGAGGACAAGATGGATAAAACTCCCCGCACGCTGCCGCGCAAATCAGCAACCTTTGACGATTACACGCTTTCCGAAATCCGCCGGGCCGCGAGCACCGGCATTTATGACATCCGTGGGGGCGGCGCCAAGCGCAGGCTGCCGCATTTCGATGACCTGCTGTTCTTGGGGGCGTCCATCTCGCGCTATCCGCTGGAGGGTTACCGGGAAAAATGCGGCACCAATGTTGTGCTCGGCACACGCTTTGCCAAGACGCCGATTGAACTGAAAATTCCGATCACCATTGCGGGCATGAGCTTTGGCTCGCTTTCGGCGCAGGCCAAGGAAGCCTTGGGGCGCGGCGCAACTATTGCCGGCACGTCGACGACGACGGGTGACGGCGGCATGACGCCGGAGGAGCGCGGGCAATCCAAGACCTTGGTCTATCAGTATCTGCCGTCGCGCTATGGGATGAACCCGGTCGATTTGCGCAAGGCCGATGCCATTGAAATCGTCATCGGACAGGGCGCAAAGCCCGGCGGCGGCGGCATGTTGCTGGGCCAGAAAATTTCCGATCGCGTTGCTGCCATGCGCTGTCTGCCGAAAGGCATCGACCAGCGTTCGGCCTGCCGCCATCCGGACTGGACCGGGCCTGATGATCTTGAAATCAAGATCAATGAACTCCGCGAAATCACCAATTGGGAAAAACCGATCTATGTGAAGATCGGCGGAGCCCGGCCTTACTACGATGTAGCCCTAGCGGTGAAGTCCGGGGCCGATGTCGTGGTTCTGGACGGCATGCAGGGCGGCACGGCCGCCACCCAGGAAGTGTTCATCGAGCATGTGGGCCAGCCGACGCTTGCCTGCATCCGTCCGGCGGTTCGCGCCTTGCAGGAACTTAATATGCACCGCAAGGTTCAGCTCATCGTTTCCGGCGGCATCCGCAATGGTGCTGATGTGGCGAAGGCCCTGGCGCTTGGTGTTGACGCGGTGTCAATCGGCACGGCCGCGCTTGTGGCGCTGGGTGACAATGAC
Source organism: Hyphomicrobiales bacterium (assembly GCA_038251095.1). GTDB lineage: Bacteria > Pseudomonadota > Alphaproteobacteria > Rhizobiales > Aestuariivirgaceae > Aestuariivirga. The sequence goes on from JBBSBQ010000001.1 coordinate 196,329, forward strand.
CCGCATTATGAAGCAGAATACAATGAACTCGGCACAACGGCCGGCGCCTATGACGACTGGCATGAGGGACGCGATCCCGCTGGCATTACCACGCAGGATCCGGAACTGGCCAAGAGGCTCGATCCGGTGAAGGCGGGGCGCCGGCTTTCCAACTACCTGAAGGTGATGACGCTGGAAGCGCAGACCATCGCGCGGGCCAATGGCAAATCGCATGTGCACAACCTTGAGCCGGAAGACCTCTGTGCGCTCACGGTGGAAGCCGCGGCCATGGCGCAAGTCCCCCTTGCAGGAACAGACTGGATTCCGGGGCGGGGCGGGTATTAGGATGGGGATTTCGTAGGGAGACCAGTTTTGGAAATCACCGTCCTTGCCATTTTCGCCGGAGCACTTTTCATAAACTCAAGCTCGCCCGGCCCCAGTGTTGCGGCATTGGTGGCGCGGGTTCTGACCGGCGGCTGGCGCAGCGTCATGCCGCTCCTTGCCGCCATGTGGTTTGGCGAAGCGCTGTGGCTGACAGCGGCGGTTTTCGGCCTCAGCGTCATGGCGCAGACTTTCTATTGGGCCTTCGTGATCCTGAAATATCTGGGCGTGGCGTATCTGCTTTACTTGGCCTACCGGATGTGGACCGCACCTTCCGAGGTCAAGGATGAGGTGCTGCCAGCGGGCGATTCTTCATGGCGGCTGTTTTTCACGGGCATGGCCATTACGCTGGGCAATCCCAAGATCATGGTCTTTTATCTGGCGCTGCTGCCTTCCATTGTTGACCTCGCGCGCATTTCGTTGATGGGCTGGGTGGAGCTTACGGTCACCATGGTGGCGGTGATCGTGGCCGTCGATCTTACCTGGGTGATGATTGCCGCGCAGGCGCGGCACTGGCTCAAGAGCCCGCGCGCCGTGCGCATTGCCAACCGGACAAGCGCCGCCGTCATGGGCGGCGCAGCGTTCGTGATTGCAACACGATGACACTCAAAAATGATAGCAGGGAGAGAAAATAGATGGCTGGGGAACTCGAAGCATATGCCAAGAAGAACAAGGTAAAGTTCTTCTTGTTCAATTTCACTGACCTGTTTGGCACGCAACGCGCCAAGCTGGTGCCGGCGGAAGCGGCAACGCGAATGCAGAAGGCGGGCGCCGGTTTTGCTGGCTTTGCCACCTGGCTTGACCAGACCCCGGCGCACCCGGACATCCTAGTGATGCCTGACCCCAATGCGATTATTCCCCTGCCGTGGCGACCGGATGTGGCCTGGGTTGCGGGCGATCCCTGGATGAGCGGCAAGCCTTTGGAACAAGCACCGCGCTATGCGCTGAAGAAGGCCATGGAGAAAACCGCCAAGAGCAATCTCAAGCTCATGGCCGGAGTCGAGCCGGAATTCTTTTTGATCAATGCAGACGGATCGCAGATTTCCGATGGGCGGGATACGCAGGAAAAGCCCTGCTATGACCAGGCGGCGATCATGCGCCGCATCGACGTGATCACCGAGATTTCCTCCACCATGATCCAACTGGGCTGGGGCCCCTATCAGAATGATCACGAGGACGCCAATGGCCAGTTCGAAATCAACTGGGACTTCAATGACGCGCTGACAACGGCGGACCAGCTTGCATTCTTCAAGTTCATGGTGAAATCCATTGCGGAAAAGCACGGGTTGCGTGCCACCTTCATGCCCAAGCCCTTTATCAATCTCACGGGCAGCGGCTGCCATGTGCATCTTTCGGTGTGGGACAATGCGCGCAAGAAGAACCTGTTCGACGATGCCAAGGATGAGATGGGCCTGTCGCCCATGGCCTATAACTTCCTGGGCGGTTTGATTCACCATGCGGAATCACTGGTGGCGATTACCAATCCGACGGTCAACTCTTACAAACGCATCAATGCGCCGCGCACGGTTTCGGGAGCCACATGGTCGCCCAACACAGTGACTTTCGGCGGCAACAACCGCACGCACATGGTGCGCATTCCAGACGCGGGACGCACGGAATTCCGCCTGCCGGACAATGCGGCTAATCCCTATCTCATGCTGGCCTCCATCATGGCGGCGGGCATGCATGGCATTGAAGCGAAGATGGATCCCGGCAAGCGGCTTGATATCGACATGTATGCGGAAGGGCACACTGTGAAGAACGCCAAGAAGCTGCCGCTCAACCTGCTTGATGCGCTGCGCAATTTCGAAAAGGACATGTATTTGCGCGAGGCACTGGGGGCCGAAATTTCGTCGGCCTATCTCAAGCTCAAGCACGCGGAATGGAACCAGTATTGCCGTCACCTCACGCAATGGGAGCGGGACATGACGCTGGATTGTTAGACATCATCTCTCCATGGTTGGGTCAAGCCCGACCATGGAGAAAAAGAAAAATCTGAAATGAAATACTCCGTCTTTTCACTCCTCAAGAACACGCTGTCGGACCACAAGAAGTGGCCGGCGGCGTGGCGCGATCCGCAGCCCAAAAAGGACTATGACGTCATCATCATCGGGGGCGGCGGGCATGGGTTGGCCACCGCCTATTACCTGGCGAAAGTGCATGGCATCAGCAATGTGGCGGTGCTGGAAAAATCCTGGCTGGGCTCCGGCAATGTCGGGCGCAATACCACCATTATCCGCTCCAATTATATGCTGCCGGGGAACAATCCGTTTTACGAATGGTCGATGAAATTGTGGGAGGGGCTGGAGCAGGATTTCAACTTCAATGCCATGGTCTCGCAGCGCGGCGTCTTGAACCTCTGCCATACGGATCCACAGCGCGATGCCTTCGCGCGGCGCGGCAATGCCATGCGCATTGACGGAGTGGATGCGGAACTGCTGGATGCGGAGGGGGTACGTGAGATGTATCCGTTCCTTGATTTCAACAATGCGCGCTTTCCGATCAAGGGCGGCATTTTGCAGCGGCGCGGCGGCACGGTGCGCCATGATGCAGTGGCCTGGGGCTATGCACGCGGTGCGGATTCACGCGGCGTTGACATCATCCAGAACTGTGAAGTCACCGGCATCAAGACGGTGAAGGGCAAGGTTGTGGGCGTGCAAACCAACCGGGGATTTATCGGTTGCAAGAAACTTGGCCTAGCGGCGGCGGGCAATTCCTCGGAAGTGGCTTCTATGGCGGGGCTGAAGCTGCCGATTGAAAGCCATGTGCTGCAGGCCTTCGTGTCGGAAGGGCTGAAACCCTACATTGACGGCGTGGTGACGTTTGGGGCCGGGCATTTCTATGTCTCGCAATCGGACAAGGGCGGGCTGGTATTCGGTGGCGATATCGATGGCTACAATTCCTACGCCCGGCGCGGCAACCTGCCGATGGTGGAACATGTGATCGAGGCGGGGGTTGCTATGATCCCCAGTCTTGCGCGGGTGCGGGTGCTGCGCTCGTGGGGCGGCATCATGGACATGTCGATGGATGGCTCGCCGATCATCGACAAAACGTCAATTGACGGGCTCTATCTCAATGCGGGCTGGTGCTACGGCGGCTTCAAGGCCACGCCGGCCTCGGGCTGGTGCTTTGCCCATACGATTGCAAACAATGAACCGCACAAGCTGAACGCGGCTTACCGCCTGGACCGGTTCCGCCGGGGCTACATGATCGATGAAAAGGGGCAGGGCGCTTCGCCCAATTTGCATTGAAATGAAACAGCCATGCTGATCAAATGCCCCCATTGCGGAACGCGGCCCGTGGAAGAGTTCACCTTCAATGGCGATGCTTCCATTCAAAGGCCAGCTTCCAATGATCCCAAGACAATGGATCAGTGGTTTGACTATGTTTATCTGCGCGATAATCCCAAGGGCCGCTTCGACGAATACGCACATCATTCCAACGGCTGCCGGACCTGGCTGGTGGTGACTAGGGATACGCAGACGCATGAAATCTTCACTGTGGTGACGGCGCGGGACTATGCGAAGAAGCGGGTTGCGCCATGACGGGCTTTCGTCTGGACAAGGGCGGGTTGACTGACCGCGCCACGCTGCTGGATTTCACCTTTGACGGCAAGGCCTTTACGGGATTTGCCGGTGATACGCTCGCTTCGGCGCTGATTGCCAATGACGTGCATCTCATGGGACGCTCGTTCAAATATCACCGGCCGCGGGGCGTTATTTCGGCGGGCAGTTCGGAGCCCAATGCGCTGGTGGAACTGCGCGTGGGTGCGCGCAAGGAGGCGAACACGCGTGCCACGATGATTGAGCTCTATGATGGCCTGGTGGCGCGAAGCCAGAACCGCTGGCCGTCGCTCGAGTTCGATATAGGTGCCCTGAATTCGCTGGCCTCGGCCATGTTCGTGGCGGGGTTTTATTACAAGACCTTCATGTGGCCCAAAAGCTTCTGGGAAAAAATCTATGAGCCCCTCATTCGGAAAGCTGCCGGGTTGGGAAGCGCCTCCAAGGAAGCTGATCCGGACAAATATGAAAAGGCCTATGCGCATTGCGATCTGCTGGTGGTGGGTTCCGGTCCTGCTGGCCTGATGGCGGCGCTAACGGCGGCGCGTTCGGGTGCGCGCGTCATTCTTGCGGATGAAAGTTCGGCGCTTGGCGGTTCGCTGCTCAATGAGAATGAAGAGATCGCTGGCGTTTCAGGTCACGCATGGGCCATGGCCACGATTGCCGAACTCAGCGCCATGCCTAATGTCACCCTGATGCCGCGCACAACAATTTTCGGCTGGTATGACGGCAATATTTTTGGGGCCGTCGAGCGGGTAAATGACCATGTGCTGGAACCCAGCCCTTACGAGCCCCGGCAGCGCTATTGGCGCATCATGGCCAAGGGCGCGGTGATGGCGACGGGAGCGGAAGAGCGCCCCATCGTGTTTGGCGGTAATGATGTGCCGGGAGTGATGCTGGCCTCAGCAATGCGCACGTATGCGAACCGTTATGCCGCAGCGGCGGGCAAATCGGTTGTGGTGTTCACCAACAATGATTCCGGGCAGCGTACCGCACGTGATTTGCGTGCTCATGGCATTCATGTGGAAGCGATTATCGATCCCAGAAAATCAGGCGATGTCATCGTGAATGTCAAGGGCGGCAGGCGTGTTACCGCTGTGGAACTCAATGGTCACCGCGTTATTCCCTGCAACGCAGTTGCCATGTCGGGCGGCTGGAGCCCGATCGTCAACCTGATGTGCCATCGCGGTGCCAAACCCAAATGGGATGAGCGCATTGCCGGATTTGTGCCGCCTGATGTTGGCAATGCCTTTGTCGCGGCGGGATCGGCGGCGGGCCGGATGCTGCTGTCGGAATGCCTGGCTGACGGGGCGCGCGCCGGAACGCTGAAGGGCAAGGCGCCCGCTGTTCCGAAATGCCGGGATGAGGCCTTTGCGATCACGCCGATGTGGTGGGTGAAAGAATCAACCGGCAAGGCCTTTGTCGATTACCAGAATGATTCGACGGCGAAGGATTTACCGCTGGCGGCGCAGGAGGGCTACCGCGACATTGAGCTGGCCAAGCGCTACACCACGGCGGGGATGGCGACGGACCAGGGCAAGCTCGGCAATGTAAATGCCATTGCCATCCTGGCGGAGGCCACAGGCCGGACGATGGACCAGGTGGGCACCACCACGTTCCGGCCCTATTACACGCCGGTTTCCTTTGGCGCTATCGCAGGACCCTTTGTCGGACATCATTTCCAGCCGGTGCGCAAAACGCCGCTGCATGAGTGGGCGGATGAGCTTGGCGCGGTTTTTGTCGAAACGGGCCTGTGGATGCGCTCCTCCTGGTTTCCGCAAGAAGGCGAGGACTGGCTGGCCAGCGCCTCGCGCGAGGTTCTGGCAACGCGCGAACGGGTTGGCCTCTGTGATGTGTCCACCCTTGGCAAGATCGATGTGCAGGGGAAGGACGCAGCGGAATTTCTGAATAGGCTTTATTGCAATACCTTCTCAACGCTTGATGTGGGCAAGGCGCGCTATGGCCTGATGCTGCGCGAAGACGGCATCGTGTTTGATGATGGCACGACGTCGCGGCTTGGGCCCGATCATTTCCTGATGACGACGACCACGGCCAATGCGGCGCGGGTCATGAGCCACATGGAATTCTGCCACCAGGCCCATTGGCCTGAGCTTGATGTGCAGTATGTTTCAGTGACAGAACAGTGGGCGCAGATGGCTGTCGCCGGGCCGAAAGCGCGGCTCACTTTGCAGAAGATCGTTGACAAGGTGACTTTGGATGACGCGAGCTTTCCTTTTCTTGCGGCGAAGGAGATCAGCATTCTGGGCGGCATGAACGCGCGGCTGTTCCGTATTTCGTTTTCCGGCGAGCATGCCTATGAGCTGGCGGTGCCTGCCGATTACGGAAATCTGGTGGCGCGCGCGATCATGCAGGCGGGCGAGGAATTCGGCATCGTGCCCTATGGTATTGAAGCGCTGTCGATCATGCGCATCGAGAAGGGCCATGTCGCCGGCGGCGAGCTGAATGGCACGACGACAGCGGCGGACCTCGGCCTTGGAAAAATGATGTCGTCCAAGAAGGATTACATCGGGCGAATGATGGCGGCGCGCGAGGGCCTCACGGACAAAAACCGTCATTGCGTCGTGGGGATCAGGCCGTTCGATGCGACGGACAAAATTCGTTCGGGCTCCCATATCCTGAAGAAGGATGATACGCCGTCGATGGCAGCGGACCAGGGTTATATTTCTTCGCTCGCGTGGTCGCCCATGCTGAACATGTGGCTGGGGCTGGCGCTACTCTCCAATGGCCGCGAACGGCATGGCGAAGTGGTGAAAATTTTCGATGGTGTCCGCAATATTCACATGTTCGGCGTGATCTGCGATCCCATGCATTATGACAGGGAGAACAGGAAACTCCATGTCTGACAAATTCCAAAGAGTCTCGCCGCTTGCCGACATTGCCATCCAAGGCCGATTTGGTACTGATCATGGCGCGCCGGGCGTGACACTTTCGGTGCGGGACCCCGCACTTATTTCGATGGTGATTGCGCGCAAGGGCAAAGCGAAGGCGCTTGCCGATGCCCTGAAAAACTGGCGCGGGGCCACCGTGCAGTGGGCAGGGGCGGAGCAGTATTTCGTTCTAGACAGGCCCTTTGATGAGGTGCGGAAAAAGCTTGAAGGCCTCGCCTCGTGCTCTGACCAGAGCCATGGGCGGGTGATCATCCGGATCGAAGGACCGAAGGTGCGCCAGGTCTTGTGCAAAGGCACGCCGGTTGATCTGCATGAGAGCGAATTTGAGATTGGGCGAAGTGCGTTGACGCAAATTGCCCATGTGGGCGTGCATCTCACGCGCGTGGGGCGGGATGCCTTCGAGCTTTCGGTGTTCCGCGGATTCTCGGAAAGCTTCTGGGAATGGCTGACGGAACAGGCGGAAGAATTTGGGTATCAGGTGATTTAGTTCAGAGCGACGCCGCCAGCCGTGCAATCCTCTTGCAAGCCTCGGTGATTTGCGTTTCGTCCACCGTCAGCGCCACGCGCACGTGGCCGGCGCCGCCGGCGCCGAAGCTTTCGCCGGGCATGGTGACGACATTTTCTTGGGTCAGCAATTTACGTGCGAAGTCTTCACCTGATAGACCTGTCTTGCGCACATCGACCATGACGAACATGCCGCCTTCGGGCATGCGGGCGGAAATGTTTTTGGCGCCATTCAATCCGGCAACCAAAGCGCGGGCGCGGCGCTCGTAGCTCTGCTTCATGGCATCCACTTCTGGGAAATGATTGGCTAGCGCAAAGGCCGCGGCATCCTCAAGGAAGGCCTGCGAGCCGAAAAGCATGGTTTCGGTGAGCGGCAATGCGGCTTCGATAAATTCCTCGGATGCGGCCAGCCAGCCGCAGCGGAAACCGGGCATGGCGTGGGATTTCGACAGCGAGGAGACAACGATGGTGCGTTTTTCCAGGTGCTTCTCATCGAAGGGCGAGGCGAACACGGTGTTGCAATAGGTCATGGTGGCGTAGACTTCGTCGGAGATGATCCACAGGTCATGGCGTTCGCAAACATCGCCGATCTGGGCAATGCTTTCACGCGTCAGCACCGCCCCGGTGGGGTTGCTCGGCGTGTTGAGCAGAAGGGCGCGGGTTTTTGGCGTGATGGCGCATTCGAGATCAGCAGCTTTCAAATGGAAGCCATTGTCGGGGTCAACTCCTACGGGAACGGCAGTGCCGCCCGCTGCTGCGATGACGCCTTCGTACGTGGCGTAGTAGGGATCGGCCATCAGCACTTCGTCGCTCAGCTCAACGGTTGCCTGCAGGGCCACGAACAGAGCGGTCTGCGTGCCGGGCAGGAAGATGAATTGCTGGGTGCTTACCGGTCTGCCGGTGCTTTTGGTATATTGCGCCGAGAGGCCGTCGAGGAGTTCGGATTCGCCACGGCTCGCCGCATACTTGTAGCGGCCGGCGCGCATCCGGGTGTTCACCACATCCATGATGGATGTTGGAGTGGGCGCGTCGGGTTCGCCGATCGAAAGGAATATCAGGTCTTCGCCGGCCTCGGCGCGGCACTTGCCTTCAATATGCACGGCCCATTTGTCGGAGCCGAGGCCGCTCAGGCGTTGGGTGATGGATGCAAGTTTCATGGGGGCCTTCTAGCCGAGGACTCAGCCATGGTCGAGGGATGGCCCGACCCTGCCGTCATGGGAGATATGCAAATAGGCTGATTTGGAGAGTTCCCAAAATTTCGAAGTGGGTACGGCCAGAACCGGGCAGGCCTTGCCATAGAGGGTTTCGGCCACGGCGGCGCCGACGGCGAGGTTGATATCGGGCTGCACCAGGATGATTCCGGCGGGTGCGGTGCCAAGCCTGATGGCTTCGGCCAGGCCGCCGGGGGCGCTGCCAGAACCCCGGCTTTCCAGCATCATGAGGATTTTGCCTGTGAGGCTTCGTCCCTTCTGCGGATGGTGAATGTCGATGATGATGCCGCTGCGGGGATCGAAAGCGCCCCAGAAACTCAGGGGTTCATCGAGCAGGAGGACAGGCCCTTGGGCTATGCCTGCGTGAAGCACCGTCATGGATTTGGCCATAAATCGCGGTCGCGCCAGACAGCGCCCAACACGGCGCTTTCCACGCACTCCTTCAAGCTGCCAAAGCAAACCGCAACGCCCAGCATGCCTGGCGCGTAATAGGCCCATTTCGCTGCATTGGTCATCACCCGGCCTTTGAGGCCCTGAATTTTTGGCGAATAGTAGGTGCAGACATCGACGGGGATAGTGACACCCGACTCTTGCAGAAGTTTGAGCCAGCCTTTGGCGATGAGTATTTCGCGGATGCCGCGGCTGGTGGAAATGTAAGTGGTGGTTTTCACCTTGCGTCCATCCAGCAGCTTCACCAGCGCGGCAAATTCGGAAAGTGAAAAATGTGGCGTGCCGAGAGCAACGGCATCAAGAGGGCCATCGTTGAATGTGGAAAGCTCATGGTGGGCGGCTTTCAAATGGTCAGTTGTGAATTCAAAGGTCTCGCCCATCTTGAACACCGTGTGCAATGTCGGTGCTTCAGGCGTTACTCCGACCACATGGAGGAGTTCGACGCCGCCCGAAGCCGCGCCAGCGGCACAGAGGGCCTTAAGCTGATCAGTAGTAGTTTCCCTTGGAAGATTGGATATCACCGGGATGCGGCGGCCTGCCTTGCGGCCCACGATATGGCCGAGGAGATGGAAGAAAATGTCCTGGCGCTTCCACAAATCGGCAATGGACGCACAGGAAAAATGAATATCGGCTATGCGGCCTTCATCCGTATGGAGTCCGGCGAAGGGTGCGAGGCCGGTGAGGGCACAGGCGACATCCAGGTAGTCGCCATATTTATTGGTGCGGGCTCCGATGGCGGAATTGTAAAAGGCCACCGCATTTGATTCACCCACGGCGATATTGTCGCCAAATTTCGGCCCGCCTGCCAGGTGGTAGGGCGCGCAGGTCCAGGTGGGTTTGCAGCCGAGCTGTGCGTAGAGTTCCATCAACTCATGGGCTCCGCGCACCATTGCGGGATCGGAACGTTCAGGCCTGAGGCCGCCGTCATCAGGGCTGGCCACGCTGTTGTTGGTCCAAGTGGGCACGGAAAGTTTTGCGCCGTGCTCAAGAAGAAATCTCACGAAATCGACGTGGGACTGTCCCGTGTAAAAGCAGGCATCCACATGGGCAAAGCTGATGGGGATGAGGCGGGGCGCTCCCATGATGCGAGCGGCCTGCTCCACCAGCTGCAGGGCAAGCTGTTGGGCCCTGCCGTCAGCCATTGGCCCCCTCAATCGAGATTCGGGTCAAGGTGACATAGTCGGTCTTGCCGGAGCCGAGGAGCGGAATTTCACCCAAATGCACCAGGACTTTTGGAATCATGAGATCGGACGCACCGCGGCTTTTCAATCCTTCGGCAATCACGGTGCGCTCGGGCTGGGCCATGGTGGTGAAGAGGATCAACTGCTCGCCCTTTTTCTCGTCGGGAATGGCAACGACGGCGAAGTTTTCGCCGGGGAAGGCCACCAGCAGTTTTGTCTCAACGGCGGTGAGCGAGACCATTTCGCCGGCAATTTTTGAGAAGCGCTTGGCCCGGCCAAGAATGGTGACGAAGCGGTGCTCATCGACTTCGACAATATCGCCCGTGTCATACCAGCCGTCAGGCGGGGCTTCGACGACGCCGGGGTTATCGGCGCGCAAGTATCCCAACATCACGTTGGGGCCTTTCACGAAGAGCCGGCCGCCCGAGGCGATGCCTTCGACGGGTTCCAGGCGATACTCGATGCGGTCCAAAAGCCGCCCCACACTTCCCGAACGGTTGTGCATGGGCGTATTGATGGCAATGACGGGCGAGCATTCGGTGGCGCCATAACCTTCGAGAATCCGGTGGCCGAATTTCTCCATCCACACTTCGCGGGTTTCCTGTTTCACCCGCTCGGCACCGGAGACGATCAGGCGCATGCTGAAGAAATCATAGGGATTGGCGGTGCGGGCATAGCCGGCAAGGAACGTATCGGTGCCATAAAGCACGGTGGCATTGGTGTCGTAGCAGAGTTCCGGCACGATCTTGTAGTGCAGCGGCGAGGGATAGAAGAAGCTGTAAACGCCGGAGAGGACAGGAAGCAGGGTTCCGCCCAGCAGGCCAAAGGCATGAAACATGGGCATGGCGTTGAAGACAATGTCCTGGGCGCTGAAGCCGATGCGGGCGGCGGCCTGCAGCCGGTTTGCATTGAGATTTCGGTGGGACAGCACTACGCCCTTGGGCACGCCTTCCGAACCCGAGGTGAAGAGGATGATGGCGGCGCTATCAGGATCCCTGCCGGCCTTTGATAGCCAAAGGGCGGTGCGGGAGAAAAACCTGGTGAAGAGGCCGTAGAGCTTGTCGCCCTTGCCGATCGCCTCGCGCACGTCCTCGAGGTAGATGATCTGGCAGTTCTTGGAGAGGATGGCGATATCGCCTTCCATTTCCGCGGTTTCGATGAATTTCCGCGATGAGATGATGGTGGTGACCTGGGCGGCAATGCAGGCCGCCGACATGTTGATGGCACCTGTCGAGAAATTCAGCATGGCGGGCACTCGGCCAAAAGCCTGCAGGCCAAAGAGCGTGAGGAGCGCGCCAATGGCGTTGGGCAGAAGCACGCCGACGGTTTTCTGCTTGGGCGTAAGTTTTGCAATCTTGCGCCCAAGAATGAAGCTGCCCATGACGACGCGGTTATAGGTAATGGGCTGGCGACTGATATCTTCAACGATCTTGTGGCTGCCACCGTGGGTGGCGCGGGCATCAAGCAGGGATTCGAAAAGCGTCTGCTCGGTGTTCGAGGTGGAGAAGACCATGTCGGTCATAACGTCGTAGAGCTTGTCTGCCTGGTGTTCGCGCAGGCGCGAGCCGCGCAGTTCCGGCGGAGCATCGAATTTCACCGGCGGCAGGAAGGTGATGGTGATTTTAGGAAACCAGCGCTGGCGCAGCTTGCCGCGCATCCTGGAAAATTTGGAGAATTGCGTGCCATCAATGCGCACGGGCAAAACCTTGGCGTCGGCCATTTGGGCAATGGCGCCGGGGCCTTCATACACCTTCATCAGGGTGCCGGTCACGGTGATGCGGCCCTCGGGGAAAATCACCACGCGCTTGCCCTTTTTCACGGCGGCAACGAGGGTGCGGAGCGACAGGGGATTGCCGGGGTCAATCGGGGCGAGGTCAAACAGCGCGAAGGCGGGCTTCACCCACCAGCGCCTTGCCATGTAGGCATTGATGGCAAAGGTCGTGCGGTCGGGCAGGAAAGCAGACAGCAGGGGGCCATCGAGAAACGAGGTGTGATTGGCAACGATCACCGCCCTGCGGCCCGCGGCCTTGTAGTTATCGAGGCCCTTTACCTCGACGCGGTAGAGGAGGCGGAACAGTTGCCTGGCAAAATTTGCCAGCGTTTCCTGGGGCAGGAGGAAGCAGATCCAGATGGCCGCCACCGCATTGGCCAGACCCAGGCAGAGGAACAAGCCGCGCGCCGAGATGAATTGCAGCAGGATGACGGAGGTCACCGTGGCGGTGATCATGAAGATGGCGTTGATCAGGTTGTTGGCGGCAATAACGCGCGAGCGCTTGGGCGGCGATGCGCGGGTCTGCATGATGGCGTTCAGCGGCACCGCATAGATCCCACCGAAGAACGCGGTCATGAACAGGTCAAAGGCCACACGCCAGCTTGCCCAGCCGGAAAAGAAAACACTGGCGCCATTGAGCGTGGTGCCTGCGAGCCTGGCACTGACCTGACCCGCGGCGAAATAGAGGTCGATCAGGAATACCGTCATCATGACGGCGGCCACGGGTACGTATTTCGCCGAGACCTCACCCTTGAGAAGAAGATTGGTGATCATCGAGCCCAAGCCGATGCCGATGGTGAAGGTGGCGATGAAGGCATTGGCCACGTCCTCGTTGGCGAGCAGGACATCCTTGGTGAATACGGGAAACTGCACAAGCAGCACGGTGCCCACGAACCAGAACCAGGAGGCGCCGATGACAGACCAAAACACATCATGGCGTTCGCGGGCGTAGCCCATAAGCTTTGCGGTCTGCTTGAAAATGTTCCAATCAATGTCGAGTTCAGGGTTGGTGGAAGGGGCGGGCGGCATGCGGGTTGTGGCATACCAGGCTGCGACCGACAGAAAGATCAGAGCGCCCGAGAGGATTTTCCTGCCGCCGGTTTCGAGCACGAGGAAGCCCCCGAACATGGTGCCGAGGAGAATGGTGACAAAGGTTCCCATCTCGATCATGGCGTTGCCGGCGATGACCTCGTCGCGGTTCAGGTATTGCGGCAGGATTCCATATTTGACGGGGCCGAAAAAGGCGGCGAGGCTGCCGGCAAAAAACAGCACCATGAGATCGAGATAGGGATTGTCGAGCCAGAGGGCCCCGGCGCCAAAGACCATGGCGGCGATTTCAACGAGTTTCACGCGCTGGGCGATGAAAGCCTTGTCGAACTTGTCGGCGAACTGGCCGGCGATGGCCGAGAAGAGAAAATAGGGCAGGATGAAGAGTGCGGTGCCGGCCTGGACGAAGAGCGTGGCGTTCCAGCCGTGGTTTATGGCGAGATCGAAGGTGATGAGGATGGTGATGGCATTGCGCAGGCCGTTGTCATTGAAGGCGCCGATCGCCTGGGCCACGAAGAGTGGAAGGAAACGCCGTGTGGTGAGAAGGGAAAACTGGCTCGCATCGTTCATAAGTAAAATCCTAAGGCGCGAATTTATTCTTTTTATGTTCTCTTCGACTCATCGCTGCAATAGATGGCCGATCAGGCGAAAACTATCCAGATGATTATTGCTGGTGTGGATGGCCCCGGCGCGCCTCAACGCCGCCAGACGGCTGGGGTCCTTGCTGAAACCGATGAAAAGGGCGCCATTTGAGAGGCCAGCCTCCACATCGTCGAGATTGTCGCCGATATAGACAATGCGCTTCCCGGGAAGGCCGGTTGCGGCCATGGCGCGGGCCAGGATCTCGCGCTTGTGGCCACCGCCATCGGCCCCGTGGGCGCAGGCGGAAACATGATCCCAGAGCCCCGCGTACTTCAGGCGAAGTTCGGCGGTGCTAAGAAGATTTGCCGTGTCGATGCCTATTCTCAAACTGCCATGAAGATTTTGCAAAAATTCGAGGGCTCCGGGAATGACTACGGTTTCCATCGTGCCATTCGCCAGCCGCAGTTTGAGAACTTCCAGGTAGCCGGCAACGACTGCGGCATGTTCATCCTCCGGCAGGCCGTGGCGCGCGAGAATTTCCGCGATGATGTTTTCGTCGTTGCGAATGGCATAGGAATTCCAGTCGCGGGAAATACCTTTGAGGCCATAGCGCCGCTCAAACGGAACGAAGAAGGCATCCTCCTCGGCGCGCGTGAGTTCGAGAAGCACGCCATCGACATCAAAGATTACCGCCGCAGATTCTATTTGCACATGATCTTTCCGCAAAACCGGTTCCCACTTTTACGGATCATGTGGCTAGCCATTGACCATGGCGGGGGTCATTTCAATGAAGGTGGGGCCATCGGCACTGAGGGCTGTTTTGATGGCAGCCGCAAGCGCCTTCAGCGAAGCGGGCTTTTCGGCGTAGCAGCCATAGGCCTTGGCTAGCATCTGGAAATCCGGGTTCTTCAGGGTGACGGCGTTGGGCTGGATGCCCTTGCTCACCATGTCGTCGCGGATTTGGCCAAGGGCGTTGTTGTTCCACATGAGGATCACCACGGGCAATTTGTGTTCGGCGGCGGTTCCCAGTTCATTGATGGTGAACTGGATGCCGTAGTCGCCGATCATGATGGCTACAGGTTTTTTGCCGACGCCGAATTTCGCGCCGATGCCGGCGGGCAAGCCGAAGCCCAAGGTGCCGAAGCCCACGGGATGAAGCCAGGTGCGCGGCACATACATGGGGAAAATGATATTTGCGGCATAGGCGATCTGCGTCATGTCGGAGGCAATCACCGTGTCCTCCGGCAGGGCTTCGCGGATGGTGCCGAGAACCTTGCTCAGCATGATGCGGAGTGCGTCATCTTCGCCCTTGGCGAGTTTGGGTTTTGGTTGCGCAGGCTTTGCGGTGACCAGCGGGGCAAGAGCCTCCAGTGATTCCCTGGCGTCGCCAAGAACTGGAATTTCCGCCGTATGGGGTCTCGCAATGGCGGCGGGGTCGATATCAATGCGGATCAGGTTTTTGTCGACAAGAACCTGGGTATCCCAGAAATCGGTTTCCGAAAGCTCGGTGCCGACGGCCAGCACGCAATCGCCGGCCTGCAGCATGTTTTGAATCTGCGGGTTACCCATACAATAGCCGAGGCAGAGCGGATGATCGGCACGCACCGCACCTTTGCCCGCCGTGGTGGTGATAATGGCGCAACCCAGTTTTTCGGCGATCTGCACAGCCGCCTGACCGGCCTCCAAGGCGCCGCCGCCCAAGAGGATGACGGGAGTCTTTGCGCCGTTGAGCTTTTTGGCTGCAGCAGCTATCTGGGTTCTTGAGGGCGATGGTTTGGTGGGAAGCGAGCGGGCCGTCCAGCCGTCGCCAGCGGGCATCTGCAGAACGTCGAGCGGAATTTCGAGATAGGCGGGGCGCGGCCGGGCGGAGGCGAAATTGGCAAAGGCCCGGGCGATGCAATCGCGCACGTCGCGCGCGGTGTAGGCGCGCATGGCAAGGCTGGTGACGGTGGCGGCGGCGGCGCGCTGGTCCAGCATTTCATGGAGGCGGCCACGGCCCTGCGCGGCATCGCCGATATCAAGCGCGGTTGAGATCACCATCACGTTGCTGGAATCGGACCAGGCCTGGCCCATGGGCGTCAGGATATTCAACAGGCCGGGGCCGGTAATGGTGAAGCATACGCCGGGCTTGCCCGTGGCCCTGGCGTAGCCATCGGCCATGAAGCCCGCGCCCTGTTCGTGGCGCACCAGAACATGCTTGATTTTAGAGCGCGGCAGGGCGCGGTACATTTCCACATTATGAACGCCGGGAATGCCGAAGATCGTATCGACGCCATAAGCTTCCAGCAGACCCACAAGGGCCTCACCGGTTGAAAGTTCTGCACGCGATGACATTTCAGGCCGCCTTTGAATTCGCAGTGGGTGGGTTCACCGCGTGGCATGCTACAAGACTGTCGTCATGGGCAAGGAGGGCGGGATTGAGCTTGTTGCATGGCTCGAAGGCGATGGGGCAGCGGGGATGGAAGGTGCAGCCCGGTGGCGGTGCCAGGGGAGAGGGCAGTTCGCCTTTCAGGACGATGCGCTCGCGCTTGCGCATGGGGTCAGGCGTGGGCGTGGCTGAGAGCAGGGCCTTGGTATAGGGGTGCTGCGGGTTCCTGAAAACATTGTCGCGCGTGCCCTGTTCCACCACGCGGCCCAGATACATGACCATCACCTCATCGGCGATGTGTTTCACCACTGAAAGATCGTGGCTGATGAAGAAATAGGCGAGGTTGTGCTTCTCCTGGAGGTCGGCGAGGAGATTCAGGACCTGCGCCTGAATGGATATATCAAGGGCCGAGACCGGCTCATCGAGCACGAGAATTTCAGGATCAAGCATCAGGGCGCGTGCAATGGCGATGCGTTGACGCTGGCCCCCCGAAAACATGTGAGGATAACGGTCGTAATGTTCGGGTCGCAGACCGACACTCGCCATCATGGCGCGGGCTTTTTCCTGGCGCTCGGCTTTTGGCGCCTTGGTATTCACCAGCAAAGGCTCTTCGAGAATGGCGCCGATTTTCTGGCGAGGATTCAATGAACCGTAGGGGTTTTGAAACACGATCTGCACTTTCGGGCGCAGGGCGCGCAAGGTTTCCCGGCTTGCGCCGACAATGTTGTGGCCGCCGATGTTGAGCGTGCCGGAGGTCGGCAGTTCAATCATGGTGACAAGGCGGGCAAGGGTGGATTTTCCGCAGCCGGACTCGCCAACGACCGCCAACGTCTTGCCGCGCTCCAGGGTAAAGCTGGCGCCATCAACGGCTTTCAGGATGGAGGTTTCCTTGAAGGCGCCGCGCGAGACAGCGTAGTAGCGGGTAAGGTTTTGGGCATTCAGGACCTGGCTCATGCGGCAACCTTTCCCAGCGGATAATGGCACAGCGCGCCAAAGTTCATAGCGGGCTGTGTGGTTCGGCAAAGATCCGTTGCGTAAATGCAACGCGGCGAAAACAGGCAGCCGACCGGGCGGTCAAACTGGCCGGGCACCACGCCCGGAATGGAAGGCAGGCGGCGCGCGTGGGCGCGCTCCGGCAGGGCCGCGAGAAGGGCCGCCGTATAGGGATGGCGCGGGGTGGTGAAGAGCTGGGCCACGGGTTGTTCCTCAACCTTTTGCCCCGCGTATTGCACGCTTACCCGTTCCGCCGTTTCGGCGACAACGCCCATCGAATGGGTGATCAGCACAAGCGCCATGCCGGTTTCCTACTGCAGGCGCACGAGAAGCTCAAGGATTTGCGCCTGAATGGTGACATCGAGCGCGGTGGTGGGCTCATCGGCAATGAGGAGCTTTGGCTTGCAGGCGAGCGCCATGGCAATCATCACGCGCTGGCTCATGCCGCCGGAGAGCTGGTGCGGGAAAGAGGAGAGGCGGCTTTCGGGACCGGGAATTCCTACTTCTTCGAGAAGCTGAATGGCGCGCTTGCGCCGCGCGGCTTTGTCCAAGTCGAGATGGGTGTTGAGCGCTTCCATGAGCTGGAATCCCACGGTGAAGCAGGGATTGAGGCTCGACATGGGTTCCTGGAAAATCATCGCCATGTCCTTGCCGGTGATCTTGCGGCGGTCGGCGGGGGTGATGCTGAGCAGATCGCGGCCATCAAAATCAATCTTATCGGCGGTGATCTTTGCGGTCCAGGGCAGTAGGCCCATGACGGCGAGCATGGAGACGGATTTTCCGGAGCCGGATTCACCGACAATGGCCAAAACCTCTCCCGCATCCACATTCATGGAAACATTGTCCACGGCGCGGAAGAAGCCGCTGGCGGTCTTGAATTCAACGGTCAGGTTCTTGATATCAAGCAGTGGCATGCGGGTTGTTTTTCCCTTGGTTTACGCTATATTCATAGCACTATGATAATTTGCGCTTTCGTTTTTCAGGAGGCTTTGATGTCCGGACCGATCGTTCCGATTTCTTGAAGATAAGCTTCATCTCTTCCCTGGCCTGCAACAGCAGCTTGCCAGCGCGGGTTTCATTTTCCCTCAGATCAAGACCTTGTTTGCCGGCAAATGCCGAGAGGTCAACAAGCGCTGCTTCACCCGGGATTTTCTGGGTTTCCACGATCTGCAGGAGATAGCCGACAATGCGGCGCTTTTCCGATGGTGTTTGCCTGAGAAAATACGGATCGCGCAAGTCGGCGGTCAGCAGGTTTGATTGCTTGGCGGTGCGGTAGTACTGCACCACGGAGTGAATCACTTCCGCCGGCAATATCGAAAGATCGTCCTTTACCGAATCAAAAACAAAATCCGTGTCATCGGCGGTGGCAAAGGGAGTTTCCTGGGCCATGGCATAGTCCGCGTCTTCTCTGGTCAGTTGCCGCCGGTTGGCGACGATGCCGGCCAGGATTTCCGAATGCAATGCCACGCCGATATCGAGAACCCGCTGGTCGCGCAGCCGTTCCTCGGCCTGGCGCTGGGCTTCCCGTTCCGATATTTCGCGCCGGCGGTCATGGCGCGAGGCGAGATACCAAGTGACGACGCCGACGAATGCGGCGGCAATGGTTCCGAGCGCATTGATGATGGCATCGGGCATCACTCAGCTCTTTTTCAGGCGCGGATCAAGTGCGTCACGCAGGCCGTCGCCCATGAGGTTGATGGCAAGAACGGTAATCAGGATGGCAATGCCGGGCATGGCCATGACCCAGGGGTTCGAGGTGATGAGGTCGCGGGAATCGGCCAGCATGGAGCCCCATTCCGGCGTCGGGGGCTGGGCGCCAAGCCCGAGAAAGCCCAGGCCCGCAGCGGCGAGGATGGCGTCGGAAATGCCAAGCGCTGCTTGCACGATGAGGGGGGCGAGGCAATTGGGCAGCACGGTTGAGAGCATGAGCCGGAGGGGGCCCACGCCTGCCACCTTGGCGGCGGTGACATAGTCCTTGGTGAGTTCACTGATTGCCGAGGCGCGCACCAGGCGCACATAGAAGGGCAGGCCCACAACGGTCACGGCCACGATGGTGTTGGTCAGATTGGGGCCGATGACCGCGATGATGAGGATGGCCAGCACGAGGCTTGGAATGGCGAGGATCAAATCCATGACGCGGATGATGATGACATCGACGATGCCGCCCCAGAAGGCTGCGAGCAGGCCCAGCAGAACGCCCATCACGGCGGAGACAAACATCACCGAGAGGCCGATGAAGAGCGAGATGCGCGAGCCATAGAGAATGCGCGAGAGCATGTCGCGCCCCACCGGGTCGGTGCCCAAGGGATGAGCCCAGTTGCCGCCCTCGACCCAGACGGGTGGCAGCCTGGTAAAACCACGATATTGCTCGATGGGACTGTAGGGGGCGATGACATTTGCAAAGATGGCAATGAAGACGACGGAGCAGACCACGGCGAGGCCGATGACGGCGCCGCGGTTTTCTCGGAAGGAGCGCCAGAATGCGAGAACCGGCCCGGGCGGCGCGGCAACGAGGAGGGTTTCAGTGGCCATGGCGGATCCGCGGATTGATCAGGCCATAGAGAAGATCAATGATGAGATTTACCAGAATGACGACACTGGCAATGAGCATGATGCCGCCTTGCAGGGCAGGATAATCGCGCCGCCCGATGGATTCGACCAGCCATTTTCCGATGCCCGGCCAGGAGAAAATCGTTTCGGTGAGAACAGCACCGGCCAGAAGCGTTCCCACCTGCAGCCCGATCACGGTAACGACCGGGATCAAGGCATTGCGCAGGGCATGGAGGCCGATGACGCGGAAGGCGGAAAGGCCCTTGGCCCTGGCGGTGCGGACATAGTCCTCTTCCAGGACCTCCAGCATGGAGGAGCGCGTCATGCGCGCAATGACGGCAAGCGGCACGGTGCCCAGCACGATGGTGGGCAGGATGAGATGGCGCACGGCATCAAGGAACGCGCCTTTTTGGCCGGAGAGGATGGAATCGATCAGCATGAATCCGGTGACGGGCTGGAAATAATACTTGATGAGGTCGATGCGGCCCGAAACGGGCGTGAGGTGCAGGGTGTTTGACATGAACAGGATGAGAATGAGGCCCCACCAGAAGATGGGCATGGAATAGCCGGTGAGTGCCGCACCCATCAGGGTCTGGTCATAGAAACTGCCGCGTTTGGCTGCCGCCATGACGCCCGCAGGAACGCCCACGGCCACGGCAAAGAGCATGGCGCAAAAGGTAAGTTCAAGGGTGGCGGGAAAGAGGGTGAGGAATTCCTGGGCGATGGGGGATTTTGAAATGATCGAAGTGCCAAAATCACCGTGGAGCAGGGCCCAGACATAATCGAAGAATTGTTTCCAGATGGACTGGTCGAGGCCCATAGCGTGGCGGAGTTCTGCCAGGCGTTCGGGCGAGATTCCGCGTTCGCCGCGCCTGACCTCGATGGGATCTCCAGGAACAAGCCGGATCATCGTGAAGGTCACGAACATCAAGGCAAAAAACGTCGGCAGCGTGAGCGCTGCGCGCTTCAGGAAGAATCGAAACATCCAGCCACCGTATAAAAAGGCGGAACAATTCCTCCTGGAACTGTTCCGCCGATTTTGTTGTTATTCGGCTACGTCCACGTTCTGGAATTCGTGGGCGCCCAAGGGGCTTACCTTGTAGCCTGAGACCTCCTTGCGGATGGGCTCAAAGACGGTGGAGTGGGCAATGTTCAGCCAAGGCACCTCGGCCGCCACGATCTTCTGGGCGTCCTGATAGAGTGCGGTGCGTTCACCTTGGTCCGTAACCTCGGCCGCCTTGGTGATGTCTTCCTGGAACTTGGCATTGCACCACTTCGGAATGTTGTTGGCATTGGGCTTGCCGTCCTTGTCGCAGCCCAGAAGGACCGCAAGGAAATTGTCCGGATCGCCGTTGTCGCCGGTCCAGCCGAGGAAGCCCATCTGGTGCTCGCCTGCCTGCAAGCGCTTGCGATACTCGCCCCATTCGTAGGAGACGAGCGTCACATTGATGCCAACCTTGGCCAAATCCGCCTGGACCATTTCGGCCATGCGCTTGGCGTTCGGGTTGTAAGGGCGTTGCACCGGCATCCACCAGAGATCGGAGTCAAGCGTCGTCACACCGGCTGCCGCCAGCATTTCCTTGGCCTTGGCTGGATCGTAGGGGATATCCACCGTCGAGTCGTCATAGGACCACATGGTCGGCGGAATGGGGTTCTTGGCCTTCTGGCCAGCGCCCTGATAGACTTCCTTCAGGATTGCATCGCGGTCGATCGCCATGGCGATTGCCTTGCGGACTTCGGGATTGTCGAAGGGCTTCTTCTGGGCATTCATTGCCATGTAGCCGATGTTGAGGCCCGCCTGCTGCAGGAGCTGGATATCGGGGTTCGTGCCCATCTCGGCGAGGTCGGCAGGATTTGGGTAACCCATGACCTGGCATTCATTGGCCTTGAGCTTGGCATAACGGGCCGTCGCGTCGGGCGTGATGGCAAAGATCAAATCATCAATCTTCGGCTTTCCAGCCCAGCCATCGAAGGCCTTGAAGCGGATGACGGCATCTTTCTGGTAGTCGACGAACTGGAAGGAACCGGTGCCGACGGGGATCTGGTCAAACTGCTCAGGGGTTCCCTTCTTCAGCAGGTAATCAGCATATTCCGCCGACTGGATGGTGGCAAAGTCCATGGCGAGGTTTGCCAGGATCGGCGCGTTCGGCTTGCTGAGTTTCATCACTACGGTCAAGTCGTCGCTGCCCTTGGTGACGGCTTCGAGCAGGTCCGGCATGCCCATGTCGTTGAAATAGTCGTAAGCTCCGCCGGATACCTTGGCATAGGGATGCTCCGGCTTCCACTGGCGCTCAAATGAAAAGATCACATCGTCGGCGTTGAGATCGCGGGTCGGGGTGAAACCATTGACCCCTGAATGGACCTTGATGCCTTTACGGAGGTGAAAGGTGATGGTCTTGCCCTCGTCTGAAACTTCATAGGATTCGGCAAGACCGGGTTCAACCGCGGTCGAGCCGGGAGTGAATTGCACGAGCTTGTTGTAAACGGGGCGCGCCGCATCGAGGCTGGTGCCCGTGGTGTTCATGGCTGGCGTGAAATTTTCCGGCGAGCCTTCCGAGCAATAAACAAGCGATTTTGCCTGGACGCTGCCTACCGCGAGCATCGTGCTCATCAGTAACGCGGCACCCAACACTTTAGTGGATTTCATAGTTTGTCTCCCTTATTTTTTTAGACACCCGAACGGGCGTTGGCGCACTTAAGCACGTTTTATCCGATTGATCAAAATCCTGTTTTTGGCTGAGGTAAATCAATCTGATTTACTTATTATTGGCGCCATGCTGAAAATGGAACAAGGAGTGCAGAAATGTTAAAATCGACAGTTCCAGCCGAGACAATCGCGGCTTTTGAGCGCGACGGGGCGGTGGCCCTCAAGGGCTATTTTACCGACTGGGTTGAGGTTTTACGGGCGGGAATCGCGCGCAACATGGCCGAACCCAGCGCCGACGTAAAAATCTACAAGGGAAAGGACGGCGGCGGGCGTTTCTTCGGCGATTACTGCAACTGGGACCGTATTCCGGAATACAAGGACTTCATTTTCAATTCGCCGGCAGCCGAGATTGGCCGCCAGTTGATGGGCACGAAAACGGCGCGGCTGTTTCATGAACATGTGCTGGTGAAGGAAGCGAGCGCCGGGGTGGCCACGCCGTGGCACCAGGACCAGCCCTATTACTGCGTGGACGGCAATGATACGGTGAGCATCTGGATTCCGCTAGACCAGGTGCCGCGCGACCGCACCCTGGAATTTGTCGGCGGTTCGCACAAGTGGGGCAAGTATTTCAGGCCGGAGCGCTTTGATAAGACGCCGCTTAATGAAAATGACGGGCTTGAGGAAGTGCCCGACATCAACGGCAACCGGGACACCTTCAACGTGATCGGCTGGGCCTTGGAGCCGGGCGATGCCGTGGCCTTCAATTACAAGACTCTGCACGGAGCGCCGGCCAATAATTCGGCGAGCGAGCAGCGGCGCGCATTTTCGCTGCGGCTGCTGGGAGATGACGCGCGCTTTGCGCGGCGCGAAGGTGTCAAGACGTCACCGCCATTCCGTGGCGTGACGCTGGCGCACAGTGCGGTAATGGATTCACCGGAGTTCCCGGTGTTGATACAATGAGCCATTGGCTACCTCTCTCTGACGTACACGAGACAATACTTTATCGTGGATGCCGTTTACGTGTCTTGGGTGTGGATCGTTTCGATAAAACCGATGATAGTATTATTGAACTAATGGTTTATGACCCGTCGGACGGCGACAGAGGACTAGCGTTGATCCAACTGTCTGGTTATCACGCTGGACATACTTGGGTTGTTTTGCCAGAGGAATCATGTCCAAGTGGACATCGCGGAATATCAACACCGTGGTTGTTACGTAACTGGCGTAAGTGGGTTCATAAATCGACTCCAAGGACGGATGCTGTCGTTCGCATTCGACGATTTACAGTTCGTCGCCAGATTGTGGATAAAAAAACCAAACAGTGATTGTTGTCATTTACTATTGTGGCAACAGCCCTCATCCGGCCTCGGCCACCTTCTCCTATCTTTTGGACGGGAGAACGCGATTTACTTGAAACTCCGTGGCAAGATTTCTGACATATCTAATCCTGCATCCACAACGTCCTGCGGAAGTTTTTGGCCCAGCACCATGGCTGCGGCGGTGCGGGAGAGGGCGGGGGCGGACTGGATGCCGTAACCGCCCTGGCCGACGAGCCAGAAAAATCCGTCCGTAGACGGATCATATCCGATCGCGGGCGAACCGTCAGGGGCGAAGTTGCGGAGGCCGCCCCAGCTGTGGTCGAGGCGATTGACCTCAATGGTGGTGGCATTCATCAGGCGCTCAATGCCTTCGGCTATGGCCATGTCATCGGCATAGGCATCGTGAGGATCGACCGGCGTGGCATCGGCAGAAGACACCATCATCTTGCCGCTTTGCGGCTTGGCGTACCAGGTCTCGCCCACGTCGGTGACCATTGGGAAATTGGCCGCGCCGAAAATGCCATCCACCGGGATGACGCCGATGGAGCGGCGCTTTGGCTGCAGGCCAATGGATTTTACGCCGGCTTTCGCCGCCACAACATCACCCCAGGCGCCAGCGGCATTGACGAGGATTCCGGCTTCGAAAATTCCTTGCGGGCTGATCACTTCCCAGACATGGCCCGGGCGCAAAATGGTTTCGGCTTGGGCACTGGTGAACAACTGGCCGCCGCGTGATTTGAACAGCCTGAGATAGCCGCGGTGCAGCAGGTCCACATCAAGATCGCCAGTGTGGGGATCAAGGAAGGTGCGTTTGGCATAGCCTTCTCGAAGGACCGGAAAGAGCTTGCGGGCTTGGGCTTCTGACAATTCTTCAAGACCGGAGCCGGAGGCCAGGAGATTTGCAGTGAATTTTTCCTGACCCTCGGCTTCGAAAAACAGGGAGGAACGTGGAACCAGCAAAGGTCCATCGGTAAAGCCCTGCGGCGGGCTCACGAAAAATGCGTTGCTGGCGCGGGTGAAGGCCAGCATGGGCGGCGGGCCATAATTGGGCTCGAAGGTGGCGGCGGATCTTCCGGTGGTATGAAAGCCGGGGCGGTCCTCCATTTCGAGAATCAGCACGCGCTTCTTTTCGGCGAGGTGGGCGGCGATGGAGCTGCCTGCAATGCCGGCACCGATTACAATAATGTCAAATATCTCTGCCATGGACCAAGCGTACCCATTCCACTGGCCTTGCGTCAAACCGGGCGCCGGGCCAAACTCTCGGCATGACTGAGGCCACCCTGCATTTCCTCATCGCCGAATACGAGCGGCGGATTGCCAAGACGCGTAAAGCCATGCAGGCGCGCGGTCTTGATCTCATTGTTGTTTCCGATCCGTCCAACATGGAGTGGCTCACGGGTTACAATGGCTGGTCGTTCTACGTGCATCAGGCGGTGCTGCTGGGGCTTGAGGGCGAGCCCGTTTGGTGGGGGCGGGGGATGGATGCCAATGGCGCCAGGCGCACGGCGTTCATGAGCCATGATAATATCGCGGGCTATCCCGACCATTATGTGCAATCGCCTGAGCGCCATCCGATGGAACATCTGTCCAAACTCATTGTTGATCGCGGCTGGAAGGACGCCCGCATCGGGCTGGAGATGGACAATTACTGGTTTTCCGCCAAGGCCCATACGACACTGCTCAAGTTTTTCAAGGAATCCAATCTGCAGGATTCAACCGGCCTGGTGAACTGGCAGCGCAGCGTGAAGAGCGATCTTGAAGTGGCCTTCATCCGGCGGGCGGCCAAGATTGTCGATGCAATGCATGCCAAGGTTTTTGAGCTGGTGGAACCGGGCCTGCCGAAAAACGTGTTGGTTGCCGAAATTCAAAAGCAATCCATTCTGGGCGCTGACGGCAATTGGGGAGATTACGCGGCCTTTGTTCCCATGGCGCCATCGGGGCTCGACGCGACAGCCCCGCACCTCACCTGGGATGACCGGCCGTTCAAAAAGGGAGAGGGTACTTTTTTTGAGCTGGGGGGCTGCTACCGGCGCTATCATGCGCCGCTGTCGCGCGCAGTTTACCTCGGCAAGCCGCCGCAGAAATTCCTCGACGCGGAAAAAGCGGTGCTCGATGCCACGTCCGCCGGGCTTGAGATGGCTAAGCCGGGAAAAACCTGCGGTGATGTGGCGGATGCGTTTTTTGACGAACTGAAACGCCATGGTTTTGAAAAGGACTCGCGTGCCGGCTATTCCATCGGGCTTTCCTATCCGCCGGATTGGGGCGAGCGCACCATGTCAATCAGGCGCGGCGATGCAACGGTTCTTGAAGCCAACATGACGCTGCATTTCATGCCTGCCCTCTGGCTCGATGATGGCGGGCTTGAACTGTCGGAAACCATCCTGATCACGCCCAACGGGGCTGAGTGCCTATGCCAGACGCCGCGCAAACTGTTGATAAAAAACTGAACGAAAGAACCCTTGCCTTGAAAAAATTCAATCAACCTGCCTCCGGCCTTGTGGCGCCACGATTTGGCGGCATCGCCACCTTCATGCGGCTGCCCCATGTGCCCTTGGACGAGGCGAAGGACCTTGACATCGGACTGGTCGGAATCCCGTGGGATGGCGGCACGACCAACCGCCCGGGCCCGCGCCATGCGCCGCGGCAGATGCGCGACCAGTCCTCCATGGTGCGGCGCATGCACCAGACGTCGCATATTGTTCCCTATGACTTGGCCAATATCGCCGATCTCGGCGATTGCCCGGTCAATCCGGCAAGCGTTGATGATGCGCTGGGGCGGGTTGAAAGCTATTTCAAGAAGCTGGTGGGCAAGGGCATCCGGCCGCTTTCGGCGGGCGGCGATCATTTGTGTTCACTGCCGGTCCTGCGCGCCGTCGGCGAAAAGAAGCCGGTCGGCATGATTCATTTCGATGCCCATACGGATCTCTACGACAGCTATTTCGGCGGCTTCAAATACACCCATGGTACGCCGTTCCGGCGCGCCATTGAGGAGGGCGTGCTTGATCCCAAACGTACCATCCAGATCGGGCTGCGCGGCTCCATGTATGATCTCGATGATTTCGAGTATGGCGAGAAGATGGGGGTTCGCCTGATGCGCATTGAAGAGGCGATGGAGCTGGGTCCACAGAAGGTGATGGAGATCGCGCGCGGCGTTGTAGGCGAAGCGGAAACCTATGTTAGCTTCGATATTGACGCGCTTGATCCGGTATATGCGCCGGGTACGGGCACGCCGGAAGTTGGCGGTTTCACGACCTTCCAGGCGCAGCAGATGCTGCGCGGGCTTCGCGGGCTCAACCTCGTAGGGGCCGACGTGGTTGAAGTGTCGCCACCCTTCGATGGCTCCGGCATGACGGCCTATGCGGGTGTTGTGATGATGTTTGAAATCCTGTGTTCAATGGCGGAGACTGTGGCGAAACAACGGAGGCCGTGATGATCAATTCCGGTTTGATGACCTGGCAGAGCTGGGCATTCCTGTCGGCGCTGTTTGCGGCTCTCACCGCCGTTTTTGCCAAGGTCGGCGTTTCGGACATCAATTCAGACATGGCCACATTGATGCGTACAGTTATTATCCTGTGCATGCTGGCGCTCATCGTTGTGGCAACGGGACAGTGGCAAGAGCTTTCGGAAATAACTTCCCGGACATGGCTGTTCCTGACTCTTTCGGCGCTGGCCACGGGTGCTTCCTGGCTATGCTATTTCCGCGCGCTGAAAATTGGCGACGCGGCGCGCGTAGCCCCCGTTGATAAACTCAGCATCATATTGGTTGCGGTATTTGGTGTTTTGATTCTGGGCGAACGGCTTTCGGCCACCAATTGGCTGGGCGTTGGCCTGTGCACAGCTGGAATCATACTCGTGGCGATGCGATAGAATCCGTGACGATGCGCGAAATTGAATTTCTCCGGAGGGCGAGGGGCTGGCGGCGCGCCGGGCTTGTGCTGACCTCCGGCATGGTTGCCGCCCTTTCCATGCCGCCGTTCGATTTCTGGCCGCTCTTATTCACGGCGTTCCCCGCAGTGTTGTTGATGCTGGAGGGAATTGAAAAGAGACTGCGGCTGCAATCCTTCTTCTTGGGGTGGTGCTTTGGCTTTGGCTATTTCATTGTGGCGTTCCACTGGATCGGTTTTGCGTTCTTGGTCGATGCGGATAAGTATTTGTGGATGATGCCCTTCGCGGTGGGCGGGCTTGCCGCTGCCATGGCGGTTTACTGGGGGCTTGCTTCTCTCTGCGTAACCTTGAGCGGGCGCAGGCGGCTTCCCGCGGCCCTGGTCTTTGCCGCGGCGCTGGCGGTGTTTGAATGGCTGCGCGGCACGTTATTTACTGGTTTCCCTTGGGCCGCGCCGGGCCTGGCGAGCGATGGCATGGGGACGGTTGCCCAGACTGCATCACTTTGGGGCATGCCGGCGCTGACGCTATTGATTGTGGCTTGGGCGGCAACATGGCCATATATATTTGGCGGGCCGCGGCGGCACCGGGTCTCCGCCGTGCTGATTATCTCGACACTGCCCTTGTGCTGGGTGTGGGGAAGCTACCGGCTTCAGCACGGCGCGGTTCCGAACGTGGATGGGGTCCGTATCAGAATAGTCCAGCCCAACATTTCGCAGGATTCCAAATGGCGGGATGAAAACGCGCGGACGATCTTCGATCAGTTGCTCGAGATGTCGGCTCGCGCACCCCGGGACGGCACTTCGCCCACCCATATCATCTGGCCTGAAACGGCGGTGTCCTTCCTGATCGATGAGAGCGCTATTGCAAAAGTCGAGCTGGCGCAATTGCTCGGCGGAACCGGCACCTTGGTGACCGGCGCCTTGCGGCGTGGCATCAACACGACGGGCGATGGCGAAGATAACAACGTCTACAACAGCATTCTGACCTTTGATGGTTCGGGCACTGTAGTGGCACGCTATGACAAATGGCGGCTGGTTCCGGGGGGAGAGTTTTTGCCCCTTGAATGGCTGCTTGAGCCGTTGGGATTCCGGAAGGTGGTGACGGTGCCGGGAAGTTTCGCGGCGGGACCGGGGCCGGTCAGCCTTGTCATCCCGGGCGCACCTGAGGCGGGATTTGGGGTTTGCTACGAGGCCATATTCCCCGATCGATTTGTTGATGCGCAGAAGCGGCCGGGCTGGCTGATCAACGTCACCAATGACGGGTGGTTTGGCAATTCAACCGGGCCTTACCAGCATCTGGCCCAGGCGCGGCTGCGCACCATCGAGCAGGGGTTGCCCATGGTGCGGGCGGCAAACACCGGAATATCAGCCGTGATTGATCCCTATGGCCGGATTCTCTCGAGCTTGCCATTGAGCGAGTCCGCCATTCTGGACACGGGTCTGCCAGAAGCCCTGCCGCCTACATTTTTTGCGCGTTACGGCGAATTAATCTTGGGCGTGATGCTTTTGCTATTGTTCGGTTTGGGCTTCCTATTATAATACAATCTCAAGTAGAGAATTTTCGGCGTCATTGTTATCTTCATGAATTTCTTGCTGATACCGTCGAATTTTATTTACAGGCGAGCAACTATTATACTAACTTTTCACATAAAGTTGATCACGGAATCTGTTGTCTATTCTCAGATGAAATGAGCGATGGCGTGAGTCAGATCGGGGGCAACGGTCTGAGGGGAATATGACGAGACGAGATCCAAATTATATCGACGTACATGTCGGTTCGCGCATTCGTATGCGCCGCCAACTCATCAGCATGAGCCAGGAGAAACTTGGCGAATTGCTTGGGATTACCTTCCAGCAAGTGCAGAAATACGAGAAGGGCTCCAACCGGATCAGCGCCAGCCGCCTGTTCTATGCGGCGAAGATTCTGGGGGTTCCAGTGCAGGCCTTTTTTGAGGATTTGCCCGGCACGGAAGGCGATGCGGGCTTCAGCGAAACGAACGAGGAGACCAGCGTCATGTCCTCGATGATGAATGCCGAGGGCATCAAGCTGGCCAAGGCCTTCCGCGATGCGGACAATTCCACGAAGCGCAAACTGATTGCGACACTGGCGCGCTGCATTGTGGATATGAAGGATTAGTGACAGCTTTCACTCTTCCGCCCGCTTGACCTCGCTTCTCAACACTGCCATTAACGCCTTTTAAGGGGCATAAAGAATTCTTTATGCGGGCAACACGTCGGTCGAGGCAGGGTCTAAATGTCACGCAAGAATTATCTTTTTACCAGCGAATCCGTATCGGAAGGTCATCCGGACAAGGTTTGTGACCGCATTTCCGATGAAATCGTCGATCTGTTTTTCCGCGAGGCTTTGGAGCAGGGCATGGACCCGGCGCAGGTCCGCGTGGCCTGCGAAACCTTTGCCACCACGAACCGGGTTGTGATCGGCGGCGAAACTCGCGGGCCTTCTTCAGTGACCCACGCCAAGATTGAAGAGACGGCGCGACGCGCCATCAAAGCCATCGGCTACGAGCAGAGCGGTTTTCACTGGCAGACGTGCAAGATCGAAATTCTGCTGCACGGCCAATCCGCCGATATTGCACAAGGTGTCGATTCGGGCGCCAAGAAGGATGAAGGGGCTGGCGACCAGGGGATCATGTTCGGTTATGCCTGCGATGAAACGCCGGCGTTGATGCCGGCGCCGCTGTATTACGCCCAGCGCATCCTGCAATTGCTGGCGGAAGCGCGCCATTCGGGGCGGGAAAAAGCGCTTGGGCCGGATTCAAAGAGCCAGGTTACGGTTCAATACAAGAACGGCAAGCCGGTTGGCGCCACGCATATCGTGGTTTCGCACCAGCATATTGACGAGAGCCTGACCTCGGAGGACATGCTGAAACTGGTGAAGCCCTATGTGGCCAAGGCGTTGCCCAAGGGCTGGATCACCAAAGACACCATCTGGCATGTGAATCCCACCGGCAAGTTTTTCATTGGCGGACCCGATGGCGATGCGGGGCTTACGGGCCGCAAGATCATCGTGGACACTTACGGCGGTGCGGCACCGCATGGCGGCGGGGCCTTCTCCGGCAAGGATCCCACCAAAGTGGATCGTTCCGCAGCCTATGCGGCGCGCTATCTCGCCAAGAATGTGGTGGCGGCGGGGCTGGCCAAGCGCTGCACCATTCAGCTTTCCTATGCAATCGGCGTGTCCGAGCCGCTGTCGATTTACGTAGATACCCATGGCACCGGCAAGGTCAAGGAAGCCAAGCTCGAGAAGGCGATTGCCAAGGTGATGGACCTGAGCCCGCGCGGCATCCGCACCCATCTCAATCTCAATCGCCCGATCTATGCGCGCACCTCCTCCTATGGCCATTTCGGGCGGAACCCGGAAAAGGGTGGGGGATTTTCCTGGGAAAGGACCGATCTCGCGAAAGCCCTCAAAGCGGCGGTGAAGTGAGCGAAGGCAAGAAGCGCTATCAGTACTACGGGCGGCGCAGCGGTAAAACCCTGCGCCGTCATCATTTGCAGTTGATGGAAGACTTGCTGCCGAAGCTGCGGGTCGATCTGGAAAACCCCTTGCCCGCCGGCGAGGTGTGGCTGGAAATCGGGTTTGGCGGCGGCGAGCATCTGGCGCACCAGGCAGCGCTGTTTCCAAATATCAGTCTCATCGGAGCTGAACCGTTTCGCAACGGGGTGGCCAAGCTTCTTGCTCTGATTGAAGAGAACGCCATTGGCAACATCCGCATTCATGACGATGACGTGCGCTACTTGCTGGAGCAACTTCCGCCTGCGTCACTAGCCAAGATTTTCGTGCTGTATCCCGATCCATGGCCGAAGAAGCGGCACAATGACAGGCGGATTGTAAACGCGGATACGCTGAAGCAGTTCTATGCCCTGCTGCAGCCGGATGGGGTGTTTCTTTTTGCCAGCGATATCGATGATTATGTCGAGTGGACGCTGCGCGAATGCAGGGAACATGACGGGTTCGAGTTGGTTAACAATTCGGCTGAACCCTTCGAAAACTGGTTCCAAACGCGGTATGAGGCCAAAGCCAAGCGGGAAGGGCGGGAAACGCGGTACCTGACCTTCCGGCGGAGCTAGGCTCTTGCGGGTTTCAGCGGAAAGGCCTATATAGCTCCTAACTTAAGTTCACTCGCAAATTTTGAGAGTGGGTTCCGCACCGGGGCCCGCTTTTTTTGTTGCCTTGGGAAATGATGGATACGACGAGGATTTCACGCGAAACGGGACCGGCGCAGCGGGTTGCAGCGCTGGTGGAACCTGTGCTGGACAGCATGGGTTTCAGGCTCGTGCGCGTGAAGCTTACGGGCACCACCCTGCAGATCATGGCAGAGCGGCCTGACGGGACGTTTTCGATTGATGACTGCGAGAAATTCAGCCGGGCGATTTCGCCGATGCTGGATGTGGCCGACATTGTTTCAACGCGCTACCAGCTTGAAATTTCCTCGCCGGGTATTGACCGACCCCTGGTGCGTTCCGAGGATTTTGAGCGCTGGGCCGGCCATGAGGCGAAAATTGAAATGGCCGTGCCGGTCGCAGGCCGGAAGCGCTTCAAGGGCCATCTCGAGGGTGTGACCGACGGCGAAGTGCGGCTTTACATCGAGAATCCTGAAGGCGGGAAAGAACCCCTGCTGATCGGCGTTCCCTTTGCCGAAATCGGCGATGCAAAACTCACGCTCACCGATGAACTGATTGAAGCGGCCCGCGCCAAACTGCCTGCAAAGGCAATATCGAGTGATGGCAGCTTACCTGCCCATCAATTGGGCGACGGCAGCGAATGGACTGAAGAAACAACGGAAATTTCCGAAAACGGGAGACTTGAAAATGGCTGAACCAGTCGTAAGCGCAAACCGGCTTGAGCTTTTGCAGATTGCCGATGCAGTGGCACGCGAAAAGGTAATCGACAAATCCATCGTGCTGCAAGCCATGGAAGAAGCGATCACGCGCGCGGCGAAAGCCCGCTATGGCGCAGAAAATGAAATCCGTGCCGAGATTGATCCGAAATCCGGCGAGATCCGGTTGAACCGCCTGCTGCTGGTTTCCGAAAAGGTTGAAAACGAAGCCACCGAAATCAGTCTGGTTGAAGCCAACCGCCGCAATCCCGCCGCCACAGTGGGCGATTTCATTGCCGAACCGCTGCCGCCCATCGATTTCGGCCGCATTGCCGCACAGAACGCCAAGCAGGTGATCGTGCAGAAAGTCAGGGATGCCGAACGCGAGCGCATGTATGACGAGTTCAAGGACCGAATTGGCCAGATCGTCAACGGCACTGTGAAGCGGGTTGAATATGGCAATGTGATTGTTGACCTGGGCCGCGGCGAAGCGATTGTTCGGCGCGACGAGGCCCTGCCGCGCGAAACCTTCCGTCCCGGTGACCGGGTCCGGGCCTATGTGTTTGACGTGCGCCGCGAGCAGCGCGGTCCGCAGATTTTTCTGAGCCGCACCCATCCGGAATTCATGTCGAAACTGTTTGGCCAGGAAGTGCCGGAAATTTATGACGGGGTTGTCGAGGTCGTGTCGGTTTCGCGTGATCCTGGCAGCCGCGCCAAGATTGCGGTGCGCTCCAAGGATGGCTCGATTGATCCCGTCGGCGCCTGTGTCGGTATGCGCGGCAGCCGCGTTCAGGCT
This sequence comes from Hyphomicrobiales bacterium, assembly GCA_038251095.1. Classification (GTDB taxonomy): domain Bacteria; phylum Pseudomonadota; class Alphaproteobacteria; order Rhizobiales; family Aestuariivirgaceae; genus Aestuariivirga. The sequence continues at coordinate 229,302 of JBBSBQ010000001.1, forward strand.
GTGGTGAACGAGCTTCAGGGCGAAAAGATCGACATCATCCAGTGGTCGCCCGATGTGGCAACATTCGTGGTGAACGCTCTGGCGCCTGCTGAAGTTGCGAAAGTTGTTCTCGATGAGGAAGCCGAGCGTATTGAAGTTGTGGTGCCGGATGACCAACTGTCATTGGCGATTGGCCGGCGCGGACAGAATGTGCGGCTGGCCTCGCAGCTTACGGGCTGGGACATCGACATCATGACGGAAGCGGAGGAATCCGAGCGCCGCCAGAAGGAATTCGTGGCCCGCACGGCGCGCTTCATTGAAGCGCTCGATGTGGATGAAACCCTGGCCCAGTTGCTAGCGTCGGAAGGTTTCGACACGGTGGAAGAAATTGCCTTCGTTGACCTGAACGACATTGCCTCGATCGACGGCCTTGACGAGCAGACCGGCGAAGAATTGCAGAACCGGGCGCGGGAATATCTGGACGGCGTTTCGAAAGAACAGGACGCACGCCGGATTGAGCTTGGCGTGAGCGACGAGCTTAAGGATCTTGAAGGGCTGAGCGCTGCCATGCTGGTGGCCCTTGGCGAATCGGGCATCAAGACCATGGAAGACCTGGCCGATTGCGCCACGGACGACCTGACGGGCTGGACCGAGCGCAAGGGAACCGAAAGCGTGAAGCACAAGGGCGCCTTCTCGGGCCTGGAAGTTTCGGGCGCCGACGCGGAAGCCCTGATTATGGCGGCACGCGTCAAGATGGGCTGGATTGAGGCCGCAGTTGAACCTGAAGAGGCTACGGCGGAAGCCGAGGCTTAAAGACTGGGAGGAGCATGGAAGCCGGGCTGGACGAACATTTGACGGAACGCATGTGCATTGTAACCCGCGCGGTTCATGATGAGGATGGCCTTATCCGTTTTGTTCGCAGCCCCGATGGCTATGCGGTTCCGGACCTGCAGCGCAAGCTGCCGGGGCGGGGCGTTTGGGTCACTTTAAGCCGCCAGCAGGTTTCCGAGGCGGTCAAGAAAAACCTTTTTTCCCGGGGGTTTAGCACCGAAACCAAGGCCACTCCCGAGCTTGCCGAGATGATCGGGGAAATGCTGCGGAAACTGGCCCTTTCCTACTTCTCGCTGGCCAAAAAGGCCGGTCTGGCGGTGGCCGGGAACAGCAAGGTGGAAGACATGGTGTCTAAAAACCTAGCGCAAATCATCCTACATGCGCTAGAAGCAGCACCAGACGGGCGGCGCAAGATTGACAAGTTGGCGGCGCCTGGCGTGAAAATGATCAATATTTTCCACGTTGACGAATTGGATTTGGCCTTTGGCCGGTCAAATGTGATACATGCTGCCGTAAGCCGGGGTAAGCTTGCCGAAAAGCTTCTTCTGGCCGTGCAGCGGATTGAACGATATGACGCTCCGTTGAGCGCCGTGTAACTGTAGAGAGAGCATGAACGACAGCAAAGACAAGAACGGGACGAAATCCGGTGCGGGGCGCGCTGGCGGGGGAACTTTGACCCTCAAGCGCCCGACGACTGAGCAGAGCAGGGTCAAGCAGAGCTTCTCGCATGGACGGACCAAGACCGTTGTTGTGGAAACCAAGCGCAAGCGCTTTGCCGATGACAAGCCAGCCTCTGCGGAAGCAAAGCCAATGTTTCAGGTGCAGCCGAAGGTGGCGGCACCCGCCACACCGCCGCGCACTATCCAGACCAACCGTTCCGGCGTTGTTTTACGCACCCTGACGGATGAAGAAAAAGTAGCCCGCGACCGGGCCCTCGTCGGCTCGCGGGTCCGCGAGGCGGAAGAGCGCAAGCAGCAGGAAATCGAGGCGCTGCGCCGCAAGGAACATGACGAAAAGGATTTGCGTGACCGTGAGGCCGCAGCCAAGCGCAAGCTTGAAGATGATGCGCGCCACCGGGCCGAAGAAGAAGGCCGGCGCAAGGCCGAGGAAGCCGCCAAGAAGCTCAATCCGAAATCAATCGTGCAGGCTGACCGGGAAGAGGAGGCCGAAGCCCGCTCGAAGAGCCCGCGCGGCAGCGCCGGCGTCATCAAGCGTAAGATTGAAGTTCCGGCACCCACCCGTACCAAGGCTGACATGGACAAGCGCCGTGGCCGGCTCACGGTTGCCAATGCGATGTCTGATGATGAGGACCGCAACCGTTCGGTTGCCGCCTTCAAGCGCCGCACCGAACGCCTGAAGAAGCAGGCGCAGGGCTTCCAGATGCCGACTGAAAAGATGACGCGCGAAATCATCATTCCGGAAGCCATCACCATTCAGGAGTTGGCCAACCGCATGGCGGAACGCGCCGTCGATATCATCAAGATATTGATGAAGCAGGGCCAGATGCACACGATCAACGACGTGATCGATGCTGACACCGCTCAGATCATTGCCGAGGAAATGGGACACCGCGTCAAGCGCGTTTCCGAATCCGATGTTGTCGAAGGGCTTTCGGCGGAGACGGATTCTCCCGAGCAGTTGCAAACACGGCCGCCGGTCGTAACCATCATGGGCCATGTGGACCATGGCAAGACCTCGCTGCTTGACGCCATTCGCAAGACCAATGTTGTCTCCGGCGAAGCGGGCGGCATTACCCAGCATATCGGCGCCTATCAGGTCGCCACGGAGAATGGCCTTGTCACTTTCATCGATACGCCGGGCCATGAAGCCTTTACCTCCATGCGCCAGCGCGGCGCAAAAGCCACGGATATCGTGGTTCTTGTCGTTGCCGCCGATGACGGCGTGATGCCGCAAACGGTTGAAGCAATCAGCCATGCGCGTGCTGCCGAGGTTCCGATCATCGTGGCGATCAACAAGATCGACAAGCAGACGGCCAATCCCAACAAGGTGCGCACCGAACTGCTGCAGCATGAAATCGTTGTGGAAGGCATGGGCGGCGATACGCTTGATGTCGAAGTCTCCGCCATGAAGGGCACAAACCTCGACAAGCTGCTGGATTTGATCCTGCTGCAGGCTGAAGTGCTTGACCTCAAGGCCAACCCGAACCGCGAGGCGTCGGGCCTTGTGATTGAAGCCCAGCTCGACAAGGGACGGGGCCCCGTGGCCACGGTTCTGGTTCAGCGCGGCACCTTGCGGCTTGGCGATATTTTCGTGGCTGGTTCCGCCTGGGGCCGGGTTCGCGCCCTGATCAACGACAAGGGCGAGCAGATCAAGGAAGCGGGGCCTTCGGTTCCGGTTGAAGTTCTGGGCCTCAGTTCAGCGCCGGAAGCGGGCGACCAGTTTGACGTGGTGCCGACGGAAGCCCGCGCGCGTGAAATCACGGATTACCGTGAACGAAAGCGCCGCGACAGCCGCGGCACATCCGTTGTGCGGTCGTCACTTGAGCAGATGATGAGTCAGCTTTCGCAGGCCGACCGCAAGGAATTCCCGATCCTCGTCAAGGCTGACGTGCAGGGTTCCGCCGAAGCCATCGTGCAGGCGCTGGAAAAGATCGGCAATGATGAGATCCGTTCGCGGGTTGTGCATTATGCGGTGGGCGGCATCAACGAAAGCGACATCGGGCTGGCAACAGCTTCGGGTGCTGTGGTTCTCGGCTTCAATGTCCGTGCCTCGGGCCAGGCGCGCGATGCAGCCGAACGTGCCGGCATCGAAATCCGCTACTACAACATCATTTATGACCTGGTGGATGACATCAAGGCGGCCATGTCGGGCAAGCTGGCGCCGGAACTGCGCGAAACCTTCCTCGGCAACGCGAAGATTCTCGAGGTGTTCAACATCACCAAGGTCGGCAAGGTTGCGGGCTGCCAGGTTACCGAAGGCCAAGTGCAGCGCGGCGCCAAGGTTCGCCTCATCCGCGACAACGTGGTGGTGCACGAAGGCACGCTTTCGACGCTCAAGCGCTTCAAGGACGAGGTGAAGGACGTGCAGGTCGGCCAGGAATGCGGCATGGCGTTCGAAGGCTATCAGGACATGCGTGTCGGCGATGTGATCGAGTGCTTCCGCGTGGAGAAGATTCAGCGCAAGCTGGAATAGGCGGCCCGATATGCGTCCAACCCGAGGCTCTGAGGGACCATCGCAACGTCAGCTTCGTGCCGGCGAACTGATCCGCCATGCTTTGGCTGATATATTGATGCGGGGCGATACGGGTGACCCAGACTTGGAGAAACTGGCTGTCAGCGTGGTCGAAGTTCAGATGTCGCCGGATTTGCGCATTGCCACGGCTTATGTGCGCGGATTGATTTTAGGGCAGGATCAACAGGTACTTGCAGCGCTGGAGCGTAACAAGAAATATATCAGGGGTCTGGTGGCGCCACGCATCGATATGAAATATATGCCGGAAATCAGATTCCGCATTGATACTTCGCTGCAATATGCCCAGAAGATCGATGATCTTTTGGCAAATCCCAAGGTCGCGAGCGACCTCAAACACAGCGAAAAATGAAGAAACGTGGGCAGCCGGTGCATGGCTGGGTGGTATTTGACAAGCCTTTAGGAATGACGTCGACCCAGGCCGTTGGCAAAATCCGGCGCCTCTTTGATGCGGAAAAAGCTGGGCACGGCGGAACTCTGGACCCACTTGCCACCGGAATGCTGCCGATCGCGCTCGGTGAGGCCACAAAGACCGTCCAATGGGCTATGGACGGACGGAAGGTTTATCGATTTGAGGTGGCTTGGGGGGCCGAGCGCTCCACCGATGACCGGGAAGGCAAAATTACCGCGCAATCTGATTTGCGACCGACACCATCAAGTATTGAATCGATACTAATTGGTTTCCAGGGTGAAATACAGCAGGCGCCACCGGCTTTTTCGGCCATCAAGATCCATGGGGAACGGGCCTATGACCTGGCGCGGGCCGGAGAGAAGGTGGAGATGGTCGAACGGTCGGTGACCATTGAGAAGCTCACGCTAGTAACCTGCCCGGACGCCGATCACGCGGTTTTTGAGGTGACCTGTGGCAAGGGCACCTATGTGCGCTCCCTGGCGCGCGACATGGGGCGGAAACTTGGCTGCCTCGGCCATGTTTCCATGTTGCGGCGGATTGCCGTCGGGCCTTTTGTGGAAGCCGACATGATTCCACTGGATAAGCTTGAGGAAATGAGCCATAAGCCCCTCGGCAATAGTGCCGAAAACGGGGCTCTCCGCCCCCTCGAGACCGTGCTGGACGGCATCCCGGCACTGGCCTTGAAGGACGCGGAAGCCCAGCGTCTGAAGCAGGGTCAGTCAATCCTGCTCAGAGGTGCGAACGCTCCCGTAGCATGCGATGCGGTTCTGGTGACCTGGGATTCCAAACCCCTTGGCATTTGCAGCATCGAACAGGGGTCGCTCAAGCCGAAGCGCCTGTTTAACTTTTAAACATCCTGGAGATGGCCGAATGACGATGACTGCCGAGCGCAAATCCGCGCTCATGAAAGACTATGGAACCAAGCCCGGTGACACGGGCTCACCCGAAGTGCAGGTTGCTCTTTTGACAGAGCGCATCAATGGTCTTACCGACCATTTCAAAACCCACAAGAAGGACAATCACTCACGCCGCGGTTTGTTGAAGATGGTGAGTTTGCGCCGTGGACTTCTCGACTTCCTGAAGTCGAAGGATGAGGGCCGTTACCAGACCCTGATCAAGCGTCTCGAAATCCGCCGCTAAACAGCGGCTGACGATTGTATGAGCGGGCGGATCACCGAATTGCCGCCCGCGTCCCCTTTTCACAAGCCTGGCAATAGGGCCAGGTTTTGATTGCTCAATGGGGATGCCGCCCGGTCAGGTGAACGGAAGTGGCGGCGAAGAGCAAAAAGGAATGATACATGTTTAAGATAGATGTTGAAGAACTGGAATGGGCCGGAAAGCCCTTGCGCATTGAAACCGGCCGCATGGCGCGCCAGGCAGATGGCGCGGTTGTTGTAACCTACGGCGAGACGACGGTTCTTGCCACGGCGGTTGCCGCACGTTCGGAAAAGCCTGGAATTGATTTTTTCCCGCTCACCGTGAACTACCAGGAAAAGACCTATGCCGCAGGCAAGATTCCCGGCGGCTATTTCAAGCGCGAAGGCCGGCCCACAGAGAAGGAAACACTGGTTTCCCGCCTGATCGACCGCCCCATCCGCCCGCTTTTCCCTGAAGGTTTTCGCAATGAAACCCAGGTGATCACCACGGTGCTCTCCTATGACCTCGAAAACGACAGCGATATCGTGGCGCTTATCGGCGCTTCCGCTGCGCTTACCATTTCCGGCATTCCCTTCATGGGCCCCGTTGGCGGCGCGCGTGTCGGCTTCATCGAGGGTGAGTTTGTTTTGAACCCGACGCAGGAGCAGATGAAAACCTCTGATCTTGATCTTGTGGTTGCCGGCACATCGGACGCGGTTCTGATGGTTGAATCGGAAGCCAAGGAGCTTTCGGAAGAGCAAATGCTTGGCGCCGTGATGTTTGGCCATGCGGGCTTCCAGCCTGTCATAGACGCCATCATCCGTCTGGCTGAGCGCTCATCGCGCGAACCCCGTGACTTCGTGGCGCCGGACAATGAGAAGCTTTACAAGGCCGTGAAGAAGTCCGTCGAGAAAGACGTGCGTGCCGCCTACGCCATTCCGAAGAAGGAAGAGCGCCAGGAAGCCGTAGCCAAGGCCAAGGACAAGGTTGTGGCTGCCCTCGTCGACGCTGAAAAAGATACCTCGCCGACACCGCAGAAGGTGGGCGAAGCCTTCAAGCATCTTGAGAAGGACGTTGTGCGCAACAGCATTCTCGATACGGGCCTTCGCATTGATGGCCGCGACACCAAGACGGTGCGCCAGATCATTGCCGAAGCATCGGTGCTTCCACGCACTCACGGTTCGTCACTGTTCACCCGCGGCGAGACCCAGGCGCTGGTTGTAACGACACTCGGCACCGGCGAAGACGAGCAATATGTTGACTCGCTCGACGGCACCTACAAGTCCAAGTTCATGCTGCACTACAACTTCCCTCCCTTCTCGGTGGGCGAAGTGGGCCGCATGGGTGGCGCAGGCCGCCGTGAAATCGGCCATGGCAAGCTGGCCTGGCGGGCGATCAATCCGATGCTACCGCCGGCTGATCAGTTCCCCTACACCATTCGCGTGGTGTCGGAGATCACTGAATCAAACGGCTCATCCTCGATGGCAACCGTGTGCGGCGCTTCGCTGGCACTGATGGATGCGGGCGTCCCGCTGAAATCACCGGTAGCGGGCATTGCCATGGGCCTGATCAAGGAAGACGAGCGCTTTGCCGTATTGTCCGACATTCTCGGCGACGAGGATCATCTTGGCGACATGGATTTCAAAGTGGCCGGCACCAGCAATGGCGTGACTGCGCTGCAGATGGACATCAAGATCACCGGTATCACTGAGGAGATCATGAAGGTTGCCTTGTGGCAGGCGAAAGACGGCCGTTTGCACATTCTTGGCAAGATGGCCGAGGCGCTTGAAAACGCCCGTCCGGGCCTTGGCGAGCATGCGCCCCGCATTGAAGTGCTTAAAATTCCGACCGACAAGATCCGCGAAGTGATCGGAACCGGTGGCAAGGTGATCCGCGAAATCGTGGAAAAGACCGGCGCCAAGATCGACATCCAGGATGACGGCACGGTGAAGGTTGCGTCCTCTTCAGGCGCCGCCATTACGGCTGCCATGAAGTGGATCAAGTCAATCGTGTCGGAACCGGAAGTCGGCGAGATCTATGACGGCAAGATCGTCAAGGTCGTGGACTTTGGCGCATTTGTGAACTTCTTCGGCGCGAAGGATGGCCTGGTGCATGTTTCGGAACTTGCCGCCAAGCGCGTGAACAAAGTCTCCGACGTGGTTAACGAAGGCGACGCGGTAAAAGTCAAACTCTTAGGGTTTGATAACCGTGGCAAGGTCCGCCTTTCCATGAAGCAGGTTGACCAGATGACCGGTGAGGACCTGTCAAAGCAGCAGGCTGAAGCGGCACCGGCCGAAGAAGCTGGCGCTTCGTAAGTTCAAACAGTCCAAATCCTGAAGGCGCGGGGGAAACTCCCGCGCTTTTTTATTTGTTGCTAACCATGATTGAGCGGCATGGTGCGGATTTTTGATAAAATCAGAAGCAAGAGCTTAAGCCGATTGCAAAGGGGCGATGATACTTAACGGGAAGTCTTACAATTTGAATGACTTGAAAGTATCAGATGGCAGCGCCTACAGACCAAGAGCAACTTTTTCTCGAACTGATCAACCGAGCGCGCCTTGATCCCTTGGGCGAGGCCCAGCGCTATGGCATAGACCTGAACGCCGGCCTTACAGCCGGCACCATCAGCACGGCGCAGAAGCAGGTTTTGACCTTCAACGAATTGCTCAATGATTCAGCCGATGGCCATACGGCATGGATGATCAGCGCAAACAAATTCCAGCACGAGAGTGCAGACGGCGTTACCAAGGCCGGCGCGCGAATGGCGGGGGCGGGCTACGATTTCTCTGGATCGCCCTCGACCTGGGGCGAAAACCTTGCCTGGGCCGGCTCTTCCGCTGCCATTGATGCCAATGCTTATGTCCAGACCTTGCACAAGAGCCTGTTTTTGAGCTCCTCGCATCGCACAAACACGATGAAGGAGGATTTCAAGGAAGTTGGCGTGGGCGCAATGGCTGGAAGGTTCCAAGGCTACAACAGCTTGGTCGTGACGCAGAATTTTGCCGTCTCGGGGCCGGAAGCATTTGTCACGGGCGTTGCCTATAATGATACCAATGGCGACAATTTCTATTCCATCGGCGAAGGTCAGGGCGGCATCACCACGGAACTATGGTTTAATTCCACGCTTCTGGAGACCACTGATAGCTGGTCGTCCGGCGGATATTCCCTGGAGACCGCATCGACTGGCGTGATACACATCACGTTCTCCGGCGGCGGGCTGGGGGATACGATGGGCGCCACCTTCGTGCTGGGCACGACCAATGCGAAACTTGACCTGGTGAATGGCAATACGATCCAGGCTTCCGTTTCCGCGACCCTCACCGACGCCGCGCTGAATTTGACGCTGCTGGGAATCAACGGAACCAACGGCACAGGCAATGCGCTGGCCAATATCATCATGGGCAATAGCGGCGCCAATACCCTGGATGGGCGCGGCGGCAATGATACGCTTGATGGCAAGACCGGTAGCGACACCTATCTTTGGCAATCGGGCGACGGTTCAGATACCATCAATGACACGTCGACCTCGCTGAGCGAGACGGACGTGCTCTCCTTGACCAACGTGGCTTCGACCGGGGTTGAGCTTTACAGGTTCGGCAATGATCTCAAGATTGCCATTACCGCCACCGGCGAAATCATCACGGTCAAAAACCAGTTCAATGCGTCAACTCTGGGCGACGGCATTGAGATGCTCAGTTTCAGCAATGGCGTGAACTGGAATGTGGCCGCTATCGCCAACAATTTGGCGCCACCTCCGCCGATCAATGGAACGGCCGAAGCCGACGTGCTTATGGGCGGATCTGACATTGACTATATCTTTGGCTTTGGGGGAGATGACATTCTCAGCGGCCTCGGGGGCGCCGATGTACTTGACGGCGGCGATGGCGCTGACACGGCCAGCTATGCGGCATCAGGTGCCGGCGTCACAGTGAATCTTGCCTCCGGTGTTGCATCAGGTGGCGATGCCACCGGCGATACATTTGCCAGCATTGAGAACATCACGGGATCGAATTTCAATGACACCCTCGCGGGCAATGCGGGCAACAACCGGTTGGACGGCGGCGCGGGCATTGACAAGATGGCTGGCGGGCTTGGCGATGATACCTATGTGGTGGACAATGCCAAGGACGTCGTGACGGAACTTGCGGGTCAGGGCAATGACACAATCGAGACTTCGCTTGCAAGCTTCAGCCTTGCGGCCCTCGCGACGGTTGAGAACCTCACCTACAAGGGCAGCGGAAACTTCACCGGCACAGGCAATGCCTTGGCAAACACCATTACCGGTGGCGCAGGCAATGACATCCTGAATGGCGGCCTTGGCGCCGACACGCTTATTGGCGGCGCAGGCAATGATACCTATGTGGTCGACAATTCCGGAGACGTTGTCGATGAGACCTCCGGTTCCGGTACAGATCTGGTGCAGGCGGCAGCGAGCTTTGACCTCTCCATGGTCTTGGGAGATGTCGAGAACCTGACGCTGACGGGCGCAGCAGCAGTCAACGGCACGGGCAATGGCCTTGCCAACACCATCAATGGCAATGGCGGGGCCAATATCATCGAAGGCAAAGGCGGCGCCGATATTCTTGATGGCGGCGCAGGCCTTGATACGGTGTCCTATGCGTCGTCTGCTTCCGGCGTGATGGTTACGCTCAATGGCTCTACGGCGACCTTTGGAGTTGGCGGAGATGCGGAAGGTGATTCGATCAAGAACTTCGAAAACGTTACCGGCTCGGCCCATGCAGACACACTGACAGGAAATAGCGCGGCCAACGTCATTGATGGCGGCGCCGGGGCTGATGTGATGAACGGCGGGTCCGGCAACGACACCTATTTGGTCGAAGATGCGGGCGATATCATTGTGGAACTGGCCGCAGGCGGCACGGATCTGGTCAAGTCGTCGATCAGCTTTGAGCTGGGTGCCAATCTGGAGAATCTGACACTTCTCGGCTCCAATAACATCGACGCCACGGGCAATGTCCTGGCCAACATTCTCACGGGCAATGCGGGCAACAACCGGCTGGACGGCGGGGCTGGCATTGACACGATGGTTGGCGGGCTGGGCGACGACACCTATGTGGTGGACAATGCCAAGGACAAGGTGACGGAACTTGCGGGCCAGGGCAACGACACAATCGAGACTTCGCTTGCAAGCTTCAGCCTTGCGATCCTCACGGCGACTGAAAACCTCACCTATACGGGCACCGGTAACTTCACCGGCACTGGCAACGCCCTTGCCAATACCATCCGTGGCGGTACCGGAAATGACATCCTGAATGGCGGCCTTGGCGCCGACACGCTTATTGGCGGGGCTGGCAATGATACCTATGTGGTGGACAATATTGGCGATATTGTCGATGAGGGCGCCGGCTCTGGAATCGACCTGGTGCAGGCAGCGGCGAGCTTTGATCTCTCGGCTGCCCTGGGCGATGTTGAAAACCTGACGCTGACGGGTTCAGCGGCCGCCAACGGCACAGGCAACGGGCTGGCCAACACCATCATCGGCAATGGCGGGGCCAATATTATTGAGGGCAAGGGCGGTGCCGACTTCCTTGATGGCGGGGCTGGCTTGGATACGGTGTCCTATGCCTCGTCTGCTTCCGGCGTGACGGTTACGCTTAATGGCGCCACCGCAACATTTGGAATTGGCGGGGATGCCGAGGGAGACTCGATCAAGAACTTCGAAAACGTCACTGGCTCGGCCCATGCGGACACACTGACAGGAAATAGCGCCGCCAACATCATTGACGGCCGCGCCGGGGCTGATGTGATGAACGGCGGGTCCGGCAACGACACCTATGTGGTGGATGATGTGGGTGACATTATTATTGAGGCTCTTAGCGGCGGCACCGACTTGGTGAAATCTTACATTGACTATTCCCTGCTTAACAGCAATCTCGAAAACCTGACACTAATCGGCTCCAACGACATCGATGCCACGGGCAATGCCCTTGCCAATATCCTCACGGGCAATGCAGGCAACAACCGGCTTGATGGCGGCGCCGGCATTGACAAGATGGCTGGCGGGCTTGGCGATGACACCTATGTGGTGGACAATGCCAAGGACGTCGTGACGGAACTTGCGGGTCAGGGCAATGACACAATCGAGACTTCGCTTGCAAGCTTCAGCCTTGCGGCCCTCACGGCGACTGAAAACCTCACCTATACGGGCACCGGTAACTTCACCGGCACTGGCAACGCCCTTGACAATGCCATTACCGGTGGCGCAGGCAATGACACGTTCACAGGTGGCGCTGGTGGCGATACATTCGTCTTCAACCTCGCAGCGTTTGGCAACGACAAGATCACCGATTATCAGGATAATCTGGACAAGCTTTCCTTCTCGCTCAGTGTTGCCGACAGCATTGATGATTTCGTGATTTCGGGTAATGGCACGAAAGTAGTGACTGTATTCCACGGCGTCGACAGCATCACGCTGACAAGCAGCGTGAAGTTCACGCTTGATGCCAGTGATTTCCTCTTTGTCTGATCGACCAATCTGCGCTTAAACAGGCGCATGAAAAATCTTGTTATGCTCCCCGCGCTTGGCTGTGATGGCGGACTCTATGCCTACATCCTGCCGCGGCTATCCGTCGTGGTTGAGCCCGTAACTATTGTTCCGGACAAGGACACATTGACGGGCTGTGTGCAGCAGGTACTTGAGCAATCCCCTGAAAAATTCATCATTCTGGGCACATCATTTGGCGGCCGGACGGCCCTTGAAGTGGCGTTTGCCGCGCCCGACCGTGTGCAGGGACTGGTGGTCATTGGGGCTGGGCCTGGCGTTGCGGCTGATCCCTCCGCCGGTTTCAGGCGGACAGAAAGATTGCGCGGCACGGAGTTTGCGAATGTCGTCATGGAAATGGCTGACATGGTTTCCCACATGCCGGGGCCAAACGGGGCGAAGGCGCGCGACGCCTTCATTTCCATGGCGCAGAAACAGGGTGGCGCCCTGATGTCGCGGCAATCGGCGGCTTTGTCGAAACGCGCCGACCTTTGGCCGCGGCTTGACGAAATCGCCTGTCCGTCGCTCATGCTGTGGGGGCGGGAAGACAAGTTCTCGCCTGCGGCTGACGGGCTAAAAATGTCGACGTCCTTGCCGCACGGGCGCTATGCGGAAATCTCCGACTGCGGGCATTTTCCCAGCCTGGAAGCGCCGGAGGAAACCGCCGACATTATTTTGCACTGGCTGCACGACAGCAAATTTATTTGAGGCTGACGAGATATTCGGCAATGGCCTCGACATCGGCTTGCGGAAGCTTTGCCATATTGGCCTGGACTTGGCCCATGCCGCCCGATGACACATGTTCGTAGCCGAAGACCTCGCCATTCTGGAGGGCCAGAACAAGATCCTTTTGATCTTTGTATCTGCCAGTTTCGATCAGTCCGTGGAGGCTTGGCACCTTGCCTTGGCCTTCGGGGTGGGCCCCGCCCATCAGGAGCTTCCTGTTGTCGCGGGCCATGATGAGATTTCGTGGCGTGTGGCATTCGCCGCAATGGCCGGGGCCGTTCACCAGATAGGAGCCGCGGTTCCAGCTTGGCGTCTGGCCGGCATCGGGCTGCCAGGGAGTGGTATCCAGGCCTGCAAATTTCCACAGGCCAAGGCACCGGCGCAGCAAGAAGGCAATAGGTATGTCAGCCTCGCGCTTCGGCGCGGAGACCGGCGGCAAACTCATGAGGTAGGCCTTGATATCGAGCACATTTTCAACGGGCATGGCGGCATAGGAGGTGTAGGGGAAGGCGGGGATTAGGTGCTGGCCGGATTTTGAAATGCCGCGCTGCACCGCGTTGACGAAGTCGAGGTCCGACCAATTTCCAATGCCGGTTTGGGAATCCGGCGTCAGGTTTGGCGGATAAAGGATCCCAATGGGGGTTTTGAGGGGGAAGCCACCACTGGGCAAACCGGGATCAAGCCCGGCCTGTTCGGTATTTGCCTTGTGGCAATTCCGGCAGCCCCCGGCGGTATAGAGAACTTCGCCATTGGCGATATTGCCGGTGTGGGCGGGAATTGCGGAAGCCGGCAGGGGCCGGGGGATCGTCAAAAGCCAAAACGCAGTGAAGCCCAGCACGGTGAGCAGTGCCAGACTCCAGAGGCTTCGTTTGGATAACAGCGTCAGGCCGGGTTATCCCTTTGGACGACGGAAACTTTCGTGGCAGCCGCCACAGGAGGCACCGAGAGCCGGGAATGCAGCCTTGAATCCTGCTTCATCGGTTGTCGCGGCAAGGGCTGCCCGGGCATCGACCCAAGCCTGGTATTTCGCGCCGATATCGCTGCCTTCGGCCCAGATTTCAGGCTTGGCCCAGGTCTCAACCGTGGCGCCTTCCATGCTGCTGGCATCCCAGGCCTTGGCTTCGGCGGCGGCAGCTTCTCCAGCGGCCATGGCATCAAGGCTGGCTTTCACGATGGCGGCGTCATAGGGCGTATCGCCCTTCATGATCGCAACCAAGGCCCCAATGGCCTTGCCGTTTGCCTTCATCTCAGCCTGGCGGGCCTTGATCTGGTCGTCGGCGGCGGCATAGGCGATGGAAAAGCCCAGGCCCAGCACGATGGCACCGGCGGTGATTGACTTGCAGAGGTTTTTGGAAAGCATTCTTGGTGTCCTGGATTGGCAAGGGGCTAGGCAGGGATAGGTAACATTACATGTTACGTGGATATGTCTAGCACCGGATCATCACGAAACGGTGAATATTTTTCGCTACATGAATGGCATCTGAACGGCGGGTTCGGATCGTATTCAGGCGCATGGGATTAGGGGTTCCTTAGGTTGAATGATTTACCGTGGGAAACCAAGGAAGTGAAAAATAAAATGTTGACTGAGCAAACGAACACCCAAGCAAACCGCGCGATGCGCAGCAAGAGGCTGAGCCCCGAGCTCAATGAATTCTTGCATATGCTTGATGCGCTCGAAGGCCAGACGGGTGGCCAGGACACGGCCTCCCCACAATCCCGCTAACCTTCATTCTTAAAAACTAGATGATGCCGGCCTTGGCCTTTGCGGCCCAGGCATTGGCACTGGCCTGCAAGGCATAGATGGTGCCGCGATTGGCGTCATTCCGCTCAATTTCCAGCGCTTTTTTCTCCACGTCGGCGGCTTCGAAATTGCTGGCCAGGCCCCTCAAAGCATGGGCGCAATGAAGCGTTGTTACCGCATCACCCGCTTCGAAGGCCGCCGCCGCCGCATTGGCGTAGTGAATGCTTTCGGTGGCAGCCAACGTCATGAGCTTTACCCATGTGCCCTTGGGCAGGGTGGCGCGAAGACCGTTGAGAATTGAACCGGGTTTGGCGGGCTCCACGATGACGGGCGGTGCCGATGCCGGCAACGGGGATTTCAAAACACCCCTGATGGCACGGTGAAGCTCGTTGCTGTCGGCGGGTTTTGGCACGGCATGATCGAAGGCATCGCGCCAATGAGAAAATTCGGTGGAGTCGGCAAGGAAGGCCGAAAGGGCCAGAATGGGGGTTTTCGAAGTTTTTCCGCCGAGGGCGCGAATGCCGCGGGCCGCCGTCACGCCATCCATGACCGGCATTTCAATATCGAGCAAAATGACATCGTAAAAGGATTTTTCCGCTTGGCGGAGCGCGAGTTCGCCGTCTTCCACAGCGTCAACCTCAAGCCCCATGCGCTTGAGCATGGCAGTGGTCACGATGCGCGAGGCGGTTGAATCCTCGGCATAGAGCACGCGCGGACGGGTGCCATCGGCATGTTTGGAGAATTTTTGATCGGGGCGCAGATTCTGACTGGCAACGGCGGCAACGGGCATTCTTTTTCTGCACTCACAAATCACGTTCAGAGGCAGACTAGGGGGTTAATTATTGTCGAATGGTATGCATTGCCGTTAACTTGTTGCTATGACTAACGGGAGATTAACCGGTCCCGTTCTGAATCACTTGGTGCCAAACATGCGGTCACCGGCATCGCCAAGTCCGGGCACAATATAGCCGTGGGAATTCAGATGACTGTCAACCGCTGCGGTATAGATCTGCACGTCCGGATGTTCCTCGGAAAAGCGCTTTATGCCTTCGGGAGCTGAAAGCAGGCACACCAGGCGAATGTCCTTCGCACCTTTTTCCTTAAGGCGGGTGATGGCCGCCGCCACGGAATTGCCGGTGGCCAGCATTGGGTCCACGACGATAACCCGGCGCTCTTCGATATCGGCCGGAACCTTCATGTAATATTCAACGGGCTGCAGCGTTTCCGGATTGCGGTAGAGACCAATATGGCCGACGCGGGCCGAGGGCATGAGATCAAGCATGCCTTCAAGCAGGCCATTGCCTGCCCGCAGGATGGAGACGATCACAAGTTTCTTGCCCTTGAGGATGGGGGCTTCCATTTCCGCCACGGGGGTTTCGATGGTCTGGGTGGTCATGGGCAGGTCGCGGGACACTTCATAGGCAAGCAGCAGGCTGATTTCGCGCAGGAGCTGGCGGAACACGGCGGAGGGCGTGTGCTTGTCGCGCATCAGGGTGAGCTTGTGAAGGACGAGCGGATGATCCACGATGGTCATGGTTTTTGACAGTGGCGATGTGGCCATGGTTCACTCCTTCAATTTGGCCTTTCATTTCGGCTTTCCCAGCGGCAAACTCAAGGCCAGCCGGAAAGTCATCCACGGCTTAGACTTGAATATGGCGCCTGTTCCGCCTATCTGCGTAACATACCCGGTTACATAAGAGAAAAATCATGACGCAGCCCACCCAGCCCATCGCCGCCGGCACCTCTATCGGCCACGTACATCTGAAAGTGTCGAATATCCAAAAGGCGCTGGACTTTTACTGCGGTGTGCTGGGCTTTGAGCTGCAGCAGCTTTTTGGGGACCAGGCGGCGTTTGTTTCGGCGGGCGCCTACCACCACCACCTGGGCATGAATACATGGGAGAGCCTTGGCGGCTCGCCGCCGCCTCCGGGCACGACGGGGCTTTTTCACACGGCGATCCTCTATCCGACACGGGCCGATCTTGGCGATGCGCTGCGCAGGCTCAAGGCGCATAACATTCCGCTTGATGGCGCGTCCGATCATGGCGTTTCAGAAGCCTTGTACCTGCGCGACCCGGACCAGAATGGCGTTGAGCTTTATTGGGACCGGCCCAAGGACAAGTGGCCGCGCAAAGCCGACGGCAGCCTTGCCATGATGACAGCGCGGCTTGACCTCACCAGCCTGCTCAAGGAAGGCGCCTAACCGGCGGCCTTCACAGCTTGCGGCAGCGCCTCTTCGAGGGCTGCGAGGTTTTCGTCCGTTCCCACGCTGATCCTGATGCATCGGTTGAGCGGTGCCACGCCCGGCATGCGCACGAAGATGCCGTGCGTGGCGAGGCTCTCCAGAATTTTCCGGGCATAGGCGCCGTCGCGGCCGCAATCGACGGCGACGAAGTTGGCGGATGAGGGAATGCAGCCGAAGCCGTTGAACTGGGCAATGGCATAAATTTTTTCGCGAGGCGGACGACGCGCCGTTGCACGCCCTTGAGGTAATCCCGATCGGCAAGTGCAGCGATGGCTCCGGATTGCCCCACGCGAGTTACGCCGAAATGATTTCTGATTTTGTCGAACGCTGAAATGAGGCGGGGATGGCCCAGGGCATAACCAACGCGGACACCGGCCATGCCATAGGCCTTTGAGAAGGTGCGAAAGCGCAGGACATTGGGATTCGTCATATCAAGGGCGGGCGCCGCACCCTTGGCAAAATCATGATAGGCCTCATCCAGCATGAGCATCGTGCCCGCCGGAAGGTTGTCGATCAAATCCTGCACAACGCCGGTTTCCCAGCAGGTGCCCATGGGATTATCGGGATTGGCGAAACAAATCAGGCGGGCGTTATCCTTCCTTGCCAGGTCCAGCAGGGAAGAAGGATCCTCGCGGTCATTCACATAGGGCGTGGTGACAAGCCTGCCGCCGAAACCCGCGACATGAAAATTACAGGTGGGATAGGCGCCCAGGGAACTTGCCACGGTGACGCCGGGTTCTACAAAAAGCCTGACGGCTATGCCGAGCAGGCCGTCGATGCCTTCGCCAACCGTAACGTTCTCAATGCCAATGCCATGATGGCTCGCAATGGCGGCGCGGAGATCATGGACTTCCGGGTCGCCATATTTCCACGACTCGAGGACTGCTTTCTGCATGGCGGCAATGGCCTCTGGCGAGGGGCCGAAGACATTTTCATTGGCGCCGATGCGGGCGCGCAGCGGAATACCGCTGCGCCGCAGGAGGGTTTCAGGGCCAACAAAGGGAACGGTGGAGGGAAGGCTGTCAATGAGGGGGGTAAAGCTGGTCATGGAACCATATTGCTGATTAAAGTGGGCGCATCTGATATAACCGATGGCGATAAGTCAATGCGTGCGGAATGGATTGCTGCGGCTCATTTTATCGTCGAGGGAAAGGCAGGCATGTCTGAATTTCTATTGGCGCATGAAGCGCAGGCCCGGTTGGCATTCTTCTTTTCCATCCTGGCCATCATGGCTGCCTTGGAAGTGGCTGCACCGCGGCGGCGGCAGGAGATTCCGCGCCTGTTGCGCTGGAGCAATAATCTTGGCGTCGTGGTGATCGATACGCTACTGGTGCGCCTGACCTTTCCGTTGGTTGCGGTGGGCATGGCAGTGATGGCCGCCGAACGCGGATGGGGGTTGTTCAACATATTTGCCGTGCCCGGCTGGCTAGCGTTTATCCTGGCGCTGCTGTTGTTTGATCTGGCGATTTATCTGCAGCATGTGATGTTTCACGCGGTGCCGGGGTTATGGCGGCTGCACCGCATGCATCATGCGGACCTGGAGTTTGATGTCACCACGGGCTTGCGGTTTCATCCCATCGAAATCCTTTTATCGATGGCGCTCAAGCTGGCGCTGGTTGTGGTGTTTGGGCCGCCCGCCGTTGCGGTTCTGGTGTTTGAAATTCTGCTCAATGGGACATCGATGTTCAATCACAGCAACATCCGCCTTCCGCTTCGGCTGGACCGCATCCTGCGCCTCATCGTGGTGACGCCCGACATGCACCGGGTTCATCATTCCATTCGTCCCAGTGAGACCAACAGCAATTTCGGCTTCAACCTGCCGTGGTGGGACCGCCTGCTGGGAACCTACCGGGCCCAACCCAAAGCGGGCCATGAAGGCATGACCATCGGCATCGAACAATTCCGCACGCCGAGGGACTTATGGCTCGACTGGATGCTGGTTCAGCCGTTGCGGGGACCAGCCAGCGGGTATCCGATCAACCGGGGGGGCAATTCAAAATGAACGTGATTGACTGAGTGAATCATGGTGTTGACCAGAGTAGTATCCGGATGCATTTCTTTAAGCCTTCAGCATAGGAGAAGTTCCATGGCAAAGCGCGATATTTCGATGGCCAAACCTCTGAAATTTTGTGCCCTGGTTTTTGGTTTGGGTCTGGTTTCATCACTGGGGGGGATTGCGCAATCCGCAAGCGTTCAATCCAGTTCTGAGCTGATCCGGTGCAGCAGTTCGTCCAGACAAGCGACAATTGCCTGTTGTGAGCAGCGCTATGGCAATCATCCGCCGGTGCAGCAGGGCCTACGCAAGCGTACGTGCGCGCAGGCTGTGATCTGCAAGATTTCGCTCCTTCCACTGACAAAGGTCGCATTTCCGCAGAGGTGCTCTATCGATCCTCTGCTGAAGGGCAATGACAAGGGCAAGGGCTTCAAACTTTGAAAATCGATGCTTGAGGCCGACGCCCGGCCCGACCAATTCTGGCAACTGGTTTCAGCATCACGCGATCTGAAGTTAGTGGCGGCCCCGACTGGATTCGAACCAGTGGCCCTCAGTTTAGGAAACTGATGCTCTATCCAACTGAGCTACGGGACCTCTCAGGCGTTCTTATAGTTTGTAACACCCCCAAAAGAAAAGGCCCGGATTTTTTATCCGGGCCTTCTCCCTAGAGGTCTTGGAAAATTCTTATGCGGCTTCCTCGGCGGCGGCCTCTTCTTCGGCCTTTTCGCCGGCGGCCTGGGCGCGCTTGGCGTTCTTGGCGAGGAATTCCGAAAGTTCCTTTACCGACTGGTCATCATCCACTTTCCGGACGGCAGCAAGCTCACGGGCCATGCGAAGCAGGGCCTGCTCGAACAGCTGGCGCTCGGAATAGGACTGCTCGGGCTGGCGGTCGGAGCGGTAGAGATCGCGCACAACTTCGGCCACGGCAATGAGATCACCGGAATTGATCTTTGCGTCATATTCCTGGGCGCGCCTGGACCACATGGTGCGCTTGATGCGGGCCCGGCCGCGGATAACCTTCATGGCGTGCTCGATCAGGCCACGGTCGGCGAGGCGGCGCATGCCCTTCTGCTCGGCGCGGTTGGTCGGCACCTTGAGGCGGAGCTTCTCGCGCTCGAAATCCACGATGTAGAGTTCAAGCTTCGAGCCGGCAATTTCCTGCTCTTCGATGGCGGTAATCTTGCCAACGCCATGGGCGGGATAAACCACCAGTTCGCCGATCTTGAAGGCGAGCTTCTTAGGCGCGGCGGGAGCCGCAGGAACGGCAGGCTTGGCTACAACAGCTACGGGAGCGGCCACGGGCTTTGGGGCCACGGCGACAGGCTTTGCAACAGGGGCAGGAGCCGCGTGAACAGGCTTGGCATGCTTCAGATGGCCGGTCACCTTGGTCAGAATGGTTTTCTTGGCGACGGGCTTTGCAACAGGCGCCACCTTCGCCTTGGGCTTGGCTTTTACGACTTTAGCCTTGGCTTTGGCGGCTACGGCCTTGACCTTGGTTGCAGTTTTTTCCTTTGCAACCGACTTCCTGGTGTGAGCTGCCTTCTTTGCCAAAGCTGCCTTTTTGACGGTCTTTTTCATTTTTGTCCTTCGCTTTCGCCTGGACCCCGGATTCGCCGAGATCAGGCGAAAAAATAACCGAGCTTTGGGGGCTCGGGTTCCATTACTTGCAGGGGCATTGTTACATTAAAAGCGACTATAACATGATTTTAAGGAAAATTAAAGCTCGATATATCCGTGTACGGTCTATCCGGGCATCGGTGCCCTGCGTTATTCACAGGATGGTTAACGAATTCAATCGCCCTCGCCGGGGTTTTCCGAGAAGTGAGCCTCGAATTTGCCTGCGACACCATCGAACTCCTTGGCATCGGCCGGAGCCTCGCGCTTGATCGTAATGTTTGGCCACTTCTGGGCATATTCGGTGTTGATCTTGAGCCATTTCTCGAGGCCGGGCTCGGTGTCGGGCTTGATCGCATCGGCGGGGCATTCCGGCTCGCAGACGCCGCAGTCAATGCAGTCATCAGGGTGGATTACAAGCATGTTTTCTCCCTCGTAGAAACAATCCACAGGGCAGACTTCCACGCAGTCCATGTATTTGCACTTGATGCAGTTTTCAGTGACGATGTAGGTCATGACAGTCCAGTTGTTCTTTATAACGAACGATGCTTAGCAACAATTTTTGCCTTATGCACGGTCTTTCTCGTCGCGTGAAGGGCCAGAGGTGAGGTCTTCGTATAGCTGGCATGCCTGAGAAAATGGGCCGCGCCTCGTGCCCACCTCCTTCACCTTCAGGACGCGGACATGGCCACCCACGGCAATGGTCAGCACATCGTCGGGGCGCACCACATGTCCTGGCTTGGTGACCTTTGCCCGGTTGAGGCGCACATGGCCCGCCTCGACCAGTTCCGCGGCCGTGGGGCGCTGTTTCACGACCCTGGCAAACCAGAGCCATTTGTCGAGGCGTTGCGTCAGTTTTTCTTACCCATCATTTGAGCCTTGAGGGTTTCCAGAATGGCGAAGGGCGAATTGGGGTCCATGGGCTTTTCGGGCCGGCGCTGGGGTTCCTCGCGACGCTCGGGCCGTTCCTTTGCATGATGCTTGCGGTTTGGCCTTGGCGGCCGGTCCCTCTGCTCCACGGGACTTGGTTGAGGCTTTGGCTTGGCCTCCGGGCGATGGCGGAATGGGCCCGTATCCTTTGGCCACCAGACCTCGATTTCAATCTCTTCGAGAGCGGGTTCAGGAGGTGGCGAGACAAGTTCTTCCACCGTTGGCGGGATTTCGGTTTCCACGGCTGGAGTGACGGGCTCAGGTTCGGGAGCCACTGCGACAGGTTCGGGCTCCGCCGTCACAACGGCTTCAGAGATTGCTTCGGTTTCAGCAGGGGCGGCCGCAGCTTCCACAGTTGCTGCTGCCGCTGCGGTGGGGCGTTTAATTTTCCTTTTCTGCATTCGGAAGCCAAGGCTGCGCAGGATGCCTTCAAACTCTTCACCCGAGCAGCCGACGAGCGACATCATGTCGGCCACGATGGCAAAGCCGCCGCCTTCCACGGAGCCGGCGGGGCGCACTTCATCGGGGAAGCGGGGGCGCCAGAAAACCCGTTCGCGCACGAGATCGGCCAGGCGTTCCAGCATGTCGATGCGCACCACGCGGGTTCCGCAAATGCGGTAGCCGCAGACACCGTAGAAGCCGCGCGGCGTTGACCGGTCGAAGACCGCCGAGGTGAGGCCCTGGCCCGGAGGCGTGGGAAGGTTTGCCAAATCCAAAGAGCCGGCTTTTTTCAACTGCAGGGCCCAGAGCAGAAGGCGAAGCTCGGTTGCGGCGGGCTTCAACAGCAAGGGCGTAAATATATGGAAAGCCCCAAAGCGCACCCCTTGGGCGCGAAGTATGGCACGGTCTTCCTGGGACAGAGCTTTGATATCTTCAAGCACGGTTTCCCGTGGCAGCACGCCCAGCGTTTCAACGATGCGGAAAGCGATGCCGCGGGCGATGCCCTGCAAGTTTTCGTTTTCCTGCAACTTAAGCAGGGGCTCAAGCAGGGTTGCGACGTGGCGGTCGGTGAATTTTTGCAACCGGAGTTGCACATCCTCGCGGGCCTGGCCGTAGAGGAGATCACTGGCAAGCACCCGGGCCACGGGCTTGAGAAGGGTTTCGCCTGCTTCGACAAAGCCAATGGGCTCGTGGTTCCAGATAATGTTGCCGTCGCGGGTGAGTTTCAGGTCGGGATCGGCGGAGGTTGCGGCGGCATTGGCGCGGGCCATGATTTCGGCGCTCACGGCATGAACGGCGGCGGCTTTCAGGGTGCGCTGCTCATGGCTCTCGCTTGTGCCATCGGGAATGAAATTGAAACCCTTGATGCGGCCCACATACTCGCCTTCAACATGAATGGCGCCGTCTTCTTCAACACTCGACATTAACTCTTCCTTTTGTGCCAGGCGGCGCATCAATACACTGGTCCGGCGGTCAATGAAACGCTGGGTTAGCCTTTCATGCAACGCATCTGACAGCTTCTCTTCTATCTCCCTGGCGCGCTGCTGCCAATAGAGGGGCGCTTTCAGCCAGTTGCCCCGATTGGCAATGAAGGTCCAGGTCCGCACATGGGAAATGCGGTTGGAGAGTGTATCCAGATCGCCCTCGGTATTTTCGCAATGCTTGAGCTGGCGGGAGAACCAATCCTCCGAAATAAAGCCCGGAGGACTGGCGAGGAACTGAAAGACACGTCCCACGAGATGGGCGTGTTCGGCAGGGGAGATGTTACGGTAGTCCGGCAGCTGACAGACCGACCAGAGAAGCTCCACATCGCTCCTGGATTTGGCCAGGTCGGCCACTTCGGCATCACGCACCACGGCCTCCAGCGCCTGGATATCGGGGCCGGCCTGGGCGCGAGTGAGGCCATCGTGCTGGGGCATGGTGGTGAGGCTGCGGCGCAGGCGCTCGAGGGAGCCAAAGTCAAGATCAGGGTTGCGCCATTGCAGCGAGCGGATGCGATCAAAATTATGATTCTCGAGGCGATCGATGGTTTCTTGTTCGAAGCCTTCGGCATCCCCGGTGCAACCAAAGGTGCCGTCGTTCATGTAGCGGCCGGCGCGACCTGCGACCTGGCCGAGCTCGCCGGGGTTGAGCTGGCGGTACTGGAAGCCATCAAACTTCCTTGTAGCGGCAAAGGCTACATGATCCACATTCATGTTGAGGCCCATTCCGATGGCGTCGGTGGCGACGATGTAGTCCACCTCACCGGATTGATAGAGGGCCACCTGGGCATTGCGGGTGCGGGGCGACAGGGCGCCTAAAACCACGGCGGCCCCGCCATTTTGCCGCCTGATGAGTTCGGCCACGGAATAAACCATCTCGGCGGAGAAGGCGACGATGGCGGACCTTCGGGGAAGCCGCGTCATTTTCTTCACGCCGGCATAAGTGAGCTTGGAAAAGCGCGGCCTGGCGATGAAGCTGGTTTTGGGCAGCATGGCTTCAAGAATGGGTTTCATGGTGGCAGCGCCGAGAAGCATGGTTTCTTCATTGCCCCGCCGGTGCAAGACACGGTCGGTGAAGATGTGGCCGCGCTCGAAATCGGCGCAAAGCTGAACCTCATCAATGGCCAGGAACGGGACCTCGATGTCGGGCGGCATGGCCTCGACGGTTGCCACCCAATAGCGCGGGGCAGCGGGAATTATTTTTTCTTCGCCGGTCACAAGGGCCACGGCGTGATCGCCGACTTTCAGCCGCACCCGATCATAAATTTCTCGTGCCAGAAGCCGGAGCGGCAGGCCGATCATGCCGCCGCCATGGGCCAGCATGCGCTCCACCGCCAAATGAGTTTTGCCGGTATTGGTGGGGCCCAATACGGCGGTGACATTGCGGATTTGCGGCATTACCACAAGGTAGATGCGAAATGGCTGATGTCAACCGGAGGCAGAGGCTTTCCGAGACTGTGTCAATTCGCTCCGCCTGCGCAAGATTTGGATTCAAAGCAGAACATAAGGTGGGCGAATCGCTGACTCATGACAGATTCATTTTATGTTCCGCCACGATAACTGGGTTTCCGGGTGGCGATTTTTTCCGCAGCGGGTTTCACACCAGAGGATCGAGCGAAACCCGGCCCTTCCGTTAAGAATTGTTTCCACCTTTTAACGAAGGGTTAAAGCCCTTGCGCCACCTCGACCTTTTAAATTAACGAAGCGTTCCGGTTTGAGAACAGAAAGTGGGCGAATCGCGGATTGCCATATTTTCACTGTTTGTTCTCGCAAGATATGGTGGCCGGTTTGCTGTGAGCCACTAGAATCCGGTTTCGTTGGAAAGGTTTAGGCATATCCGCCGCCTCGGCTGTTAACCGACCTGTCCTAAAGCGAGACGGAGGAGCGCGGCGGATATTATTGCCGTTCTGCTTGACCAGGGCTGGCTCTCCACTTATAGAAGCGCCAACCGAGCCGGACCCCTCATGGTCTGGCCTTTATTATATCGCGGAGTACGTATTATGGCTCGAGTTTGCGAGTTGACAGGCAAGAACCCACTGGCGGGCAATAACGTGAGCCATGCCAACAACAAGGTTAGGCGGCGCTTTTTGCCGAACCTGTGCAGTGTCAGCCTGATCAGCGATGCCATGGGCCTCACCTACCGGTTCCGTGTCAGCGCCAATGCGCTCAAGACGGTTGAGCATCGCGGCGGGCTTGATGCCTTTCTTTTGAAGGCAAGCAACGATGACCTTTCCATCAAGGCGCGCAAGCTGAAAAGCTCGATTGCCAAGAAGCTGGAAGAAAAAGCTGCCTGATCGTTTCAAATTCCCGGATTTGCAGAAGCCGCTCCAAAATGGGCGGCTTTTGTTTTAGGCTCGACGCATGAACAAGCCGCCCAAAAGACATTCGCCAACGGCCACACGCAGCGGGGAACCGATAGTTCACCCGTCGGCGGTTTTGCGAAATGCCAAGCTGGGGCGCTTCACCGAAATCAAGGAGCGCGTGGCTATTTCCGATGCGGAGCTCGGCGACTATTCCTATGTCGAGCGCCAGGCGGAAGTGATCTATGCGAAGATTGGAAAATTCTGCTGTATCGCGGCGAATACAAGGATCAACGCGCTTGAACATCCGCTGGAGCGGGTGAGCCAGCACAAGATGACGTACCGCGCCAATGAGTATTTTCTCGGCGCCAAGCTCGACAGCGACTTCCGCGAGAAGCGGCAGGGGAAACCGGTTGAGACCGGCAACGATGTCTGGATCGGGCATGGGGCGATCATCAAGCCGGGTGTGAAGATCGGCCACGGAGCGGTTGTGGCGGCGGGCGCCATCGTCACGCGGGAGGTGCCGGCCTACGCCATCGTCGCCGGGGTGCCGGCAAAATTCATGCGCTGGCGGTTCGATCCGAAGATCAGTACACGGATCATAGTACTTGCCTGGTGGGACTGGGAGCATGACAGGCTGGCTGATGTTATCGAAGACATGCGGCTGCTGAGCGCGGAGGCATTTCTCGAAAAATATGAGGCCTAAGACCTAGGGGCGCGATAGAACACGAGCGTGGGCTCGCCCTTGTAGGCGGTTTCCAGCTTTTTCACGAAACCTCCTGTTTCAGCGAGGCGGATTGAAGCGGTATTTTCGGGGGCAACAATGGCGGAAGTTTCCTTTCCGGCAAAGTGAACATCGCCCCAGGCCGTGATCGCCTGCAGGGCTTCGGTTGCATAGCCCTTGCCATGGACAGCGGTCTTGAGTGCCCAGCCCATTTCGGGCCGCCCATCGAGCGGCGGATCAATGTCCCGGTGGTAGTCGGCAAAACCCATTTCGCCGACATAGCTGCCGGTGGCCAGTTCCTCCACCACCCAGTAGCCGTAACCGAGCAGCGCCCAATGACCGATGTAGCGGAGCAGCCGGTTCCATGCCTCTTCGCGCGTGGAGGGGCGGCCGATGATGTGGCGGTAGACGTCGGGTTCGCTCCACATGGCGTACAGCGGATCAAAATCCTGAAGGGTGTGTTCCCGCAAGACCAGTCGTTTGGTCTCGATTGGGGGTATCACGCGTGGGCGCGCCGGCGCGTGGGTTGGGCGGCGCGCTTGTCCTGGGGGCCGTTTTCCTCAAAAAGCTCGGCCAGTTTTTCGGTCATGGCGCCACCCAGTTCCTCGGCGTCGATGATGGTCACGGCGCGCTTGTAATAGCGGGTCACATCATGGCCGATGCCGATGGCGATGAGCTCGATGGGCGACTTGCCTTCGATATCGGCAATGACCTGGCGGAGATGGCGCTCGAGATAGTTTCCGGAGTTCACCGAGAGGGTTGAATCATCAACCGGCGCGCCATCGGAAATGACCATCAAAATGCGGCGCTGTTCCGAGCGCGCCAGCAGGCGGTTATGGGCCCAGATCAGGGCTTCGCCATCAATGTTTTCCTTGAGCAGGCCTTCGCGCATCATTAGGCCGAGATTGCGCCGGGCTCTGCGCCAGGGCTGATCGGCGGATTTGTAAATGATGTGGCGGAGGTCATTGAGCCGGCCGGGATTTGCGGGCTTGCCGGCGCCCAGCCATTTTTCGCGCGACTGGCCGCCTTTCCACGCCTTGGTGGTGAAGCCCAGGATTTCAACCTTCACGCCGCAGCGTTCAAGGGTGCGCGCCAGAATATCAGCACAGGTTGCGGCCACGGTTATGGGGCGGCCGCGCATGGAGCCGGAATTGTCGAGAAGCAGGGTCACCACGGTGTCGCGGAATTTGGTGTCCTGTTCCACCTTGAAGGACAGGGGATGCATGGGATCGATGACGATACGCACGAGGCGGGCGGTGTTGAGCACGCCCTCCTCGAGATCGAAATCCCACGAGCGGTTCTGCTGCGCCATGAGGCGGCGCTGCAGGCGGTTGGCAAGGCGCGCCACTACGCCCTGCAGGTTTGACAGTTGCTTGTCGAGATAATTGCGCAGCCTTGTCAGTTCCTCCGCATCGCAGAGATCTTCGGCGGCAATTTCCTCGTCGAACTGGTTGGTGTGGACTTTGTAGAAACTATCGTTGGTGAGCGACGAGAAGGGAAGTTGGGGCCGCCAAGGCTCGTCGCCATCATCTTGCTCTTCGCCTTCCAGGTCGTCGGGGGACTCGTCCATGTCCTTTGATTGCTGCTCCATTTCGGAGGCATCGGTGTCGCCTTCGGAGTCCTGCAATTCTTCGGCGGCGGACTGCTGGCTTTCTTCGTCTTCCCCGTCGGTGGTTTCCTGGCGCTCGCCCGCATCCGGTTCGGTGTCGTCCTGATTGTCGGTCTCGTCGGATTGATCGGGATCGTCGCCCAGCTCATCGGCCATGTCGAGAGCGGCGATGATATCGCGCGAGGCCCGGGCAAATTGGGTCTGGTCGTGGATTGCCTCGCCAAGGTGGCTCAGGCGTGACGCCGCCTTTTCCTCGATCCAGGGACGCCAGAGATCTACATACATTTTAGCATTGGCGGGCGGCGCCTGGCCGGTGAGGCGTTCGCGCACCATGAGGGCCACGGCCTCTTCCAAGGGCGTATCCCTGCGGTTGCTGGAGCGATTGACCACGGCCTTGGCAAAGCGGTCTTCCAGGGCGGCATTCAGGTTTTGCGCCATGCCCGGCATGGCGTTGGCCCCCAGCGCTTCAATGCGGGCCTGTTCCACGGCTTCAAACACGGCACGGGCATTCTTTCCTTCAGGGCGATACTTGCTGTGGATCTGATCCGAATGGTTGGAGATCCGCAGCGCGAAGCTGTCGGAGAGCCCGCGGGTGATGGCAATGTCCTTGGGGGTGAACTGGCTGGTGACCTGCGGAAGCTTGGCCTTGTTGCCGGAGAGCGAGGGCGTTTCATTGCCGAAGCTCACGGTGAGTTCTGGATCATCGGCAATGGTTTTCATCGCCGTGCTCAGGACGCGCTTGAATTCCTCTGCTTTGCCTTCACGGGCTTCTGCCATTGACGCATGTGCCTTCAGGCGATGGCCACATGGGCCGACGACTCGGGTAGTTCCTCGCCAAAGCAGCGCTGATAAAACTCGGCCACGATGGGACGCTCAAGCTCGTCGCACTTGTTGAGGAAGGTCAGCCGGAAAGCAAAACCAAGGTCACCAAAGATGTCGGCGTTTTGCGCCCAGGTGATAACGGTGCGCGGGCTCATCACGGTTGAGACATCGCCCTGCATGAAGGCGTTGCGGGTGAGATCGGCAATGCGCACCATGTTGGCGATGATCTTCCGGCCCTTTTCGGTATCGTAGTTCTTGCACTTGGCCAGCACGATGCCGGTTTCTTCCGCATGGGGTAGATAGTTCAAGGCGGAGACGATGGACCAGCGGTCCATCTGGGCCTGGTTGATCTGCTGGGTGCCATGATAAAGGCCGGTGGTGTCGCCGAGGCCCACGGTGTTGGCCGTTGAAAAGAGGCGGAAGGCCTTGTGCGGGCGAATGACCTTCGACTGGTCAAGCAGGGTAAGCTTGCCGGAGGATTCGAGAATGCGCTGGATGACAAACATCACGTCAGGGCGGCCTGCGTCATATTCGTCGAAAACCAGCGCTACGTTGCGCTGATAGGCCCAGGGCAGAATGCCTTCGCGGAATTCGGTGATCTGCTTGCCATCCTGCAGCACGATGGCGTCCTTGCCGATGAGATCGATGCGGCTGATGTGGCTGTCCAGGTTGATGCGGATGCAGGGCCAGTTGAGGCGGGCGGCCACCTGCTCGATATGGGTTGACTTGCCGGTGCCATGGTAACCGGTGATCATCACACGGCGGTTAAAGGCAAAGCCCGCCAGGATCGCCAGCGTGGTGTCGCGGTTGAAAAGGTAATCCTCATCGAGATCGGGCACGTGTTCGGTTGCCGTGGTGTAGCACGGCACGATCATGTTCGATTCAAAGCCAAAGAGCTGGCTCACCGATGCGGTGGAATCGGGCATTCCGTGGGCTTCACCATTTGCCATGCTATTCATCTGTTCAATCTTCTCTTCCGGGCGTGTCGTGGGATGGTCTGGGTTCTAAACGGTTCAAGGGGGTGCTGCAAGTTCTAGACACGGGGCAAACTAGCAGAAACCGCTGGCCCGCAATGTGTCATAGGCATGGATCACTGCTTTCAAGGTGTCTTCGTTTTCGCGCGAGCCGGCGTTGGCATCGGGGTGAAGGCGTTTCACCAGGAGCTTGTATTGTGACTTGGCCTTTTCGGCGGTGGCGGTTTCGTCCAGCCCCAGCGTATTCAGTGCCTTGATTTCATTCTTGCGAAGCGCCCGGCCCAATTTAGCGTTCACATTCTCCGCGCTTGGGATGAACATGGCATAGGGATCGTTCACGTTCCGGGCCTTGCGGCGCATGCCATTGATGTTGGCATAGGAGTTCTGGCCCAGTTTCCAGGTTGGCCTGTGGCCGGTCTGGGCATCCTTCTGGAAGCCGGCCACGGCATCATCCTTCATCCCGTCAAAATAATTGTAAGTCTTGTTGTATTCCTGGACATGCTGGGTGCAGTAGTTGTGGAACTGGCCTTCGAAGCCACGACCTTTGGGTGCCTTGTGGCGCGAAGGCTTCGCGCAGCCCGGCCATTCGCACATGGTCGGGGCCGGCGGCTCCTTCTTGTTGGGACCGGTTTTGATGCGGATTTTGTCGAAATACTTTGAATCAAGTTTCATGGGGCATGATTATGGGGATATGAAGCAAAAGTCGCAACCCTGAACCGCACTGGATGCAAAATGATCTTAGGACTGGTTGGAAAAACCCTGGAAACGAAGTTGCAAACGGCATTTTCACCCCTTTTCCTGCAGGTGATTGATGAATCGTCGCAGCACCGGGGCCATGCGGGAGCCCGGCCTGACGGGGAAAGCCATTTTCGCATCAAAATTGTCGCGGCGGCGTTCCAAGGAAAGTCCCGGGTCGAGCAGCACCGGATGATTAACCACGTCCTGGCGGCCGAACTCAAAGAGCGGGTGCATGCGTTGGCGATCGAGGCGGCAGCGCCAAAAACCTAGCCGAGGTTTTCCGGGGTCAGTTTTACCGAGGTGACCTGGTGCTTGCGCTTTTTGAGGACTTCTAGGCGGAAACCGTGAAAATTGAAAACCTGGCCCACATCCGGAATCATGCGGGCGTCATGGATGACGAGGCCGGCAATCGTTGTGGCCTCCTCATCCGGCAGGTTCCAGTTCAAGGCGCGGTTGAGGTCGCGCAGGGGCACGGTTCCCTCGACGACATAGGACCCGTCGGGCTGCGGCTTGATGCCGGATGAGACGAAATCATGCTCGTCCTTGATGTCGCCGATGATCTCCTCAATGATGTCTTCAAGGGTAATGAGCCCCTGCACTTCGCCATACTCGTCAACAACGATGGCGAAATGGGTCTTGCGCCGGAGGAAGGCCTTGAGCTGATCGGCGAGGGGGCGCGTATCGGGCACGAACCACGGCGGGTTCATGACATCCTCGATCTTGACCTTGGCGGAGTCCCCGTCATTTTCCTGCAATGCAGCGAACAGGTTCTTGGCGTGCAGGATGCCGACAATGTTATCCTGCTTGTCCTTCCACACGGGAAAGCGCGTGTGCCCTGACTTCAAAACCTGCCTGACGATTTTCTCGGGCGTATCCGCCGAATCTATGCTCACCATTTTGGTGCGGTGGATCATGGCATCGAGAATTTCCAGATCCTGAAGATCGAGAATGCCGCCCAGCATGTTGCGGTCCTGGGTGATGACGCCGCCTTCCTTGTGGTGAAGGTCAATGGTGCCGCGCAACTCATCATGGGCTGACAGGATATCGTTCACATTGGAGACATTGGCGCCGAAGAGGTGGAGAATATTTTTCACGACATATTCAACAGCGATCACTACCGGACCGAACACGGCCACGAGCACCCGCATGACGGGGGCAACCACAAGGGCCACCCTTTCAGGATAGGCGATGGCATAGGTCTTGGGCATGACCTCGCCGAAGATCAGCACGAGCACTGTCATGGCAACCGAAGCGATGACGGCGCCACTGTCGCCAAAGGCTTTGAGGAGGACTGTCGTGGCAAGGGCGGAAGCTGAAATATTGACGACATTATTGCCGAGCAGCAGTGCGCCGATGAGGCGTTCACGGCTTTTCGTGAGAGAGAGTACCACCGAGGCGCGCCAGCTGCCGCGGCGCTCCAATTCGGTAAGGCGGGCCCTTGAAGCCGCCGTCAGGGCCGTTTCGGAGCCGGAAAAAAACGCAGACAGGAGCAGCAGGAAAACCATCGCCACGGCAGGAATGCTGAGATCAGAACTCATTTGCTTTTTAAATCCTCCGTTAGAAAATCGGCCACTGCTGAATCGGAAACGTTCTTGGCAATGAAGGCATCGCCTATCGCGCGCGCCAGAATGAATGTCAGCTTGCCGCTTTGAGCCTTCTTGTCCTGCCGCATGATGGCGACAAGTTCGGCAATGGGTGGCAGCGGTCCCTCGATATCTTTCATATGGGTGGGAAGCCCTGCGGCTTTCAAGTGCCTGGCAACCCTGTCTGCCGTGCCCGGCTTGCAATGCTTCAAATGTTCTGAGAAGCGAAAGGCCTGGACCATGCCGATGGCAACCCCTTCGCCATGCAAGAGGCGGTTGCTGTAGCCGGTGGCCGATTCAAGGGCGTGTCCAAAAGTGTGGCCGAGGTTGAGCAGGGCGCGAACGCCCTGTTCTGTCTCGTCTTCGGCAACGATGGCGGCCTTGGCACTGCAACTCCGGTGAATGGCAAAGGCGCGCGCCTGGACATCGCCGCGCAGCAGGAGGCCGGCATTGGCTTCGAGCCATTCGAAAAATGAAAGGTCGCCGAGAAGGCCGTATTTTGCAACTTCAGCATAGCCTGCGGCAAGTTCGCGGCGCGGCAGGGTTTCAAGCAGGCTGGTGTCGGCCAGCACCTTTATGGGCTGGAGAAAAGCGCCAATGAGGTTTTTGCCGTGGGCCGAGTTGATGCCGGTCTTGCCACCCACAGAAGAATCCACTTGCGCGAGAAGTGTGGTGGGAATCTGGATGAAGTCGATGCCGCGCCGGAGGATAGCTGCGGCAAAGCCAGTGAGGTCACCGATCACGCCGCCGCCAAAGGCAATGATTTTATCGCGACGTTCAATCCCGGCGGCGAGCAGTTGTTCGCAGAGGTCGGCGAGTGCGGAGAAGCTTTTGGTCTTTTCTCCGGCGGGCAAAATGATGGCAACCGACCTGATGCCTGCCGCCATCAGTGAGGTCTCCAGCGTTTTGAGGTGATGGCGCGCCACGTTTTCATCGGTGACAATGGCGGTGAAGGGCCGCTTGAGAAGTGGTGCAATATTGCGGCCGGCTTCCTGCAGCAGGTTTTCCCCGATGTGAATATCATAGGTCCGGTTTCCGAGATTGACGGATACGGTGTCGCGGCGCACGCCGTCAAATGCTTGCATTGTTCAGCCGCTCCCAGCCCGGCCATTTGGCCAAAACCTTGATAACTTCATTGACCATTTGAGTGTGCTGCACATCGCGGCTTTCAACCGTGACATCGGCGGTGGCATAGATGGGATAGCGCTGGTCCATCAGTTTTTGCATGACGGCCTCGGGATCCCCGGTCTGGAGCAAGGGACGGTCGGCGCGTTTCATTACTCGTTTCATCAGCAGGGACAGGTCAGCCTTCAGCCAGACCGAAATGCCACGGGCCTGAATACCTTGGCGGGTTTCCTCATTGACGAAGGCACCGCCGCCGGTTGACAGAACCTGCGCGCCATTTTCGATCAGGCGCGAAATCACCCGGCGCTCGCCTTCGCGGAAATAGGCTTCGCCATGATCCTTGAAAATTTCAGGGATGGTCTTGTCGGCGGCAATTTCGATTTCATGGTCGGCATCGACGAAGGGGACGTCAAGTTTTTCGGCCAGCCTTCTGCCGATGCTGGATTTGCCGGCGCCCATCAGGCCGACAAGCACGATCGAATGATTTCCGAGCTTATTCCGGATATCTTCTATCTCCTTTGAGAGAGAACGCCGCGCCATTGTTCCAATCCTTTTGCTGGCGGAGCTTTTAGAACGGCGGGGTCTATGCGCCAAGACTTTTGATTAGGTAGTCATTTACTGGCATCTGGGATAAACTGCCAAGTGATTTGGAGATTTGCGCTTGCCTGACAGCCTTCGGTTCCTGCTTGTTATTCTCATATTGGGCGGCGCTGTCTATGGCGTCGTGTGGGGACTGGCAAATTTCCCGCCGGAGCAGTCGGAGATCGTGAAATCCTTACCCCATGAAAAACTCAGGCAGAGATAGCATCGCAAAGCCTTCGACAGCGCATCGGCATGTGGAGCGGTTTCTCGAGATGATGAGCGCCGAGCGGGGCACGGCGGAAAATTCCCTGCAGGCTTATGGGCGCGACTTGCAGCATTACGTGAGTTTTATTGAGACCCGGGGCGGGGCACTCCTTAGCGCTACGAGCGACGACATCCGGGCCTATCTGGCAAGCCTTGAAGAACACGGCTTTGCCCGCACCACGGCGGCTAGACGGCTTTCGGCGGTCCGCCAGTTCCACCAGTTCATTCATGGCGAAGGCCTTGTGACTGTCAATTCGGCGGCCATTGTGGAAAGTCCCAAGGCTGGCCGGCCCTTGCCCAAGATGCTTTCGATCCAGGACATCGATCTGCTGCTTGCCGAGGCTAAGGCGCGGGCTTTGCGGGCGGAAGGCAAGGCGCGCTTCAAGGCGGAACGGCTTCATTGCCTGCTGGAACTTCTAGCGGCCACGGGCCTTCGCGTTTCAGAACTCGTCGGGTTAACCGTACGGGCGGTGACCGCCGATGATGCTTTTCTGGCGATCAAGGGCAAGGGCGGCCGTGAACGGCTCGTGCCGGTTTCCGACCAGGCCAGACGCGTACTTCAGGCCTATCTCAAAACTCTTGCCTTGCAGGATACAGCTGAAACAAAATGGCTGTTTCCCTCGCATGGCGCGAGCGGTTGCCTGACCCGCCAACATTTCGCCATAGAACTCAAAGCTCTGGCGGCCGCTTGCGGCCTGGACACTGCCAAAGTTTCTCCGCACGTGCTGCGCCATGCCTTTGCCAGCTATCTCCTGGAATGCGGGGCAGACCTCAGGGCAGTTCAGCAAATGCTGGGGCATGCGGACATTTCAACCACCCAGATTTACACCCATGTCCAGGCGGGGCGCCTGCAGGCAGTGGTGGAGATTCACCATCCTTTAGCTAAGAAAAGTTGACTTTATCCCGTCCGGCGGTCACATCTGGCGCAGCCAAAAGCCAATTCATTCACTTCCCTTTGAGGCCGCATGATCTACCTGGACTTTGAAACGTCGGTTACCGAACTTGAAGGAAAAATCGCCGAGTTGCGGGCTTTGGCTGCCGGAGATGCAACGGTTTCAATTGCCGACGAAGTGAAGGCTTTGGAGAAAAAGGCTTCCAAGAGCCTGGCTGATCTCTACGTAAACCTGACGCCCTGGCAAAAACCCAGGTGGCGCGGCACCCGGACCGGCCCCATGCGCTGGCCTATATCAATGGCCTGATCACCGACTTCGTGCCCATGGCAGGCGACCGGAAATTTGCCGAGGACTTTGCCGTTGTGGGCGGGCTCGGGCGGTTTCGCGGCTCATCGGTGGTGGTAATCGGGCAGGAAAAAGGGGCCGATACGCAGGGGCGCATCAAGCATAATTTTGGCATGGCGCGGCCCGAGGGCTACCGCAAGGCTGTGAGACTCATGGAACTGGCCGAGCGGTTTGGCATTCCGGTTATCACCTTCGTGGACACCGCTGGGGCTTATCCCGGCATCGATGCGGAAGAGCGCGGCCAGGCCGAAGCCATTGCGCGTTCGACCGATTGCTGCATGGGGCTTGGGGTGCCACTGGTTTCCCTAATTATCGGCGAGGGTGGTTCCGGCGGGGCAATCGCCATTGCGACGGGAAACAGCGTGCTGATGATGGAGCATGCGATTTACAGCGTCATATCGCCGGAAGGGGCAGCCAGCATCCTGTGGCGTGATGCCGGACGTGCCAAGGACGCCGCGGCCGCCCTTAAAATCACGGCGCAGGATCTCAAAAAGCTGGGCGCAATCGATGATATCGTCAATGAACCGTTAGGCGGCGCGCACCGCCAGCCGGACGAGGCGATAGCTTCAGCAGGCGAAATGATCGGGCAGATACTGGAAGCTTTTGCGGGTGTATCGCCAGACGTCCTGCGGACGCAGAGACGCGAGAAATTTTTGGCAATTGGCCGAAGTCTCTAAAGCGCGATGCGGTCGCGGTGAGTCTTTGCCAAAGTGCTATGTGGGGAAAAGTCCCAACATCACGTCAAACAATGACTCTTTGACCTGTGTCGACAGTGTAAACACCACGGGTATCAACATCAATCCCATGGCAGCCGCAATCAAACCATACTCAATGGCGGTGGCTCCGCTGGTATCGCGAACGAAAAGCTTTGCTAGATATTTCGCATTCTTCATTGTGGCAACCCTGCTTAAAGCGACAATCGCTGTCATCCCAGACCTTAATCCTGACTTGTTTTCAGAATGTTAATTCATTGTCTTCCTTTGTATTGATCGCTTTTTGAGGCACATTTTTCGGTGGAGTAAGATGAACAAGAAGTTATCAAGACGGGCGGTTTTTCAGGGTATTTTCGCGGCACCATTCGCGGCGGGCCTTGCAGGTGCGCGAACCCCAGCCGAACTCAAAGTGGCTTCACGCATTATTGAGGTTAACGGCCGGGCGGCGAAGGTTTTTGGCATCGCAAGCGGCAGTGGCGGAAACGGGCTTTCACTGATGCTGGGAGAGCGGTTCCGGGCACGCGTCAAAAATGATCTGAATGTTGAAACACTTCTTCACTGGCATGGATTGAATCCGCCAT
This sequence comes from Hyphomicrobiales bacterium, assembly GCA_038251095.1. Classification (GTDB taxonomy): domain Bacteria; phylum Pseudomonadota; class Alphaproteobacteria; order Rhizobiales; family Aestuariivirgaceae; genus Aestuariivirga. The sequence continues at coordinate 265,295 of JBBSBQ010000001.1, forward strand.
CCGCCCAGGACGGCGTTCCCATGCTGTCGCAGGCGACCCTGAAACCCGGCGAATCTTCTAGCTATGATTTTGTAAACACGCGTTCCGGCACCCACTGGATGCATTCCCATGTTGGTCTGCAGGAGCAGCAGCTTTTGGCGGCACCACTGATTGTGCGCGAGACTGCAGAACCGCTGTTTGACGAGCAGGAGCATGTTGTGATGCTCCATGATTTCGCGTTTCGCGATCCGCAGGAAGTTCTGGCGGAGCTGAAAGGCGGCGGCGGGCATGCGGGCCATGCGATGGACGGCATGGACATGGTCATGCTCAATGACATCACGTTTGACGCCTTTCTGGCCAATGACCGGACGCTCGCTGATCCGGAGATTGTGAGCGTTGGCAGGGCCACGCAAATCCGCCTGCGGATCATCAACGGGGCTGCCGCCAGCAACATGTGGATTGACTTGGGGGCTCTTCAGGGTGAACTCATCGCGGTTGACGGCAATGCGGTCTTTCCCCTCAGGGGTTCCCTGTTTCCCCTGGCCATCGCGCAAAGGGCGGATATCCGCGTCAAGCTGCCGGAGGGCAGCGGGGCGTGGCCCATTCTTTTCAGGCCGGAAGGATTAAGCGCACGGACCGGGATTTATCTCGCAACCCAGGGCGCTGACATTGCCAGGCTCGCAAGCGAGGGCGAGGTGGCGCCGGAAGTGAACCTGGCACAGGAGATGAAGCTGCGCTCGGTTGCAGCCCTGCCGTCCGAACCGGTGACGCGGACTGAAATCCTGACCCTGACGGGCGGTGGTGCGGACTATCTCTGGGGAATCAACGGCAAATCGTCGGTGCACGAGACAATTTTCACAGTTCGTGAAAACGAGCTCATTGAAGTCATCATGCAGAACCAGACCGGCATGGCACATCCCATGCATCTGCACGGGCATTACTTCAAGGTTGTGACAATCAATAATCTGCCCATCGAAGGGGCATTGCGCGATACGGTCCTGGTTCCGCCCTCAACCTCAGTTACGATCAGGTTCGCAGCGGATAATCCCGGAAACTGGGCCTTCCACTGCCATCATCTCTACCACATGAACGCGGGCATGATGGGAGCCATCAGATATTCCAACGCGGCCTAACCGGATTACACAAATGCCGCGTCATGTTGGCGGGACTAGTTGATTCACGGCTGTGGCTGCCGTGAGCAACCAGGCCGCGCCAAGGCCGTGAGCAATGCTGCTTTTCCCTAACGCAAAGCCGCAATCAGAAAATCTGGTGGAATTGCATATCTTAGATGGTGTAACCTTTTTTTCAGGCGAACGAGGCTGCGCTGAAAAGCTTAGAGTTTTTTGTCTGGGGGAGCATCTGGTTCGTTAAAAAACATGCAAATATTACCAGTCTTGGCAATGTGGCATTCTCAATAGCCACAAATGATTTGGTGCCGTTTCCCCTCTTGATTTCGTCCCACGAGAGATCTGGGACGCATTTTTTGATTAATTCAATTGCACTCAATAGTGAATTTACAAACAATCCGCTAATTCATTTTGACAACAATTACCTTGGCCCAATAGTAAATTTCCACAGTGCAAGAAGCGTCAGAAATTTCTTTAATTTCTTGGCGGAAAAAAATGTTCAAGCATTATCAAGAACCATTTCGCATCCGAGTTTTTTTATGATGTTTTAGACAACGATCCCAACTCTGAAAATTTGAAAGTCATCTATATAGCGAGAGATCCATTCCATACGCTGGCTTCGTATTGCGGTTTTATAAATTTTTTGGATATTAAGGAAAGCCCAAGAATAGATAATCTAAAACTGTTCATTAAATCAGAGCCGCGGTGGGGCATGACCAGATATCAAGACAGACAGTACGCAAATATAGCAGAGCGGTGGACAAATCATGTTCTTGGATGGCATAGGCTATCTCTTAGACATAAGAATGTGTGCTTCGTTACCTATCAGGATCTTCACGAAAACTACATTGAAACGATTGGAAAGATCTTTGAGTTTCTCAAAATTCCAGCAGAAGGAGCGTTCGAAAGGCCCGATGCCAAAAAATACACAATCCATATTCCCAATCACAATCAAATCGAAATTGGCGATGAAAAAATTATTCGTTCAGAAATATGGAAGCTGCTGGCCAACCACGATACCGGTTTGTTAAAGCGCGTCCTGAAATTAAATTGATTATAGGTCATAAGCCTTCGAACATTGTTCGAGCCATGACCATGGTGCAATGCGGTTAGATGAATTTCCGCCGATCGGCCGCCACCAGCTTTATCACTCAGTTGAGCGTCATCCGATATTCCAGCACAGCATGATGTTCTAGGCAAAGCTCCCGTGGCAGTGCTTGTATTTTTTTCCTGATCCGCAGGGGCAGGGCTCGTTACGGGCAACCTTGCCCCAGGTTTCCGGCCGCTTCGGGTCAAGAGTGGCGGTGGCTGTTGCCTGGCCGAAGACCGGAAAACCCTCGCCCACGTCGTCTTCGCCAGAGGTGGCGTCGATGTGGTGGGCTTCCATGAAGGGAAGATCATCCTCATCGGGCAATAGTTCGCCGGGGGCCTGCGACTGGATTTCAACGCGCATGACTTGCGCCGTGGCGGTTTCGCGCAATTTGGAAATCATCGCCTCAAAGAGATTGAAGCCTTCGGTCTTGTATTCGTTGAGCGGGTCGCGCTGGCCGTAGCCGCGCAAGTGAATGACCTGGCGCAACTGCTCGACCGTTACGATGTGGTCGCGCCAGAGCTGGTCGAGGGTTTGTAGGACAACCGCCTTTTCAATCTGCTGCATGATGGCGGGGGTGAATTTCTCGCGCTTGGCCTGATAAAATTCGTCGGCCGCTTTCGTCACGCGCTCGCGGATTTCCTCTTCGGCGATGCCTTCTTCCTTGGCCCAGACTTCGATGGGAAAATCAATGGCCAGGGCTTCGCCCAAGCGCTGGCGCAGTTCAGCGGTTTGCCACTGCTCGGCATAGGTATTGTCGGGGATATGCTTGGCGACGAGATCATCAATAACCTGGTGGCGCATGTCGTCCACGGTTTCGGAAACGTCTTCGCCCTTCATGATACCGATGCGCTGCTCAAAGATCACCTTGCGCTGATCGTTCATCACGTTGTCGAATTTGAGAAGATTCTTCCGGATGTCGAAGTTCCGCGCTTCGACTTTCTGCTGGGCTTTTTCGAGGGCCTTGTTGATCCAGGAATGGACAATGGCCTCGCCTTCCTTGAGGCCCAGCTTCTGCAACATGGAATCCATGCGCTCGGAACCGAAGATACGCATGAGGTCATCTTCGAGGGAGAGGTAGAAGCGGGACCGCCCGGGATCGCCCTGGCGCCCAGACCGGCCGCGGAGCTGGTTGTCGATGCGGCGGCTTTCATGGCGCTCGGTACCAATGACGAAGAGGCCGCCGGCGGAGATGACCTTTTGCTTGTTGGCCTCAATTTCATTGGCAATGGCGGCTATGCGCTTGGTGCGCTCAGCGCCCTCGGGAACTTCGGCCAAATCCGTGGCAATGCGCATGTCGAGATTGCCGCCGAGCTTAATGTCGGTGCCGCGGCCCGCCATGTTGGTGGCAATGGTCACGGCGCCGGCAATGCCCGCCTGGGAAATGATGGCAGCTTCCTGTTCATGGTATCGCGCATTCAGCACATTGTGCGGCACGCCCATGGACTTGAGCATGGCGGCCAGGGTTTCGGACTTCTCGATCGAGGTCGTGCCCACCAGGACCGGCTGGCCGTGCTCGCGGGCATCCTTGATGGTTTCAATGATGGATGCATATTTTTCGCGGGCGGTGCGGTAGACCTCATCGTCCTCATCCTTGCGGTCCACCGGCACGTTGGTCGGGATGTCGATGACCTCAAGCTTGTAGATGTCCATGAATTCATCGGCTTCGGTGGAAGCCGTGCCGGTCATGCCGGCCAGTTTCCTGTAGAGCCTGAAATAATTCTGGAAGGTGATCGAGGCGAGCGTTACGTTTTCCGGCTGGATGGCCGTGTGTTCCTTGGCCTCCAGGGCCTGGTGCAAGCCTTCGGAATAGCGCCGCCCCGGCATCATGCGTCCGGTGAACTCATCGATGATGATCACCTGGTCATCCTTGACGATGTAGTCCTTGTCGCGCTGGAACAGCTTGTGGGCGCGCAACGCCTGCTGCACGTGGTGCACGATCGTGACGTTCTCCGCATCGTAAAGATTGTCGCCCCTCAGCATGCCGGCAGCTCCGAGAACCTGTTCCAGGTGTTCGTTGCCCTTTTCGGTCAGCGTGCAGGAGCGCTGTTTTTCATCAAGCTCGTAATCATCGGATGTCAGTTCGGGGATGTATTTGTCCAGGGTATTGTAGAGATCGGACTTGTCATCGAGGGGGCCGGAAATGATCAGGGGCGTTCTGGCTTCGTCGATCAGGATCGAGTCCACTTCGTCGACGATGGCGTAGTGATGCCCGCGCTGGACCATCTCGTTGAGGTGGTATTTCATGTTGTCGCGGAGATAATCAAAGCCCAGCTCGTTGTTGGTGGCGTAGGTGACGTCGCAGGCATACATGTCCCGGCGCTCGGCGTCTGACAGGCCATGGACAATGACGCCAGTGGTGAGGCCGAGGAAACTGTAGACCTTGCCCATCCAGGCGGCATCGCGCTTGGCCAGGTAGTCGTTGACGGTGACGACGTGAACCCCCTTGCCTTCGAGAGCGTTGAGGTAAACCGCAAGGGTTGCAACCAGGGTTTTGCCTTCACCGGTTTTCATTTCGGCAATGGCGCCATCATTCAGCACCATGCCGCCGATCATCTGGACGTCAAAATGGCGCATGCCAAGGACGCGCTTGGAGGCCTCGCGAACGACGGCGAAGGCCGGAACCAGGATGCCGTCCAAAGTTTTGCCGGCAGCCAATTCGGCCCGGAAACTTGCGGTTTTGGCTTTCAGGTCGGTATCCGAGAGGGCCGCGAATTCGACTTCAAACTGGTTCATTTCCTCAACGGGAGCACGATATTTGACGACTTTCCGGTCATTGGTAGTGCCGAAGAGTTTTGCCGCGATTGACCGCAGTCCGAGCATATGATTCGTTCCTTGTTTCGGGAGGGCCCGTTAAAATCTGTGTCGAGAATTGCTGCCTGATAAGGCTTCGGTTCTCAAAGGTCTAGACTTAGTTGCGTGGCCGGATTCCGGGATTGTTCGAGCTAAATTCACAATTAAGGACGGATTCCTGATATTTCAATGTGTTGCAGGGCCGCAACAGGTGTCCAAACTACGGCTGCACCCTCTTGCGCGGCAAGTTCAACAAGACCAATGTGCGCGGCAATTCAGGCTCATTGCCATCAAGAGAGACAAGAAAATCCGGCTTATTCTTGCCTCTTTTGGTGGCCATTGAGCGTTTCGGCGGGCCTGTTCTCGCCGGAATAAATAGAGTTTGGACAATGGGTCTCATGCCACGCATTCAAGATTACGTGAAGATTGCTCTGCTCACCGGCTTTCTTGGCGGCGCCATGGCGCTTGGCGCCGGGGCGCAGGAGATAAAAGACGACAAGGTTGTGGCCATCGTCAATGGCCACGAGATCAAGATTTCGGAAGTGCAGATGGCCACCGATGACATCATCGGCCAGTTGCCTGATTTGCCGCCGAAACTGCGCTATCCCTTCGTTGTCGAGTTCCTGGTCGAGCGCCACCTGATGGCCCAATTGGCGGTCAAGGAAGGCATTGCGGACACGGATGAATACAAGCGGCGCCTCGCCCTCTACCAGGCCAAGGCCCTGCGCGATGCTTATTTTTTCCAGAAGATCCGCCCGCAGGTAACCGACGAAGAAATCAAGGCCGCCTATGACTCTGAATCGGCGAAGGTTGCGCAGACGGAGCGGGTGCGGGCCCGGCACATTCTTCTGGGTTCCGAGAAAGAGGCAAATGACATTCTGGCCCGCATCAAGGCCGGAGAGAAATTTGAAGATCTTGCCAAGAAGTATAGCCTCGACGGATCAAAGGACTACGGTGGCGACCTCGGCTATTTCACCGCGCCTGAAATGGTTGCCGAATTTTCGAAGGCGGCCTTTTCCCTGAAGGTTGGTGAAGTATCGCAGCCGGTGAAGACTGATTTTGGCTGGCACGTCATCAAGGTTGAAGACCGCAAAACAGGCGCGGCGCAGCCTTTCGACCAGGTGAAGTCGGCCATCCGCAATGTTCTCCTGCGCAAGAAGGTGCAGGAAACCATGGATGAGTTGCGCAAGACCGCCAAGATTGAAGTTCTTGACGAAGACCTCAAGAAATATGCTGCCGACGTTGAGAAAAAGCGCCGGGCCATGAACAACAACAAGAATGGCGTTGTGGCCCAGCCGCCAGCCGAAGGCGAGGGCGATACGGGCGGCAAGGGCGATCTGCAGATTCCTGAACAATAATCCAGGGGCAATCCATGGCGCATCGTGTTTCACCGCTCGCACCACGGGCGGTTCCGCATCTTCCTGCCATCGACGGCGTAGCACTGGCCATTGCCGAAACCGGCATCCGCTACAAGAACCGGCCCGATGTGCTGCTGGCAACACTGGCCCCGGGCACAACGGTTGCAGGTTGCTTCACCCTTTCCAAATCCCGTTCGGCGCCGGTTGACTGGTGTGTCCGGAATCTGAAGGGTGGTGCGGCGCGGGCTGTGGTGATCAACGCTGGCAACGCCAATGCCTTTACGGGCAAGGCGGGGGTTGCGACGGTAACCGCTGTTGCCAAGGCAACGGCGCAGCACCTGAAGTGCAAACAGGCGGAAATTTTTCAGGCTTCGACCGGGGTCATCGGCGAGCCGCTAAACCCGGCTCCGATTGTTGGCGCATTGCCGGGATTGTTTGCCGCGGCCAAGGCGGAGCGCTGGGCCGATGCGGCGCGCGCCATAATGACCACGGACACATTTGCCAAGGTGGCAACGGCGAGCGTGAAGTACGCGGGCAAGACCGTTACCATCAACGGCATTGCCAAGGGCTCGGGTATGATTGCGCCCGACATGGCCACCATGCTGGTTTTCATTTTCACCGATGCGGCAATTCCTTCGCGCCTTCTGCAGGCCCTGCTTTCCGCCAGTGTTGCCAAGAGTTTCAACTGCATCACGGTTGATGGCGATACATCCACCTCGGATACGGTGCTGTTGTTTGCGACGGGAAAAGCCGGGCCGGCGCCTAAGGGCTTGAAGTCCGCGACTGACGCGCGGCTGAAAGGATTTTCCAAAGGACTCGAGAGCCTGTGCCTTGATTTGGCGCAGCAGGTTGCGCGCGATGGCGAGGGCGCGGAGAAACTCATTGAAATTGCGATCAGCGGCGCTGAGTCTGACAAGGCGGCTCACAAGATAGCGATGTCGATTGCCAATTCGCCATTGGTGAAAGCGGCGATCGCCGGCGAGGACGCCAATTGGGGCCGCGTTGTCATGGCGATCGGCAAGGCCGGCGAAAAGGCCATTCGCGACAAGCTGCGCATTCGCATCGGGGGCATCCAGGTTGCGAAAAACGGCATGCGCGATCCCGACTACAAGGAAGCGGAGATCATGCCCCACATGAAGGGCCGGGAAATTTCGATTGAAGCGGATGTGGGCGTGGGGCGAGGCAGGGCCAAAGTCTGGACCTGCGATCTTACCCATCGCTACATCGACATCAACGGTTCCTACCGCAGCTAATGCGCATTCTTCTCGTTGCAGCGGTGGCCCTGGTTGATCCGGATGGCCGCGTGCTGATTGCCAAGCGCCCGGAAGGCAAAGCGCTGGCCGGCCTGTGGGAATTTCCGGGCGGCAAGGTCGAGCCACACGAGCGGCCTGAAACGTCGCTCACCCGCGAATTGAAGGAAGAACTGGCCATTGATGTGGAGGAATCCTGCCTCGCTCCGCTCACGTTCGCCAGCCACGCCTATGAGGAGTTTCATTTGTTCATGCCGCTCTATGTGTGCCGGCGGTGGAAGGGCGTGGTGACGGCGCTCGAAGGGCAGGAGCTGCAATGGGTGAAGCCGTTGAAGCTCCGTGACTATCCCATGCCCCCGGCCGACAAGCCGCTCATCGCCCATCTCGTCGACCTGCTCTAGTTCAATTTCGTCTCGGGAACCTTGAGGGCATCGGCCAGGCGGAATTTTGCGGAACCGGGCTTCAAGGGCTTTTGCTGGCTCTCATGGGGAGACCAGGCAGTGGCCCAGGCCACTTCGATGGTGGCGCGGATGCGGCCGTCGTCATCGGAAAATTTCTGCTGATAGATTGAAATGGCTTCGCCGAGAAAATTGCGGGTGACAGGGGTTCGTGATCGCCCGGTCATAAGGTTTGAAAGGCCCAGGGACCTGATTTCGTGCATGAGGGCGATGGCATCGGGGTAACGGACAATGGTGCGGTCGAGATCAACAACGGGAAGGGCGAGATCGGCGCGCTGCAACAGCCCGCCAATTTCGCGGACGTCAATCATGGGGGCAACGCGGGGCGAGACGCCGCCGGTCATCAGGTCTTCGGCTTCCAGCCATGACTGACGCAGTTCATTCAGGGTTTGCCCCGCAAACAAACACGCCATGAACAGCCCATCGGAAATGAGGGCGCGGCGGAGCTGGATGAGCCTTCCCGGCACATCATTGATGAGATGAAGATCGAGGATATCGAATACGGCATCGAATGTATTGGCCGCGAGAGGCAAGATTTCCGAGGCCGTGGGTTCAACGATTTCTAGGTTTTTGAATTTGCCCGTGGCGCGAATGGCGGCTGCAATGGGTTCTGGATCAACCGCGATGAGGCAGGCGCGATTGAACTCGCGGGTTATCGGGTCCAGTCGTTCGGCGAGTTCGGTAGCTATGGAGTGCGAAAGGATGTCCGGGCGGTTTTGTTTGGTGCGCTGCAATCGCGCGAGATATAATTCACGATCAAAAATATTTTCTGCGCCGGACGCCATTACCGTTAGCTGAGCAAAGCATCGTGAAGCACTTGCCAGCACTCGCGATTTGGGGCGGAAATGATTCCGCCTTCAAATATCGTCGGCAGATAGGGACTGCCATCCAGCAGGGCGGAATAACCGCCGGCTTCCGCATGAATCAACACGCCCGCCGCATGGTCCCAGGGCATGAGCTTGTAATGCAGGGAAAAATCAACCAGCCCTTCGGCCACGATGCGGTATTCGTAGGCGGCGCAGCGGTAGCCGAAGCTGGCTTTCACCTTGGCAAGGTTGGCGGCCACGCGGGTGCGCAGCGGTTCCGGCATGATGTACCACGAGGTCGTTCCCGTCATGTTGGCAAGGCCTGTTGGTTTTGCCACGCGGATATCGCGGGTGACGCCGCTTTCGGATTTGGCCCAGGCGCCCTGGCCTTTGAGGGCGAAGGTGCAGTCACGGCCCACGGGATCATAAATGATGCCGCCCACCGTAACGCCATGTTCGACGACCGCGGCCAGCACGCCAAAGAGGGGAAGGCCCCATGCGAAGTTGCTGGTGCCGTCCACCGGATCGATGATGATGGCCAGATCAGCCCCGGCGATTTTATTTAGCAGGCCCTTGTCCTTTTCTACCGATTCTTCGCCGATAAAAACAGCCTTGGGGAAGGCCTTGGCGACGGCCAACTTGATGGCGGCCTCGGCGGCTTCATCGGCATCGGTCACCAGATCGAGGGCCGAGGTTTTTTCGCGGATGGCTCCTTCGCCCAGGCTGCGGTAGCGCGGCATGATTTCCTGGTCGGCGGCGATGGTCACGATGTCAGCGAGGCGTTCCAAATCGTTTCTTGCAAATGACATTCTTGCTATGCTCCTGATCGGCCCTGCTTTAGATGAGGCGTTTGCAAAAAGCCATGGACGACGTGTCCGAGCAATCGACGTATTCCTTCACGGCATGGGGCAGGCGCCTCGGGCGGCGGGTGATCGATTTTCTGGCGCCGCCGAAATGCCTGGTGTGCCGTGACGCGGTGCTTGAACCGGCGAGCCTTTGCCTTTCCTGCTGGGCCCATCTCAGGTTGATTGATGCGCCGGTCTGCAATGTATTGCGAATTCCCTTTACTTACGACCAGGACGAAGGGGCGATAAGCCCGGCGGCGCTGGCCGATCCGCCGCACTGGGACCGAGCGCGGGCGGCGGTGGTCTATGACGAGGCTTCGCGGCGCATTGTTCATGGGCTGAAATATCGGGATACCATGGAAGCGGGATTGCTGATGGCGCGGCTGATTGCGCGTGCCGGACAGCCGCTTATCAATGAAGCCGATATGGTTATTCCAGTGCCTTTGCACCGCTTTCGCCTGTGGAGCCGGCGCTTTAACCAGGCGGCGTTTTTGTCGCAGCAGATTTCCCGCCAGTTCGGCAAGGCCTACCGCAGTGACGTACTCCTGCGCACAAAAGCCTCGCGCTCGCAGGTGGGTCTGAGTTTTGATGAGCGGCGGAAGAATGTGGCGAAGGTTTTCCGTGTGGCGCCGGAAAGTTTTGGCCATATCGCGGGCCGGCGGATTTTGCTGGTTGACGATGTGTTAACCACCGGGGCCACGGCCGGCAGTTGTGCCGCCGTTTTGAAGAAGGCGGGAGCGGCGCATGTCGATGTGCTGACCTTCGCCCTTGTTCTGGAGCCCAAGCGGCCTCATATTGGCTGATGGAAAAGACCATGACCAATATCACGATCTATGCGACCCGGACTTGTGGATTTTGTTACGCGGCGAAGTCCCTTTTGACGAAGAAGGGATTGAGCTTTGACGAAATTGACGTGAGTGCCGATCCCGAGGCGCGCCAGCGCATGATGCTTCGGACCAACGGGCGGCGCAGCGTGCCGCAGATTTTCATTGGCGAAACCCATGTGGGCGGCAATGAGGATCTGTATGAGCTTGAGCGCCGCGGCGGGCTCGATCCGCTTTTGATGGCAACGTGAGTTTCAAGGCCGCCCTCATCCAGATGCGTTCGGGCATCGATATGGCGCGGAACCTGAGTGATGTCAGTTCCATGATCCGGGAAGCGGCAGCTCAAGGCGCGCAATATGTGCTCACGCCTGAAGTCACCAATATTTTTGAAGCGGACCGCCAACGCCTGCGCGCTGTTGTGGCCTTGGAAAACGAAGACGCCAGTGTGGCGGGATTTTCGCGATTGGCGCAGGAGCTTGGCATCTGGCTCCATGCGGGCTCACTGGCCTTGCGCGCGTCGGATGACAAGATCGTTAACCGTTCGCTGCTGTTTGCACCTGATGGCACGGTGGCGGCACGTTACGACAAGATACACCTCTTTGACGTGGACATGCCGAGCGGCGAGCGCATCCGGGAATCGGATTTTTTCGCACCAGGAGGCGAGGCCGTGGTTGCCGCACTTCCCTGGGGGCTCTTGGGGCTCAGCATTTGCTACGACATGCGTTTTCCCAAACTTTACAACGTGTTGGCCAATGCAGGCGTGATGTTCATGGCGGTGCCTGCGGCCTTTACCGTGCCCACCGGCCAGGCCCACTGGCATGTTCTGCTGCGCGCGCGCGCCATTGAAACCGGGAGTTTCGTGTTTGCCGCGGCGCAAGGCGGGGCCCATGAAAGCGGCAGGCACACGTTCGGCCACAGTCTGGCGGTCAATCCATGGGGAGAGATCATCGCTGAGCTTGGAACAGAGCCCGGGGTTCTGCCGTTTGAGGTTGATGAAGAATTGGTAAACCGGGATCGTGGTAGAATACCCGCACTTATGAATGCCCGCGCCTTTAACTTGAAGCCCACCCAGGGAATAGCTAACTAAGCACCATGATTAGGTATGATCTCATCTGCAACAAGGGTCATGAGTTTGATGGCTGGTTCAGGGACAGCGCGGCGTTTGACAAACAACTCAAGCGGCATCTGGTTTCGTGCACCCATTGCGGATCGGAAGACGTGAGCAAGCAGCTCATGGCGCCAGGCATTCCGGCCAAGTCCAACAGGAAGGCCGACGCTTCACAGAAGTTGGTGGCGGGCACACTTGATCCCCGCACGCAGAACCTGATGCAGATGATGCGGGAAATGCGCAAAAATGTTGAAGCGAACGCCGAATATGTGGGCGACAGGTTTGCCGATGAAGCGCGCAAGATCCATTACGCCGAAAGCGAAAAGCGTGGCATCTACGGCGAGGCCAAGCCCGAAGACGCCAAGGCCCTGATAGACGAAGGCATTGAAGTTCATCCCCTGCCAAGACTGCCGGAAGATTCGAACTAAAGATTTCTGCCTTTCCTCCCTCTTTCTCCATCACCGGCTTTCGAGTCGATGATCCAGTCTGGTTGGTCGGGCAAGGCCACAGTGGGCTAGGGTTAATTTACCAGGAGCTTCCTTACCGCATCTTGTGCGGCAGGCCAGAGCTTTCCGAAACCGTGCTCCGCTCCCTCCACGTTCAAGAAACTGGCAGCAATGCCACGTTTAAGGAGCATGTTCACATAGTTTTTTCCGAGGTCGGGGCCAGTGTTTTCATCCTTGTTGCCCGTGATGGCGATGATAGCAGAAGCGGAAGGTATCCCATCTACGAATGCATGTGGCGAGAGGCTCTTCCGCCATAAGTTCTTTCCCCATTGCCGCCGCCATTCTGGGATATTGCAGGGACAGGATACGAGGACTGCGCCATCGGCGATCCCAGGATGCTTTCCGAGCATGACTCCTGCGATCGCCGCGCCGCCCGAGTGGCCCAACACGATTGTTCTTGTGACACCATAACGCTTTTTTAAGCGGCGTATTGCGTCTGCGATCGCATCAATGTTGGTTGCCGTGTAGTGGTCGCGGCGATTGTTGTGACTGCCCTGACTAACGTTCCCGTCCGAGTCTTCATATCCTGGGCGGATAAGCGCGACAGCGATCGTTTCGTCATTTCCTAGGGCAACAGCCCGCTTGTACATGTAGTCTGCAGGGCCACCCGCGGACACATCCCCATGAATCAGGACTACAAGCTTTTTTGCCTTTCCATTGTCAATCTGACCTGCAACCCGCATTGCGAGACAATATTCCCCGCCATCGATCCACTGCGTAGGATCTGCGTCCGCGGGGCACGAAGCCGAAGCATCGGTGGATTGGCTCAAAAATAATCCCAGGATCACGAACATAAAACGAGCGCATTGCTTCCCAACATCCTCGCTGCGGAACTTAACTTTGGGCATTAGGAAACGAGTCCGGCGGGTCCGCATGCCAGCCTCAAATCGTTAGCTGGGGCTTCTGCCGCAATATGCAAATCAACCATATACTTTGAATACGGAACCAAGAGCCTAGTCCTTCTGCCCCACCAGCATGTAATTCACATCCATGTCGCGTGACCTGCGCCATTCATTGGCGAGCGGGTGATAGGTGACGCCGGTTTCGCCTTTGATAGCAACGTGATTGTCGGCAAGCCAGGTTTTCAGTTCAGCGGGTGTGATGAATTTTTCCCATTGATGGGTGCCCTTGGGCAGCCAGCGCAAGACATATTCGGCCCCGATGATGGCAAGGCCGAAGGATTTGAGGGTGCGGCTGATGGTGGCCACAAACATCAGGCCCTGAAGGTTGAGCATTTCAACACAGATTTGAGTGAAACTTTGCGGGTTTGCCACGTGCTCGATCACTTCCATGTTAAGGATAACATCGAAGCGTTCGCCGGCCGCTGCCAAATCTTCTGCGGTGGCGCAGAGGTAGTCGATGGCGAGTTCCTGCTCCTCGGCATGGACCTTGGCGGTCATGATGTTCTTCTCGGAGGGGTCAACGCCGAGGATTTCGGCGCCGAGCCTTGCCATGGGTTCGGTCAGCAGCCCGCCGCCGCAGCCGATATCGAGGAAGCGCAGGCCCTTGAAGGGCTTGGGGTCATAGGGATCACGGCCAAAGCGGGCGCAGACCTGTTCCTTGATATAGGCCAGCCGGACCGGGTTAAAGACATGGAGAACGCCGAATTTACCCTTGGGATTCCACCATTCGGCTGCCATTCTGGAGAATTTCTCCACTTCGGCGGGGTCAAGGGTCGTTTGCGTGGCGGCAGTCATTTCAAACATCCATTTTTATGGGGGCTATTATTGCATAAGCGGGAACCCTCATCTATGAGTACGCCGCGTCGCACCTTAAAGAGTTCACTTTACATCTGATTTGGCTGCAAGCCAGAGTTTCGGGATCAAGAAGGATTTTGGCCGATGGGCCGTTTGGTTATGAAGTTTGGAGGCACTTCGGTTGCGGATATCGGGCGTATCCGCAATGTGGCGCGCCATGTCTTGCGTGAGGTGAAGGCGGGCCACCATGTGGCCGTCGTCGTCTCGGCCATGGCCGGGACCACGGACCAATTGGTGGCTTGGTGCAAGGAAGCGGCCCCGGTGCATGACGCGCGCGAATATGATGCCATTGTCGCCTCCGGCGAACAGATCACGGCGGGGCTTCTGGCCATCGTGCTTCAGGATATGGGGGTTCCAGCCCGCTCCTGGCTTGGCTGGCAGATCCCGTTAAAAACCGATGGCGTGCATGCTTCGGCGCGGATTGCTGAAATCGATGCAACGGAAATCAGGAAACGCATGGAGCAGGGCCAGGTCGTGGTCGTTGCCGGGTTCCAGGGCATCGGCCCAGACAAGCGCATTACCACCCTGGGGCGCGGCGGATCGGATACGTCGGCGGTGGCGATTGCCGCCTCGCTTGATGCGGCCTGCGATATCTATACAGACGTGGACGGGGTCTATACGGCTGACCCGCGGATCGTGACGGGGGCGCGCAAGCTCGACCGGATTTCCTATGAGGAAATGCTGGAACAGGCCTCATTGGGGGCCAAGGTCCTGCAGCCGCGCTCGGTTGAACTTGCCATGGTGTACAGGATACCCTTGCAGGTAAGGTCGAGTTTTGAAGCACCGGACGCGCCCCATCAGAACAGGCCGGATGGCAGCGGGCCGGGAACAATTGTTTGCGAAGAGGACAAGATCTTGGAACAGCATGTCGTAAGCGGAATTGCCTATTCGCGCGATGAAGCGAAGGTTTCGATCCGCAAGGTCAAGGACCAGCCAGGCGTTTCAGCCTCGGTGTTTGGCCCCCTGGCGGAAGCCGACATCAGCGTCGACATGATCGTGCAGAATGTTTCCACCGACGGCTCGACCGCCAACATCACTTTCACCGTGGCGCGCAAGGATTTGCGCAAGGCCATAGAGGTGCTGAACGGGGTGAAGGACAAGATCGGATTTCTCGAGCTTACCCATTCGGCCGATGTAGCCAAGGTTTCGGTGGTTGGCATCGGCATGCGGAGCCACGCAGGCGTTGCCGCGAAGATGTTCCGTTCACTCGCCGACAAGGGCATCAACATCCAGGCGATCACGACATCGGAAATTAAAGTCAGTGTACTGATTGATGAGGCCTATACGGAGCTCGCGGTGCGGGCCCTGCACCAGGCTTATGGATTGGAAGCTTGAGGCCCATGCAACGCAGCGCCCGTCAAAAATACATGACCCGTTGCCGCTGGAAACGGCAGCGCGAGGACACCTGCTGATGGCCCACTCCGCCCTTGGCCCGCGTGTCCTGCTTCGGCGGCTCCGCGAGGTTATGGCGGAGCCGGACACGGCACAAAAGCGGCTCGACAAGATCGCGACCCTGATCGCGGCCAATATGGTGGCCGAGGTTTGCTCCATCTATGTCATGCGGCCCGGGCAGGTGCTTGAGCTTTATGCCACCGAGGGCCTGAAGAGCACCGCGGTCCACAAATCCAAGCTCAAGGTGGGCGAGGGCCTGGTGGGCATCATCGGCGAGCAGGCCATCGGCCTCAATCTGGCTGATGCGCAAAACCATCCCTCGTTCAAATACCTGCCTGAAACCGGCGAAGAGATTTATCATTCCTTCCTCGGTACGCCCATCATGCGGGGCGGCACAGTGATTGGCGTGCTGGTTGTGCAAAACCGAACCCGGCGGCATTATTCCGACGAAGAGGAAGAGGCGCTGCAGACAACGGCCATGGTGCTGGCCGAGGTCATTGCTTCAGGTGAACTCCGCGAAGTGGCACGCGAAGTGGCGGCTGACGTTGCGCACATGCGCAGCCATCACTTGCGCGGCGAGGCGCTGGCTGACGGCATTGCGCTCGGCCATGTGGTTCTGCATGAGCCGCGCGTTGCGGTTCATAATCTCATTGCCGAAAGCATTCCGCTGGAAAAGAAGCGGCTAGATGAAGCGGTGGAGCAGCTTCATCTGCAGGTCGACCAGTTGCTGGATGGCACGGACTCCCTGCGCGGGGCGGATTATTCCGACGTGCTGGAAACCATCCGGATGTTTGCCCATGACAAGGGCTGGGTGAACCGCCTGGGCGAAGCGGTCGATACGGGCCTCACCGCCGAGGCTGCCGTCGAGAAGGTGCAGAACGACAACCGGGCGCGGATGATGCGGACCCCGGACCCCTATTTGCGCGAGCGCATGCATGACCTCGACGATCTTTCAAATCGCCTGATGCGCATTCTGACGGGGGTGGTTGCCACCGCATCGCGCAGCGATCTGCCGGCCAACGCGATTGTCGTGTCGCGCAACATGGGCCCCGCCGAACTCCTGGACTATGACCGCAGCAAGATCCGCGGTGTCATCCTCGAGGAAGGCGGAAAGACCAGCCATGTGGCCATTGTGGCGCGGGCCCTCGGCATTCCCGCCGTGGGCCAGGCCACGGGCCTTATCGATCTCGTGGATACGGGAAGCTCCATCGTCATCGACGGCAACACCGGCGAGCTGTTCGTCAGGCCCTCGCAGGACCTGCAAAAATCCTACGCCGAGAAGGTGCGTTTCTATGCGCGCAAGCAGGCGCAATATGCGGTGCTGCGCGATGTGCCGGCGGTCACCAAGGACGGCGTGAAGATCAGCCTCAACATCAATGCGGGGTTGATTGTTGACCTGCCGCATCTCCATGATTCAGGCGCTGACGGCGTCGGGCTTTACCGCACCGAGCTGAATTTCATGATGGCCAGCAGGTTCCCGCGACTGGCCTCGCAGGTGCGCCATTACAAGGCCATTCTCGATCAGGCCCACGGCAAGCCGGTGGTTTTCCGCACGCTCGACATCGGCGCCGACAAAACCCTGCCTTATTTGCGGCAGCCGCGGGAAGACAATCCAGCGCTTGGCTGGCGTTCCATCCGCATGGCGCTGGACCGGCCCGCATTGTTGCGCTTGCAGGTTCGCGCGCTGTTGATCGCCGGCGAGGGCCATGATCTCAAGATCATGTTTCCGATGATCGCCGATGTGGATGAATATCTGCGGGCCCGGGACATTGTTGAACTGGAAAAGGCCTATCTCCAGGGGCGCGGGCATGCGCTGCCAAAGTCATTGCACCTTGGGGTGATGATCGAGATTCCGGCCATCATCTGGCAACTCGACCAGTTGTTCCCGCTCATCGATTTCGCCTCGGTCGGGTCCAATGACCTGGTGCAGTTCCTCTTTGCCTCGGATCGCGGCAATCCCAGGCTTGCCGGGCGCTATGATCCCCTGAGTCCGGCGGCGCTCGGCGCCATGCGGCTGATTGTCGAAAAGGCAAAGGCCCACAACAAGCCCGTCACCCTTTGCGGCGAGCTCGGCGGCCGCCCCCTCGAAGCGATGGGGCTGCTCGGAATCGGGCTCACTTCGGTGTCCATGGTTCCCTCGGGCATCGGCCCGGTGAAAGCAATGCTGCTGGAACTCGATCAGGCGAAGCTCTGGTCCTTCATGGCGCCTCTGCTCAAGAGCCCGGCCCATTCGATTCGCGGCGACCTTCTGGAATTCGCCCAGCGCAATGGGGTTCCCGTATAATTTAATGCGGGCGTTAGCTTGCTGATAACCATTCTGCGTCATTCTCTCGAAAAGCAGCGTTAGTAAAAAGTTAATGCTTGGTAGCACGAGAGAGTAAGACCATGGACGACCCACAGCTTGAATTTGGCCGGGACGAAACGGAATATGAAGCCGTGGAAACAAGTTTCCGTGAAAAGCCAGATGGCGCCAGCGATCCTGCCGGGGAAGCCGGCTGGTTCCTGCAGCGCGAGCGGGAAAAGCGTGGTGAAACTCTTGAGGACGCCGGTGAAGCCACGGGCATTCATCCCTACCATGTGGAGGCCATCGAATTCGGCGACATGACGCGCATGCCGACGCGCATGGAAGCCCTTGAGATGATTTCGGCCTATGCGGAGTATCTCGGGTTTGATCCGGAGCCGCTGCTGCATCACTACATTGAATTCCTGCCGCGGCCGGCGATTGCGCCGCGCGCCAGCCATCCGGCTAATCCGGCGCCGCTCTCGAGCGCCAAAATCCTGAGTTTTGGAAAGATGCCCAAGCTGATGCCCCTGAATATCAAATTGTCCAACATCCCCGGTGGAGCCGGAGGGCTTGTTGCTTCCATTGCGGGCGCGATTTTCCTGTTTGCCGGCGCAAGCTGGTTGATGGTTCCCCCGGCAGAGATTGCCTCACCAGAGTCGCAGGTGGCGATGGCCGCCGATCCGATGCCGACGGCTTCCACGGAACCGGAAGCCACCAACGTCAAGATCAGCGAAGAACCAATGACCGACGATGTTCTGGCCTCGGCTGACGACAGCGTTCCCGCGCAGAGTGGCACTCACATGGGTGAGGATTTAGGCGGACTCGGAGCCTTCATTGCCGAGCAGGTGCCGGAAGAACAGACGGCTCTTCCCGTGCCTGCGCCAAAGGCTGTAGCGCTGGATGTGCCGGTGGTCGATGAAGTCATGCAAACTGCCGAAGGCCGTGTCTTCGGCGCCACGAACGAAGCGGCCCGGCTGGTGCTGAAGGCCAAGGCTCCGGTCTGGGTGCGGGTTGAAGATGCCCAGGGCAATGTGGTGATGACCCAGATGTTGATGAAGGGTGATACCTATCAGGTGCCTGACCGCGAAGGCCTTGTAGTGATTGCGCGCGATGGCGGGCTTTTGAGTTACGTCATCGACGGCAAGGAAAAGGGCATTTTGGGAACGCCCGGCGAAATTCTGGTGGGCCGTTCTCTCAACCTCTCGACCTTCGAAGGGTGATAGCCCCATAGATTTCTAGTATAACTTCGGATCCCAGATGAAGTGGCACAAATGCCAAGCTGACTCCATGCGCTAATCAGTTATCTTCGTGATGCAATTCATTGACCTTGATGGTTACGCAACCTTCTCTTTGAGCAGTGCAAGTGCCGCTTCCGCTTCCTCCATCATGTTCTTGATAATGTCAGCTGCGCTCTCAATTGAATGAATGTTTGCAGCCGTCTCACCAGCGGTGAGACATGCCCATTCGAGATCGGCGTCAAAAGCGCGTGTCGGAAGGATCGCACTGTAGCGTGGAACCGGCATGGATTGTCCGGCCAATACTGTCGTGCCGATTGTTTGGCGTTGCGGTTCTGCCAAAGCCTCATCTTCCCGGCTGGCAGAGATTCTAACAGCTTCGTTGATCAATGTGCGGAGTGGCTGGCCGGGCCACTCCGGGCCGAACACGGTTGTAATGACGGTGCCGCCAGCTTTCGCCTTAAGCACACGCTGCTTATAGCCATCATGCGCATCAGCCTCTTTCGAGGCCAGGAAGCGTGTGCCGCACCACACAGCATCAGCATCACGGAGCAAAGCTGCCAGCATGCTTGCCCCGTCTGAGATTCCGCCGGCGGCAATGAGCGGCAATCCGGGAACTGCATCACGGACTGCCGGAAACAGCGTACCAAGGGTGCATTCCGATCGATTATGGCCCCCGGCCTCCGACCCTTGGACGATGATGGCCTCGGCACCGAGTTCTGATGCCTTCCGTGCTTCCACGACCGTGCCGACTTGCATCCAGAATGCGACGCCACCTCTCTTGGGCTGCTTAACTTGTGCCGCACTTGGCGCGGACCAGAAAAATACTGCCAGTGCGACCTTCTCTTCTATCAGGATCTGGATGTGTGAATCATCGATAAATTCACCGACGAGGTCGACGCCAAAATTCCTTTCAGTCATGCCGCGTGTAGCGGCAATCATCATGCGCAGGCCTTCTGCCGGAACCATGGCTCCGCCCAGCATGCCAAGTCCGCCGGCGTTGGCAACGGCCGCCGCAGTTCAGGCCCTGCTACGAAGGCCATGCCTGCATTGATGATAGGTGTTTTCAGGTTGAATGCTTTCGAGAGTTGCGTATCGAACATGAGTCAAGTCCTCGTTACAAATAGCTGCTGGATGTGCGATCCCTGACCACCGATTGGATCTGCGAGCGATGGATGCCAAAGTCTGCCAGCATGCGGTCATTCAGCCTTTGCAAGCTCATGCGGTCATTCAGCCTTTGCAAGCTGCGGATGGCGTCTCTTTGCTTCAGATGTGCCGCGCAGCCGTGCAGACTGCGTCTGATGACGTGTAACACTTTTGATCTCCTTTACTAAACTTGCGATGGCGGCCAGATAGCATTGGAGACCGGTTGAAGCATCAGGAGGGTGGGCGAAAATCGCCCCACCCCAACTTGTTCAATGTATATGCAAATCGAAGAAGTGCCTTGCGCGCCCTTGGTGCACCACGCTCACGCGCTGACTCAGGAAAGTGAACGCCAGTCGCGTCCTGTGTAAGCCAGCCTTTTTCAATGAGTTGGCCGATGCGCCTACGAATTGTGGAGGGTTGCAGGCCGGTGACGCGCGCCAGACCTCGCACGCTGACTGGCTGTTTTTTGAGATCAGCAGCCTTCACATTTGTCACGATTGCCGAGTTGATCGAGTCGCCGAACATCTCGACATGCTGAAGTTCAAGCTCGTTCATGATCTCGGCAAAGGCGATAACTTCGCTTGCCGGAATACCGGCGTATGAATCCTCGGGCATGGCTGTTCTCCTGGAACAAATTCTAGCACACGGCCCGCTCTTTCAAAACGCCACACCATTTCAGAGTCCACGTTCACCGCGCAAAGGTCCTTCCACCCGAAGCGGATCACGATACTTGTATAAGGTGCAATGCAGCTGCTTGAACCCCGTCACCGACATTTAGACGAGATTGCAATCGAAGTGGTTATTCTGCGCGCGCAGCATTTCGACGAGTCTTGAGGCGCGCCGCAGGCATCTTGCTCCTATACTATCGGCAATGCTTTGTAGCGCCAACTCGTCAAACTGAGCGACATTTTTTGGAGTTAGGTCTGGTTCTGGCCCTAAGCCGAAATTCAGACTTGCTGCCACTTTGTGTTCTCAGGTCTTGGCGAAGTGGTGCAGCTTCCGCTACAAGCCCCGCCATGAGTGCCATCCAGACCGAAAAACTTGACCGGATCATCCACCGGTTTGCCAATGTCGAGCATGAGCTTTCCTCTGGCCCTGCGGGAGATGTATTCGTCAAGCTTTCCAAGGAATATGCGGAGCTTGAGCCCACGGCCAAGGCGGCGCAGAACCTGAGGCAGGCCTATACCGAGCGGCGTGAAGTGGACGAGATGCTGAAGGCCGGCGGCGAACTGGCGGCTATGGCCGAGGCCGAGCGGGAAACTCTTGATGCCAAGATCGTGGAGCTTGAACATGCAATCCGCATCCTGCTGTTGCCTAAGGATGCCGCCGATGCACGCAACGTCATTCTTGAAGTACGGGCCGGAACGGGCGGCGATGAGGCGGCGATTTTTGCCGGCGACCTGTTTCGCATGTATCAGCGCTACGCGGCTTCGAAGGGCTGGCGGGTTGAAGTCATTTCGGCGAGCGATGGCGAGCATGGCGGCTACCGCGAAGTCATTGCCAATATCTTCGGGGCCGGCGCCTATGCGCGGATGAAGTTTGAATCCGGCGTGCACCGGGTGCAGCGGGTACCCGATACCGAAACACAGGGGCGCATCCATACCTCCGCCGCAACGGTTGCGGTTCTGCCTGAAGCGGAAGAAGTGGACATCAAAATCGAAGACAAGGATTTGCGCATCGATGTTTATCGTTCGTCAGGTCCCGGCGGCCAGTCCGTGAACACCACGGATTCGGCGGTGCGCATCACCCACATTCCCACCGGGCTTGCGGTTGCCCAACAGACAGAAAAGTCACAACTCAAGAACAAGAACGCGGCCATGAAGCTGCTGCGCTCGCGGCTTTATGATCTCGAGCGCAACCGTATCGATTCCGAGCGTTCTGCCCAACGCAAGGGGCAGGTGGGGTCCGGCGACCGCTCCGAGCGCATCCGCACCTATAATTTCCCGCAGGGGCGGATTACTGATCACCGGATCAACCTTACCCTGTACAAGCTGGACCAGATCATTGAGGGACCGGCCTTGGAGGAATTGATCCTGGCCCTGATGGCGGAGCATCAGGCGGAACTCCTGGCCACTGAAACCTCTGATGTCTGAGACACGGCGTGCGCTCCTTAAGCAAGCGGGAGAACGCCTTGCCGCATATGGCATTGACACGGCAGGGCTTGACGCGCGCCTGTTGTTTCAAGCGGCTTCAGGCTTGCGGCATGAAGATATCGTGGCGGAACCGGATTTGGGCGTACCACCGGAGGTGTCGGACCGCTTCTCGGTGCTTGTCGAACGCCGGAGCAGGTTTGAACCGGTGTCCCGCATCCTTGGCAGCCGCGAATTTTATGGCCGGAGTTTCCGGGTGACACCTGACGTGTTGGACCCCCGCGCTGATACGGAAACACTGATTGGGGCGGCCCTTGGGCTGGCGAAGGGCAAGGGACCTCTCCGCATTCTGGACCTTGGCACCGGCTCCGGGGCTATCGCGGTGACCTTGCTGGCCGAATTCGCTGATGCCACCGCTGTGGCATCCGACCTTTCGTCGGCAGCCCTGGCTGTGGCGAAAGGCAATGCCGAGGCCCTGGATGTAGCGAGCCGCGCCAGCTTTGTGCAGGCCAACTGGTTTGAGGGGATTGAGGGCCGGTTCGATCTCATTGTTTCAAACCCGCCCTATATTCCTTTGAGCGATATTGCCGGCCTGGCTGCTGATGTGCGGGAGTTTGATCCGCCAAGGGCCCTCGATGGCGGGCCAGACGGACTGGAGGCCTACCGCCGCCTGGCAAGCGGGGCGGGTGGCCATTTGGCCCCCTCGGGGAAGGTTGTTCTGGAGATAGGGGCGGGCCAGGAGAATGTGGTTAATGAACTCTTCACAGGGCAGGGTTTTGCCCGGGAAAGCCGTCATTTTGACCTGGCCGGGCATGCCCGCTGCCTGGTCTTCAGCCGGCCCTAAAGCTGCGGCTTGACGGCACAACGCAAAAAAACCATTGGAAATCACTTCCTTCTGCGCTACATAAGAGTCGGTAATTCATCCTGCCCTTACGATGGCGTTGGGCGGCATGTTGGGAAAAAGACCATAGGTCACAAGTTCCACACATCTCGCTTTTTTGCAGTCGGGGATGGTTTTTCCGAAAGGGGAAATATCTGCGGCAGAGGTCTGCGACCACAACCTTCGTATTAGGATTAGTTCGACTCTTTGATCAGGGCCGATTTTTGAAATTGTAATGCAAAATCTCAACAACATGGGACGGCAATTTTTGCCGCAGTGATGATTTGAACTTCGATAATGGACACCGCGCACGTCAGGGCCAGCACAACAACAAGCGCGGCCGCGGCCGCAATAACCGCAGGCCGGGCGGTGGCGGCGGAGGCGGCGGACACAACAATGGTGGCGGCGGCAATTCGGTCAACCGGGTTTATGAGAGCAACGGCCCGGACGTTAAGGTGCGCGGCACGGCGCAAACGGTTGCCGAGAAATACATGCAGCTTGGCCGCGATGCGCAGTCTTCCGGCGACAATGTGATGGCCGAGAGCTATTTCCAGTTTTCCGAGCATTATTTCCGGGTGATGGCCGCGGCCCAGCCGGTGGGCCAGCCGACAACGCAGTTGCGCCGTCCGGAAGATGAGGATTTCGAAGAAGAAGGCGGCGATGCCGCAGAAGGTGAAAGCGATACCGCGCAGTCCGTTTCGGAAGCTGGGCAGCCTAGCACCGGCGAGCAGGCCGACAGTGGCGGGGAGGCTAGCGGCAACCGGCAGCGCGACAACCGCGATGGCAACCGGGAGCGTTTCCGGCCCCGTTGGCAGAACCGGGGCGATCAGCCGCGCGACGGCGATAGCGAGCCACGCGTTACCGAGGCTGAGCCGCAAATGGCCCAGGAATCCACCTTTGCAGGCCGCCCCAGTGGCAATGTAGAGGACACCGATACGGGCCAGTGGGAGGCCCCGTCGTTCCTCCGCCGTCCGGCCCCCGTGGAGGTGGCGGACGAGCCGGTTGCAGAAAAGAAGGGCCGCAGCCCGCGCCGCGCACGGGCTGTAACCGCCGAAGACGGGGAATAAAATTCGCGGCCTCACTTGATGGGATGCGGATCAGCCCCATATTCTCTTAGAGGGCGTTGTTGAGGTGCCTACGAGGGCCTCTGGTGAACGTGCCTAAAGGAGAAGCGAATGGATTTCGAAAAATATACGGAACGCTCGCGCGGCTTTATCCAGTCGGCGCAGACGTTGGCCCTGCGTGAAGGGCATCAGAAATTTACTCCCGAACATGTGCTGAAAGTCCTTCTGGACGACGAGGAAGGCTTGGCCTCAGGCCTGATCAAGGCGGCGGGCGGCGACAGCCGTTTGGCCCTGCGTGACACGGAAGCAATGCTGGCCAAAATGCCCAAGGTCTCAGGAGCCGGCGCGGGGCAGGTTTACCTTTCGCCGGAAATGGCACGGGTATTTGAAGCCGCCGAGAAACTGGCCACCAAAGCAGGTGACAGTTTTGTGAGTGCCGAACGGTTGCTCCAGGCGCTGGCGATTGAAACCAGTGAGGCTTCCAAGATTCTCAAAAACGCGGGTGTCACGGCGCAGAAATTGAATCAGGCGATTGATGCGGTCCGCAAGGGCCGCACGGCAGACACAGCGTCTGCCGAGCAGGGCTACGATGCCTTGAAAAAATATGCCCGTGACCTCACCGAGGCTGCAAAAGAGGGCAAGCTTGATCCCGTTATTGGCCGGGATGAGGAAATCCGCCGCACCATTCAGGTACTGTCACGGCGTACCAAGAACAATCCAGTTCTGATCGGCGAGCCCGGTGTGGGCAAAACCGCCATTGCCGAAGGCCTGGCACTGCGCATCATCAAGGGCGATGTGCCGGAGAGTTTGAAAAACAAGAAACTGATGGCTCTCGACATGGGTTTGCTTATTGCCGGCGCGAAATTCCGCGGCGAATTCGAGGAACGGCTTAAGGCGGTTCTTTCGGAAGTGACCGCGGCGGAAGGCGGCATCATCCTGTTCATTGATGAAATGCACACGCTGGTGGGTGCCGGCAAGGCCGACGGGGCCATGGATGCTTCAAATCTTTTGAAGCCCGCCCTGGCGCGCGGCGAATTGCACTGCGTCGGCGCCACGACGCTGGATGAATACCGCAAGCATGTGGAAAAGGACGCGGCGCTGGCACGCCGGTTCCAGCCCATTTTTGTGGGCGAGCCGTCGGTCGAGGATTCGATCTCCATTCTGCGCGGCATCAAGGAAAAATACGAGCTGCACCACGGGGTACGGATTACCGACTCGGCGATTGTTGCGGCTGCAACGCTATCCAACCGTTACATCACGGACCGGTTCCTGCCGGACAAGGCCATTGACCTGATGGACGAGGCGGCAGCAAGGCTGCGCATGCAGGTGGATTCCAAGCCCGAAGAGCTTGATGAAATCGACCGCCGCATCATGCAATTGCAGATCGAGCGCGAGGCGCTGAAGAAGGAATCCGATACGGCGTCCAAGGACCGCTTGCAGAAGCTCGAAAAGGAACTGGCGGAGCAGGAAGAAAAATCCGCCGGCATCACGCGCAACTGGCAGGCCGAGAAGGAAAAGCTTGCGGCTGCCTCCAAGCTCAAGGAAGAGCTGGAGAAGGCGCGCCTGCACCTTGATCAGGCCCAGCAGCGCGGCGATTTTGCCAAGGCGGGCGAGCTTGCCTATTCCACCATTCCCGACCTGGAAAAGAAATTGAAGGTGGCGGAAGAGGCGGACGACTCTGGCATGCTCGAGGAAGCCGTGACCGAGGCCCATGTGGCCCAGGTGGTTTCGCGCTGGACCGGCATTCCGGTTGACAAGATGCTGGAAGGCGAGCGCGAGAAGCTGCTCCAGATGGAAGTGGAACTGGGCAAACGGGTGGTGGGCCAGGCCGAAGCGGTGGAAGCCGTCGCCACGGCCGTGCGCCGCGCCAGGGCGGGATTGCAGGACCCCAACCGGCCTATCGGCTCTTTCATGTTTTTGGGCCCCACGGGTGTCGGCAAGACCGAGCTCACCAAGGCGCTGGCCAATTATCTGTTTGACGATGAGCATGCGTTGGTGCGCATCGACATGTCGGAATACATGGAAAAGCATTCGGTCTCGCGGCTCATTGGCGCGCCTCCGGGCTATGTGGGCTATGATGAAGGCGGCGCGCTCACCGAAGCGGTCCGGCGCCGGCCCTATCAAGTTGTGCTGTTCGATGAAGTCGAGAAGGCCCATCCCGATGTGTTCAACGTACTGCTGCAGGTGCTCGATGATGGTCGCCTGACCGACGGCCAGGGCCGCACGGTGGATTTCAAGAACACGTTGATCATCATGACCTCGAATCTGGGGTCGGAATATCTTGTGGCACTTGGTGAAAACCAGGATGTGGAGGAGGTGCGCGAACAGGTGATGGGCGTGGTGCGCGGCGCCTTCCGCCCTGAGTTCCTCAACCGGCTGGACGAGATCATCCTGTTCCACCGCCTGAAGCGGGCCCATATGGGCGCCATTGTCGATATCCAGTTGCTGCGGCTCAAGAAGCTGCTGGCTGACCGGAAAATTGAAGTGGTGCTGACTGAAGAGGCGCGCAGCCTGCTGGCTGAAAAAGGCTATGACCCGGCCTATGGGGCGCGGCCTCTCAAGCGGGTGATCCAGAAATCGATTCAGGATCCGCTTGCCGAAGAAATCCTGGCGGGCCGGGTAAAGGATGGCGACACAGTCGAAGTGGGCGTTGCCTCGGGCAAGTTCACCTTCAATGGGCTGGTGATGGGCGACAAGCCCAAGATCAGCAATGTGGTGACGCTGCACTAATATGCTAGCATGGCGGCATGAAAAAATTGCCGCGCGCTGCCATCAAGATTGATTTCGGGACCGAGGTTCGCCTCGGTCCCGGCAAGGTGCGCCTGCTGGAACTCATTGCAGAGACCGGTTCAATTTCGGCGGCGGCGCGGCAGATGGAAATGTCCTATCGCCGGGCCTGGCTGCTGATCGACGAAGTCAACGGCATTTTTGGAAATCCGGTGGTTGAGACGGCAACCGGCGGGACTGGCGGCGGCGGGGCCAGGATCACGCCGCTTGGCGAAGCAGTCATTGCCGCGTTTCGCGATATCGAAAACAATGCCACGGAGCTGGTTCAAACCAGGCTTGCCAAGCTTCTCAGCCAGCGCGGGCGCGTGCGCCGTGAAGCTTGAGGCCTATAATGCCTTTTGCGCCAAACTGACCCATGCCACCCATGTGGTCCAATGGGGCGGGGCTCATGTCTGGAAAATTGGCGGCAAAGTGTTCGCCATCGCGGGCTGGAACGACGGTGAGGCGCTGGCGGTCACCTTCAGATGTTCGCAGATGAGCTTTAATCTGTTGAAAGAGCAGGAGGGCTTGCGCCCGGCGCCCTATCTGGCGTCACGCGGCATGCTGTGGATCCAGCGAACCTCTTTGGAAAGCATGAATGATACGGCGCTGAAAGATTATCTGCGCGAGAGCTACCGTCTTGCATCGCTCAATCTGCCGAAGAAAACCCAGCGGGCCTTGGGACTGAATTCAGCTTGAGGCAATCCAGCGCTCGTCGATGGAGACGGACTTGAGCAGGCACCAGACGGCCTGGCCCGCATCGAGGCCCAACTGATCCATGGCTTTGCGCGTCAGCGCCGCGGACAATTCTTCGCCACCTTCCAGTTTGACGTGCACGATGCCGGTGGGACCGCCGTCAACATCGCACCTCGCGATGATGCCTTTCAGCATGGTCCGGGCTGAAATATCCTTGGGCTTGTTCAGCGCCAGGGTTACGTCAGTGGCCTTCACCACGATGCGGACCGGGGCCTTGCCCCGGCCAAGCTGGCCTGTAAGGGAAATGTTTCCGGCGGGGTGGCTGAGCGTGGTGAGGCCGTAGGCTGAATCATAGGACGCCGGTTTGCCGGTGAGGATAGAGGTTCTTTCAAAACGGCTGGCGTGGCTGTCGGAGAGGTTCATGACCGTCTGGGTGTTGCCGTGGGCCACGGCCTTCCCGTCCCGCATGACAACAACGTGTTGTGCCAGACGGGCTACTTCCTCGATGGCATGGGAAACAAAAATCACCGGGATGCCGAATTTCTTGTGGAGTTGCTCGATGTAGGGAAATATCTCGCGCTTGCGCTCCATGTCCAGGCTGGCGAGCGGTTCATCCATGAGCATAAGACGTGGGGCGGAGAGCAACGCCCGGCCAATCGACACCCGCTGGCGCTCGCCGCCGGACAGGGTTGTGGGCCTCCGCTCTAGCAGGGCGGAAAGCCCCAGGAATTCCACGATGGAGGAAAGCTCCATGCCGCCGTGGCGAAATCCGTAACGAAGATTGCTACGAACGGAGAGGTGAGGCAGGAGCAGCGCATCCTGGAATACATAGCCAATACGGCGTTTGTACACGGCCAGATTGATTTTTGCCTTGCTGTCAAAAAGCGATTCACTGCCGATGCGGATGCGGCCGCTGCCGGGCTGCTCAAGGCCGGCGATCAGATTGAGGAGGCTGGATTTTCCCGCGCCTGACGGGCCGAACAGGGCGGTAATGCCGTGGCCAAGCTTTACATCGACATCGAGCGTGAAATTTGGCCGGGACTGTTTGACGCAAATTTCGATCATGGCTTGCCTGCCATGCGATTACTGAGGTGCCTTGCGAGAAACTCGGAGGCGAGAAGGGCTGCGAGGGCTAGGGCGATGGCGAGAAGGATCAGGCGGAGCGCTGCCGCATCGCCATCGGGGGTTTGCAGGAGGCTGTAGATGGAGAGCGAAAGTGTCTGGGTCTGGCCGGGAATGTTCGAAACGAAGGTGATCGTCGCGCCGAATTCGCCGAGGGCTTTTACATAGGTAAGGATTGTTCCGGCCAGCATGCCGGGTGCGGCGAGCGGCAAAGTCACTGTAACAAAAACCCGCAGCGGACTCGCCCCAAGTGTCGAGGCCGCGCCCTCCAGTCTTTGATCAATGCTTTCGATGGAAAGCCTGATGGCGCGGACCATGAGGGGAAGAGCCATGAGGGCGGCGGCCAAGGCCGCACCGGTCCAGCGGAAGGCAAAGACCAGGCCGAAGGTGCTTTCAAGAAAAGCCCCGATCGCTCCCTTTTTTCCAAAGGCAATGAGCAGCAGATAGCCGGTCACCACGGGGGGCAGCACCAGCGGCAGGTGGATCAGACTATTGAGGATTGATTTTCCCCAGAAGTCCTTGCGCGCCAGCAGCCAGGCGAGGCCGAGGCCCACGGGAAAACAGATAAGTGTTGCCAAGAGGGCAACGCGCAAACTGAGAAGTATTGTGGTCCATTCTTCGGGCGAAAGACTCATTCGAGCAAGGTGAAGCCATTTGCCTTAAAGATCAATTGCGCTTCCCTGGAAAACAGGAAGGCGAGAAATGGCTCTGCATCCGGGTTGGTCGAAGTGGCGATGAGGGCCGCGGGATAAACAATGGGCTTATGGCTTGCTTCCGGGAAACTGGCTACGACCTGAACCTTGGATTCCGCCACGGCATCACTACCATACACAATGCCAAGCTTGGCTTCGCCGCGGGCAACGAGGGCGAGGGCGCTTCGGACATTTTCCTGCATGACGAGGTTTGGTCCCACGCTGGCCCAGAGCCCCAGGTTTTCCAGCGCGGCCTTGGCGTATTTTCCGGCGGGAACGGACTTCACGTCACCCACGGCCAGTTTTTCAGTGCCAAGGGAAGCTGAGAGATTTGAGTCCTTGGCAAGTTCGATTTTCAGGTCCGAGTCGGTAGCTCCTACAAGCACAAGCGTATTGCCAACCAGGTTTTTACGGGATTCCGGCTTGATCAAATTCTTGCTTGCGACATCATCCATCCAGGCGAGATCGGCGGAGATGAAAATGTCGGCGGGTGATGCCTCGGCGATTTGCTTGGCAAGCGTGCCGCTTGAGCCATAGGTTGCCACGATGTCTTTGCCCGATTGGGTTTTCCAGAGCCTGGCGGCGTCATCAAGGGCCGTCTTCATGCTGGCGGCGGCAAAGACATTGACGCTTTCGGCGTTGGCATGAAGGGCCATGCTCGAGAAGGCGATGGCGATAATGAAAAAATAGCGGCTGATACTGAACATCCCTGATCCTCTGGTCTATCGTTATGTTTTATTGGATATAACGATAAGGAAATGAAGTCAAACGCGATGTTAATACGCGGCTTACAAGGTAAGGCCTACCGGCAGGGGAAGGTTGATCCGGGATTTTACGCGGGCATGGGTGGCGAGATCGCGCACCCATTCGTAGTAGATGCCCTTGGTATTGGTGAGGATGACGCCGCCCGCCGCCATGCGGCGGAGGCCTGCCTCGTGGTGCGGCGGAGGTGATGCGGTGGCACCTTCGATTGCTGCCACGCGGAATCCCTGGTCGATCAGCCCCAACGCCGAATGGGCAATGCAGACATCGGTTTCCAACCCCACCAGCACGCATTCGCTGCGGCCCGTGTTGCGAACAGCATCGAGAATATCGGCCTGGCCGCAGAGGCCGAAGACTTTCTTGTCGTGAACCCTTGCACCGGCGCGCAGTTGTTTTTCGAGGTCAGGCACCAGAGGTCCGTCGCTGGCAATATCTTCAGCCGTGGCGATAATTGGGATGTCGAGAATGCCGGCCACCTGCATGAGCCAGGCGATGCGTTCGACCAGCGGCCTTTGCCAATCCAAGGGAAGCTTTGCCAGAAAATAATCCTGAACATCGATGACGATGAGCGCGCTTTTATCGGCGGAGAACAGGGAAGCTCCTGCCATTGCCGCAGGCTTATTGTCCGGCCTGGGCAACCTGGGTGGCCGACGGAGCGTTCTGCATGAGGGCCAGCACGCGCGTCTTGTAAAGCTTGTACTTCTGCAAGTCCTTGCCCGCCAATTGCTTGCCGCCGGTGGCCTTTACGTTCAGCGGATTCACCGGGCGGCCCGCAACGCGGACTTCATAATGCAGGTGGGGTCCGGTGGCACGGCCCGTGGCCCCGACATAGCCGATAATCTGGCCCTGGTTGACTTTCGTGCCGCTGCGAATGCCATCGGCAAGCTTGCTCATATGGGCATAGAGCGTTTCAAACTTGTTGTTATGCTTGATTTCCACGGTCACGCCATAGGCGCCGTGGCGGCCGGCAATTTCAACGACGCCCGAACCCGCTGAACGTATGGGGGTGCCGTAGGGCACGCCGAAATCCACGCCGGTGTGCATTTTGGTGTAGCCGAGCAGGGGATGCTTGCGCATGCCGAAGCCCGAGGTGAGTTTCGAACCGGCAACCGGGGTTTTCAAAAGGGCCTTGGAGGCGCTCTTGCCATTCTCATCCAGGTAGTCCACCTGGCCGTCGGCATTCACATAGCGGTAGTAGGTCTTGGTCACGCCGCTGAGCGTCAGCTGGGCGTAATGCAGAACCTTGCGCTTTGTCGATGAACCGGTGAGCGGGTTGCCATAGAAAACCTCGAATGTATCGGTTGGCTTGACCTGGCGCTGGAAGTCAACGTCGTAGGAAAACACGCGAGTCAGTTCGGCAATGATGTAATCGGGAACCCGGTTGTCCTTGGCTGCCGTATAAAGGCTAGAGCCGACGCTTGCCTTGGTGCGGAACTGCACGATCTGGGCATACTGCGATTTTGTCCCGTCTCCCTTGCCATCGACGCGGGCAATGAAGCGGCCATCTTCATCGGCCTCAACGGTGATGGTTTCCTTGGGGCCGGGCTTGAAGGAAAGCTGGACGGGGAAGGTGGCGTCGCGTCCATAGAAGTCCTGCTGTCGGTCAAGGGTCAACTCAAACTCGGTGCCGGCCTGGATCATGCGGGCCGGGAACACCGGTTCGATGGCGGAAGCCAGGGCTTGCGCGGCTTCGTCGGTCACGCCACGGTTGGTGAGTTCATCAATCAGGCTGCGGCCTTTGGCGATTGTGAAGGTTTCGTCAACCGGTTCGGCAGGAGGGGTTTTGGTGATGATGGTAATGTTGTTGGATTCGGCCTCGGAGGCCTGAATTTCAGCATCCAGGACCATGGTCTTGCCGTCGCCATAGGGCAGGTCATCGGCGCTTATTTCTGGATAATTGTTGCCGCCGTCGAGGTCGCGCTCGGGAATGACTTCAGTGTCTTGCGGCGACAGGGATGCGAGGAGGGCAAACTTCGATTTTGTGGGCGTTTCCTTGGATCTGTCGATGGCGGCAAAGGCGTCTCCGGGAGCCGCGTTTTCGCCAAACACGCCGAGGGCTACGCCACCCACAACGAGTGTTCCGATAATGCCGGCAATGCAGGTGGTCAGAAGCCAGCGGTGATGGATTGGTTCATCGTGAAAGGGATCGTCCAAATCAGCTTCAAGCTGATCAAGGGAAATCGCCGCGCGCTGAACGCGAACAGGTTCAGTTTGCCGGTAATCAGGAATTTTACCGTGGCCCTGCAATATCGATGTCCCCTCGCACTAAACACTAACGTCGGTTACTTGTTTTTGGGCCCCGCCGCCTTTTTCAAGGAAATTGGCCCAAATCTATACGATCTGTCAATCTTTAGACACCCCGCCTTGCGACTGGAGGAATTGGCTTTCCCCCATAGAGTACCTGGTTCGAACTGTCCCACTTATCGAACCCGGGAATCATTGCCACCCAAGCATTACAGCTTGGTTAACTATGACAGCAATCCTGCTCAAAGATGGCGACATTGCGGCGGGTGGCCCAGAAAAGTGCAGTGATCTTCTTAAGGGGCAAACTGGAACCAAAAAAACGGACGGCCGCCAAAAATAATTTTGCATCGGCGTGAAAGGCGCATGATTCGCACACTGGCCGGTGCGCCAAAACCCATATACTGAGGGGCTTCTTTGCGTATGCAAAAATTTTTTAACAAACGCTTGACACTTCTGCCCGTGCCCTCCTATAAAGCGGCCACTGAGGGACGCGGCGTTGCAAACAACTGCCGACGTTCCTGTGTGAATTCAATGTGCAGCTGGCTGAGACGCCGGTGTTACCCGAAAGGGGAACCGGTGGATTTTTCGTCGGCTGCATGAATCGGAGGCTTAATAGAAGCTTCCCCGCTGTTTGACATCGTTGAAGAAAGAAAGAGAAACGCAGGCGGCGTGTGTCCTGGCGGTTCGTGAGGGTAACCTCGCGGACAACCGAAACATTAGTCGTATGCGTTTTATATTTTAAGAGAAGACAATGCTTTGGTGGAAACACTAGAGCACATGATCTCTCGTCAATTTAGTACGCAATGCGATCATTTTTCTGGTGTATTTATTCATCAGGAGAGCTGTTTCAAACTTGAGAGTTTGATCCTGGCTCAGAACGAACGCTGGCGGCAGGCTTAACACATGCAAGTCGAACGGTTGTAGCAATACAGCAGTGGCAGACGGGTGAGTAACACGTGGGAACCTTCCTAGGGGTACGGAACAACTCAGGGAAACTTGAGCTAATACCGTATACGTCCGTGAGGAGAAAGATTTATCGCCCCTAGACGGGCCCGCGTAGGATTAGGTAGTTGGTGAGGTAACGGCTCACCAAGCCTACGATCCTTAGCTGATCTGAGAGGATGATCAGCCACACTGGGACTGAGACACGGCCCAGACTCCTACGGGAGGCAGCAGTGGGGAATCTTGGACAATGGGCGCAAGCCTGATCCAGCCATGCCGCGTGAGTGAAGAAGGCCTTCGGGTTGTAAAGCTCTTTTACCAGGGACGATAATGACGGTACCTG
>JBBSBQ010000002.1:0-184122 GCA_038251095.1 Hyphomicrobiales bacterium
CCTAAGAGATTACATCTCCCCAGATGTTCTGGGGCCATAGTATTTCCGGGATCAGTCGAAAAGCGTCTGCAAAAATATTTTTGCGCGGGGCCGCCGGAATGGAACCAATTCATCCGTCCGGACTTATGAGTCGACCAGATGGAGATGGCTGAGATGCTGAAATTCCTCGTGCCTGTGAGTTTACTCGGATTATTGGCACTGGCGCCAATTGCCCAGGCCCGCGCCACCCACTCCCATCCCGACCATTACATCTACATTCCACCGCATTACGATGTCAGCTGCGCAGAAGCCCGCGCCCTGCTCAAAAAGGACGGCTACCGCATTGCGAAAACCATCAGGTGCGGCGGCAATTATCACCTGTTCAGAGCCCAGCGCAGTGGCCGCGACATGATCGTTCAGGTCATGACGGCTCACGGCAAACGGATGATCGATGCGCGCAGCGGTTCGAAAGGCCAGCGCTGGCGGACGGCGTCTTACTGACGTACTTGCAGAGGGAACTTGAAGAGAAGGAAAGGACACAGCAATGGAAAGAAGATTATTTCTAACGGGCCTGCTCGGCGTTGCGGGAGCCGCCGGCGCCGCCGCTGTTTTGCCGCGCCAGGCCATGGCAGCGATGCCCATGGCGCCCATACCCAAGACCAACTCCGTTCTTCCCGACCTTAGTGCACCGGCAGACGAAGCCTATGAGCCCGATGAATTGAGCGGCCAGGATGAGTTGGGCGAACTGGAGGAAGGCGTCCAACTTGCGCACACACGTCGCCGCCGCCGGGTGCGCCGCTGGCGCCGCAGGTGCCACTGGCGCTGGATCAATGGCCACAGGCGCTATCGTTGCCGCCGTGAGCCGTATTGGGCCTATATCTGGTTCTGGCTTTAACCCGTCCAAACAGCCGTTGTGATTTCCCTTATGGATGTGCAGAGTTCACGCTTCACATGTTCATGAGGGACCCTTCATATGGCTGCCGACAAACTCGAAAACGACAAGCAGAGCGCCAAGAGCTGGTATTGGTGGGGGATTCCGACGTTTTTCCGCTGCGACTGGAACGAGGATCTGGCGGCCTGCGATATCGCCCTTGTTGGGGTTCCGCACAGTTCGGGCAACGGTTCCACCGAGCGCGACCAGCACCTTGGCCCGCGAGCCGTGCGCAATGTGTCGGGGTTTTACCGCCGGGCCCATGCGATTCATAATTTTGCGCCGTTCGAGGTGGCGCGCGTCTATGACCTTGGCGATGTCCCCCTGCCGGAGGCCATGAACAATGAAGCCTGCGTGCGCGACATCGAAAGCTATTTCGAGCGGCTCGATGCGGCGGGCACGCGGCCCGTCTCCATCGGCGGGGACCATTCGATCACCGGGCCGATCATCAAGGCCCTGGCGGGTCCAACGCGCAAGACGACGAAGGGCAAGCCCTGCGCCCTCATACATTTTGATGCGCACACGGATTCTTATGAGAACATGCCGCATTGGCTTGGCGCAAAGCGTTCGGCGGCGCATTGGGCGGCCTATACGGCACGCGAAGGTTCGGTTGATCCTGCGCGCAGTGTGCAGATCGGCATGCGCGGGCATCCTTCAAGCCTGATCCACGGCGGGAAAGTCGGCAGCGCGAGCGAGGCGCTGGGCTACCGGGTGGTGCCCATGGCCGAGTTTGAGGCGTTGGGAATCGAGAAGTCAATTGCGCTGATCCGCGAGCGGGTGGGCGATGGGCCGGCCTACATCACCTTCGACCTCGATTGCCTTGATCCATCCGTGGCGCCCGGCGTTTCAAACCTTGAGCCCGGCTTTGGCGGCTTTTCCATCCGCGAGGCGACGCGGCTTCTGCAGGGCTTGCGCGGGCTCGACATTATCGGCGCCGACGTGGTCTGTCTGATGCCCACCAAGGACAGCCCGAACCAGATCACGGCGCAAGTGGCCATGGTGATGATGTTCGAGCTGGTGAGCCTCATTGCCAGCCGGCATGCGTAATCTCAAAAGACCTAGTTCTTTTTGGCCTGGCCCAAAGTCGAAAAGGCAATTCCTATCGCAATGATCCCTGCCCCGGCCCAGACGCTCCGCGGATAGGTTTCACCGAAATAGAAGACGCCGACAACGACGCCGACGGCGGCGGCGACATAGCCGATCTGGCTGAGATATGTCGGGCCGCCCACTTGCTGGAGGCGAAAGAACATCATGAACATGATAATGGAAACCACAAGCTGCAGCGCCACCAGCCCCGGGATGTTGGCCAAGGGCATCACGTCAATGGTTCCGGTCAGGCCATAAACCAGAACGGCGAGGAACGGCACGGCGGCGAGATTGGTGTGGGCGGCAAGCTTCCTGGGACTGGCGCCGAAGGGCCAGGCCATGGTGCGGAAGATATTTCCCGCGCCGAGAAAAACCGGAATGAGCAAGGCCAGGAGAATCCACGGGGCGGCACCGCCGCTGAAATCCGAGTTGCGGGAGAAGATGATAATTCCCGCACCGGCGAGGCCCAAAATAATTCCGAAAATGCTGGTCAGATTGGGCGGGCGCACACGGAAGATCACGGAGAGCAGCGCTGTCACCACCGGCGAGAGGGCGAACATGATGGCGGCAAGGCCGCTGCCGATTTTGGGGATCACCGTGTAGGTGAGAACGCTCGGCACGACGTAGGAAAGGAAGCTGGAGACAATCGCGAAGTAGAGCGTGGAGGTGCGCGACAGATCCTTCCGCTCGGTCACGGCGACGATGAAAAGCATGACAAGCCCCGTACCGGCGGAAATCATGGCAGCCCAGAGGGCCGGCGCAATGCCTGCAGCCATGGCGAGTTTTCCCAAGGGGAAATTGAGGCCGAGGGCAGCACCGGTGCCGAGGAGAAGGAGAAGAGGACGGTTCATCCGGCCCCGCCGATATAATCGAGAAGGATTTCAGCAGTGAGAGACTGCGTCCCATGCCGGTTTGCGGCATCGCCATGCAGCCAAACGGCGGCGCAGGCGGCTTCGAAGGCGGGCATTCCCTGGGCGAGCAAGCCGGTGACGAGCCCTGCCAGCACATCGCCGGAGCCGGCGGTGGCCAGCGACGGCGGAGCGTTGCCGTTGATGGCGGCGCGGCCATCGGGGCTGGCGATAACGGTGTCGGCCCCTTTGAGGATGACAATGGCCCGGGAGCGCGTTGCGGCTTTCAGGGCGCGCTCATGTTTCGCTTCCGGAACATTGGTTAGATCACTGAATAGGCGGGCGAATTCGCCTTCGTGAGGCGTGATGATGACGGGGCGTTCAGGATATTCAGCAATCGCGGCGAAAAGTTCGGCGGGGTTTTGGGCGAAGGACGTCAAGGCGTCGGCATCGAGAACCGTTGCGGCACCGCTGGCGAGGACGGCGCGAGTTTTTGCACAGGTCTCCGAGCCGACCCCGGCAGCGGGGCCAATGCAGACGGCATTGCGGCGTTTGTCGTTGAGGAGCATGCCAAGGGCCAGGGCATTATCGGTTTGCGCCAGCATGAGAGCAGTGGCGTGGGCGGCGTGGACAAAAAGTTCATCTTCATGGCCCGCGATTGTGACGAGCCCTGCCCCGATTCGCAAAGCAGCCTCTGCAGCAAGGCGTGATGCACCGGTATTGAACCAGGGGCCGGAGACAATGACGGCGTGGCCGCGTTTGTATTTGTGGGCGGAGGAATCGAAGTTTGGAAGAATGGGCCTGGCGTTTTCCCAGAGTTGAGGCTTGATTTCGGCGAGTACGCTTTCAGCAATGCCGATATCGGCGACAACAACGGCGCCGCAGAGCATGCGGCCCGGTAGCAGGAGGTGTGCAGGTTTCTTGCGGAAGAAAGTGACGGTGAGATCGGCTTTGACGGAAGCCCCGCGCGGGTAGCCTGTGAGGCCACCGAGACCGGAAGGAACATCGATTGCGACGACGGGAATTCCGGCGCTGTTAATTCTGTTTGCTAACTCAATCGGAAAGTCGCGGTTAAGGCCTGCGCCATAGAGCGCATCAATGATGAGTTCTGCGCCCGTGATGTCATCCGAGATGGTGACGGGCCAGCCCCATTGCTCGAGATAGCGGGCAGCGACTTTTCCATCCGCGCCATTGTTGCCGGGGCCGCAGAAGACGGTGGTTTTTCTTGCGCCATAGCGCCTGGTGATTTCTTCGGCCACCGCGCGTCCGGCATTTTCAATGAGCCGCGCTTCGGTGATGCCGGAGGCAAGGGTCAGCGCGTCGGCCTGGTACATTTGGGCTGGGGTAAGAAGTTCAGTCATCGCCGCCATGGCTCACGGCAACGGGGTTGCCTTTGGGCTGCCCCAATTCCGTCAGCAATTTGGTGAACCATTTTGTTTCCGTGTCAAAAGCCTTGCCGCCCTTGATGCGGGGGAATTCAATGGTGCGGAGGAGACCGTTCCGTCCCTCATCGTGGCCGACGACGCCGCTCTCGCCCTTCAGGCCGCCTTTCACGGCGTGCTTCACCATGGCTTTGATCAGTGCAAGATCTTCCTTGTTGGCGGCGGCGGACCTCGCGAAATATCCCGACTTCTGCACCAGGACTTTTTCGGCGCCGAGCATTTTGGCAAAGCGTTTGGCGAACCATTCGCCGGGATTGATCTTGTCAATCTTCACATGGCCGAAGGCGTCGCGCTCGGGCTCTTCGCCGCGGGCCCGCATCTCGGCCACGATGTCGTTCACGCCGGCCCCTTCGGACAAGAAGATTGAGACGCAATCATAGGTATCCATGGATTTGGTAAGGCGGGCGGCTTCGGCTTCGAGATCAATGGCAAGTTCCGGCACATAGACCGCGTCGAGTTCCTTGTGATCGAGCCCGAGATTGAATTCGGGGACGAAGCGGTGTTTCTTGAGGCGCTTGCGGTAGGCTTCGGCCGTTGCCGCGGTGAGCCAGCCGCAGTTGCGGCCCATGACTTCATGGATTAGCAGCATGCGTGGGCTGGTGCTCTGCTCATTGATGACATTTTCAAAGAAGATGGCGCCCTGCTCTGCCGCCGTCAGCGCGCCGAGGGTTTGCTTAATGGGCACCACGTCATTGTCGATGGTCTTGGGGAGGCCCACGACAGTAAGCTTGTAGTTGTGTTTTGCGAGATAGGCGGCCAGATCGGCCGCCGTGGTGTTGGTGTCATCGCCGCCGATGGTGTGGAGGATTGTGATGCCGTCGCGCACCAATTGCTCGGCTGCCACTTTCAACGGGTCTTCGCCTTCCTTCACCAAGCCGCGTTTCACACAGTCCTTCACGTTGGTGAGTTTCACCCGGCTGTTGCCCAAGGGCGAGCCGCCATGCTTCAGAAGCAGCGAAGCCTTGGCGCGGGCCCTGGACGTCACCTTGATTGATATGCCCTTGAGCAGCCCGGCATAGCCTGAGCGGTAGCCGATGATTTCGGCTTTGGGGGCGAGTTTGGTGTATTCCATGATCAGGCCGCCCACGGCAGCAGACAGGCAGGGGGCGAGGCCACCGGCGGTGAGCATGGCGATTTTTTGCTTTGGCATTGGCGACTCCAAATTCCGCGCCCTTCCTACAAGACAAACTACGGCGATGCCAGCCATGGCGTTTGCACTATAATGGATAATGGAGTTTTGTTGCTGAAAGGGAATCCCATGAAATCATCAAACACCGAGGCTGCGAAACGTCTGGCGAAACGCATTCTGGAGATCGGAACAAAGGAGATGTCAGCCCGGGAGAAACGGGTGATTGAGCGCGTTGCGCAAGGTGTCGCGGTTTCGCGCGACATCAACCAGGAATATGATCAGGGGTCGAAATTCGGCGGACGCCTGGCGGACAAAGTGGCGAGCTTTGGCGGCTCTTGGACCTTTCTCATTATATTTGGCGCGCTCATTGTGGCCTGGGTCGGTTTCAACACGGCCATGCTTGCGCAGGCATTCGACCCCTACCCCTATATTTTGCTCAATCTTTTCCTGTCACTGCTGGCTTCCATCCAGGCACCGGTCATCCTGATGTCTCAGAACCGGCAGGCGGCCAAGGACCGGCTGGCGGCGGCCCATGATTATGAGGTGAACCTCAAGGCCGAGATCGAAATCATGGCGCTGCATGAGAAGCTGGATGAAATCCGCGCCAAGGACATTGCCGAGCTTCTGAAGCATGTGGTGAAAGGAAACAAGGCGTCGCCTAAAAAATGATCACTTTGCCTATTTTTTAAGCATTTGATTTTTGCGCGCTTCGAAAAAATGGTCTAACTCTTTGAAATCACAGTACCCTGCTTATGGCATAGGTCGTGCAATCGTTAAGGGACATTAAGAAAAGGCTCGAGCATCCATGAAAAAAATCGAAGCGATCATCAAGCCTTTCAAGCTTGATGAGGTGAAAGAGGCGCTGCAGGAAGTCGGCCTTTTGGGTATCACGGTGACTGAGGCCAAGGGCTTTGGGCGCCAGAAGGGCCACACGGAACTCTACCGTGGAGCGGAATATGTGGTGGATTTTCTGCCCAAGGTTAAAATCGAGATCGTCATTTCCGATGAATTTGTTGAACGCGCCGTAGACGCCATCCAGACCGCGGCCCGCACGGGGCGCATAGGTGACGGCAAGATTTTCATTTCCAATATCGAACAAGCCATCCGCATCCGCACCGGAGAATCCGGCTCGGATGCATTGTAATTCAAGCCATAAACACAAGAGGAAAATATAATGGCCAAAGAGACAAAAGACGTTGCAGGAGCCTTGAAGTTGATCAAGGACAAGGAAGTGAAATACGTCGACCTGCGCTTTACAGATCCGCGCGGCAAGATGCAGCATCTCACCATGGATGTGTCGCAGATGGGCGAAGATGCATGGGCGGATGGCCTGATGTTCGACGGCTCGTCGATTGCCGGCTGGAAAGCGATCAATGAATCCGACATGGTGCTTATGCCCGACGCATCAACGGTTCACATGGACCCGTTCTACGCCCAGACCACCATGGCAGTGTTCTGCGACGTGCTCGAGCCTTCAACCGGGGAAGGCTATGCCCGCGATCCGCGAATGATTGCCAAGCGGGCCGAGGCCTATCTGAAGCAGTCAAAAGTCGGCGACACGGTTTACGTGGGGCCGGAAGCCGAATTCTTCATTTTCGACGACGTGAAATTCTCAACCAACCCTTACAAGACTGGCTTTGAACTGGACTCGATCGAATTTCCGAAGAACTCGGACCGCGATTACGAGACCGGGAACATGGGCCACCGGATGCGCACGAAGGGCGGTTATTTCCCGATGAACCCGATGGACTCCGCCCAGGACATGCGCTCCGAGATGCTTTCAG
This sequence comes from Hyphomicrobiales bacterium, assembly GCA_038251095.1. Classification (GTDB taxonomy): domain Bacteria; phylum Pseudomonadota; class Alphaproteobacteria; order Rhizobiales; family Aestuariivirgaceae; genus Aestuariivirga. Next base: position 7,200 of record JBBSBQ010000002.1, read on the forward strand.
TCATGGGCGAGATGGGGCTGAGCGTCGAGAAGCATCATCATGAGGTGGCCTCAGCCCAGCACGAACTTGGCACAAAGTTCCAGCCGCTGACCATGGCGGCTGACCACATGCAGATTTACAAGTATGTGATCCACAATGTAGCACACGCCTATGGCAAGACAGCCACCTTCATGCCGAAGCCGGTGTTCGGTGACAACGGCTCCGGCATGCACTGCCACTTCTCCATCTGGAAAGAAGGCAAGCCGATGATGGCGGGCAACCAGTATGCCGATTTGTCGGAACTCTGCCTGTTCTTCATTGGCGGCGTGATCAAGCATGCCAAGGCGTTGAATGCCTTCACCAACCCTTCGACCAACAGCTACAAGCGCCTGGTTCCGGGTTACGAAGCGCCGGTGCTTCTGGCCTATTCGTCGCGCAACCGCTCGGCCTCGTGCCGCATTCCACACACGAGCAATCCAAAGGCCAAGCGCGTTGAGGTGCGGTTCCCCGATCCGACGGCGAACCCCTATCTCGCCTTCTCGGCCGTGGTCATGGCGGGCCTCGACGGCATAGCCAACAAGATGCATCCGGGCCCGGCCATGGATAAGAACCTCTATGACCTACCGCCGCAGGAACTGTCGCAGATTCCGACGGTGTGCGGTTCGCTGCAGGAGGCGCTGGACAGCCTGAAGGCCGACCACGACTTCCTCACCAAGGGCGGCGTATATAGCAAGGACCAGATCGAGGCCTATATCGACCTCAAGCAGGAAGAGCAAGACCGCTACCGCATGACGCCGCATCCGGTTGAGTTCGACATGTACTACAGCTGCTAGGGTCAGGCAGCCAAAGGCGGGCGTCTCCCCGCCAAACTAAAGGGCCGGAAGGAAACTTCCGGCTTTTTTTGCTGGTTGCGGGATGGCAGTCCTGGTGGCAGAGTCATCTCCCTTAGCGAGAAGGATTACTGGCTCATGTCGTTTCCCCTGTTGCGGTGCGCAGCACTGATCATTTGCCTCTTTTTGCCAACAATGCCGGCAAGCGCCGAAACGCTTCCCTTGCCGTAATCGCTTATTGGCGCGGCGACGGACCAGGGCGAGGCGCTGTTCCTCGATGCGGATGCGCGCGAGGCGTATTTCCCTCTCGCGAGCAATTTCATCACCCAGCAGAACCAGGCCTTCTGCGGCGTTGCCAGCATGGTTATGGTGTTCAATGCGCTGGAGTTACCGGCACCCGCTGTGCATGCCTTTGACCCTTATCATACGTTTACGCAGGACAATGTGCTCAATGCGCAGACAGAAGCAGTGCTGCCGGTTGAGGTGATCAAAAAACAGGGCATCACCCTGGACCAACTCGGCGGCCTGCTGGCGGTGCAACCCGTCACGGTTTCAGTACGTCACGCGGCAGAGAGCAGCGTTGAGGTTTTCCGCAGCGAGGCGCGCGTTGCCCTGGCGGCGCCCGGCAAGTTTGTCATTATCAATTACCTGCGCAAAGCGATAGGCCAGGAAAGGGCCGGACATATTTCGCCACTGGCCGCCTTCGATGCCGAGTCGGCCCGATTCCTCATCCTCGATGTGGCGCGCTACAAGTATCCACCCGTGTGGGTGAAGACCGCCGAGCTTTTCGCGGCGATGAACACGCCCGACTCCGACAATGAGAACAAGACGCGCGGCTATGTGCTGGTGTCAAAGAAATAAGAAAGGCCGGAAGAGAACTTCCGGCCTTTCTTAATTTCGAAGTTCCGATTCTACCAGGAGCGGCACTCGTTGTACTTTCTCCAATAGTACTTGTCCCATTTCCTGTTGGCACTGGCCCCGCCCAATACGCCGCCGGTCACGCCGCCGGCGATGATTCCGGTGCGCACGGCATGTCTGCCGCCGATGAGTGCGCCAATAACGCCGCCCGCCACGGCGCCGCCAACGGCGCCACCAATAACCTGGGGCGCTCCGGCCTTGTGGTTTGCATAGTCACGCGCCACGGACTTGCAATATCTAACGCCAGCCGCACTGGACTCTGTCGCAATGGTGCCGGACGCCAGGACTGCGAGAACGGCCGTAGCCAAAATCTTGCTTCGAATCATTATCATTGTTCCTTCTTTGGACTCAGGAGCCCCCTCCTGCACTGGATGCAGTATAGACACACTTGCGATGTGGCGAAAGTAAGGGATTTAAGTGCGATCTTCGTGAGTATTTATGGTTACTCGAGCCTTGCCGGAAAGCCCGGGGCGCGCAAGTCGGTGGCGAGCGCATCCTCCAGGAGCTTGACGATCTGGGTCGACTGGGCGCTGCCGCCATAGGCGGCCTTGCCCTTGACGAAGGTGTGATTCGTCATCGCGGCAAGATCCAGCGGCACGCCGAACTCGCGGCCGAAATTCATGGCAAAACCCAGATCCTTCAGCGCAAGATCCATAGTGAAGGCGATGTCGTAGCTGCCGTTGAGGATGAGCTGGCCTTCTGTTTCATGGACAAAGCTGGTGCCACTGCTGGCCTTGATGGCGGCCCAGCTCTGGGCCAAATCGAGGCCGCCGCGCTTGGCGAGCATGAGGGCCTCGCCATCGGCGACGAGATGGATGAAGGCCAGCATGTTGGTGATGACCTTGATGATGGCGGCAGAACCCAGCGGCCCCATGTGAAAGAGCTGGCCGCCCATGGCCTGCAATGCGGGTTTATGCAGCTCGAAGAGGTCCGTGTCGCCGCCGGCAAGAACGGTGATCTTGCCTTGCGCGGCAAGGTGGACGCCGCCGGTGACCGGAGCCTCCATGGTGCGCACGCCTTTCGCTGCGGCAAGTTTTGCAAGGCGCTGGATTTCATTACGGCCGAGGGTGGACATTTCAATCCAAGTCAATCCCGGCTTCAGGCCTTCGAGGACCTGCATGAGGACTTTTTCCGAAATGACGGGGGACGGCAGGCAGGTGATGACGCAGTCCACTTGTCCGGCAAGCGCCCTTGGCGTCTCCGCCCACTTTCCACCCGCCTTCAGATGGCGGGCGGCGAGATCCTTATCGATGTCACTCACCGTTAGGTCAAAGCCATTGCGAAGGAGGCTTGCAGCGAGATGGCCGCCGAGATTGCCGAGGCCGATATAACCATATTTCATACGTTCACCGGGTGATTTGTCATTTCGAGGTGCAGCCTGTCACCGGTGTAGGGATGGGCCAAGGCCACCTCCTCATTCAGCTCCACGCCGAGCCCGGGCTCGGTGGGCGGGATCACGTAACCCAGCTCCCAACGGATGGGCTTCTTCAGAAGCTTTGCATAGAAGCCGCCAAACGTTTCGATGCTTTCGAGAATGAGGAAATTGGGCAGCGAGGTGGCGTACTGGATGTTCGCCGCTGCCTCGATGGGCCCGGCATAGAGATGCGGCGCGATCTGGGCGTAATTCACTTCGGCCATGCCGGCAATCTTCTTGGCTTCCCAGATGCCGCCTACCCTGCCCAAGGCCATTTGCAGGATGGAGGCGGCGCGGTTTTCGAGGACGCGACCAAATTCATATTTTGTCGTGAGGCGTTCACCAGTTGCGATGGGAATTGAGGTGCCGCGCGCCACAAGTGCCATTTCCTCCGGACGGTCCGGCGGTGTGGGTTCCTCGAACCACAGCGGATTATAGGGCTCGATCTGCTTGGCAAAACGGATTGCTCCGCTCGCGGTGAATTGGCCATGGGTGCCAAAGAGAAGATCGGCCTTGGTGCCCACGGCTTCGCGGATGAGCTTGCAGAATTTGGCGCAGAGTTTCATGGATTCGAGCGAGGGCTGGCGCGGATCGAAACTGGAGTACGGCGCGGCGGGATCAAACTTGATGCCGGTAAAACCCAGCTTCATGTAGTGGGCGGCGCGTTCGGCGGAGGCTTCGGCGTTCCAGTAAATGGAATCGTCCTGGCCCTTTGCAAGGTCGGGATAGATATAGGTGTAGGAGCGCAACTTCTCATGGACGCGGCCGCCAATGAGTTCATAGATTGGCTTGCCCACGGATTTGCCGATGATATCCCAGAGGGCGATTTCAATGCCGGAGAGGACGCCCATGAGCGACACGTCAGGCCTGTGGGTGAAGCCCGAGCCATAGACCTTGCGCCAAAGGCTTTCGATATGGAACGGGTCCATGCCTTCGACATAGCGCCCGAAGGTGTCTTCTATCATGGCGGTCATGGCCTTGGGGCCGAAGGTGGCGCAGTAGCATTCACCGATCCCCACGATGCCAGTGTCGGTGGTGAGTTTCACGAAGGTGAAATAGCGCCCGCCCCAGCCGGGCGGCGGATTGCCGACGATGAAAACTTTGAGATTCTTGATCTTCATGGGCGCGTGCCTCCGGCATACTCACTGGGGTGGTCTGGGTGATAGCATTTTGGTACAGTCCACGGTGATGAAAAATAGTCACCCAAGGTGAGGCGTTTTGGCAGTTTTCCGGGGCTTGCCTTGGAGTAATGGTGCTGGACGCTCAACAGCACGAAAGAGATTGCACCATGCCGATGATCACCGTCAAAATCCTGAAGGGCCATTCCAAGGAAACCAAGCAGAAGATCGCCATCGGCTTCATGAAGACGGTGACTGAGGCGACAGGCCTGCAGCCCTCGGACATGTGGATCATATTTGAGGATGTAGCCGCCGAAGAATGGTATGTGGGCGACAAGGACTGCACCTGAGGCGGGAGCATCGCTTGAATTACGACTTCATCATCGTAGGCGCCGGCAGCGCAGGCTGTGTTCTGGCGGAGCGGCTTTCGGTCAATGGGCGGCATAGCGTACTGGTGCTGGAGGCGGGCGGCTCGGACCGGCGCTTCTTCATTCACATGCCGCTAGGCTATGGCAAGACGTTTTACGACCCTTCTGTGAACTGGATGTATGCGGCGGAAGCGGACCCAGGGCTCAACGGCCAGCGGGACTACTGGCCGCGCGGCAAGGTTCTCGGCGGCTCGAGCTCGATCAATGCCATGGTCTATATCCGCGGGGCGCGCGAGGATTATGAAAGCTGGGAAGCGGCGGGCAACAGGGGCTGGGGCTGGCCTGAGGTGCTGCGCTGCTACCGCGCCATGGAAGACACAGAAGCGGGTGCCGACGAATTTCGCGGGGTGGGCGGGCCGCTGCCGGTGCGCTGCGGGCCTACAGATTTTCATCCGCTCTATCTCAAGTTTGTACTCGCCAGCAGCAAGGCCGGTCTACCGCTGAATGAGGATTTCAACGGGGCCACGCAAGAAGGGGTCGGCGCCTATCAGTACACTACCTGGAATGGACAGCGCATGTCGGCGGCGCGGGCTTTTCTGAGGCCCGCGATGAAGCGGAAGAATGTGCAGGGGGTGACCCATGCGCAGGTGACCAAGGTGCTGTTTGAAGGACGCCGCGCGACCGGGGTTGAGTATCTGCATCGCGGTGTCAGGAAAACCGCCGTGGCGGGACGCGAAGTTATTCTGGCTGGCGGGGCGATCAATTCGGTGCAGCTTCTGCAGCTTTCCGGCATTGGCCCGGCGAAGCTGCTTGGCGCGCACCGCATCGCGGTGCGGCAGGGGAATGCCAATGTCGGGGCGCACCTGCAGGACCACGTGGGGATCAATTATACCTACCGGATGAAGGTGCCGACGCTGAACGACGAGTTGCGTCCGTGGTGGGGGAAAATGCGGGTGGGCCTGCGCTATGTGCTGTCACGCGGCGGGCCTTTGAGCTTGAGCGTCAACCAGGGTGGCGGATTCTTCCGCTCCTCACCTGCCCACACGCGGCCCAACATGCAGCTTTACATGCAGGCATTCTCGACGCTCATTCCCAAAGTGGGTGAACGCCCCCTGCTCACGCCGGATCCGTTCTCGGGATTTTCCTTGGGCCTTTCCAATTGCCGGCCAAGCAGCCGGGGCTTCATTGAAATCCAGTCTGCTGATCCGCTGCAGCATCCGCGCATTGTGGCCAATGCCTATTCCACCGATGAAGATATTGCCGAGATGTTGGAGGCGGTAAAATTCCTGCGGAAAATCGCGGCGCAAGAACCTTTGGCAGAGGTAATTGCAGAAGAGCTGCGGCCCGGCGCTGATTGTGTGAGCAATGACGATTTAATTGCCGATATCCGGCAACGCAGCGGCACGGTCTATCATCCGTCCTGCACCTGCCGCATGGGGCCGGATGCGGCGGACTCGGTTGTTGACCCGCACTTGCGCGTGCATGGCGTTCAGAATTTGCGGGTATGCGATGCGTCGGTTTTTCCCAGCCTGATAGCGGGCAATACCAATGGGCCTGCCATGATGGTGGGCTGGCGCGGGGCGGAAATCATCCTGAACGATCAGGTTTAAGCGAAATTACTCCTTGACAAAATTGCGGTCTACTCTTTATTTAACCTATAAGTTAAATACAGAGTGACGCTGGAAACATGACAATTGATCATCTCAGCACGACTTTCTCGGCGCTTGCTGATCCCACGCGGCGGGCCATTTTGAGCCGCCTTGCACTGGGGGAAACTTCGGTCCTTGAATTGGCCAAGCCTTTCGAGATGAGCCTGCCCGCGGTTTCCAAGCATCTTAAAGTTCTGGAGCACGCGGGCCTCATCACGCGCGGGCGCGAGGCGCAATGGCGGCCCTGCAAATTGAAACCGGAATCGCTCAAGGCCGTTGATGGCTGGCTGGAGCACTACCGCCACTTCTGGGACGAACCGCTGGATCGTCTCGAAGATTATCTGCGCGACATTCAGACAAAGGGAAAAAAGGAGAGGAAAAATGGCAACGGCAAAAAATGAAGCCAAACAGGTCGGGGAATTTGAATTCGTCATCTCTCGGGTGTTCGACGCGCCGCTGGACCTGGTGTGGAAAGCCTGGACCGAACCGGAGCACCTGCTCAAATGGTGGGGGCCGAGGGACTTTGAGATTCTCTCCGCCAAGGTCGATCTCCGTGTTGGTGGAATTTTCCTTTACCACCTGAGGTCACCGCAAGGATTAGAGATCTGGGGCAAATTCGCTTATCGGGAAATTTCGCCGCCGGAGAAGCTGGTTTACATAAATTCATTTTCCGATCCCGCAGGCGGCACGACGCGGGCGCCCTTCTTTGACGGGAAATGGCCGCTCGAAATCCTGAGCACGGTTACACTTGCCGCAGAAGGCAAGAAGACCAAGGTTACCATCAATTGGCTTCCCTATTCCGCAACCGAAATTGAGCGTAAAACCTTTGAAGACGGTGCGAGCTCAATGCAGCAGGGCTGGAGCGGGACGCTGGACAATCTCACCGATTACCTGGCCGCGCCGTAAGTAGTACTCGCCTATTCAGTTACAAGGCAGCGGCGTTCCTTGCCGTTGTATGAATTGTAGGTGCCGGTGTCCGGATTGAAGGATTTGTATTTCGCGGCGCAATATTCATTCCATGCCTCGGAACCTTCTTCCAGCTGCGGCTTAGGCTTTACGACAGCGGCTACCGCAGTGGCGGTTTCCGATTCAGCGATTGGGGCGGCAGCCTGTTTCTGCATTTTTTTCTTAGCAGGAGCGGCGGGGGCCACGGCGGTGTACTGATTCATGCAGTCGTTAAAGGCGTTGCGGTAGGATTTTTGCCAGAGATCAACATCAGTGGTGCGGGTGTCGGCGAAATCCTTTGCGAGCATTTCGCAATAGGTCTGGCTGTTGGCCGAAGCCGGCGCAGACAGCAAAACGAGCGTGGCAATGGCTAAAGCCGAGCTGGAAAAATTACGCATACATACAATCCCTACCTGATCCCGCCGGAACTATCCGGCCCAATTATGGCAGACCCGGGGCAGAGAATTATCACAATTTTTCGAGGTTATCCAGACAGTTACGGGCGGCGGCCACAGCGGTGGAGAAGCAGGCCTGGAGCAAGTAGCCGCCGGTGGGGGCTTCCCAGTCTAGCATTTCGCCCACAGCGTAGCAGTTGGGGAACTTCAGGAACTGGAAGTTTCCGTCCACTTCGCTACGGGCCACGCCGCCGGCCGAGGAAATGGCCCGGGCGATTCCAGCCGGGCGGAGGATGTTCACGGCCACATCCTTGATGCCTTCGGCAGTAATCGGGGTTTTGGTTTCGTGGAGCAGCGAAATGGCCACGGGTGAGAGACCCACGGTTTTGCGGAGATAGGTCGAGAGGCTCTCCTTGCCGCGCGGCTTTGCCAATTTCTCGGCAAGCGCCGCCGTGGTCACATCGGGGCGGAGATCAATCTGCAGGGGCTGGCCCGGGGCTTCGCGCATGAAACGGGAGAGCGCATAAATCGCGCCGCCCTCGATGCCTTCCTGCGAAATCATTAATTCGCCGCGCACCTTGTTGTTGGCATAGGTGAGGCCGACATTCTTCACCGGGGTTCCGGCGAAACGGTTGCGGAACAGTGGCGTCCAGTTCACCAGGAAGCGGCTGTTGGCGGGCTTGAAGCCGTTCACCCTTATGCCCGCCGCGCGAAGCACGGGAACCCAAGCAGCATCGCTGCCCAAATGGGGCCAGCTTGCGCCGCCCATGGCGAGGATGGTTGGCGTGCCGTCAAAGCCCTGCCAGGGCTCACGGGTTTTCAAGGTTACACCGAGGCTGTCCAGGCGGCGAATCCAGGCGCGGAGGAGCGGCGAGGATTTCAACGGTTTTGGAAAGATGCGGCCCGAGGAACCCACGAAGGTTTCGATGCCAAGACCATGGCACCAGTCAATTACCGCCTGTGGCGGGAAGGCGCGGATGGCGGGTTCGAGAAAATCCTTGCCCTCGCCATAGCGAGTGAGGAAAATTTCCAGGTTTTCGGAATGGGTGAGATTCAAGCCCCCTCTTCCGGCCAGCAGAAACTTGCGGGAGGGCGATGGCATATGGTCATGGATGGTGACTTCGACACCACCTTTGGCCAACACTTCTGCAGCCATCAGGCCCGATGGGCCTGCGCCGATGACCGAAACCTTATGCTGCTTCACGGCGCAGCGGCTGACACATGCAATGAACGCCGCCGCCGGCCTGGGTGAACATCGTCATGTCGGGATCATAGACCTTGAAACCGTGAGCGCGCATTTTCGCGTTGAGGTCGGTGGCCGTCAGGGTTGAGAGTACCCGGTCATTGCCCAGCGGCACGACATTGCAGCCCAGAGCCATGGTTTCCTTGAAGGACGCCGGGATGATTTCGATCTTCTTGGACTTGAGCCACTGGATGACATCATCCTCGGTGGTTTCGAGGCACACGGCGGCGCAGTTTTCGTTCAGCATGCAGACCATGAGATCGATGTGGACATAGAACTGGTCGATGGGGGCAAACTTGATTTCCCAGCCTTCCTTGATGAACCATTCAGCAGCCTGGCGGGCGGCCACTTCTTCCGAGCGGTGATCGGTATAGCCCACCAGCGCCACCCCTGCCCTGATGGTGTTGAAGTCTCCGCCTTCGAAATTGCCGGCGGAGATCATGTCGTAAATGGGAATGTCATTTTCGAGATAGAAGCGCAGCGCTGCCGCGTATTCGCCGCGGCGGCGCGGATTGGCCAACTGGCAGATCACCGCGCCATAGGGCGACATGAAGGAACTGTCGCGGGCGTAGACCTGATAGGGATTGTTCATCTCCAGCGGCAGGAAATGAGTGGTGACACCCGCATCATGGTAGGCATCGACCATTTCGCGGTGCTGGCGCATGGCTACCTGCTTGTCGAATTTGTAGCCCTTGCGGATGGTATCGCGCACCAGGGAGGACCAATGGGCATTTTCCAGGCCCATCCAGCGGAAGCTTTCGGCGGGGCCGAGCAACACATCCTTCAGAGGGCCGGTTTCCGATTTCAGATACCACTTCGTCATCTCAGGGGTTTTGCCGCCTTCAAGGCGGGCGCGAAGAGGAGTTTGCTTGTCGGCGGCCATGGGCGGCTCCCTGTTGGTGTGTTTTGAAGGGGTTATATCTCAGGCGAGCCAGGAAACCAGCGAAACAATTTGGCCTGCATCCTTACGCCGCTTTCCACTTGATGGAGCAGCCCATGGAGGCGGTTTGGTCGCGGGGGCCCTGCCCTATTTCGGCAATCTGTTTCATGGCTTCAAAGAGCTCACGCTTGGCATTGGGCACGAGCGTGGTTTTTGATTCATCCAGCCGTCCCCGGTACTGTAATTCCAGCTTGCCGTTGAAACCGAAGAAATCCGGGGTGCAGACCGCGTCATAGGCGCGGGCCACTTGCTGGGTTGCATCGTGCAGGTACGGAAAGGTGAAGCCATGTTGACTGGCGAAGATTTTCATGTTGGCGAAATTGTCGGCGGGATGGGACACTGGATCATTGGAGCAGATGGCAACGGTGGTGACGCCGAGGCCCTGAAGCTCCGTGGCTTCGCGCACCAGCCTTCCGATAACGGTTTTCACGTAGGGGCAATGGTTGCAGATGAAGGCCAAGAGCGTGCCCTTGGGCCCACGAAGGTTCTCCAGCGCGTAAGTTTTGCCGTCAACGCCGGTCAAGCTGAAGCTTGGCGCTTTCCAGCCGAAATCACAGAGGGGTGGAAGTGTTGCCATGGAGGCTCTTCAGTACGGGAGATCGAAGTATTCGGCTGAGGTCATGGCATAGATATCGACATCCTCGAAGCGCCCGTCGCCGACCGCATAACCCGCCACGCGCTTTTCGTGGACCATGCCGATGCGGCTTGCCAGCTTGGCCGAGGCGGAATTGGCCCGCATGATCTTGCACCAGACGCTTTTTGCAGCCAAGCGTTCGAAGCTGAGGCCCAAGAGCGCCGTGCCGATTTCCGTGCCAAGACCGCAGCTCCACATGGCGGGATGGACGCCCCAGCCAATTTCGATGGTGCGGTCGCGCTGCATGATCAGGAAGCCATCGCCGATCGCTTCACCGGAGGAACGCTCTTCAGCGGCGAGATGGAACACATTGCGGCGGTCATCGCCCTGCCTTGCTACTGAGCGCAAAACGAAAGCTGCAACCTCCGCGTCATTGCGCAGGCGCATGGCAGTATAGCGCTGGTAACGGGGCTGCATCATGAATCCGGCGAATGCCTTGACGTCATAGGACTCGATTTCGCGCACTATGAGGTTTGGCGTGTCGGCGAGCGGAAGTATGGTCAGCGACTTCATGGGCAAACACTATAATTAATTTTCCGGCCTGTGAAGCCTTCAATTTGCCGGGGCCCGCGGTGTCGCAGTTAGCTCTTGGCAATTGAATTGCAGCTGGTTTCCAGACTAGAATTGATCAAAATCAATGCACGAACAGGGAGATGCCGGCAGCCTCCCGAATTTCACAATAATTTTACAGAACACGATTGGAGAGAACCATGGATAAAAAAACTGATGAACGCGTTGGCGAGTGCCCGGTCGTGCTCAGGACTGCCGCCCGGGCCAATCGAGAGTGGTGGCCGAACCAGTTGAGCCTCCAGGTTCTTCATCAGCATTCCAACCTGTCCAATCCGATGGGCGAGGCGTTCAACTACGCGGAGGAGTTCAAGAAGCTCGATATTGAAGCGCTGAAGAAAGACCTCACCGCACTGATGACGGATTCACAGGATTGGTGGCCGGCCGACTTTGGCCACTACGGGCCGCTTTTCATCCGCATGGCATGGCACAGCGCAGGCACCTACCGCATCGGCGACGGCCGCGGCGGGGCTGGTGCAGGGCAGCAGCGTTTCGCGCCGCTCAACAGCTGGCCGGACAACGTAAACCTTGACAAGGCGCGCCGGCTGCTGTGGCCGATCAAGCAGAAGTACGGCAACAGGATTTCGTGGGCCGACCTGATGATTCTCACGGGTAACGTGGCTCTCGAATCGATGGGATTCAAAACTTTCGGGTTCGGCGGCGGGCGCGCAGATGTCTGGGAGCCGGAGCAGGACATTTACTGGGGACCGGAAGGCAAGTGGCTGGCCGACGAGCGCTACAGCGGCGACCGTGAACTTTCCAACCCCCTCGCTGCCGTGCAGATGGGTTTGATCTATGTGAATCCGGAAGGGCCGAACGGCAATCCGGACCCCATCGCCTCGGCCAGGGACATCCGCGACACCTTCGCGCGCATGGCGATGAACGACGAAGAGACGGTGGCGCTTATTGCCGGCGGCCACACGTTCGGCAAGACGCACGGGGCGGGCGATGCGGCACTGGTAGGGCCTGAGCCCGAAGCCGCCGGCATCGAGGAACAGGGTCTGGGCTGGAAGAGCAATTTTGGCAGCGGCAAAGGCGGCGACACGATTGGCAGCGGCCTGGAAGTCACCTGGACCACGACGCCAACCAAGTGGAGCAACAATTTCTTCTGGAACCTGTTCGGTTACGAATGGGAATTGATGAAGAGCCCGGCCGGGGCGCATCAGTGGAAACCGAAGCACGATGCCGGCGCCAATTCGGTGCCGGATGCGCACGACAAGGCAAAACGCCATGCGCCAACCATGCTGACCAGTGATCTCGCCTTGCGGGTTGACCCGATTTACGAAAAGATTTCACGGCGCTTCTACGAGAACCCTGACCAGTTCGCCGATGCGTTCGCCCGGGCCTGGTACAAGCTTACGCACCGCGACATGGGCCCGCTCGTACGCTATCTCGGCCCGCTGGTTCCGAAGGAAGAACTGCCGTGGCAAGACCCTATCCCCGCTGTAAATCATCCGCTGATCGGAGAGCAGGACATTGCCGCCCTGAAGGCCAAGATCCTCGCGTCCGGACTGACCGTTTCGCAACTGGTTTCAACGGCCTGGGCTTCTGCCGCGACGTTCCGCGGCTCCGATAAGCGCGGTGGCGCAAACGGGGCACGCATTCGCCTAAGTCCGCAGAAGGATTGGGAGGTCAACCAGCCGGTGCAACTGGCCAAGGTGCTTCAGAAACTTGAAGCGATCCAAAAGGAATTCCAATCCGGCAGCAAGAAAGTTTCGCTCGCTGACCTGATCGTTCTCGGCGGCAGCGCGGCCATCGAGAAAGCCGCGAAGGATGGCAGGCAGGATGTGAAGGTTCCCTTCACGCCGGGCCGCATGGACGCTTCGCAGGAGCAAACCGATGTGGAATCGTTTGAGCCGCTCGAACTGACCGCTGATGGTTTCCGCAACTATCTTCGCGGCAAGCAGCGCCTGTCGCCCGAGGAGCAGTTGGTGGACCGGGCACAATTGCTAACGCTGACGGCGCCAGAGATGACGGTGCTGGTGGGCGGCTTGCGCGTGTTGAACGCCGGGCAGCCGGCGCATGGCGTGTTCACCAAGCGGCCAGAAACCCTGACGAATGACTTCTTCGTCAACCTGCTCGACATGAGCACGCAATGGAAACCATCGTCCGGCTCCGAAAGCGTGTTCGAGGGGCGCGACCGCAAGACAAACGAGCTCAAATGGACCGGTACCCGCGTGGACCTGATCTTCGGTTCGCATTCGCAACTTCGCGCCCTGGCGGAAGTCTATGCCCAGGCGGACGCGGAGGCGAAGTTCGTGAAAGACTTCGTTGTGGCGTGGACCAAGGTGATGAACCTGGACCGTTTCGACCTCGTTTGATCCCGGTGGAAAGGCATCTGCTGAGGGCGTTGGCGGGGCACTTCAATCAAAGGTGGCATTTAGCGCCGCTATGGAGTAGGATTAACCAGAACGATTCGGGAAATGACGGTAACCTCCCAAGCGTAACAAACTCAAAGGGCGGGTCTTAGATCCGCCCTTTTTTTGCCGTTTAACCCTTTCCTTCAAGTTATTTGACTTTAATTGGAAAAGCCCTATTTTTCGCGTCAATCAGCGCGCCCCCGGATGTGGCGAAACGGCCCCGGGCGCTCACCCCTTATTAAATCGCCAGAACGGTCTTTCAACCCTAGATGAATTTCTCTGAACTCGGACTAAGTCCCAAAGTACTCGAAGCTATTACAGCTGCCGGATATACCACCCCCACGACAATCCAAGCGGAAGCCATTCCCCATGCCTTGCAGCGCAAGGATGTGCTGGGGCTGGCGCAAACCGGCTCAGGCAAAACGGCGGCCTTTGTGCTGCCCATGTTAACCCTGCTGGAAAAGGGCCGGGCCAGGGCCCGCATGCCGCGCACCCTCATTCTGGAGCCGACGCGCGAACTGGCGGCGCAGGTTCACGAGGCCTTCGAGACGCTGGGCAAGCAGCACAAGCTGACAGTCGCCCTCCTCATCGGCGGCGTTGCCTTCGAGCCGCAGGCGGCGAAAATCAACCGCGGGGCCGATGTGGTTATCGCCACGCCGGGACGCCTGCTCGATCACATGGAGCGCGGCGGGCTGCTGCTCACCGGCATCGAGATGCTGGTGATCGACGAGGCCGACCGCATGCTCGACATGGGTTTCATTCCCGACATCGAGAAAATCTGCAAGCTCTTGCCCTTCACCCGGCAGACGATGTTCTTCTCGGCCACCATGCCGCCGGAAATCCACCGGCTCACCACGCAGTTCCTGCATAATCCGGTGCGCATCGAGGCGAGTGCTCCGAGCTCCACGGCGGCATCCATCGAACAATACCTGGTGAAGGTGCCGCACGATGCCACGCAGAAGCGCGATGCGCTGCGCATGCTGCTTCGCACGCAAACCCAGGTTAAAAACGGCATTGTCTTCGCCAACCGCAAGACCACCGTGGCACTGCTGGAAAAATCCCTGCGCAAGCATGGCTTCAGCGTTGGCGCGCTGCACGGCGACATGGACCAGTCGGCGCGGCTCAAGATGCTCGCGGCCTTCCGCAACAATGAAGTGACCTATCTCATCGCCTCGGACGTGGCGGCGCGCGGGCTTGATATTCCGGAAGTGAGCCATGTGTTCAATTTCGACGTACCCATCCACGCCGAAGACTATGTGCACCGGGTTGGCCGCACGGGCCGCGCGGGCCGCGAAGGCCACGCGTTTACCATGGTGACCCGTGAGGAAGCGAAATATTTGCGCGCCATCGAGCTCCTGATCAAAAAGGAAATCCCCTATTTTGATATCGGGACGGTGGAAGACAGCGGCGAAGCGCCGGAAAAAGAACAGCGGGCGGCGCGCGGCGGCAGAAAGCCAAGTCGTCACCGGGAAAAGCCTGCTGCAAGAGAACATGCGGCTACAATTCCCGCCGCTGCAAAGCCTGTTGTTGCAAGGCCAGTCGTTGAAAATCCCGTCGCTGAAAAGCCGGTGCCACAGGCCCGGCCTCCGCGCCAGCCGGAGCAGCGCCGGGCAAGGCCTGAGCGGGAACTTGAAGACGCGCCGGAATCGGGCGGCTTCCACAAAGGCAACATGCCGGCGTTTTTGCAGCGGAAGTAGCTTTTCCCAATCTTGGCTTAACTTTTTATTTTTCTCTCCATGGTCGGGCTACGACCCGACCTTGGAGAAAATCGGTCGCTATTTTTTGGGTTCCTTTTCGCCGCGGCATTCAGGGCAACGCCAAAGGCAACGCGGCACCAGTTTGCCATCTCATCGGCGTCGTCCAGACAGCGTTCGGGAACGCGATAGTAGTTCATCTCCATTTTCTTGCCGCCATTAGCCACATAGGTAAACTGAGGCAGGCTTTCGGCAACGAAGGCCGCCTTGGTGGCATCGTCAGCTTTGAGATAGAGCACTTCATCGTCAATGAGAGCGAACATCAGACCATCGCGCATGACGCCGGCGGCGCCGAACATGGGGCGGATAGCGACGGGACCGAAGCCCGCCATTTGCTCGATGAGAAATTCCTTGAAGCTGGCGCTGAGGCTCAAGCTGTTGCTTCGGCCTGCTTCAGCTGAACGCTTTCGCCGCAGCCGCAGGCGGAAGTCTGGTTCGGGTTGTTGAAGGTGAACCCGGATTTGAGCGCCGAGGTCTGGAAATCCATTTCGGTGCCGAGGAGGAACAGAATGGCCTTGGGGTCGATCAGAACCTTCACGCCCTTTTCCTCGATCACTTCATCGAAGGGCTTCTGCTCAGTGGCCCAATCCATGGTGTATTCCATGCCGGCGCAGCCGCCGTTCTTCACGCCGACGCGCAGGCCGACAACGGGCGTATCTGACCTGGCGATGATCGCCTGGACACGCGCCGCGGCGGCGTCGGTCAGCGTCATCACTTTCGGGCGGGGTCTTGCAGTTGCTTGGGCCATGTTCGTCACCTTACCACATATTCATCGCAACGCGCGCTTCATCGGACATGCGGCTATGATCCCACGGCGGATCAAACACCAGATTGGCCTTGGCGCTGGCAACGCCGGCTACGGTCGAAACGGCGTTTTCAACCCAGCCCGGCATGTCTCCCGCCACGGGGCAGCCCGGAGCGGTCAGCGTCATGTCGATGGCGACGTTCCGGTCATCGTCGATATCCACCTTATAGATGAGGCCCAGCTCATAGATATCAACTGGAATTTCGGGATCGTAGACGGTTTTGAGGGCCGATACGATGTCATCGGTCATGCGCGCCAGTTCATCGGCGGGAATCGCGGAGGGGTTGGGAGCGTTATCGATTGCAAGGTCTGTCACAGGAATATCCTTTGTGCAGAGATAAGGGCTTCGGCCAGTTTATCAACTTCCTCGCGGGTATTGTACATCGCAAACGAGGCGCGGCATGTGGCGGTTACACCAAAGCGCTGCAGCAGGGGCTGGGTACAATGGGTGCCGGCCCGGACAGCCACCCCTGCCCGGTCAATGACGGTTGCCACGTCATGGGCATGGGCCCCGTTCATGTTGAAGGACAGGATGGCGCCCTTGTTCCTGGCGCGGCCGAAGAGGCGGAGCGAATTGATCTCGGAGAGGCGCTGGGTGGCGTAGTCCCTGAGGTCCGCCTCATGGGCGGCGATATTGTCGAGGCCGATTCCGGTCATGTAATCCAGCGCCGCGCCAAGGCCGATGGCCTGGACGATGGCCGGGGTCCCGGCCTCGAAGCGGTGGGGCGGGTTGTTGTAGGTGATGTCTTCCATGGTGACTTCGTTGATCATCTCGCCGCCCCCCTGATAGGGCGGCATGCGGTTGAGATGCTCCGCCTTGCCATAAAGGACGCCGATGCCGGTGGGGCCATAGGTCTTGTGGCCGGTGAAGACGTAGAAATCGGCATCAAGCGCCTGCACGTCAACCGGCATGTGAACCGCGGCCTGGCTGCCGTCCACCAGCACGGGGATGCCGCGGGCATGTGCGAGTTTGATCACGTCCTTGATGGGCACAATGGTGCCCAGTGCGTTTGACATCTGGGTGATGGCTACGAATTTGGTTCGGGGGCCCAGGAGCTTTTCGATTTCGTCGAGCAGGAAATTGCCATCTTCGTCGATGGGGGCCCATCTGATGACGGCGCCGCGGCGTTCGCGGTGGAAATGCCAAGGCACGATGTTGGAGTGGTGTTCGAGAATGGAGAGGACGATCTCATCACCCTCGTTGATCACCAGGCCGCCGAAACTCTGGGCTACCAGATTGATGGCCTCGGTGGCATTGCGGGTGAAGATCAGTTGATCCTTGGACGATGCGTTGAGAAAACGGCGCACACTCTCGCGGGCATCCTCGAAGCTTTGGGTTGCCGCGTTCGAAAGGAAATGCAGGCCGCGATGGACGTTGGCGTATTCCTCGGTGTAGCTCTTCATGATGGCATCAAGCACAGGCTGGGGCTTCTGAGCCGAGGCGGCGTTGTCCAGATAAACCAATGGCTTGCCATAAACCTCGCGGCCAAGGATGGGAAAGTCTCGGCGGATTTTATCGACGTCAAGCACGGCCGCTCCGATGCTGGCTCAGCCATTTGTTGGAGAATTTTACCAGCGCTTCCTTGATGCCCTCGTGGGCAATCAGGTCGAAGGCTTCGCCTACGAAGGCGGCGATAAGCAGTGACTTGGCTTCGGCGGGCGGGATGCCGCGCGACATCAGGTAGAAGAGATGATCGTGGTTCAAATCGCCCGAGGTGGCACCATGGCCGCAGACTACGTCATCGGCGAAGATTTCAAGCTCCGGCTTGGCGTCGAATTCGGCGGTTTCCGACAGCAGGAGCGCATGACTGGATTGCTTGCCATCGGTTTTCTGGGCGTCCCTTTGGACGATGACCTTGCCCTGAAAAATTCCCCGGGCGTTTTCATCCATCACGCATTTAAAGAGTTCGCGGCTGGTGCAGTGGGGCACTTGATGGTCGATGACCAGGCGCGTGTCGGCGTGTTGCTTGTTGCCCAGCATGAAAGCCCCGGAAACCTTGGCCTCGGTCCCCTGCCCTTTGAATTCGACGGTGCCGTTCTGGCGGTTGGTTTTGGCGCCGGAGGTCAGGGTGAAGTCATTAAACACGGCGTTCTTGCCGAGGGTTGTGTGGGCGTGAGAGAGGTGGATGGCATCGGCGGATTCGCGTTCGACCTTGATACGGTCAAGCCTCGCGCCGTCGTCAACGCGGATTTCGGTGACGCTGTTGCTGAGGTAGGCGCCTTCGCCGAGATGGGTTTCGATCAGGGTGGCGGCAGCGCCCTTCTCGATTTCGATTACATTTCGGGTCGCAATGGTGCGGGCATCGGCGCTTGTGGCGAGGAAGAGAAGCTCAATCGGCGTGTCGGTGGTTCCGGAAATTTTCAGGCGCGCGCCATCGGTGGCGAAGGCGGCATTCATGGTGAGGACTGGTTCTTCCAGTGTTAAGGCGGATGTGACGATGTCATTCTTGAGTTGCGAGTGTTCGGCGGCATAGTGGCCATTGACGAAGACGATGCGGGGGCCGGCCACCTTGGCAAAGGGCGAAGACTTCAGCAGGCGCTCAACATCCTTTGCCGCGGCGACAACCGTCTGGCGTGGCGGATAGGGCTTGTCTACGAGCTGGCGCAAATCGGTCCAGCGCCAATCCTCCATCTTGCGGTGAGGCAGCGACAGGCCATAGTTCAGTTCGGCCGCGGTTTTTGGAACCATGACGTTCACGCCGCCTCACTTTCAAATTCGGCGTAACCCTTGGCTTCGAGTTCAAGCGCCAGGGACTTGCCGCCGGATTTCACAATGCGGCCCTTGGACAGGACATGGACATGGTCCGGCACGATGTAATCGAGCAGGCGCTGGTAGTGGGTGATGACGATCATGGCGCGGTCAGGCGAGCGCAGGCCGTTCACGCCATCGGCCACCACACGGAGCGCGTCGATGTCGAGTCCTGAGTCGGTTTCGTCGAGCACGCACAGCGATGGCTCCAATACCGCCATCTGCAGGATTTCGGCGCGTTTCTTTTCGCCCCCAGAGAAGCCTACATTGACCGGACGCTTCAGCATGTCCTGGCCGATGTTCAGCTTGGCGGCACGTTCCTTCACGTAACGCATGAAGTCAGGCGTGGTCATTTCCTTTTCACCACGTGCCTTGCGCTGGGAGTTCAGCGCCACTTTCAGGAATTGCATGGTGGCAACACCGGGAATTTCGATGGGGTATTGAAAGGCGAGGAATACGCCCTTTGCGGCGCGATCCGATGGCGTCATGGCAAGCAGGTCTTCGCCCTTGTAGGTGACGGAGCCTTCAGTGACCTCATAGCCTTCGCGGCCCGACAGGACATAGGAGAGCGTTGATTTGCCGGAGCCGTTCGGCCCCATGATGGCATGGACTTCGCCGGCTTTGACCGACAGCGTGAGGCCATTCAGAATGACACGATCCTCATCGGCGAGCTTGACGTGGAGATTTTTGATTTCGAGCATTTTCAGACCTTGTTCACTTGCGGCATCAATTGCCCCTATCCTGGGGCTTCAGCCATTCGAATATGCGCATTGTTATCTCGCGCTTGATGGTTGCTTCCTCGCTCAGGCTGTCGGATTCGAAAACCAAAGGCGCGAGATCAGCCTTGGGCATCGGCGAGATTTTGAATTTTATCTCACCCGACATGGCCGTCATGACGATGGAGCGCTCGGCCCGCTTGAGGACAACTGTTCCGCCTTCGCGGCTCGCGGTGACCGAGAGATCGCGTAGGACGGTGGAATTCACCACGTTCTCATCACAATAGCGGTCGAGAAACAGCTGCTTTCCGTCGCGGTTATTCTCCACCAGGGCCTTGGCAGCGGCGACACTCTCGGCCATCTGCTGTGAATAGAAGTCAATGTCTGACATTCATCTTATCCTTGTACTGCTTCATTCCGTTTGCTGGCCGGCAAGGCACTATCCGACACTTCCCTCAAGGGAAATGCCGATCAATTTCTGGGTTTCCGCCATGAATTCCATGGGCAACTGCTGCAACACATCTCTCACAAAGCCGTTCACGATGAGGGCCACCGCCTCCTCCTGGCTGAGGCCGCGCGACATGCAGTAGAACATCTGGTCATCGGAGATTTTCGATGTGGTAGCCTCATGCTCAAACTGGGCGGTTAAGGTCTTGGCTTCGATGTAGGGCACCGTGTGGGCACCGCACTTGTCGCCGATGAGCAGCGAGTCGCATTGGGTGAAGTTGCGGGCGTTGGTCGCCTTGCGGTGGGCCGAGACGAGGCCGCGGTAAGTGTTGTCGCTGAGGCCGGCGGCGATGCCCTTGGAGATGATGCGGCTTGAGGTGTTCTTGCCCAGGTGGGTCATCTTGGTGCCGGAATCGACCTGCTGGCGGCCATTGGAAATGGCGATGGAATAGAATTCGCCGCGGGAATTGTCGCCGCGCAGGATGCAGCTTGGATATTTCCAGGTGATGGCCGAGCCGGTTTCAACCTGGGTCCAGGAAATTTTGGCTGATCTGCCCCTGCAATCGCCGCGCTTAGTGACGAAATTGTAGACGCCACCCTTGCCTTCGGCATCGCCGGGATACCAGTTCTGCACGGTGGAGTATTTGATTTCGGCATCATCCAGCGCGATCAGTTCGACCACGGCGGCATGAAGCTGGCTTTCCTCGCGCATGGGGGCCGTGCAGCCTTCGAGATAGGACACATATGAGCCCTTGTCGGCAATGATCAGGGTGCGCTCGAACTGGCCGGTATTCTTGGCGTTCATGCGGAAATAGGTAGAGAGCTCCATGGGGCAACGAGTATTGGGCGGCACATAAACGAATGAACCATCGGAAAACACCGCCGCATTGAGCGCCGCATAGAAATTGTCACCTTGCGGAACGACGGAGCCCAGATATTTCTTCACCAGGTCGGGATGCTCGCGGAGTGCCTCCGAGATCGAGCAGAAGATGACGCCCGCCTTGGCGAGTTCGTCCTTGAACGTGGTGACGACGGACACACTGTCGAACACAGCATCGATGGCGACGCGGCCCGCGACAATTTCGTTGCCGTCATCGTCAAGGGTGCTCTTCTCGCCCTGCTTGCGCACACCGGCGAGGATTTCCTGCTCTTTCAGTGGAATTCCGAGCTTGGCATAGGTTTCCAGAAGCTTGGGATCGATTTCATCCAAGCTTTTTGGGTTCGACATGCTCTTGGGAGCGGCGTAGTAATAGAGGTCCTGAAAGTCGATTTTGGGAAACGAGACCCGGGCCCAATCGGGCTCATCCATTTGCAGCCAGCGGCGATAGGCTTCCAGACGCCATTCCAGCATCCAGGCGGGTTCGCCCTTCTTGGCGGAGATGAACCTGACGATATCCTCGTTCAGGCCCTTGGGCGCGTAGTCGGTTTCAATATCGGAGGTGAAGCCGTATTTGTACTTGTCGACTTCGATATCCTTGACGAGTTCAATGGTGTCGAGATCTGCCATTTTATGCTGCTACCTTGGCCTTGTGGCGCGCCAAGAGACGACGCCAGACGGCGATGAAGTGTTCGATGTGTTCAGATGTGGTGTTCCAGCCGAGGCTGACACGAATGGCGGCTTTTGAAAGATCAGGACCCACGCCCATGGCGGTGAGCACGTGGGATTTTGTGACCTTCCCGGAGGAGCAGGCAGAGCCCGATGAAACGGCGATGCCTTCGAGATCAAAATTCATCAGCAGGGTTTCGGCCGACATGCCGGGATGGGCAAAATTGGTGGTATTGGAAAGCCGCGGGGCATCGCCACCAAAGATAATCGCATCGGCCAGCGCTTCCTCAAGCTGGGCCTGCAGGGCTTTGACATTCAACTGGCTTTCCCTTGCCACGGCGGCAAAGCCGGCAATGCCAACAAGATTTTCCGTGCCGGCCCGGCGGCGCAGTTCCTGTCCGCCGCCGTGAATGAGCGGTTCCAATGGCAGGCCATCGCGTACAACAAGCGCGCCGATGCCGGCTGGGCCGCCGATCTTGTGGGCGGCGATGGTCATCATGTCGACGCCGAGCAAACCGAAATTGACCGGCATTTTGCCCAAGGCCTGCACCGCATCGGTGTGCACCAACGCGCCATGGGCATGGGCATGGGCAAGGGCAACTATTTCACGGAGCGGTTGAACTACGCCGGTTTCATTGTTGGCGAGCATGACACTGACCAGCGCCTTTGGGCCTTCGAGTAATTTCGCCAGGGCTTCGAGATCAACAACGCCCTGCGACGTCACGGGAATGAATTCGGCTGGCTTGTGGGCCGCCCTGGCGGATTCGATAACGGCCGGATGCTCAATAGCGGAAATCAGCAGACGCTCAACCGGCGCACTCTTGATGGCCAGGTTATTGGCTTCGGAGCCGCCGGAGGTGAATGAAATCATCGGGGCGATGACGCCAATTTCATGGGCGATGATTTCGCGTGAGTCGTCCAAAAGCTTGTGTGCAAGGCGACCTTCACGGTGTACCGAAGAAGCGTTGCCTTCCACATCCATAGCGGCGCGCATGGCTTCCTTTGCGGCGGGCCGCAGAGGGCTGGTGGCGTTATGGTCGAGGTAGGTTCTCACGCCTCTTGCCTCACATGCCGGTCCTTGGCCTGCTTGATGGTGGCGGAAAGCGCAAGGTTGCGCTTGGCAATCACATCCTCAAGAGTGATAGAGCCGAGGAAATACATCATCTGCCGACCAAGCGACGACCAGAGATCATGGGCGGAGCATTGCTCGCCCTTCACACAGCCATCAACGGCATCGCCCGAACAACGGGTGAAACGCAATTCCTCATCGACGGCAAGAATTATCTCGGACATGGCGATATCGGCGGCATCGCGGGCGAGCTTATAGCCGCCGCCCGGCCCTCTGGCACTTTCCACAAGGTTAAAGCGGCGCAGTTTGCTGAAGAGCTGTTCGAGATATTCCTGGCTGATGTCCTGGCGCTCGGCGATTTCCGAAAGCGACACGGGATTACCTGCCGAATTCTGACCGATATCGATCATCGCCATGACGGCGTAACGGCCTTTGGTGCTCATTTTCATCGGTTTTTCCTTCGTCCGCTGCACGAAAAGCTTGCTTTTTGCCCCCCGTGCCGTGCTAAAGCCTGAGCCAATTCACCGGGGCCTGGGAGCAATCGCTTTCTTGAACCATTCTAAAGAAGAGATATAGAAAACCCGACTTCCTGAGTCAACTATTAGAAGGTGGTTCAGTGGAAGAAATAAAGCGGGCAAAAACAGTGGAACGGACCCCAAGGGATGCCTGAAGTCATATTTAACGGCCCGGCTGGCCGCATTGAAGCACGTTATCATCACGCCAAGCCTTCGGGTTCTCCCATCGCCATCCTGCTGCATCCCCATCCGGCCTTCGGCGGCACCATGAATAACCCGATCGTGCACTCGCTCTACCAGACCTTCGTCAGCCGCGGGTTCTCTGTTTTACGCTTTAATTTCAGGGGTGTAGGCCGAAGCCAAGGGTTATTCGAAAATGGCGCGGGCGAGCTTTCGGACGCAGCGTCAGCTCTGGACTGGCTGCAATCCTTCAACCGGGAAGCCAAGATTTGCTGGATTGCCGGGGTTTCCTTCGGGGCTTGGATTTCCATGCAACTTTTGATGCGGCGGCCGGAAATCGGCGGCTTTATTTCAATTGCGCCCCTGGCCAAGCATTATGACTTTTCATTCCTCGCGCCCTGCCCGGCCTCAGGCCTTTTCGTTAACGGCGAGAAGGATGTGGTGGCTTCCCCTGAGTCGGTGCACAGCCTTGTTTCAAAACTCAAGACGCAAAAGGGAATCGTCATCGAGCACAAGGTGGTGGCAGGGGCCAATCACTTCTTCGAAGGCAAGACCGACGAACTCACCAAGATCTGCTCGACCTATCTGGACAAGCGGCTGTCACGGGAGAGCTAAGACACCCCCAGTCATGGGTTCGCTGACTTTCGTGGTCATCGGAAAACTGAGCGGCAATTTGTTCAGGCTGCGCACGGCCATGTAGGCCCAAGCCTCCGCTTCGATTGAGTCACCATTGAAACCATAGGCCTCGGCAGACTGGACATTGGGCAGCCTGTTGCGCAGGGCCTTCATGATGACGGGATTGTGCCGGCCGCCACCGCAAACAATCCAGGCTTTCGGCGTTTCCGGCAACCAGCTTGTGGCCTTGGCAATGGCGCGCGCGGTGACTTCCACCAGGGTTGCTGCGCCGTCCTTCGGACTCAGGCCATCCAGTTTGATCGCGGCAAAGCTGTTGCGGTCAAGGGATTTGGGCGGGGCCACGTCAAAGAACGGGAGGTCCAGATATTTTTGGGCGATGGATTCATTGACGCTGCCGCCGGCGGCAAGCGCACCATTGTTATCGCGGGCGATGCCGGTGTGCTTCAGGGCCCAATCATCAATCAGTGCATTTCCCGGGCCTGTATCAAAGGCGATCATGTCGCCTTGCGAGCCAATCCAGGTGATGTTGGAAACACCGCCGATGTTCACGAAAACGACAGGTCGCAAAGGCACCGATGCTGCAAGGGCGCGATGATAGACGGGAACGAACGGCGCGCCCTGCCCGCCGGTGGCCACATCTGCGGCACGGATATCATACACTACGGGCACGCCCAATTTTTTGGCCAGGGCGCTGCCGTCGCCCAATTGAACAGTGAGCCTGATTTCCGGGCGATGAATGACCGTCTGGCCGTGGAAGCCGATGACATCGATGGTGGCCGGGTGAGCTTTCAGAAATTTATCCACCGCCTGCAAGTGCCAATCGGTAAGTGCGACTTCCGCCTTTGCGAGGCCGAAGGGCCTTTCATCGCGGCTTTCAAGGCCTTTTGCATCCTTCAGGGCGGCCTGCAACAAACTGCGCTGGACCTCGGAATAGGCATAGGTTTGCGAGGGCCCACGCTCGACAATGTTTTCCCCGTCGGTGCGAATGAGGGCCACGTCAATGCCATCGAGCGAGGTGCCGGACATGAGGCCTATTGCGGTTGTGAGTTTTGACACTGGTTTATCCCATGCTATGAGCAGCCCATTATGAGCACATATAAATCCGACTTTCTTAACACCCTTTCAACCCGGGGCTACGTCCATCAATGTTCCGATGCGGCGGGCCTCGATGCGCTTGCGGCCAAAGGTGACGTTACAGCTTATATCGGTTTTGACTGCACGGCAAAATCCCTGCATGTGGGCTCTTTGGTGCAAATCATGCTACTGCACTGGGCCCAGCAACTGGGTCAGAAATCCATCGCCCTCATGGGCGGCGGCACGACGCGGGTTGGCGACCCCTCGGGGCGCGACGAAAGCCGCAAATTGCTCACTCTTGAGGACATCGAAGACAACAAGCGCGGCATCCAGCAGGTTTTTGCCAAATTCCTGCGTTTTGGTTCCGGGCCCAAAGACGCCCTTATGATTGACAACGCGGAGTGGCTGACGAAGCTGAATTATCTTGAGATGCTGCGCGATGTTGGCCGGCACTTTTCAGTGAACCGGATGCTGGCCATGGATTCGGTCAAGCTGCGGCTGGAGCGCGAACACGAGCTCTCGTTCATCGAGTTCAACTACATGGTGCTGCAGGCCTATGACTTTGCGGAACTGGCGCGGCGTTATGGCTGCAATTTGCAGATGGGTGGCTCCGATCAATGGGGCAATATCATCAACGGCATTGATCTTGGCCGGCGCATGGGCACACACCAGCTTTTTGCGCTGACTACGCCGCTCATCACGCTGGCTTCGGGCGCGAAGATGGGGAAAACCGCAAGTGGCGCCGTCTGGCTCAACGCGGACATGTTGTCGCCTTACGGATACTGGCAATTCTGGCGCAACACGGAAGATGCTGATGTGGGACGCTTCCTCAAACTTTTCACCACGCTTCCCCTGGCCGATATCGCCAAGCTGGAAGCTCTTGGCGGTTCGGAAATCAACATCGCGAAAAAGACGCTGGCTGACAAGGCCACGGCCATGCTGCACGGACAAAAAGCTGCCGAGGACGCATCCGAGACGGCGCGCAAGACCTTTGAGGAAGGCGAGAGCGCCGCGGGCCTGCCTACCCTTGAGCTTGACCTGTCAGCAGGCGTTGGGGTTCTTCAGGCGGCGGTACTGGCGGGATTTGCCTCGTCAAATGGCGACGCCCGCCGCTCAATCCGGGGCGGAGCCATTCGCGTCAATGACATGCCAGTCAACGATGAGAAAATGCTGCTCACATCAAAAAACCTCAACAGCGAAGGCGTGATAAAATTGTCCATGGGGAAAAAGAAACACGCCCTGCTTAAGCCGAAGCAGGCCTGATCAATTTGATTCCTTGATCTTCTGCTTGGCGGGCGGCCCCGAGCCATCGAATTCAAATATCTTGCGGAGAATGCCAGGGGCAATGGCCGACAGGGGATTGAACTGGATTTTCGGATTGGCCATGGAACCTCCCATCGCAAATGTCAGGCCGAATATCCCCTGCCCTTTGCCGCCGGTGAAAATTTCTCCTAGCAGGGGAATGTTTCCAACGGCGGCATTGATTCCATAGGCGGGGATAATGGTCCCGGTGATATCAATGGCGCCGTCGGCCTTGCGGATCAGGCCTTCGGCAGAAGCCCCAAGATCGTTCCCTTTGAGCAGTGAATCGCCAAGACGAATGAATTTGGCGTCCGTGGTGAAGGGCAAGGTGAGCTTGGTGAAGGAAAGCCCTTCACGGCGCGGGCCGGACTTTTTCGACTTGCCGCGACTGTCAATATCGGCAAGAGCCGCTTCGTTGCGGACATCGAAATCACGCAGCACGAGACGGCCATTCTGAATCGTGGAATTGCCTCCATTTGCCAGGAAGGCAGAAAATTCAAGGCTGCCTCCAGCTACCTTCGAATAGAGATTGGAGGCTCGCAGGGCGGCGCCTCCATCGGCGCTGGTGATCTGCAACTGACGGCCGGTGGCATCGGGACGCACGCGGATTGTCAAGGGCCTTTCGGAGAGGAACTTTCCTTCGATATCAGCATTCGCGACAAGGCTATTACGCACTCCGATAGCAGCAGAAACCCCGGTGATCACTTCGCCGCGATTGGCGATGACCCTGTCAAACGCCGCATTAATGGTCAGGTTCTGACGCGGCGCGGATCTGTTAGATGATCCGTTGTCCTTGGCGAATATGGATTTTATGAAGGGGCGCGCATCAAATGATAGTCCGCTGATGTCAATGGCCTGGCCCTCGCCGGCGGGCACCATTGTCAGAATAAAGTTGTTCTCGTCGCTAAGCCAGACTTGCGAAAATTTTGCCGATTTTAATCCACCATCGGCCGTCAGAAAGACGTCACCCTTGAGGCTCAGGCTTTGCCCCTTTATCACAAGATTTTCAACTTTCCGCCCGGCCTCGTCGCCCGGCAAATAGGTGAAGCTTGCGGTGGTATTTGCGGCAGGCGGCCTTCGCCAGCTAATCGCGTTGATAAACATTTCGGCTTTTGCCAGGTCCGCCTTGACCTTGATGCTGGCGTTTTTCTCGCCCACGCCACTTATCTCTGCCTGGACCTTCACTGGACCCTGCAAATAATCGCCAAGCTTGATGCCGAGCTTTTCGCGCGCCTTGTCATCGAGTTGCGTGTCGATGGACGCGGTTGCCCTGGAATCAGACCCGGCGGGGCGCTCCCATGAAATCTTGGACGGGAAGCCGTTAATCTTGACGGGTCCGGTTGCGGTAATGCCACTCCGGTCAAAGGCCACGAGGAGCGAACCTTCCGACAAATCCACATTGGGAATGACCTGCTTGATACTGGCATCGGTCACCTTGATTTTGGCGGCGGTCTGTATCTGGTCACGCGGAAGGTCCTTGACCAAGGGCATCGAGAAGTTGATTTCGGCTTCCGCCTGCCCGCCGATGCTGGGAGGAACAAAATTAGCATTTTTAAGGAGATTGAGATCAGGCAATGCCGCAAGCTCCAACAGGTCTGAAGCGCTAGCGGATAGATCAAGCGCGAAAACAGCGGGCACAGCATTGGTCAAAAGCTTTTCTGCCTTGAAGGTGGTGTCCTTCACCTGAACCGTTCCGTTCGACGGCAGAACCACTTTGCCGGACTCGATGGTCAATTCAAAACTGTCACCCTGCAAGCGCGCATGGCCCGCTGCCCCGAGCAGCGGCGGCAATGACTTGAAGTAGGATGAAGTGACATCAGCCATTGAAAACCTGAAATCTATTGTTTCATTGGGAAGCACCTTCTGGCGCAGCGCTTCGGCCAGTCCATTCACCGGAATATCGACATTGAAAGCACCTTCGGTGATGCGCCCCGACTGAACATTGTCTGTCACCCACTTCCGGGACTTAGGAACGATAATTGGCGGCCACAATTTTTTGAGGAAGTCGGCCGACAGATCGCGCACCCGGCCGCTCAACCGAATGCCTGCCGACTCATCGCCGCCGGTGATGGTGCCGCGCAGGCGAACACCGGCATTGCCCGACATCACCACCAAGTCTTCGATATCCATGACCGATCCTTCGACCGAGGCCTTCCCAAGAAACTCGATGCGGTCGACGAGAACCGGATTTTTTACGGTACCTTGCGTATCAACGCTGACATTGGTTGCTTTGAGATCGATCTTGAGATCGGTCAGGCGCCCATCACTCGCGCGTACTGGATCAAGGCGCCCAGTGAGTTCGGCGCGTGACCCCCCGACGAGGATAATGGAATCGACAATCTTGAATCCACCGGTGGGCGCATCGTAGTCAACGCGAAGGGCGCCCTCATCAATCACGATGGGTTGGGCGATATAGCCCGGCAGACCCACAACGCCGGCGGCTGCAGCAAATTCCGCCGAAGCACTGGTAATGACACCGGCGTCGCTGATTTCGAACTCGGCGTGGCCAGACAGCGGCACATCGACCTTGGCGAACTGGGCCAGGGCAAATATCTCGTCGGAAACATTTGCCGGAACCAGATCCTCAATGCGGGCACTCACCGCGAAGGAGCGCAATTCGGCGCGATAGGTGGCAGACAGTTCGGTGCGCCACGGAGTTCCGCCGCTGGCCACGGATGCCTTGGCAAAGACCACGAAGCCGTAGGGCATTTTCTTGAAGGTCAGATCGGCTTGCGGGGCGAACCAATTGGCTTGGTTTGCTTCATCAAAAAGCTGGATAGAAGCGCCAGTGATGCGGATGTCATCCAGCGAAGTTCCACTTTCGCCACCATTGCTTGACAAGACATCGATCAAGGATTTTGCGGTTGCTTCGGGCAGCACCGCCGTCTGCTCTTCGCGGCTGGCCTTCGGGTCGCCAGCTTCGACAGCGGCGCCGTCAAGCGTGGCTGCTTCGTTTTCCGGCGCGGCAGGCGTGCCAAATCCAAGCACGAGGCCGCCGTCAAGCTGGCGTTTGACCAGGATGCGCGTGCCGATAAGTTCGATACTGCGCGGCACGAGAGAACCAAAGAAAAGCGACGAACCTTCAAAACTGATGGCGGCACGCTGGGATTTTGCAATTAGGTTGCCTGATTTATCAAGGAGCACGAGGTCCCTCAGGCGGAAATGGGGAACATTGGTCTTGCTGTCCATCTCGAAGACGGCGCCGGCCACTTTAACGGTCATGCCTGAGAGCGACTTGTTGATTTCCCTTTCGATCCGTTGGGTCATGAAATCCAGCGAAACCGGACCCTGCGACAGGCGCCAAAAAAAGGCCGCCCCAACGATGACCAGAATTGCGGTAACCGAAAGCAACACAAGCACTGTTATTTTAGCAAGCCGATGGCGCAATTCTAATCTGCCCTACTTTACCAACCTAAATACCGTCTATTCCAAACAGAATCAGCCAATTAGAACCAGCATTATAGCACTCGTGGCGCAATCCTAGCGTCATTGGCCAGTAAAGATAGGCCAAACAATGGCAGCGCTTGAAGGCGTTAAGCAACACATTGGACTTGCGTTCGACAGCAAAACTGGCATCTTTAGGGGTTCGAGGCAAAATTCTGAATAGTGTAAAGCGTTAATGGTCGGGACCAGAATGATGGCTCATCGTCATCAGGATAAGAGCGGGTGGTCTATGAAGCGGCGGTCGCCGCTTCGCGAGCTTTTGCAAACGCGCCAGATATATGTGCGCAGCAAAAGCGACGTGCAATTCATAACCGTCTCGCCGATTTCGCAGATTTCCCTGCTCATCATTTTCCTGATCGCCTTCCTCTGGATGGCCTTTGCCAGCGTCAACATCGTCTTCAAGGATCAGTGGCTGGAACTCAAGCAGCAAAAGCTGTTCGAGGCGAGGCTCGATTATGAGAACCGACTGTCGGAACTCCGGGCCTCGGTGGAGCGGGTCAATGACCGGCTGCTGCTGGGCCAGAAAAGCTATCTGCAGAAAGTTGACGAGGTGAAAGCCGAGTTCAACAGCCTCGCAGTACAGCAGAAAATCATGAAACATTTTTTCGAGGAGGGCTGGTTCCCGCTGAAACAAAACGCGGCTCCCCAGACGTCCCCAAAACTTCAGGAGGAAGGAGCGTTGGGGAAAACTTTCTCGGAGCGCTATGCAGCTGATTTTCGATCGCGCCTTGAGGCCCTCAAGCCAATTGAGGAAATGGACGTGAGCTTCGCTGATTTGCACGGCCAGCAGATGGCGCTGCTGAAAGAGGCGCAAGCCTATTCCCAGCAGAAGCTTGATTCGGCGAGCGGGCTCCTCACAAAATTGGGTATCCGGCCTCCGGTAAGCACGGCACTGGCAAAGGGCGATGCTGCGGCCATGGGCATGGGCATGGGAGGGCCATTTCTCAGCGTGCCCGAGCAAACCCAACGCGAATATGAGATTGCAGAACGCATCGAGGCCGTGCACGCCACACTTGAGCAGGAAAACAAGGTGCGTAATGCGGTGGCTGATTTGCCACTGATTAAACCCATGGCGGCGATCACCGGTATTTCCAGCCCTTATGGTTACCGCAAGGATCCCTTGCGGCTTTCGATGGCCTTCCATGGGGGCATTGATTTTAAATCAAATCATGGGGAGCCGGTTCTGGCAACGTCAAACGGCAAAGTCACCTGGGCTGGCCCGCACGGCCCCTACGGTAACCTTGTTGAAATCTTTCATGACAACGGCGTCTCAACCCGGTATGGTCATCTCAAGTCCGTTAACGTTTCGCTGGGCCAGATAATCAGCCGCGGCGACCTGGTTGGCTGGATGGGTAACACGGGGCGAAGCACGGGGCCTCATTTACATTATGAAACGCGTGTAAATGGTCGTGTGATTGATCCACAAGATTTTTGGCGAACACAAAATGATCTTCAAGCGCTCGAAAACATCAACTAACGGAACCGAGGCCCCCTCAAATTCGGGGCCGTCAATCGTTGCCCAGGACGTGACCATCGAGGGCAATATCACGGCTGCGGGAGAGCTTCATATTGACGGCACGGTGTTTGGCTCGGTGCGGGCGAAATCCTGTGTGGTCGACATGAACGGATTTGTCCAGGGTGAGCTTGTGGCCGAAGAGATCTTCATCCGTGGCCGGGTTATGGGGCCAATCCGCGGCCTGCACGTTAACCTTTATGCAGGCGCGCAGGTCGAAGGCGATATTTTGAACGAAACAATTTCCATCGAGAACGGCGCGAATATTTACGGGATGATCAGCCGGGCGGAAAACCCTTTGGCTGACGGGCAAGTGCATCAGGGGCCACCGCCGATTGATGACAAGGCCCGACCTGTCCTCAATGTGGCTCTTGGCCAAGTAAATTACTTCGCCGAAAACCCCGACGAGGCCTTCCGGCCGCTCAAGGTTGTCAGGCCGGTTTGATTCCGGCGCTAGTCGATATCTTCAATGACCCCGGTATCCAGCCCCTGAACGCGCTTGGCTAATGAGGCCTGGATAAAATCGTCAAGTCCGCCATCAAGCACGGCGGCGGGATTGGTGCTGGTAAAGCCGGTGCGCAAATCCTTAATCAACTGATAGGGCTGTAGAACGTAGGACCGGATCTGGTGGCCCCAGCCGATATCGGTTTTCTTGGCGTTGACCGCGTCGATCTTCTCCTGCTGCAATTGCAGTTCGCGCTCGTAAAGGCGGGCCTTCAGCATTTTCCAGGCAGTAGCCCGGTTTTTGTGCTGGGAGCGTTCGGCCTGGCAGGCCACGACAATGCCGGTAGGAATGTGGGTGATGCGTACGGCAGAGTCAGTGGTATTGACGTGCTGGCCGCCAGCGCCCGAGGCGCGGTAGGTATCAATCTTGCAATCGCTTTCGTTGATCTGGATATCGATATTGTCGTCAATCACCGGATAGGCCCAGACCGAGGCAAAAGACGTATGCCGTCTGGCATTTGAATCATAGGGCGAAATGCGCACCAAACGATGGACACCGGATTCGGTTTTCAGTTTGCCGTAGGCGTTGTGGCCCTTGATTTCGAGGGTGCAGGACTTGATGCCGGCTTCTTCACCATTATGCTCATCAAGCACGGACACCTTGAACTTGTTCTGATTGGCCCAGCGCGTGTACATGCGCATCAGCATGGAGGCCCAGTCCTGGCTTTCGGTGCCGCCGGCCCCGGCATTGATCTGCAGGTAACTGTCGTTGCCATCGGCTTCGCCGGAGAGAAGCGTTTCGAGTTCCTGCTCGGCAACTTCGACCTGCAATTTTGTCAGAGCCTTCTCGGCTTCGGAGACAATGGCGTGATCGCCTTCCAGTTCACCGAGCTCGATCAGGCCCACATTGTCTTCGATGGTTTGCTCGAGACGCAGGACGGTGAAAATGCGCGCATCCAAATCCTGGCGCTTGCGCATCACTTCCTGGGCTTTCTGCGGATCGTTCCACAGATTGGGGTCCTCGGATTTGGCGTTCATCTCAGCGAGCTGGCGGATGGCTGAATCCCAGTCAAAGATGCCTCCTTAGCAATCCAATGGACTGCTTCATCTCTTCCACGAGTTTGACGATTTCGGCACGCATAAATGGATAACTTTCAGCTTGGGTGATGGACGCTCAATAGAGGCCGCCGGTGCCAGTCGTCAACCCGCCTTCTTCCACGGAATGCTCGCTGTCGGCAGGCGGTACGAGTTGCTGGCCCGCGCCATAGATGGATTCGCTTGAAACGGCGGCCAAGTCCTCGCCGATAATTTTGGTGGAGTCGGCGGGCTCCTCGCCGGGCTTGAAGGCCTCAAGTATGACGCCTTCGTCACCAAAAACCGCCCGCTTCCCCGTGTTCGCGTCAATTGGAATAAGCTCAATAGCGCGTGGCACGCGAAACGGCGTGGCCGGCTGCTCACGGAGAGCCAGGCGCATGAAGTCTGCCACAATGGGGGCGGCAAGTTCGCCGCCGGTGCGTCCTTTGCCCATGGGCTTGGGACTATCATAGCCTACGTAAACACCTACCGCGAGATCGGGCGTATAGCCGATGAACCAGGCATCCTTTTCGTCATTGGAGGTGCCGGTCTTGCCGGCCACGGGCTTGCCCACTATTTGAAGTTTCTTGCCGGTTCCGCGCTGCACGACGCCTTCCATCATGGAAGTTATCTGATATGCCGTGTAGGGGCTCATCACCTGCTCACGCACGTCGATGAGCTCGGGCTCAACGCTGTTTTCCGAATAGGTTTCCTGCTGGCAGAAACTGCAATCCCTCTTGTCGAAGCGGAAAATCGTGCGGCCATAGCGGTCCTGCACGCGGTCAATGAGGGTCGCCTGAACCTTCTTGCCGCCATTTGCAAAGATGCTGT
This sequence comes from Hyphomicrobiales bacterium, assembly GCA_038251095.1. Classification (GTDB taxonomy): domain Bacteria; phylum Pseudomonadota; class Alphaproteobacteria; order Rhizobiales; family Aestuariivirgaceae; genus Aestuariivirga. The sequence goes on from JBBSBQ010000002.1 coordinate 40,659, forward strand.
AGGCGGTGGTCATTTTCATCAGTGTTGTCTCACCCGCGCCAAGCGCCATGGAAAGCTGCAGGGGCATTTTGTCGTAAAGGCCAAGGCGCTGGGCAAGGTCAACGATCTTGGTCATGCCGAGATCGTCGGCAAGGCGCACGGTCATCACGTTTCGGGATTGCTCAATGCCCCGGCGCAGGGTCGAAGGGCCAAAAAACCTGTCTTGGTAATTTTTCGGCTTCCAGACCTCGCCGTTGGGCATTTGATATTCAACAGGGGCATCAAGCACCACCGAGGACGGTGTATAGCCATTGTCGAGGGCGGCGGCGTAAGCAATAGGCTTGAACGCGGAGCCCGGCTGGCGCATTGCCTGGACGGCGCGGTTGAACTGGCTTTTGCCGTAAGAAAATCCGCCGACCAGCGACAGGACACGGCCCGTATGCGGATCCATGGCAACGAGAGCGCCTTCCACATCGGGCATTTGCACGAGATGCCATTGGCCTTCTTGGGTGCTTGGCGCCACGTATATAACGTCGCCCGCAGCCAGCACATCGGTGGCCTTTGCGATTTTGGGGCCGAGTTTCTTGCCATCGACATAGGCCCGGGCCCAACCCATCAGTGCCACGGGAACGACTCCGGTTTCGCGCGCGGCTTCCGGCTTGCCATCAGGCAGGAGTTTCGGCTGAAGGCCGATGGTCGCCTGCTGATCATTCACCTCGGTGACAACGGCAAGACGCCAGGGGGCCACATCGGCGGGAGGCCGCGGTTGATCAAGCAGCAAGGCCCAGTCACCCTGGACCTCGACTTTCTTAACCGGCCCACGAAAACCGCGCTTGCGGTCAAAGGCGATGAGGCCTCTAGCCAGTGCCTGCCTTGCATAGATCTGCAGTTTGGGATCAAGCGTCGTGCGCACCGAAAGGCCGCCCTTGCCAAGTTTGTCTTTGCCATACATCTGGGACAGTTCGCGGCGCACTTCCTCTGCGAAGGATTCAGCGGCGAAAAGCTGGGCACCAAAGGGGCGCGGGTTCACGACCAGCGGCTTCTTGGTGGCTTCATCAAATTCCACCTGGGTGATGTAATCATTCTCCAGCATCTGGAGAAGCACCCAGTTGCGCCGTTCAATGGCACGGTCCTTGTGCTTGAAGGGATGGTAGTTGTTAGGGCCTTTGGGCAAGGCGGCGAGATAGGCCATCTCATCCAATGAAAGCTCATTCAGCGATTTACCGAAATAGTTCAGCGAGGCTGCGGCAATGCCATAGGAATTCAGGCCAAGGAAAATTTCATTCAAATAGAGTTCGAGAATCTGGTCTTTGGAAAAGGCTGCTTCAATGCGCTGGACGATGATGGCCTCGCGCAGCTTGCGCTCAATGGTCTGTTCATTGTTCAACAGAAAGTTCTTGGCCACCTGCTGGGTAATAGTGGAAGCGCCGACGATTTGGCCCTTACCAGTCAGCTTTACCTGGACATAGCGAAGGCCCGCCGCCGCAATGCCGCGCCAATCGAGGCCGCCGTGAGTGTAGAAGGTCTTGTCCTCGGCAGAAATGTAAGCCTGGATCAGGCGCTTGGGCACGGAATTGATGGGCACGAACAGACGGCGCTCATCGGCATATTCGGCAAGCAGCGAACCATCGGCGGCGTGAATGCGCGACATGACCGGAGGTTCGTAGGAGGCCAGTTGCTTGTAATCCGGAAGATCCTTGGCCACATCCCAAATCACGTAAACCAAGGCCCCGGACAGGCCTAAGAAAATCATGAACCCGGCTCCGAAGAGCCACCCTAAAAATCTTAACATCGCTGGTTTACTGATCCGATTCCGTCACTTCGTCCCACTGGCGATAGCACATGCCATAGGAGACTTGCTAGGCTTGGAATATGGCCAAGGCTAGGCAGGTGAAAAGTGTGGATTAACCGAGCGATTCAATGCCAAAAGATTTCCGGAAGCCCTGCTCTCCTGCCCTGGTAATGGCCAATGCCCGGGTGTTGTCCTGGCGCTTCACCCAGTTCAATTCCAGTGTCCGGTGCAGCAAAGGCGGCACCCACCGCCCCTGCAAGGTGAAAGCGGCGCTCGCTCCAGTCCAAGCAAGGCCGGCAGAAGACGCGCTTTGAGTTTCTGGCGGCAGCAAGATTAATGCCGAATTCCTCGAGAAACAATTTGCCTGCGTCCGTCACACTGCCGCCATCGCCATCAAATTCAATCTGCCTCCGGTCCAGCATGGCATCGGTGACGCCTACGGCGAGTTGGCCGGCCATATGATCATAACATCCGCGGGCGATGCGCATGGCGACATCGCGCGGGCCGGTGTGAATAGTGCGCCCGGCATGTTTGATATTCTGGGTGGAGGCAACCCGCTGTAACCCTTCAAGCATGCGGGCGATTTCGGATGAGGCCAGTGAATGGTAATGATGGCGGCCATGCTGCTCCATGGTGATGAGACCGACGGCAATCAGCTTGGAAAGTTGGCCGCTGGCGGTTTGCGGGGCAATTCCAGCGCGCGCGGCCAGTTCCTTTGCGGTGAGTGCCCGGCGGTCCATCAAGGTCTCGAGCATGTTGGCCCTGGCCGGATCTCCGACAAGGGCGCCGATTTCCGCTACACTGACGATATGAACCATATGATCTCTCCGGCGTTTTGGTAGCATATCAAACAGCGGAAATGCTACGCCCGCCACCGTAGCATTGGCATATTCCCCAGGCCTAGAAAACATGAAGGAGAACTCCAATGACGGACCAAAAACAAAAAGCAATTGCCTTCCGCGCGCTGCACACAAGGCCCCGGACCTTCGTCATTCCCAACCCCTGGGATGCGGGCACGGCGAAAATCCTCACACAGTTGGGTTTCGAAGCCTTGGCCACGACAAGTGCGGGACTGGCGTTTTCGCTTGGCCGCAGTGATGGCGCTGCGGGCCGTGAAGAAACGCTGGCTAACGCGAAGGCGATTGTTCAGGCGACCCATCTTCCAGTTGCGGCTGACCTTGAAAACGGCTTCGGACAGGCACCTGGGAAGGCCGCTGAAACAATCCGTCTTGCGATCGGGGTTGGACTCGTCGGCGGTTCGATCGAGGATGCGAGCGGCGACAGCGCCAAGCCGATCTATGATCTCAGTCTGGCGGTTGAACGCATTGCGGCTGCGGTGGAAGCGGTGCGCGCCCAGGATATTCCCTTCGTTCTGGCGGCGCGGGCCGAAAATTTTCTTTACGACCGGGCTGACCTCGATGACACCATCAAGCGTCTGCAAGCCTTCGAAAAAGCCGGGGCAGACGTTCTGTACGCGCCGGGCCTGCCAAGCCTGAAAGCCATCAAGGAGGTTTGCGCGGCGGTCACTCGCCCTGTGAATGTGCTTGCAAACGCGACTTTTACGCTCAAGCAGTTGGAAGATGCGGGTGTGAAACGGGTAAGCGTTGGTTCTGCCTTGAACTTGTCAGCATTGGTTGCTTTCGCAAAATCCGCCCACGAGATCAAGGACTTCGGCACCTTCAATTTTGCCAAGGACGTCTTCCCCTTCTCCGAAATCAACAAACTCATGAAAGAAGAGCCGCGATGATCGTCACTGTCCAAATCCGATATGTGATTGATCCCTTCAAACGGGATGCGTTCGAACGCTACGCGCGGGCCTGGAGCCGTATCATTCCACGTTGCGGCGGTGACCTGCTCGGTTACTTCATGCCGCATGAGGGCACCAACATCATCGCCTGGGCCCTGATATCATGCGCCAACCTGGCGGCTTATGAAGCTTACCGAGCACAGCTTCATGTAGATGAGGAAAGCCTTGCCAATTTCGCCTTTGTGCAGCGCGAGCGCTTCATTCTCTCCGAGGAGCGCACGTTCCTGCGTCCCGTTGCAGCCTAGCTCAATTGGCGGTGGAGGCTACTTCAGTGGCGAAATAGGCGTCCATGGCGGTGGCAAAGGCCTTGGCGATCTTGGATTGCCATGCGACAGAAGTGAGCAGCTTCTCGTCGGACTGGCTGGAAAGGAAACCGAGTTCCAGCAGAACTGATGGAACATCGGGTGCCTTGAGAACCATGAAGCCTGCCGAGCGCAAGGGCTTGCCGGTCATCAGGGTCAACGGCTTCAGATGGGTCACCGCCTTCTTGGAAAAGAACATGGCGTGGTTTTTTGACTCGCGCTGGGCGAGATCAATCAGGATATCGGTGATTTCCTCTGTCTCGGCTTCAAGATCGAGGCCACCGATGATATCAGCGCGGTTTTCACGCTTGGCCAGGGCTTCCGCTTCGGCGTCTGAGGCCTTGTCGGAGAGTGTGTAGAGCGTGGCGCCGCGGGCATCCTTGCCCCTGACAGTATCAGCGTGAATTGCCAGGAAGAGGTCAGCGTTCTTATCCCTGGCGACGATCACGCGGTTTTTCAGGCTGATAAAGCGGTCATCGCTGCGGGTCATCACGACCTCATATTTGCCGGTGGCCAACAGGGCTTTGCGCAAAACGTTGGCGAAGGAGAGGACCACGTCTTTTTCCTTCGTCCCCGCCCGGCTTATGGCGCCGGGATCAATGCCGCCGTGGCCCGGGTCGAGGACAATGATTTTCTTGCCACGCTTGTTCGGCAGGAAGATTTTTTTCCCCGCTGCCGGAGGCGAAAGTGGCTCAGCCGACAAGGCGGCGATGTCCTGCTGGATTTTGGCCTGTTCGGAGTTGTAGGACTTGACGAAAGCCTTCTCGGTGGTTTTCACGAGATCAACGACCAGGCGGGCCGGCTGGCCGGTTTGGGGCTCCACCAGAAACGATTTTTCAATCAGAACGGGACCCTGCGTATCGATGACGATGCGGGATTTTCCCTCTTCCACCAGTCCGTAACGGTACTGGGACACCAGCCCCCGCACCTTGTGGCCTATTCCGGGCGGCAGGTCGAAGGTCACATTCGGCAGGTCGATGACCACCCGGTAGGGATCGGGGAGGACATAAACGCTGTAACTCACGGTCCTGGAAATATCCGCCACGAAGCGGGTGCGGTTTTCGTCGCCGCCAACACGGGTTCCGGTGGTAACCGCATCCCCCGCCGCAAAAGTTGGCTGCAAGCCTATGAAAAACATGACTATAATGCACGCAAGGGAGAGCGATACAAGGCGCAATTTGCGTGCCCATATTCCCAAATCCAAAGCGTTGTGCAGTGCGATCATCGTGTCCTGGCCCAATCGCGGAAAGGTTAGCGGGGCCGTGGTTAACCGACGGTTTCCGGGCAACCATTTAGTCCATCAAGTACGAGCGACCTTGCAATTCCAGCCCCTTCTCCCTAAAGATAAGGAGTCTCTTCGGCAGACTCGATTTAATCGTTTGGGTTGCAAGAGCAAAAATTTCGCGGCTGAGAGGTCCGGAGAGCCGACTGGTTCACCCCTTCATGCCGCGTCTAGGTGAGGTTCCCAAGTCGGGAGTCTTTTAGGCTTCACGGGCAAAGGACAACCGCCCGGGCACGCCACTGAGTTTAACCGTTCAGGCCGTGATGGTTTGGGCAAAGATCAATGAGGGCCATGATTCAGGACTTTTCGATTGCGCCTCCAGCCGCTGGAAACACAGCCAGCGCCGAGCCGTTCGCATCGCAAAATGTCGTGACATGGATCAGGCCCATTTCGCGCAGGCTGGCCCGTCGGGCCGTCTGGTTTCTCAAGTCCGGACATGGGACCTTCGAAGCCTCACCGCCAGCTGCCGCAGAGGAAAAAAGACTATGGGCAGCAAAATGCTCGTCGATGCCACGCATGCCGAGGAAACACGCGTTGTCGTGGTTCGCGGAAACCGCATCGAGGAATTCGACTTTGAAAGCGCTGCCCGCAAGCAGCTAAAAGGCAACATCTACCTTGCCAAGGTGACGCGGGTTGAACCGTCACTGCAGGCGGCCTTCGTGGAATATGGCGGCAACCGCCATGGCTTCTTGGCCTTCTCGGAAATCCATCCCGACTACTACCAGATTCCGGTAGCCGACCGTCAGGCCCTGCTGCGCGAGCAGGAGGAAGACGATGCGGAGGAGCAGGAAGACGACAATGATCACGACGACAATAATAGCGAGCCCGAGCCATCAGGCGAGGCGCAGGCCTTGCAGGCTTCCGAGGAGCCGCAGCTTTCGTCAGAGGTTGTAGAGTCAGAAGACAGCGAAGAAGAACATCCGGCCGAAGAAGAAGCGACTTCCGACCCGGAAGTACACGCCCAAGAAGCTCCAGCCATCGGCGAGGCGGGCGAGGGCGTGGAAACCGTTGAAGAAGACGCGGAGAGCCAGAAAGTTGAATCCATTGGGGCGGAAGACGCCTTGGAAGAAGTTCCAAAGCGCCAGCGTCGGGCGCCGCGCCGCCAGTACAAAATTCAGGAAGTCATCAAGCGCCGCCAGATCATCCTGGTGCAGGTGGTCAAGGAAGAACGCGGCAACAAGGGTGCAGCGCTTACAACCTATCTCTCGCTCGCCGGACGCTATTGTGTTCTCATGCCGAACACCGCGCGGGGCGGTGGCATCTCCCGCAAGATTACCGATGCGGGTGATCGCCGGCGCCTCAAGGAAGTGGCCCGTGACGTGGAAGTTCCCCAGGGCATGGGTGTGATTGTCCGCACTGCGGGGGCGCAACGCACCCGTCCGGAAATCAAGCGCGATTTTGACTATCTCATGCGGCTTTGGGAAAATGTCCGTGACCTGACGCTACATTCCACGGCCCCTGCCCTTGTCTATGAGGAAGGCAGCCTGATCAAGCGCTCAATCCGCGATCTCTACACCAAGGATGTGGAGGAAGTATTTGTAGAAGGCGAAGAAGCCTACCGTGAAGCCAAAGACTTCATGAAGATGCTGATGCCGAGCCACGCCAAAAACGTGAAGCTCTACAAGGACACCCGCCCGCTGTTTTCGAAACACCAGGTCGAAACTCAATTGGACGCGCTTTATTCGCCAACCGTCACCCTGCCTTCGGGCGGCTATATCGTGATGAACCAGACGGAAGCTCTTGTTTCGGTCGACATCAACTCGGGCAAGGCGACGCGCGAGCACAATATCGAAGACACGGCGCTCAAGACCAACATGGAAGCCTGCGATGAAATCGCCCGGCAACTGCGGTTGCGCGATCTGGCGGGCCTGGTGGTCATCGACTTCATCGACATGGAAGAAAATCGCAACAACCGTGCGGTGGAACGGCGCCTCAAGGATGCCCTCAAGAATGACCGCGCCCGCATCCAGGTGGGCCGGATCAGCCATTTCGGCCTCATGGAAATGTCGAGGCAAAGGCTGCGGCCCGGGCTGCTCGAAGGCTCATCGCGGCCCTGCCCGCATTGCGAAGGACGCGGCATTGTCCGCTCCATTTCGTCTTGCGGACTTTCGGTCCTGCGCGCAATCGAGGAACACCTGATCGGCCGCAAGGCCGAGCATCTTACGGTGAAGTGCACGCGCGAAGTGGCCTTTTACGTTCTCAACGAGAAGCGCGACAATCTTCTGGCAATTGAACAGAATTACGGAATTTCCGTCTTCATCGTGCCAAGCGACGAGGTCAAGGGATCGCAGGCGGTCATCGAACGGGCCAGCGAACGGACCGTTGCGGTGCGCAAGATCCAGATCGTGCCGGTCAAGCTGGAAACCTACGTCGAGGATCCCGAGGAAGACGAGCTCGAAGCCGAAGTCGAGGAGGAGACCGATGAGGTCCAAGCCGAGTCATCGTCTTCTTCAGAGGCTGAAAGCACGGACGAAGGTTCCGACTCGCAACGTGGCAGAAGGCGCCGCCGTGGACGCCGGGGCGGAAGGCGCGGCGGACGCGATGAGCCGCGGGATAAAATTGCCGGGGACGGCGACGGCGAAGCCGATGCACCACGTCAGGCAGATGAAAGCGATGATGCCATTCGCGAAGATGTCTCCTCACCCGCCGAGGCGGATGCAGGTACGGCTTCCGATGACTCTACAGAAAAGGAAAGCTCCGAGCGCGGACCTTCACGGCGGCGCGACCGCTGGGGACGCAATCGGAACGGACGCAACAAGAATGGGCGCAATGGCGCCGAAGGCGAGAGCAATGGAAATTCCCATGCTCCTTCACTTAGCCCCGTTGAAACACGCGAGCCTCAGCCGGAACGTCCGGCGGCGCCGATCATCGCCATCCAGGAAATCGTTGCACCGCCGGTGGAGCCACGCAAGTGGCAGCCGCCGGCAGCAACGGTGACTCCTGCCGAGGTCGTCAAGCCAAAGGCCGGCTGGTGGAGCAAGCGGGGCTGAAGATCCCGAGCCTCAAACTCGCCGTAATTGACGGAGAAACACCCTCTTCCCAATGTGGTGGGTTTCCGATTGGGATTCCACCTGTCGAGTGATGCATGATTCGTAAATTAACAGCGGTTTGCCTTGCCATCTCGATTGCATTATCGGGGCTGATGGCTGATGGCTTGGCCGAAACCAAGAAGAAGCCGCGCGGGCCGTCGCTGCCGCTGATTCGCGATGCTGAAATCGAAGGCCTGTTGCGGCTCTATTCAAAACCGATTTTCAAGGCGGCGGGCCTGAACCCTTCGGCGGTGCGCGTCTACATCATAAACAACGACAAGATCAACGCCTTCGTGGCCGGCGGCCAGCGGCTGTTCATTCACACCGGGCTGTTGACGCGCGCAAAAACACCAAACGAGATCATCGGCGTTCTGGCACATGAAACAGGCCACATTGCCGGCGGCCATCTCGCCCGCATGGGTGTCGAACTTAGCCGGGCAAGCGTGCAAAACATTATCGGCACCCTGATTGGCGTTGCAGCCGCGGTCGGCGGGGCCGCCGCGGGGCAAAAGGGTGCCGCACAGGCCGGACAGGGAATCATGATGGGGTCGCAGGGCATGGCCCAGCGGAATTTGCTCTCCTACCAACGCGGCATGGAGGCGTCCGCCGACCAGGCCGCCCTCAAATACCTCAAGGCGACGGGGCAATCGCCAAAGGGGATGCTGACGCTTTTTCAGTTGCTGGCAAACGAATCGCTGGCATCGCTGGAAAACGCCGATCCCTATCTGCTTTCCCATCCCATGCCGCTTGAACGAATCCGCAACCTTGAACTTGAAGCCAAGAAATCCGCGTTCTTTGACAGGGATGACGCGCCACAACTGATGCTGCGCCATCAACTGATGCAGGCCAAGTTGGCGGGCTTCATGCAATCACCGCAATTTGTGTTCCAGCGCTACCCCTCATCGGACAAGAGCCTGCCAGCGCGCTATGCCCGCTCCATTTCGATGTTCCGCAAGGGCGACATGAAAAACGCCGTGCCGGTCATCGACAGCCTGATCAGCGAAGTGCCGGAGGATCCTTATTTCTGGGAACTCAAGGGACAGGCTCTGCTGGAAGGCGGTACGCCGGCCAAGGCGCTTCCTCCGCTCAGGCAGGCCAACAAGTTATTGCCCAACAGCGGGCTCATCCAAATTCTTTATGCACAGGCCCTCATTGCAACAGAAGACCGCAACAATATCCGGCAAGCGCTGAACCTCCTGACGCTGGCCAAGAAGACCGAGCCGGATTCGGTGGATATCTACAAGTATTCGGCCATGGCCTACGGCTATCTGAACGACCTGCCGCGGGCCGAATTGGCAACGGCTGAAACCGCCATGATGCAGGGCGACACGGCTTTGGCTTCCGAAAAAGCAAAGCGGGTGATCGGGCAGTTCAAACACGGTTCGCCGGAATGGATCAAGGCCAACGACATTTTGAATTTTGCCAACAAGGACCGGGATTGACCTGAAACGGGTCTTTCAGGCAAATAGACCGGAAACATAGGGATTTGCCATGTACGCTGCATTTAGAACATTGTTGCTTTCGATTTTGTTGCTATGGGGCATTGGTTTCCCCGTGAGCGCTGCTGAATTCAGCGATAGCCAGCGCAAGGAAATGGAAGCCATCATCAAGGATTATTTGCTGGCAAATCCTGACCTGCTTCGGGAAATGAGCCAGCTCCTTGAACAGAAGGAAAAGCTGACGGAAGACCAGCAGAGAAAAGGCGCCTTGGTTTCCAACGCGGACCAGATATTTCGCGACGGTACGGATTTCGTAGTTGGAAATCCCAACGGCAAAGTCACCATGGTCGAGTTTTTCGACTACAACTGCGGCTGGTGCAAAAGGGGATTTCCAGAAGTTCTGTCCTTGATCGAAGAGGACAAGGATCTGAAGTTTATCCTGAAGGAATTCCCGATCTTCGGTGGTGATTCCGACTATGCGGCCCAGGCGGCAATTGCCGCCAGCAAGCAAGGCAAATACTGGGACCTGCATGTGGCCCTGTTCAGCCACGAGGGAAAAGTCACCAAGGAAGCCGTCGATGAGATTGCAGCGGCACAAGGCCTCGACATGGCGCAGCTCAAGAAAGACATGGAGAATCCCGAGACGGCTGGCATTCTGGAGCGCAACCGCACATTGGCGCAGTCACTTGCCATCAACGGCACACCGGCGTTCATCATTGATGACAAGCTGGTTCCCGGCTATCTGCCGAAAGCCGAACTTGCCAGCGCCATCAATGATGTGCGCGCCAAGGGCGGCTGTTCACTCTGCTGATGCCAAGCGCTTCCCTGCCCGCCAGTGACCGCCTATAACATATTAACCGCACAGATTCTGATGGCAGGGCGATGAAACCGATCTATATTTTAAACGGACCCAACCTCAACCTCCTCGGCCTGCGCGAACCTTCGGTCTATGGCCAGGAAACCATCGGCGATCTGGAAATGCGTTGCTCGGCCAAGGCTAAGGCGCTTGGGCAGCAGATTGTTTTTCGGCAAACCAACACCGAGGGCGAGCTGATCGGCTGGATTCATGAAGCGCAAAGCAAGGCTGCCGGCATCATCATCAATGGCGCTGCTTATACTCATACGTCAGTGGCTCTCCATGATGCGCTCAAGGCGGTGAGTATCCCCACCATCGAAGTTCACCTGTCCAATGTCTATGCCCGCGAGCCGTTCCGCCATCACAGCTATATTTCTCCTGTTGCCCAGGGGGTGATTTGCGGCTTTGGTGGGCAAAGTTATGAGTTGGCCCTCGACGGGATCGTGCAAATCTTAAAAACAACCGGAAAGGGGTAACAGAATGCCCTCGAAAAAAACGCCAACAACACGTGGCCAGACAAAGCCTGCCCGCCCGGAGCTGGATCTCATCCGGACCCTGGCAGATATCTTGAATGAGACGGGGCTTTCTGAAATAGAATTGGAGCAAAAGGGTTCGCGGGTGCGCGTGTCGCGCACCATGACGGCGGTTGCAACGGTGCCGCACCAAGCTCCTTCCGCAGCCCATCATGCGCCCCTGCCGGTTGCCGCGCCAATTGTCACGAAAGCTCATGACACGGACCACGCGGGAACCGTAAAGTCTCCCATGGTGGGAACCGTCTACATGGCCTCGGCTCCCGGCAATCCGAATTTCATTGAAATTGGTTCCCAAGTTAAGCAGGGCCAGACTCTGCTTATTATTGAAGCCATGAAAACCATGAACCAAATTCCATCGCCGGTATCAGGCAAGGTCATCCGCATCCATGTTGATAATGGCGATCCGATTGAATACGGCGCGGCCCTTGTGACGATCGAGTGAGTAATGTTTGACAAGATTCTCATCGCCAACCGGGGCGAGATCGCGCTTCGGGTATTGCGTGCCTGCCGCGAACTGGGCATCCAGACTGTTGCCGTCCATTCCACCGCGGACGCCGACGCCATGCATGTTCGGCTGGCGGATGAAAGCGTATGCATCGGGCCGCCGCCGGCGCGTGACAGCTATCTCAACATTCCGGCCATTGTTTCGGCCTGCGAGATCACCGGGGCCGAAGCAGTACATCCTGGCTACGGATTTCTGTCCGAGAATGCGAAATTCGCTGAAATCCTAACCGAGCACGGGATAAAATTCATCGGTCCTTCGGCCGAAAACATCCGCACCATGGGTGACAAGATTGAAGCCAAGAGGACCGCCAAGGCTTTGGGCATTCCGGTTGTTCCGGGTTCCGATGGCGGCGTTTCGGATGTGAACGAGGGGATGCGCATTGCCCGTGAAATCGGCTACCCCGTCATCATCAAGGCAACGGCAGGCGGCGGCGGGCGCGGCATGAAGGTTGCCCGAAATGATGCCGAGATGGAAAACGCCCTGAGCACGGCGCAGACCGAGGCCAAGGCAGCCTTCGGCAATGAAGAAGTTTACATCGAGAAATACCTAGTGCTGCCGCGGCATATTGAAATTCAGGTTCTAGGCGATGGGCAAGGCAATGCGGTGCATCTGGGCGAGCGCGATTGCTCGCTGCAGCGACGGCACCAGAAAATCTGGGAAGAAGCCCACTCCCCTGCCCTGAACTCGGCCCAGCGTGACCAGATCGGGGCGCGCGTTGCCAAGGCTATGGTCGACCTCTCCTATGAAGGGGTTGGCACCATTGAGTTTCTTTATGAGAATGGCGAATTCTATTTCATTGAAATGAACACGCGACTGCAAGTCGAACATCCGGTGACCGAAATGATCACTGGCCTTGACCTGGTGCAGGAACAAATCCGCGTAGCCAGCGGGGCCAAACTGCAATACGTGCAGAGCGATATCACTTTCTCGGGCCACGCCATCGAATGCCGCATCAATGCGGAAAACCCCAAGACCTTCGTGCCCTCGCCAGGCCGGGTGGACGCGGTGCATTTTCCCGGCGGTCTTGGGGTTCGGGTTGATTCAGCCCTTTACGCGGGCTACCGCATCCCGCCCTATTACGACAGCCTCATTGGCAAATTGATTGTTTTCGGCAAGACGCGGACCGAATGCATGATGCGTTTGAAGCGTGCCATGGGCGAGTTCGTGATAGAAGGGGTTGAAACGACAATTCCTCTGTTCCAGCGTTTGTTGGCGGAGCCCGAAATCATTGACGGGCATTATGACATCCACTGGCTGGAGAATTATCTCGCGCGAGATGTCTAGTGACAACCATAACGCCAAAGATCTTGCTGCAGGCCTACTCTGTCGGGATTTTTCCGATGGCGGAGACGGCCGAGGATAACGCGCTTTACTGGGTGGAGCCGGAAGAACGCGGCATCATTCCCTTGCGGGGGCTGCGCATTTCCCATTCGCTGCGGAAACAGGTGCGCCGCCAAACTTTCGAGATCCGCATCGATTCAGCTTTTTCCGATGTGATCGAGGCCTGTGCGGCCAAAACCAAAACCCGCAAGCTGACCTGGATCAACACGCGTATCCGCACGCTCTATAACCAGCTTCACAAAATGGATCACTGCCACTCGGTGGAATGCTGGCGCGACGGCCAACTGGTTGGCGGGCTCTACGGGGTGAAAATCGGCGCGGCATTTTTTGGCGAGAGCATGTTTTCACGGGAGACTGACGCCAGCAAGGTTGCCTTGGTACACCTGGTTGCGAGGCTCAATGCGGGTGGTTTTCAATTGCTTGACGCCCAATTCATGAACCCACACCTCAAGACTTTGGGGGCCATTGTCATGTCGAAGGCCGACTACAAGGATCTGTTGCCATCGGCCATCGTTGCGCCGGCTGATTTCCACAGGTTCAAAGACGATAATGATCCTGCCCGCGTGCTGGAACTGGCGTCACCGCTCTAATCCAGCGGTTCGCCTTCTTCGATCTGTTCCTGCAAGGTCGAGAGATCGGGAATTTCTTCCACAGCGGGTGGCGGGGCGGCGGGATCACGGCAGTTGATCAGCCAGACGTCATAGATCGGGTGCTCGACCGCGTTGAGCCCCGGGCTCTGGGCAAACATCCAGCCGGAGAAAATCCGCTTCAGTGAATCGTCGAGCTGCACTTCATCGACTTCGACAAATGATGTGGTTTTGGGTTCTTCAGTGGCCGGGCGCGAATAACAGACATCAACCTTTACAATGAGCCCGCCGAACTGCTTGGCCTCGCCCACCTTGGTTTCAAATGTGGTGGTGATGCCGGTTATCTTGTCCAGCCCGGTAAAGACCGCAATGGGATTGGCGATGCGGTCGGCATGGGCGGTGCAGGGCAGCATGGCGGCTGCGAGCGCAGCCAAAACAGCAAGTCGGAGCATGCCTACTGCGCCTGGTCCGGGACTTCAGAAGTTGCTGGAGCCACTGGAGCTTGCGGCGTTTCGGCGGGCTTGGCTCCGGACTTGTCAAACATGGCCTGGCTGATCAGCGACCAAATATCAACTGCACCCTGGGTGTAATTGATGACGTCGCCCTCGGCCAGTTTGGTTTCCGAGCCACCCGGTTCAAGCGAAATGAATTTTGAACCCAGCAGGCCTTCCGAGGTCACCTTGGCGGACGTATCGTCAGTGAGCTGCACGGCGGGATCAATGCTCATGGTGATTACCGCCTGAAAATTCACCAGATTGAGAGATTGGCCAGTCACCGTGCCGATCTTGATGCCGGCCATCCGGATGTCGCTGCCGAGATTGACGCCTTCTACATTGTCGAATTCTGCGGTGAGGGTGTAGCCATTGCTTTTCTGGCCCATGCCCGGCGTATTGTAGGCAAAAGCCAGGAAGGCTCCGGCGATCACGATGACCACAGCCCCGATAAGCGTTTCAACCGTTGAATTGTTCATGGCAGTCCGATTCCGATTCTAAACACAGATAAGGCTTTCGAGAATAGCATAAACAACCGGAAAAATATGGCGCAATGAGGCCAAGGATTATTCTGGCCGCCAGGCCTGATAACCGGGATCAAACTTTTTTGGACGCGCCGCGCCCACGATGCTGCCAGGCGGACGGTAGGCGCCGGCCGAGCCGGTAAGATTGGGCTGGTGCGGCAATTGCCATTCACGGTCCGGGGCATCGGAGGCGGAAGGAACCTTATCAACCCGGTGATGCATCCAGCCATGCCAGCCCGGCGGAATGCTTGAGGCTTCCGAATAGCCGTTGAAGATGACCCAGCGGCGCTCCGCAATGGAATCAGGCATGGCGGATTTCGCGCGGTAATAATTGTTGCCCGCCTGATCGGTCCCGACATGCTCGCCCTTGCGCCAGGTAAAAAAGCGGGTGCCCAGAGTTTGGCCGCTCCACCAGGTAAAAAACTGTTTCAGAAAATGCATTATCGGTCCTGCTGAAAGTCATAGAATTTGGTCGAATATGACCCAATGGCAGGCGTTCGTAAAGCTGGCAAATAGCGCTCATGGCAGAGTTATTAAACGCACCCGGTTTCCGTCACCGGGGCGCTGTTCGGTCACCGTCCGGGTGTTGGATGGCAAAGCCATGTCATTCTCAAGTTGGGTGATCTGCTCGGAATTTGCGGCAATGAGAGTGGGAACGACATAGGCCCGCAGGCTCTTGCGCAGGCTTTCCTGGGTAAGGCTGATGAGAAAGATGGGCGCTCCGATGGTGGATTTAAGATTGGCATTGGTCTTGTAGGCCCGCATCACCAGGCGCCGGTTGGTTTCATTGTTCAGGGCCAGGATCATGGTCAGTTTCGCCTTGAGGCCCAGATGAAGGGCGGGACGGGGCGCAACGCTGCCCAAAACTGCATTTGGATCGAGATAGGGAATGCTGTCACGCCAAGTCCATTTAGGTGAATAGGCCCAGTTCCGGCTCTCGAGGATTTTCTGCAAGTCCTCAAGTGAGCCTGCCCACTGCATGATAAACGGTTCTTCCGGTCTGCCTGCGAGGTCAATGCGGCGCCCCGGCAAATTCTGCCATGCGGTGTTTTCCCATTCGGCCTGCGTGATGAAATAGGATCGTTCGGGGGCAGCATAAAATTTTTCTGCCTGGTCAAAATTGTTCGAGATGCCCAAACCGCCCGCCACCACAAAGGCAATGAAGGTCGCGCCGAGCAATCCCAGCGGCATGATGCGGCGCGGCGGGATTGCTTCGATGGCAATGCCGAAGGCTGCCACCATGATGCCCCCGAATACGATGCCACCCAGAACATCGGACAGCCAGTGGACGCCGAGATAGATTCGTGAATAGGCAATGGTGATAACGATCAGCCCGCACGTGGCATAGACCAGCGACCGGCTCCAACGGTTCATGGCGTGGCTTGCCAGCACAGCCAGTACGCCGAAAGTAATAGCCGCCATGGTGGCGTGGCCCGAGGGGAAACTGAAAGCATCGCCGCCGGTATAGAGTTCAATGGGCCGCGGCCGGTGAATGCCGTATTTGAGAAGGAGTGCAAAGAGCTTTCCGGCAGTGAACACTGCTGTTGAGGCAATTGCGGCGCGCCACGCCTTGCGCCACACGAGCCAGCCCACGATCGTGGCCATCATGGCGGTGAGCACAAAGCCATCACCCAACATGGTCAGGGGAATCATCAATTCATCGGCGGGGGCATTCCTGATTTCCCGCATGAGGTTGAAAATCGAGACATCGGCATTGGGAATGGCGTTGCGGGCGGCCATGCTGCTCAACAGGACAAGGAAGGCTATCAGCCCAAGCAGCAACGCGGCGATAAAGAATATGATCAGCAGCGAGCGCGGGTTTTCCGGCGAAACGGCGCGGCCGAACCGGTGCATGGAACGGCTGTTGCGGGTTTTGGCCCAGTTCGAAATTCGCTGCAGGATGTGATCGAGATGGGGCGATACACCGGCGGCAAAAAGCCGGATAATCCAGCCCGCCACCGCAAGGATAACCAATAAAACAAGCAGCACGAGGCCAAGGTGACCGCTGAGTTCACCGGCCAAGGCGAGCCCCTGACCGATCAATACCCCCGGAATGACGTGGGCGGCGGTCCACACGATGCCCGATGAAATGTTGACGGAGACGAAATAGATTTGGCTCATGCCCAGCATGCCAACAATGCCCGGAACAACAGCCTTCACGCCGGGCACAAAGCGGCCAAGGGCTATGCTCTTGCCTCCATGATTCCTGACAAACTCCTCGCCGCGGACGACAAGTTGCGGAAAGCGGTTCAGGGGCCACAAGAGTTTCAGATGCTCGCCAAAAAAACGACCGGCCCAATAGGAAATCTGGTCGCCAGTCACGGCGCCGGCCAAGGTGGCAAGAAATATGGGCCAGAACGGCAAATGCCCCGACCCTACCAGCACGCCGGCGCCTACGAGCACGGCGGTTGAGGGAACGAACAGGCCAATAATGAGGAGCGCCTCGCCAAAGGCGATCAGGAAAACCACAACAACCGCCCACCCCGGGTGCTGGGCAAAATAGTCAAGAAAAGGCTGGATATGATCCATATCGTGGGATTGGCGCTCGTCGCTTCAGGTTGAAGGTCAAATGGGGGCAGGACACGGCCCAAGTCCAGACCTATTTGATTACAACAAATTAAATTGCAGGATTCTGTGGGAAAGGCCTCACGCGGCTGACAAAACCTGATGATATTTCGCCACATTATCCCCTAACATGGCTGGCGATGGAAGATTTGGAAGCGAATAAGACCCAGCCACCCCCGGCAACGGCTTGGCTCTGGTTGGGGTATGGCGCGTTGTGTGTCGGCATGTTCATGGCCATCCTGGATATCCAGGTGGTCGTCACGTCGCTGGCTGTCATCGAAGACGCGCTGAAAATCGGCGCTGACCGCATGAGCTGGGTTCAGACAACCTATCTCATTGCCGAGATCATTTCAATTCCGCTGACCGGGTTGCTCATCCGCATCTTTACTATCCGCTGGCTGTTTGCCGGCGCTATCTTAACCTTCACGCTTGCCTCAATCGGCTGCGCCTTCAGTTATGACTTCCTCTCGCTCATCTTGTTCCGTGTATTGCAGGGCTTTGCCGGCGGCGTGCTCATTCCCCTGGTGTTTGCCGCCATTTTCCTGCTCTTCGGCAAGGGCCTGAAGCAAACCATTGCCACGACAATTGGCGGGCTGCTTGCCGTGCTCGCGCCGACACTTGGGCCGCTCACCGGCGGCTGGATCACCGAAAGCTATACCTGGCACTGGCTGTTCCTGATCAATGTCGCGCCAGGCATTGTGACGTTGGTGATCGGCCTTTTGTGCCTGCCGCGCAATGATACCCGACTGTCCTTGTTCAAGACTCTGGACTGGATTTCCCTTATCTATGTGGCGGTCGGCCTTGCAGCGCTTCTGATCGGCCTGAAGGAAGCGCCGGATCAGGGCTGGCTCGCACCGCGGGTTTCAGGCTGCTTTGTTATCTTTTTGGTTTTCCTGTTTCTTGCCATTCGCCGGCCTACCCCTGCCATTTCCTTCCCGCTGCTGCTCGACCGCAACCTCGCCTTTGGCTGCACTCTCAGCTTCATCTTGGGCATTGGCCTGTTTGGATCGGTTTATCTGCTGCCGCTATTCCTTGCCTTTGTGCATGGTATGGGCCCGCTGCAAATCGGCCTTGTCATCCTTGTGACCGGCATCGCCCAACTCGTCACCGCGCCCATCATTGTTCAGATTGACCGCTATGTGGATGCGCGCCTGCTTTCGGCGATTGGCTTTGGGGCCTTTGCCATCGGGCTTTTAATGAGTGGCTTTCAAACCATTGCCACGGGCTATGATGAAATGTTCTGGCCGCAGGTGGTTCGCGGCGCTTTCGTTGCGCTTTGCATCCTGCCGCCCATCCGTTTTGCCCTGGGCTTCATTCCGCGCGAGCATATTGCGGATGCCAGCGGGCTGTTCAACTTGTCGCGCAATCTTGGCGGGGCCATTGGCATAGCCCTCATTGACACAATCGTGTTTTCACGCGGGCCTGAGCATGCGGACCGGATTATGGAGCTCATCAAAGCGGATCCGGTGAAGGCGGCCTCAGTTCTCGGCCTTACCGTGGATGAATTGCCGGACAGCCAAGACCCGATGGGCGTTATGGGAATCATGGATGTCATTGAACAGGCCAGCATTACCCTGGCCATCAACGAGGCATGGCTTGTCATGGGCCTGATTACGGCAATGGGGCTGGTGGTCCTCCTGGCCATGGGGCCGATTCGAGTGCCCGCACCGCAGGTGTCGGCAGAAGTCCGCCCATAAATTTATTTTGATTGAAAACATGGTTAACGCCTTCACGGTTCGGCCTTGCGCCGGTTTTCCACAAGGGGCCCTCCGAATAATCCAACTAGCACTTGAGCTTGCCCCCAGAATCGGACGATCATCTGGTTATCCACAGGGCGGACGAAGCTGTGGACACAACATATAGCGTTAGGGTTTCGTTAACACACTAGCTATTGACGTCCTGTGAGCGGTGTAATAATTTGATCATCAAGGCCGTGGGGACGGAGAAGCGAAGTTAAGGCTGCTTCTCTCGAGCGTAAAAAACCAAAATCAGAGGCTAACAATTCTGAGGAATTCCGATTTCTCAGACAGGGTTTGTGTAGTCAAACACGGGTGAACAAGGCTCCGTGGGTGCATTGTTGTGCGCTCGCGGCAACGAAACGAAAAAACAAGAGGGACTGCAATGCACGTTGCGCGCAAATATACGAAAGCCGGTCAGGACGCCTACGCGGAGGTCGAATTCCGCCAGGCCACCAGTGAAATCAAAAATCCTGACGGGTCCATCGTTTTCCGCCTGGAAAATATCGAGGTCCCGGCCTCGTGGAGCCAGGTTGCCACGGATATTCTGGCGCAAAAGTATTTCCGCAAGGCGGGCGTTCCGGTGAAGCTGAAGCGCGTTGAAGAGACGAGCATGCCCTCCTGGCTGTGGCGTTCGGTTGCCGATGAGCCTGCCTTGGAAGGCCTGCCCGAGAAGCAGCGCATTATCGGCGAGATGAGCTCCAAGCAGGTTTTCAACCGTTTGGCCGGTACCTGGACCTATTGGGGCTGGAAAGGCGGCTATTTCAACACGGAAGAAGACGCCCGCGCCTTCAACGACGAACTTTGCTTCATGCTGGCGACACAGAAGTGTGCGCCGAATTCTCCCCAGTGGTTTAACACGGGGCTGCATTGGGCTTACGGCATCGATGGCCCGGGCCAGGGTCACTTCTATGTGGACCATGAGACCGGCAAGCTCACCAAATCAAAATCGTCCTATGAACATCCCCAGCCCCATGCCTGTTTCATTCAGGGCGTGGCGGACGACCTCGTTAATGAGGGCGGCATCATGGATCTTTGGGTGCGCGAAGCGCGCCTGTTCAAGTATGGCTCCGGCACGGGCTCCAACTTCTCGTTCCTGCGCGGCGAAAACGAAAAACTGTCGGGCGGAGGCAAATCTTCCGGCCTGATGAGCTTCTTGAAGATCGGCGACCGCGCGGCGGGCGCCATCAAGTCAGGCGGCACGACGCGGCGCGCCGCAAAGATGGTGGTAGTAGACGTGGACCATCCGGATATCGAGGAATACATCGACTGGAAGGTCAAGGAGGAGCAGAAGGTTGCGGCCCTCGTCACCGGCTCCAAGATCGTGAAGAAGCATCTCGGGATCATCATGAAGGCCTGCGTCAATTGCCAGGGCCCCGGCGATGACTGCTATGAAATCGAGAAGAACCCGGCCCTCAAGCGCGCCGTGAAGGACGCGCGGCGCAACATGGTGCCCGATAATTACATCAAGCGCGTCATCCAGTTCGCCAAGCAAGGCTACACCGATCTGGAATTCGACGCCTATGACACGGATTGGGACGGCGAGGCTTACCGCACCGTATCGGGCCAGAATTCAAATAACTCAGTGCGCGTCACCGATGGGTTCCTGCGCGCCGTTGAAACCAATGGCCCCTGGAACCTCAATGCCCGCATGACCACCAAAGTCACCAAGACCCTGCAGGCCCGCGAGCTGTGGGAGAAAATTGGCCAAGCGGCATGGGCTTCGGCTGATCCGGGCATCCAGTATCACACCACCATCAATGACTGGCACACCTGCCCGGCATCGGGCGAAATCCGCGCCTCCAACCCCTGCTCGGAATACATGTTCCTTGATGATACGGCGTGCAACCTCGCCTCGCTCAACCTGTTGCAGTTCCGCAATACGGAAACGGCGAAGTTCGACGTCGAATCTTACGAGCACGCGGTGCGGCTGTGGACCATGGTTCTGGAAATCAGCGTGCTGATGGCGCAGTTCCCCTCCAAGGAAATCGCCAAGCTCTCCTATGAGTACCGCACCCTTGGTCTGGGCTTTGCCAATATCGGCGGGCTGCTGATGACCAACGGCATTGCCTATGACAGCCATGAGGGCCGCGCCATCTGCGGGGCGCTCTCGGCGATCATGACGGGCGTTTCCTATGCCACCTCGGCCGAGATGGCCAAAGAGCGCGGCCCCTTTCCCGGCTATGCCAAGAACAAGGACCACATGCTGCGGGTGATGCGCAACCACCGCCGTGCCGCCTATGGTGCTGCCGTGGGTTACGAGAACGTGAGCATAGCGCCCGTGCCGCTCGATGAAACGGATTGCCCCGACCAGTATCTCATTCTCCACGCCCGCAAGGCGTGGGATCTGGCGGTCGAACTGGGCGAGGCCCATGGCTACCGCAATGCGCAGGCCACCGTTGTTGCCCCTACCGGCACCATCGGCCTTGTAATGGATTGCGATACGACGGGCATCGAGCCGGACTTCGCCCTGGTGAAGTTCAAGAAGCTGGCCGGCGGCGGCTACTTCAAGATCATCAACCAGGCGGTTCCGGAAGCGCTCCGCACCCTGGGCTATGAGCCCACGCAGATCGAGAAGATCATCAACTATGCGGTGGGCCTCGGCACCCTGCAGGATGCCCCTGCCCTCAACCACGCGCAGCTGCGCGCCAAGGGCTTCGGCGATGAGCAGATCGCAACGATTGAATCGGGCCTGGCATCGGCCTTCGACATCAAGTTCGTGTTCAACAAGTGGACGCTCGGCGAAGAGTTCTGCAAGTCGGTGCTCAAAATCAGCGACGAGCAGCTCGTTGACTATGGCTTTGATCTGCTCTCGTTCATCGGCTTCTCGAAAGCCGATATCGACAAAGCCAATATCCATGTCTGCGGGGCCATGACGCTGGAAGGCGGTCCGGGCCTCAAGGACGAGCATCTCTCGGTGTTTGATTGCGCCAACGCCTGCGGCCGCCTAGGCAAGCGTTACCTCTCGGTGGAAAGCCACATCCGCATGATGGCGGCAAGCCAGCCCTTTATCTCGGGAGCCATTTCCAAGACCATCAACATGCCGAACGAAGCAACGGTTGAGGACTGCAACGCGGCCTACATGCTGTCATGGAAGCTGGGCGTGAAGGCCAATGCGCTCTATCGCGATGGCTCCAAACTTTCGCAGCCGCTGTCCACCCAGCTCATCTCCGATGAAGCGGATGAGTCTGAGGACATGGTCGAAGGCCTGATGGCCAAGCCCATGGTTCAGCGCATTGAAACCATCGTCGAGAAGATCGTCGAGATCACCCGCGGCCGCGACAAGCTGCCCGGCCGCCGCAAAGGCTATACGCAGAAGGCGGTTGTGGGGGGCCACAAGGTTTACCTCCGTACCGGCGAATATGATGATGGCAAGCTAGGTGAAATCTTTATCGACATGCACAAGGAAGGTGCGGCGTTGCGGGCGATGATGAACAACTTTGCCATTTCCGTCTCGGTGGGCCTGCAGTATGGCGTGCCGCTGGAGGAATATGTCGATGCCTTCACCTTCACCAAGTTCGAGCCTGCAGGCCAGGTTCAGGGCAACGAGTCGATCAAGAACGCCACGTCCATCCTGGACTATGTGTTCCGTGAACTCGCTGTATCGTATCTCGGGCGCAATGATCTGGCCCATGTCGAGGCTTCCGAAATGGGTTTTGATGCGCTTGGCAAAGGCACTGGCAGCGATGAACCCAAGGCTCCGGCCTCGGTTCCGGCGCAGAAGTTCCTGTCATCGGGTTTTGTGCGCAATCAGAACCTGTCGAACGTCGTAGTGATGCCGCAAGGTGTTACCGCTGCGGCCTCGCCTGCCCATGCATTGCAAATGCGCGCGGCGGAATCGATGTCGATGGGTTCACTGGCGCTGGCTGAAACCACAATCGCCTACACCTATGAAGAACCGCTGCCCGAAGCTGACCTGCGCGCCAAGGCCCGCTTGCAAGGCTATGAGGGCGACAGCTGCGGCGAATGCGGCAACTTCACCCTGGTGCGCAACGGCACCTGCCTGAAGTGCAATACATGCGGCGGCACGAGCGGATGTTCGTGAGTTGCATGACGTGAATTTTGGAGTGGCCGGGAGAGATTCCGGCCATTTTCTATTTGGTCATCGTCTTGAATCACCGTCGAAGACATTTTTTGGAGATCGAAGGTTCGATTTTTTGATTTCAACGGACGGAAAGTTGTCTCATTGTGATATGGAATCAGATTTTCAACGGCGTGATGGAAGAAAAGAATTGGCGTCGATGGCCTCGAGTCATGTGTTGAATCGGCAACATTCGTCATTTTATTAACAATTATTTTTTGGATGGCTGAAGCAAGATAAATGCTCCAAGACAGAAATTTTTTTGAGCAGAGGCAAAAAAAGACGCGGCCATCCGTATACGGAGAAACGCCGAATCGACAGGATTTCCTCAAAAATTCCGCTGAATCAAATTATCTCTCCGTATACGGACATTCGGCCTGGTGTTTGGCGCGTTTACCGGTTGTTAGGGAACCTGGGGCGATACACCAGATGTTGACGGCATATTGCCGAATCACACAATCGGGTTCAAAAGAGACGTCAACAACGATTACGAATACGGACGACAGGTATGCGCAATCGTTGGGTAGTAAGACTAAGCCTGCGTTGTGGGGCACTAACAACTAACTCCTAGGAGAATATACCATGGCTAAGAAAGCTGCGAAGAAGCCTGCTAAGAAAGCTGCCAAGAAGAAGTCAGCCAAGAAGAAGATCTAATTCTTCTGCTAGCATAGACTTTAGGATTGGACCCCGGACGGCACTGCCTCCGGGGTCAATTCTAATCAGGGGCATCGCCCAATAAAAAAGGCCGCGAAATTCGCGGCCTTTGGCTTTCTGAAACGCTGCTTATTGATAGACGTAGATGGGCGAGCCCACTTTGACGCGGCCGTAGAGGTCAATCACGTCGGCATTCATCATACGGATGCAGCCGGATGAGACCGCTCCGCCGATGGAGGACTCGGCATTGGTGCCATGGACGCGGTAAATCGTGCCGCCGATATACATGGCGCGGGCGCCCAGCGGATTGCCGGGGCCCCCCTTCATGAAGGGCGGAATGATGTGGCCCTTTGCGGCTTCCCGCTCAATCATGGTTTGGGGCGGCGTCCATGACGGCCATTCGGCCTTGGCGACGATCTTGGAATTACCGCTCCACTGGAATCCTTCGCGGCCAACGCCGATTGAATAGCGCATGGCCTCGCCATCACCCATCACATAATAGAGAGCCCGCTCCGGGGTCTTCACGATGAGGGTGCCGGGGGCATATTTGGTTTCGACCCAGGCCACCTGCTTGCGCATGGACCGGTTGCTCGGGCCGCTGGCTGTGCTGGTGCGCCGGGACTTTCCGAACAGGCATTGCATAAAGGTACCGCAATCGCGCCGCGCGGCGGTTCTCGCGGCTTTCTGCTTCTCGGCCCGGAGCATTGCCGCTTTCTGCCTGGCCGCCTTCAATTTGGCCACCTCGGCGGCACGGGCTGCCTTTTTCATGTCCTCGGCGGCCTTCAATGCCGCCAATTTCTTCTTCTTTTGAATTAAAAGTGCCTCTTCCTGGGCACTGTTCACCGCGGCATAGGCCTGGACCGGGGCGATCGAAAAGGTCAGCAACACAAAGAACATCGCCGTAAGTATTTTGTGCATCATGGTTTTTCCCTAATTATAACGAAGCGATAGCTAGCCATTTAATGGTGATTCATCAAGTGGCTTGAGTTCACCTGCTGTTCACTTATGCTTCGGCATAGAGCAACCCCATTGATAACTCCTAAAAAGGAAAGCCCCATGAAAAACACCCTCCGCGCCGCCGCATTCTTTCTGCTTGCCGCAACGGCTTTGACGGCTCCGGCCCAGGCGCAGGATGCTCCACCGGTCGTTTCGGCCATTTTCAAAAACTGGGAAACCCAGCTCAAGGCAACGCCCGCCTATGACAAGATTGATACCGACAGTTCGGGTAACGTGACCATCACCAATCTTGCAGCGAATGTCGGTGCGCAGGATCCGACAACATCGGTGAAGCTCACCATAGGCTCCATTACCCTGGAAAATGTCTCGCCCGAAGCCAATGGGCTCATTGCAGTGGGAACCGCAACGTTCTCCGACACCAAAGTGGAGTTTGCCGGGCCGGACAATAAAGGCATTGTCATCGAAATCCCCAAGAGCGGAGCGGAGGACTGGTATGTGGCGGTTCTCGGCGCCAATCCCACGCCACTGCAATCCTTCCGCTCCACCATGGGCATCGCCAAGAAAATAACCTCGGGTGAGATCAAGGTGACGGCGGAAGGCCAGAGCTTTACCGCAAAGGGCGTTGAAACGGCCTGGAGCGGTGATCCGGTGACGGGTGCGGGAAAAACCAGCATGAGTCTCAATGACCTGGTCATTCCTGAATCCGCGCTTGCCATAATGGACCCCTCGGGCCAGTTGAAGGCGCTGGGCTACAGCGACCTCACTTTCAACATGAGCGGCGAGGGCGAGCTTTCGGTTGCCGGCGATTATTTCGGCACGACCGGCTCCTTCGGCGTTTCGGGAAAGGACATGGCGGGCCTCACCTTCTCGTACGGGGCCAGTGAAATTCCGCTGGCAGTGATGACCGAACTGCAGACCGCGCAAAGGTCGGGGCGGCCGCCGGATTTCAACATGCTCATGCCGCAGCTGATGAACGTGTCGCTGAGCGGTTTCAAAATCCGCTTTGAGGATGCCTCGATCACCAAGAAGGTGCTTCCGATGATTGCCCGGATGCAGGGCATGGACGAGGCCGCCATGGTGGCCAATGCGGGGGCCATGATGCAGCTCAGCCTCATGCAGTTGAAGAACCAGGCTTTCACCGACCAGGTGGTGGGGGCAGTCAACACTTTCCTGAAGGATCCGAAATCACTCACCTTGTCGCTGGCGCCTGCGGCACCGATCAAGGTTCAGCAGATCATGACGCTTGATCCCACTAACCCGGGCTCTGCGATTGACCTGTTCGGCACTTCCGTCACGGCGAATGACTGACCCTGCCCAAGCGAAACTTTGATCATGCCAGCGCTTGACGCGGGCATCTTTTTTGGGGACTACGCTTCCGGCAAATTCAGCCTGATGTGGAGTTCGCGCAGCTGCTTCGGCGTTGTTTCGGAAGGAGCACCCATCAACAGGTCTTCGGCCTGCTGGTTCATCGGGAAGAGCACGACTTCGCGGATGTTGGGCTCATTGCAGAGCAGCATGACGATGCGGTCCACACCTGGCGCAATGCCGCCGTGGGGTGGCGCGCCATACTGGAAGGCGCGGTACATGCCGCCGAATTTCTCCAGCAGGACTTCTTCCGGATAACCCGCAATCTCGAAGGCCTTCTTCATCACATCGGGCCTATGGTTCCGGATGGCGCCGGATGACAGCTCCACTCCGTTGCACACGATGTCATACTGATAGGCGAGAATGTCGAGCGGATCCTTCGTTTCCAGCGCTTCCAGCCCGCCCTGGGGCATGGAGAAAGGATTGTGGGAAAAGTCCACCTTCTTGTCGTCCTCGTTCCATTCATACATGGGGAAATCGACGATCCAGCAGAAATCGAAACGGTCCTTGGCGATGAGGCCGAGTTCGTCGCCCGCCTTGGTGCGGGCTTCGCCGGCGAATTTGTAAAACTTCGCCGGAACGCCCGCCACGAAGAAAGCGGCGTCACCGGTGGCAAGGCCAAGCTGCGTCTTGGTTGCCTCAGTGCGTTCCGGACCAATATTCTTGGCGATGGGGCCGGCAGCGCCCTCCTCGCCATCACGCCAGAACACGTAGCCCAAGCCAGGCTGGCCCTGTTGCTGGGCCCAGGAATTCATCCGGTCGCAGAAGGCGCGGCTGCCGCCCTTGGGCGCAGGGATCGCCCAGACCTCGACCTTGGGATCAGCGGCAATCATGCCGGCAAAAACCTTGAAACCCGAGCCCCTAAAATGTTCGGTGACATTCTGCATCTTGATGGGGTTGCGAAGGTCCGGCTTGTCGGTGCCATACCAGCGCACGGAATCGCGGAAGGCGATCATTGGGAATTTCTGCGTGACCGGAAGCCCGCCGCCGAATTCCTCGAACACGCCGCGCAGCACGGGCTCGACTGCATCGAACACGTCCTGCTGGGTGACAAAGCTCATCTCGATATCAAGCTGGTAGAATTCGCCAGGGCTGCGGTCGGCACGCGCATCCTCGTCGCGGAAGCACGGCGCGATCTGGAAATAGCGGTCAAAGCCCGACATCATCAGGAGCTGCTTGAACTGCTGCGGGGCCTGCGGCAGGGCATAGAATTTTCCGGGATGAACCCGGCTCGGCACGAGGTAGTCGCGGGCACCTTCCGGCGATGAGGCGGTGAGGATCGGCGTCTGGAATTCGAAAAAGCCCTGCTCCTTCATACGGCGGCGCAGGGAATCGATAATTGCGCCACGCTTCATGATGTTGCCGTGAATGCGGTCGCGGCGAAGGTCGAGGAAACGGTACTTCAGGCGGATGTCCTCGGGGTATTCGGTATCGCCGAACACCGGCAGCGGCAGTTCCTTGGCTTCCGAATGAACTGTGATTTCGCTCGCTGCTATTTCAACGAGGCCGGTGGGCAACTCGTTGTTTTCGGTGCCGGCCGGCCGGGGCTGGACCTTGCCGTCAACCCTGATGACCCATTCGGAACGGACCTTTTCAGCCGCCTTGAAGGCCGACGAGGCAGGGTCAATCACGATTTGGGTCAGGCCGTAATGGTCGCGCAGATCAATGAACAGCAGGCCGCCATGGTCGCGCACCCGGTGGACCCAGCCGGAAAGCCGGATGTCCTGGCCCTTGTTTTCAATTCTGAGCTGACCACAGGTGTGGCTACGGTAGGCATGCGTCATAGCAGGAATGTCCCTTAATTTGCGCGGAAAAGCGCATGGGGCCAATGATTTGTCAAGTTTTTAGGGCTTTGAACGCCGTTAATCGGTTCCGTCCAGGGTCCGTCCCAGGATGAAAAGACGGTGCTTGGCCTTTTTCTGCAGTTTCTTGGTGGTGGTGCTGATGTCACGCTCAAAATCGGCAAACCCCCCATCAAAGAAGCCGCCGCGCAGGACGACGGTGGTGTTCTGCATGCCCGCCTTCTGCACGAGGCCATAGAGCTTGGCGGCATTTTCAGGCGCGAGGCGCACGCAGCCGTGCGAAGCCCTGCGGCCCAGACTTTTCACGTGGAAGCTGCCGTGAATGGCGTGGCCCTGGCCGGTAAAAAATATCGAATTGGGCATGGGCGCATCATCCCATTCCTTGGAAAAATGGTCCTTTTCCATGCGGAAGGGGCGGTATTTGCCGCTAGGGGTTTCGTAGCCGCGGGCCCCGGTTGATACGGGCCAGACATATTCTGTCTCGCCATCCACTTTCACGGTCATCTTCTGGGAAACCTTGTTGACGGTAATCAACACGCTGGTTGCAAATGCGGCGCTCGACAGCGCCATCAAACCCATAACAACCGCCACAAGCATTAGCCGAATACGCATCACAGAAGCTTTCCCCAAAACCAGACTCAATGACCGAAGCTAGATCATTCCGGAGTGCCTAGCAAAGTAAAAGTATAAATATGCGGGGCCCTGTCAAGACTTTGTGAGGGCAGGCAGCCTTGCAGCCGGGCCTCTTGTGTTTTGTGGGGCAATCCACCTAGGATTTCTCCATGAACAGCGAATTTTTCCACAAGGACTTCAAGGCCCAGCCCTTTTGGTGGGAGGCCCACCGGCCATCCGCCCTGCCAGAAATCGCCCTGCCGCGCGAGGCGCGGGTTGTGATCGTCGGTGCGGGCTACGCGGGATTGTCGGCGGCGCTGGAACTTACGGCGCTTGGTCTGGATTGCCTGGTGCTTGATGCCAATGAGCCGGGCTTTGGCGCTTCCACCCGCAATGGCGGGATGGTTTCGGGCGGCGTCAACGTCGGCAAGCGCTATCTTTCCAAGCCCATGCCGGCGGACGAGGCAGCTCCCTTCTTTGCCGATGCGGCGGATGCCTTCACACTTATTGAAGACTTGATCGCCCGGGAGAAAATCGACTGCGGCTGGACCAAGGCCGGGTATTTCCTGGGCGCCTGGTGCAAGAGCCATTACGATGACATGGCCAAGAAGGTGGCCCATCTCAACGCGGCGGCTAAATCCGATTCCTATCTGGTGCCGAAGGAGCGCCAACGCGAGGAAATCGGGTCGGACTATTACCGCGGCGGCATGGTGGTGGGGCGGGCGGCGCATATACACCCTGCTCTCTTTTTCAAAGGCCTGCTGGAACTCTGCCAGAAGCGCGGCGTGAAGATCGCCTCAAAAACGCCGGTGACCAAACTCACGCAAACCGCTACGGGCTGGTCGGTTGAAACGCCGCGCGGGACCATCACGGCGGGCGACGTGATCATCGCCACCAATGGCTATACGGGCGACATTACCCCGCAGCTCAAGCGGCGCGTGGTGCCCGTTGGCTCCTACATTATTGCCACGGAAGAGTTGCCGCCTGATCTTGCGGCCACGCTGAGCCCCAAGAACCGGTCCATTGCCGATACGCGCCGGGTCCTCACCTATTACCGCATGTCGCCGGACAAGAAGCGGCTGATTTTCGGCGGGCGCGCCAAATTCGGCCATACGGATCCGGTTGAGACGGCGCCCATCCTTTACCGGTTCATGACCGACCGCTACCCGCAACTGAAAGGCGTCAAGATCACCCATGCCTGGACGGGCAATGTGGCCTTCACCCTCGATGAAATGCCCCACATGGGAAAATTCGATAACCTGCACTACGCGCTGGGCTGCAATGGTTCAGGGATTGCCATGATGACGTATCTGGGCCAGCAAACGGCGCGAAAAGTTGCCGGCAAATCAAATCGCGTTTGCGCCTTTGACCGGCCGGAATTTCCCGATCATCCACTCTATAATGGCTCGACATGGTTCCTGCCCTTCGTCGGGCGCTATTTCAGGGCGCGTGACTGGATTGACCGCAGGCTCGGATAGCTAGCCGCACTTGGCGTAGGCGGTCCACTTCTTTCCGACATATACAGGCATGCCCATGAGTTTGCCGCGCTGGCCATCGGGACAGGCGAAATAACTGAGCCCCGAGGTGGCAATGTCCACCGCATCCTGCTGCTGCCTGGGGCTGAGGCCGGACACTCTCATGTCGAAAGCGCCCTGCCCTTCGACATAATTGTAATCCAATTGATAGGTCTTGCCGTTGTAGAAAATGGGTTCGGAACGCGACGCTGTTTGCACCGTCGCAGTTCCCCGGTTGATAGTCACCTTGGACCCCGTGGTGCAACCCGCCAGCAACGCGAATCCGCAAATCACCATGATGGTTTTCATGGCGCCCTTATGCCCGCGAACCCTCGACGCGGCAAGGCTTGCATGGCATATGAGCACCCATGAAAAAGTTTGACCCCGCCTCGCTCCTTGTTGCCCGCACGAATGCCGCCGATGAAGGGGCCATCATCCGCATGGCGCAGAAATCGCGCGATCTCCGGGCGCTTGGCCATGACGTGGTGAGTCTCACGGTGGGCGAGCCGGATTTCGATACGCCCGACAACATCCAGCAGGCGGCCACCTGCGCCATGAAGGCGGGGTTTACCCATTACTCGCCGGTGGCGGGCATTCCGGAACTGCGGGCGGCTATTTCCAAAAAGCTCAAGGCCGAAAACAACCTTGATTATGCGCCGGCCGAAATCGTTCTCGCCAATGGCGCGAAGCAGGCCATCGCCAACGCGGTGCTGTCGATCATCGATGAGGGCGATGAGGTGATCATGCTGGCGCCCTTCTGGGTGTCCTATGAAGCCACGGTGCGCTTTGCGGGCGGTACTCCAGTAGTGCTGCAGTCCGACATCAGCGAGAGTTACAAGGTCCCCGCCTCGCGCATTGCGGCGGCGGTAACGGCGCGCACCAAGCTGCTTGTTCTCAACTCGCCCTGCAATCCGAGCGGGGCCGTGTGGTCACACGCCGAACTTGAAGAGATCGCCGCAATTGTTCTGGGCCATCCGCGGATGATGGTGCTGTCGGATGAAATTTATGAGTACATTATTTTTGAAGGGGCCATGAGGTCCATTGGCACGTTGCCCGGCATGCGCGAGCGCACCATTACGGTCAATGGTTTTTCCAAGAGCTTTGCGATGACGGGCTGGCGTCTGGGTTATACTGCCGCCGTGGAGACCATTAGCAAGGCCATAGCGCGCATTCAGAGCACGATCACAACGGGAGCCAATCAGTTCGTGCAACGCGCCGCCATTGAAGCGCTGGAAGGCCCCAGGGATGCGGTGGAAGCCATGCGCCTGCGCTACAAGGCGCGGCGCGACATGGTGTTGGCGGCGTTGAGGGAGATCAAAGGTGTCGCCATCTCGCCCATCCCGGCAACGTTTTATGCACTGCCTGATATTTCGGCCGTTCTTGGCAAGAAGTCAGGGAATCATGTCCTGGATACACCGGAGGCGCTTTGCGACTGGCTGCTGGAAACTCACGGCGTGGCCACGGTGCCAGGCACCGCCTTTGGCGCAGCAACTTCCATCCGGCTGTCCTTTGCCGCCGGTGAAGCGGATCTGGAGAAGGCACTGGGACGCATTGCCGTGGCGCTGAACGGGCTGGAATAAGGAGAGGCTACTCCGCGGCGTGTTTCATGGCGTTGTCGTTGCCGGGCCTGCCGTCGGCTGTCGTGGCTGCATCGACCATTTTCTTGATGATCTTCCGTTCACGCCG
Source organism: Hyphomicrobiales bacterium (assembly GCA_038251095.1). GTDB lineage: Bacteria > Pseudomonadota > Alphaproteobacteria > Rhizobiales > Aestuariivirgaceae > Aestuariivirga. The sequence continues at coordinate 72,098 of JBBSBQ010000002.1, forward strand.
CGCCACGCGGGCTTCGCGGAATACGGTCGGTGCGGCCAAAAGCACCGGTGTCATGATCAATGTCAGAACCGTTGCCAGCATCAGGCCGAAGACCATGGCGGTGGAGAGATGCACCCACCAGGCGCTGGTCACGCTGCCAATGGCAATGTGGCGCGTGAAAAGATTCACGTTCAACTCAAAGACCAGCGGCAGCAGGCCAAGCATGGCGGTGATCGAGGTGAGCAACACCGGCCGCATGCGCTGCGAACAGGTGCGGATTGCAGCTTCAATCCCGTTCTGCCCGGCGTCCCTCAGACGGTGGAAGGTGTCGATCAGCACGATGGAGTGGCTTACCACCACGCCGATCAGAGCGATGACACCCGTGCCAGTCATGATCATCGAGAAATACTGGCCGGTGACCAGCATGCCCAGCAAGACGCCGACGGTGGACATGATCACGGTCGAAAGCGTGATCAGCACATGATAGAAGCTGTTATATTGCACGATCAGGATCATGAAGATCATGAACACCGAGGCGATCATGGCTTTCACCAGGAAGTTGCCGAATTTTTCCTGGTCCTCGTCATTGCCGCGGAACTTGAACTTTACTTCCGACGGCCATTGCTGCTGCCCGATCCAGGTATTCAATTCCTGAATCTTGTCGGTGGCAAAGAAGCCCGCGGCGACATTGCCTTTCACGAAGACAGAGGGAACGCCATCCAGACGGTAGAGCACGTTCACCAACGGCTCAACGTCCGACTTCACGAAGTTGGACATGGGAACGAGTCCCGCCGAAGTCGTGAGCTTGATATCCCGCACAGCGCTGATTGAGCGTTCGTTCTTGGGCAAGCGCACACGGATGTCGATTTCGTCCTTGCTGTCGTCGGGCCGGTAGGAGCCCACTTTCGCGCCAGTCGTGGCAAGCTGCACGAGGGTTCCGGCCGAGGCGATGTCGGCGCCGAAGCGGCCCGCCTTTTCCCGGTCCACGGTGAGGGTCCATTCATAACCGGGCAGCGGCAGGTCATCATCAATGTCGATGATGCCCGCCATGCCATTGGTCATGTGGTCTTCAATCTTGCGCGCGGCCGCAAACGCAGAATCACGGTTCATCGACGTAATCTGCAGGCGAATGTCCTTGCCGGACTTCGGGCCGCCCTCAAGCGGGCGGATTTCCACATAGATGCCCGGCATGCCCGCAACGGCCGCATCGAGATCCTTGTTCAGCTCCTTCCAGGGCTTGCGATGGCCGACCGGATTTAGCTCAAGCTGAATGGTGCCAACCACATCGGCGGGAACGTCCTGGCTCCCAAAGGCGCCGCCATTCTGGGATTTTCCGGCGGTCGTCGCATAGGTCTTGATGCCTTCCACTTTCACGACACGTGCCTCAACTTCCCGCGTCAGCGCCAATTGTTGGCTGGTGCCGAGGTTGCCGCGGGCGCGGACATAAACATTCACCTGTTCCGGCTCGGTATCGACGAAGAACTCAACGCCGGTGGGATGCAATGCGTAAGTGGCGACAATGCTGCCCATCAAGGTCAGCACCGCCAAGCCCACCATAATCGGACGGCGGATAATCCGTTCGATGAAGCGCAGGTAGAGGCCGGTGAGGCCTTTCATCTTGCGAAAATCGGCTTGCTCGTCATCGGCAAAATGGCCGAACTGCTCCATGGTTTCCTTGTCGGTCTTTCCGATGAAGAAGCCGACGGCAGGCACGAAGACCATGGCGGTGAGCAGCGAGGCAGACAGCACGATGATAACCGTGACCGGCAGATAACTCATGAACTTGCCGGCGATTCCGGGAGCAAACAACAAGGGAACGAAAGCGGCAATGGTGGTGGCCATGGAAGACACAATGGGCCAGAACATGCGTCTGGCTGCGGCGATATAGGCTTCCTTCGGCACCAGGCCTTCGGCCATTTTACGGTCGGCGTATTCCGTCAGCACAATGGCGCCATCCACCAGAATGCCCACTGAGAGAATGAGGCCGAACATGATCATGATGTTCAGCGTGTAGCCCATCATGGAAATGATGAAAAAGCCGATGAGGAACGAGGTGGGAATGGAAATGCCCACCAGGATGCCTGAACGAATGCCAAGGGAGGCAACGACGAGCACCATGACCAGCACGATGGCCAGGATGACACCGTCCTGGAGGGATTGCAGCACATCCTTGATGGTGTTGGACTGGTCGAGCGCATAGTCCACGTGCATGGCGCTTGGCCAGGTTTTCAGCAGTTCCTCGGACACGCGCTTCACTTCGGCGTTGGTGTCGATGATGTTGGTGCCCTGGCGCTTCACCACATTGATGGTGATGGCGGGAAGGCCGTTGTAGAGCGCATATTCGGTCCGGTCGAGGAAGGTGCGGCGAACGTCGGCCACATCCTGCAGAACAACCACGGTGCCTTCAGAGACCTTGACCGGCAAGTTCAGGAGGTCAGCCGGCTCCTGCACGAGGCCTGGAACCTTCACGCTGAAGCGGCCATTGTCCGTATCGGAGGATCCAGCCGCTACCAGCAAGTTGTTGCGCGAGACAATGTTGTAGATATCGGAAGGTCCGAGGCCATAGGCTTCCAGCTTCTGCTTGTTGACGATGATCTCCAGCACCTCATCGCGCTTGCCAGCAAAGTCGGCGGAAAGAACAGAGGGAATGCGCTGGATCGCATCCTGCAAATCCTTGGCGCGGGCTTCCAGGGTGCGTTCCGGCACGCCGCCGGAGACCGCCACCAGAATTGTGGGCTGCAAACTCAAATTGATTTCAGCCACCGAAGGCGTGGTTGCATCCTCGGGAAGATCGGGCTTGGCCTCGTCCACCTTCTGGCGCACGTCGCGCGAGGCTTTTTCGATGTTCACATCGGTTTCAAATTCCACAATAAGGCCGCCGCGGCCTTCGGTGGAATAGGCGGTGAGTTGCTTCAGGCCTTCGAGTCCGCGAAGTTTCACTTCAATCGGCTTCACCAGAAGCCGTTCGGCGTCCTGCGGGGAAATGCCGGGCACGTTGGTTGAAACAAAGAAGGTCGGAATCGTAATGTTTGGATTGCTTTCCTTCGGAATGTTTATGTAGGACAGCAAGCCAGCAACGACCAGCACGAGCATGGCGGAAAGCACCGCCCGCGGCCTGCGGAGGACTGAGTCCAGCCAATTCATTGGGCAACCTCGGCCGTTTCGACGGAGGGCTCAACCTTTTCGCCGTCGCGCACATAGTCCTGCCCAAGGGTCACGATGCTCACGGAGCTGCCGAGCCCGGTCACCCACATGCCGTCATTTTCCTGGGCTATCACTTCCACCGGCGTGAACTGGGTGGTGTTATCGGCATTGAGGACGCGCACGCCAAATTTTCCCGCCTCATTGAGAATGAGAACGGAGCCCGGAAGTTTCTGGGCAAGCTGGGGCGGCAGGCCGACGGAGAGTTCGGCGGTCACACCTTCGCGCATGCGTTCGCCGGGATTGGCGACTTCCAGTTCAACCTTGAAGGTGCGGGTGGCAAGATCGGCGGTTTTCGAAATGAAGCTCACCCTGCCCTCCACCTCTTCACCCGTGGCGAGTTTCGCCTTGGCGGTCATGCCTTCAACAACATAGGGAATGTAGGACTCGCTGATTTGGACAACGACGAGCAGCGGATCGAGCTTGCTGATGGTGGCACAAAGGCCGCCAACCGCCAGAAGGCTGCCCGCTTCGGCGGGCTTCTCAATCAACACGCCGTCGACCGGGGCCTTGATATCGAGATAGCCCACGTCGATTACAATGCTCGTCAATGCGGCCTGAGCCGCATCAAGCCTTGCCTTGTCAGACGACAGCTTGGATTGGGTTGCGTAGGAATTCTTGGCGAGTTTTTCCGTGGCTTCAAAATCGCGCTGGGCGCTGGCTAATGCTGCTTTGGCCTTGAGCAGATCAGCCTTGCGGCTTGCCATATCAAGCTTGCAGAGAACGTCGCCCCCCTTCACGCTCTTGCCTTGTGCAACCAGCGATTCCATGACGATGCCAGTGGTGCGGGCCCGGGCGTCAACGCGCTTCGATGCAGCGGTCACGCCATTGGCGGTGACAACGGCGACGCGCGGGATCGCGGAAAAGGTTTTCACCTTGACCTTGAAGAGCTTCGCCGGCGCCGGCGCCTGTTCCTTGGCCACTTCGTCTGGAGCGGAGGTGCCCAACAGGTAAGGCGACGCCATCCACAGCCCGAGCCCGGCTGTAATGGCGGCGGCCCAAATATAAGATCTGCGCATGTCGGCTCGTCTCCAAATTAATCGGCAGCGGGGGCGGCCCCCGCTGCCTTCGGTCATGTAATTTCAGGCACCTAAAGCCACCACTCTGTGGCCATAAAATGTTTAATGGCTCTCTATTCAGCCGCTTCCTGCCGCGGTGGGGGCGGCTGGCGCTTCTTCCTTGAATTCTGGTTAACTGGCAGTGGAATTGACTCAACCGCCGCTGGAACCATCGCTGTCGCCTTGCCATGACGGTCACGCGCCACGAAGGAATAGATGGCGGGCGTGATGAACAGGGTGAACATTGTGCCGATTGTCATGCCGGCCGCAATGACGACGCCAATGTCGAAGCGGCTCTTGGCACCAGCGCCATCGGCGATGAGCAGCGGGACAACGCCGATCACCATGGCGGCCGTGGTCATCAGGATGGGCCGCAAGCGCACGGCGGCGGCTTCCTTGATGGCGCTGTTCTTGTCCATCCCTTGCGTTTCCTGCAGCTTGTTGGCGAATTCCACCATCAAGATACCGTGCTTGGCGATGAGCCCGATCAGCGTCACGAGGCCGATCTGGGTATAGATGTTGATGGTGCCGGAGCCAATGTTGAACGGCGGATTGTTCTGCATCATGCCGTTCACGTTGCCGAGAATCCACAGCACGAACAAAGCGCCGAACAACGTGGCGGGCAAGCCGATCAGGATGATAAAGGGGTCGCGGAAGCTTTCAAACTGCGCGGCCAGCACCAGATAGATCAGCAGTAGCGAGAAGGCGAAGGTGATGGCAAGGGCATTGCCTTCCTGCACGAATTGCCGGCTTTCGCCCTTGAAGTCATAGGCCATGCCGTGCGGAAACAACTCGTCGGCCTTCTGCTGCAGGAAGGTCACCGCTTCGCCAACGGTACGGCCGGGAAACGGTACACCCTGCAGCGTCGCGGAATTGAGCTGCTGGAAGGTCTTGAGGCTGTTTGGCTGCACCGACTGTCCAACTGATATGAAGGACGACAGGGGGACCATGTCGCCATTCGCGGCGCGCACATGGTATCTCAGGATCTGATCCGTTGTCTCGCGTTCGCCGCGCGGCACTTGCGGGATCACCTGATAGCTCCGGCCCTGAACCGCAAACCGGTTCACGTTATTGCCACCGAGCAAAGTCGCCAGCGTGGCGCCAACATCCTGCATGGTCACGCCGAGCTTGTTTGCCCTGTCCTTGTCCACGATGAGTTCTGCTTGCGGAGTCGAAAACCTCAAATCGGTGTTGGTGAAGATGAACAATCCGCTCTTCTTCGCTTCCGCGTCGATCGCATCAAGCGTAGCGGCAAGCTGTGTATAGTCACCCGGATATGTGATGACGAACTCCACCGGCATTTCACCGGCGCCGACGGGAATGGCCGAAGGTGCCGTGGCAAAGGCGTTGACGCCTGCAACGCCCCTGAACTTGCCCTGCAACTCACCCATGACCGAGAGATCCGAACGGTCTCGCTCGCCCCAGGGCTTCAGGATCAGGCCCATGAAAGCGCCATGCGGGGTCGGAAAGCCATTAATGGCGAACAGGTTCTGCCGCTCCGGCACATCCATGAAGATGCCGGTGAGCTGGTCGGTATAGGTCGTGAGATAGTCAAGATTGGTGTGTTCCGGAGCGTTGATGAAGGCAAACAGCACGCCCTGGTCCTCGGCCGGCGCCAGCTCGCGGTTGATAGCGTTGTAAAGCACGCCAGAGAGAACAACCGTCAGGACGGCGACCCAAGCGAACACCGAACGCTGCCTGATCGTTCCATCAAGGCGGCGCCGATAGAAGCGCTGCAAGGAACCAAAGACACGCTCCACCAGACGTCCAAACCAACTAAGCTCCTCATGCGGCTTCAGCAGCTTCGACGTCATCATTGGCGACAGGGTCAAGGCAACGATACCCGAAACGACAACTGCGCCCGCCAGCGTGAAGGCGAATTCGCGGAAAAGCGCGCCGGTCAAGCCGGAGGTGAAGCCGATCGGCGCATAGACGGCCGCGAGCGTGATGGTCATGGCAATGACGGGGCCGGTGATCTCGCGTGCGCCTCTGACTGCAGCGTCGAAAGGCATCATGCCTTCTTCGATATGCCGGTGAATATTTTCGACAACTACGATCGCGTCATCGACCACCAGACCGATGGCAAGCACAAGCGCCAGCAGGGTCAGCAGGTTGATGGAGTAGCCGAACGCGACCAGCACCAGAGCAACGCCCACAAGCGACAGGGGAATAGTGACGACCGGAATTAAGGTCGAGCGGAAATTGCCCAGGAACAGGAAGATGACCACGATGACGATCAAGCCCGCTTCGCCCAGCGTCTTGCCAACCTCCCAGATCGACTCATTGATGAACTTGGTCGCATCATAGGCGATGTTGGCTTCCAGACCCTGCGGCAGCCCGCGCTGCACTTCCGGCATCGCATCGCGCACGGCGGAGATTACCGTCAGCGGATTAGCATCGGGGGTTGCAGTGATCCCCATGAAAACGGCTTTGACCCCGTCGAATGCGGCGGCAAAATTGTTGTTCTGAGGGCCGAGTTCGACTTGGGCAATTTGGCCGAGCCGGATGACCGTATCGCCGCGTGTTGCCACAACGAGCTGCTCGAATTCCGCAGGCGTTTCCAGCGAGGTCTGCGCATTGATGTTCTTCTGCGTGAATTCGGCTTTCACCTCGCCCGCGGCGGTCGTGAAGTTGTTGGCGGCCAACGCATTGCGCACATCGAGCGGCGTGATGCCGAGCGAAGCCATTTTGTCAGGATCTAGCCACACACGCATGGCAAAGGTCGAGCCACCGAGAATTTCGGCCGACGCCACGCCATTGATCGCCTGGAGCCTTGGCCGCACCACGCGGTCGAGGTAATCGCTGATCTGCGGCGGGGTCATCTGCTCGCTCTTGAAGCTGATGTACATCAACGCGAAGCCGGCACCGGTGGTACGCTTCACCACGGGATCGTCCGCTGCTTCCGGAAGCACGCCCTTGACTTCGTTTACCTTCGAGAGCACGTCGGCAAGCGCGCGGTCGGCATCGGCATCGAGGCGAAGCTTTATGGTGATCGTCGAAATGCTCTGTCCGGAACTCGATTCAATCGTATCCACGCCCTCCGTCGAGGCAACGGCCTGTTGCAGCGGCGTGGTGATGAAACCCTTGATCTGGTCAGCGTTTGCGCCGGCATAGGCGGTGGTGATTTCGATCTTGGTGTCAGCGACTTCAGGAAACTGGCGGATCGGCAGCTGGAAAAATGCCTGCAAGCCGGCCAGCAGTATGAGCAGACTCACCACCGTTGCCAATACCGGCCGCTTTACGAAAATGTCGGTGAAATGCATGGCTTCGCCTTACTGTATGGTCGCGCTGGGGCCTGCCCGGAGCGCAACAGTATTGTCAATTTTAACCTTCGCTCCCTGATCGATCTTGTTGTGGCCGGCAGTCACGACCCGGTCACCCGGTGTCAGGCCTTCGACGACCTGCACCCGCCCATTGCGCATGCCACCTGCCTTCACGAAGCGGCGCTCGATTTCGAGCTGCTCATCCTTGTTGTTCGGATCCGGCTTCTTGGCCGGCACAACAACGAAGACGTTGTCGCCATAAAGGGAGAAGATCACAGCCGTCTGCGGCACGGTGATGACTTCCTTCGGAGCACCCGCCTCTACCAGCACGTTGGCATACATGCCGGGCAACAACCGGCCGTCAGGATTATCGAGTTTGGCGCGAACCGTGATCATCCGGCTGGATTCTGACATCCGCGAATCTGTCGTCGTGACGGTGCCTTTGAACTCGGCATCGGGCCACGCGTTGAACTTCGCGGTGACCTTCAGTCCGTCGTCGATCCGGCCATAGTTCTCTTCGGTCACATTGAAATCGGCATAGATCGGATCGACTTTCTGAAGCCAAACCACTTTCTGACCGGGCGCCACATAGCTGCCGACCGAAATGCTGCGCAGGCCAAGTTTCCCGTCCCACGGCGCGTAGACTGATTTCTGCGTGATCTGCGCCTGGGTTCGCTCAATGCTGGCCAGCAGCTGATCCCGCGCCGTGCGCAGATTGTCGAGGTCGGCCTGGGCAGCGAAACCACGGTCGAAGATTTTCTGCTTGCGAGCGAGTTCTTCCTCGGCATTTGCCAGTTGCACCTGGAGGTTCTTGAGATCTGCTTCGTCTGTTGCCGTATCGAGCTGCACCAGCTTGTCGCCTTTTTTCACATTCGCACCCGACTCGAACAAGGTTTCCGTAACCACACCGCCGACCTGCGGGGCGATATCGATCCCTTCCGATGCCGTCAGCGTGCCGATACCGGCAATCTCGGGCTGCCAGATTTCGGCTTTGGCTTCCTCTGCGGAAACCGTCTGAACGGGGGCCGGCGCACTTTGGATGCTTTGGGCAATGAATGCCGGCAACGCATAGAACGACCACCAGGCAATGCCGGCAGCGAGGCCGCCGAGCAGGACTGTCACAAGAACAAAATAGAATGTGCGGCGCATTACAACGGTCTCCAAATCATTCGGCGGCCCTGGCAGCCATCTGCTGCAAGAGCTCAGCTTTTTTATATTCCAGGCATTTGACAGCAGCTGTCAGCATGGCATTGCCATAATCGGCCACAAAGTGCGAACCATGGCCAGCAGGCGCTTGCTGGCTGCATTCGGCGATACGCGCAAGATCTTCATTGAGATCATTCAGCTGTTTTTGAATGGCCACCAGCATCATTTCCGGTGACAGATAGTCCTGCAGAAGCATCTGAAAGAGGAATTCGGACCGGTACTTGTCCTTGGCGGGCACCACCGAAATGGCCTTCGCCAGAGCCTGCCTTCCAGCTTCCGTTATCGCATAGACCTTTTTGTCGGGTTTTCCGGTTTGTTCCTGCTCACGGACAGTTACATAGCCTTCGCTCGCAAGCTGGGTCAGGGCTGGATATATGGAGCCGAAGCTCGCATCAATGAAATGGCAGAAAACGCCGTCTTCAACGTCCTTCTTGATCTCGTAACCCGAGGCTTCTTGCAGGGACAGAATTCCCAGACATAGAGTCCGTACGTTCATAGTTATGACATTCCGATATATGGCAAATTGATATAGGTCACGCATATATATCAAACTGATATAGCGTCAAGACCAAAATGCAGGTCAGGCAAAATTGCAGCGACCAAGGTAAATATAGGATTTGGGCACCCGATGCCAAGGCAAAATTCGGCAGATTTCCGGACCTGCCAGATAGCCGCCTTCAGAACCGTTACTGGAAGCGCATGAACTTAAACGAAGATTCAACTTGTAAATGCGGCTTGTAATAAATTTTGGAAGTCTTTAATTAGTAGGAGTGAAAACGCGGCCAACTTAAGCGCTGCGATCACTGGCGGGCAAAATACAGGGGGGGCAATGGAGTATTTTCTCCAGCAGCTCATTAACGGCATTACTCTCGGCTCAATTTACGGTCTCATCGCCATCGGTTATACGATGGTTTATGGCATTATCGGCATGATCAACTTCGCCCATGGCGATGTTTTCATGGTTGGCGGCTTTGTCTCGCTCATTGCCATCGTTGCATTGGGGATCACTGGCGGAAGTGGCTTTTTCCCAATTATTCTGGCATTAGTCCTCGTCGTTTTCATCGCCATGATCATTGCTTCGGCCTATAACTGGACTATTGAGCGCGTTGCCTACCGGCCTCTGCGCGGCTCTTTTCGTCTGGCACCCCTGATCTCAGCTATCGGCATGTCGATCGTACTCCAGGAATTCGTCCGTATCGCCCAGGATGGTCGGCCGAAGCCCCTCCAGCCCATCGTCATGGGTGGCTACGAAATCATGAGCCGTGACGCCGCCCAAGGCGAATTCATCGTCCGCCTATCGAACATGCAGATATTCATTATAATTACGACTCTCATTCTGATGGCCATCTTCACCGCCATCATCACCCGCACATCCCTTGGCCGGGCGCAGCGTTCCTGCGAGCAGGACATGAAGATGGCTTCCCTGCTCGGCATTGACATCAACAAGACGATCTCAATTACCTTCATCATGGGAGCAGCGCTTGCTGCCGTCGCGGGCCTGATGTTCTTTCTCTATTATGGCGTGACCGACTTTTACGTGGGCTTCCTCGCCGGCATCAAGGCCTTTACGGCGGCGGTTCTTGGTGGCATCGGTTCCATCCCCGGCGCGATGATCGGCGGCCTTATCATCGGCCTGATCGAGGTCTTCTGGTCGGCCTATTTCTCCATCGAATATAAGGACGTTGCCGCCTTCGCCATGCTGGCGGCGGTATTGATCTTCCTGCCGCAGGGCATCCTCGGCAAACCAGAAATCGAAAAGGTCTGAGGCATCATGGCCGCTGCCCCGAAACCCAATGATGTCATGACAGAGGCCCGGCCGCTCAAGATCGCCGCCATCGCCAAGGACGTCCTGTTCACTGCGATCCTAGCCTTCCTCATCTTAGGGCCCATTCTCGGCCTGAAGACCTACGCCATCTCTGGCAGCCTGGCATTGGAGCAGCGCTGGGGCATGGTATCGATATTTGTCGCCATCGTCGCTGGGGGCCGACTCGCCTACCATTTGCTGGTCTGGAATAAACCTCAAGCCAGGCCAACGCGGGCTATCTCGTTGCCTGCCTTGCCGGTCATGAATTTTGCCAAATACATTGTCCCGGTTGTGTTGATTATTGCGATCTTCCTTCCGTTCATTCCCGGTGTCGACCGGCGCATCGTCGATCTGGCGATATTGATACTCACCTACATCATGCTCGGCTGGGGGCTGAACATCGTCGTAGGATTGGCCGGATTGCTCGACCTGGGTTACGTCGCATTCTATGCCGTGGGCGCCTACGCCTATGCGCTGCTGGCGACGATTTACCTGCCCGCCTGGTTCGGCGACTGGATCGTTCCCTGGGCCTTCTTCATTACCCTGCCGATCGCCGGCATTCTTGCGGCACTCTGGGGCGTGATCCTCGGCTTTCCAGTGCTGCGCCTGCGCGGCGATTATCTCGCCATCGTAACCCTCGCCTTCGGTGAAATTGTCCGGGTTATCCTGATAAACTGGCGCGAATTCACCGGCGGACCCGATGGCATTGGCAGTATTCCACGTCCCTCCTTTTTTGGCCTGCCATTTATCGAAGGCGAAGGCGGCTTCGCGGCATTTTTCGGGCTGGACTTCAAGCCCATTCACCGCATCATCTTCCTCTACTATGTCATCCTGGTGCTCGCCCTCTTCACAAATTTCGTGACCATGCGTCTGCGCCGGCTGCCGGTGGGGCGCGCCTGGGAAGCGCTTCGCGAAGACGAGATTGCCTGCCGGTCGCTTGGCATCAACACCACCAGCACAAAGCTCACCGCCTTCGCCATTGGCGCGATGTTTGCAGGCTTTGCGGGCAGCTTCTTTGCCACACGACAAGGCTTCGTCAGCCCTGAATCCTTCGTGTTCCTGGAATCCTTCATTATCCTTGCGATCGTCGTGCTTGGCGGCCTCGGCTCGCAGATCGGCGTCGTGATCGCCGCCATTGTCATCATCGGCGCCTTCGAGGTGTTCCGGGAACTGAATTTCCTCAAGGCTGTCATGCCCGCGGGCTTTGATCCCGTCCAATACCGTATGCTCGCGGTCGGGGTCGCGCTGGTACTGATCATGCGCTGGAAGCCGCGCGGCTTCGTAACCCGGCGCGAGCCCTCAGTCGTGCTCAAGGAAAAGAAAGCCATACCCACCGATCTGGTAGCCGAGGGGCATGGCTGATGAGCGTTTCCGGAGATGATGCTCTTTTGCGCGTCGAACACCTGACCATGCGCTTCGGTGGTCTCACCGCCATAGGTGATCTTTCGTTCACAGCGTCGCGCAACGACATAACGGCAATCATCGGCCCCAACGGCGCCGGTAAGACCACGGTGTTCAATTGCCTCACCGGCTTCTACAAGCCCACCGAAGGCAGCGTTATCCTGACTCATGAGGATGGCAAGCAGTTCCTGCTGGAGCGTATGGACGATTTCCGTATTTCTCAGCGTGCCAAGGTGGCGCGCACCTTTCAGAACATCCGGCTGTTCGCTGGCATGACGGTTCTGGAAAACCTGATGGTGGCACAGCACAATACCCTCATGCGCGCCTCCGGATTTACCATCACCGGCATCTTCAACTCCCCAACCTATGTACGCGCCAACCGTGAGGCAATTGAATTTTCCGAGTACTGGCTGGAAAAGGCGGGGCTCGTCGACCGCGCCGACGATCCTGCGGGTGAATTGCCATATGGCGACCAGCGCCGCCTCGAGATCGCCCGAGCCATGTGCACCAAGCCGGTGATGCTCTGTCTTGATGAGCCAGCCGCCGGCCTCAATCCACGCGAGTCCGAGGACCTGAACCGCCTCCTCCTTGGCATCCGCAAGGAACAGAACATCGCCATCCTCCTCATCGAACACGACATGAGTGTCGTGATGGGAATTTCCGACCACATTGTCGTGCTCGATTATGGCGTGAAGATTTCTGACGGTTCGCCGGCAGAGGTTAGGAACGATCCCGCCGTCATCCGCGCCTATCTCGGTGTCGAAGACGAGGAAGAAGCTGAGGCCGTGGTGGAGAACGCTGTGGCCGCCGTTGCGAAAAAGCCGGCGCGGGCGAAGGTGGCGGCGAAAAAATCACCTGCACGGAAGAAGGGTGCGCGCAAATGAGCGAAGCCCTTCTCTCGGTTCGCGGTGTCGAAACCTTTTACGGCAAGATACAAGCCCTGAGGGGCATTGAACTCGATGTGAAGAAGGGCGAGATCGCGACGCTCATCGGCTCTAACGGCGCCGGAAAATCAACACTGATGATGACCATTTGCGGCACGCCACGAGCCCGCACCGGCACCATCACCTTTGACGGCCATGACATCACCAACATGCCCGTTCACGAGATTGTCCGCCTCGGCATTTCCCAGTCACCGGAGGGACGCCGCATTTTCCCTCGCATGACCGTAGAAGAAAACCTGCAGATGGGCGCCACGGTCAGCGATCCCAAGTTCTTCGACGCCGATCTGGCCCGTGCCTTTGCCCTGTTTCCCATCCTCGAAAAGCGCCGCAACCAGCGCGGCGGCACGCTTTCCGGCGGCGAGCAGCAGATGCTGGCAATTGCCCGTGCCTTGATGGCAAGGCCCCGGCTCCTGCTCCTCGACGAGCCGTCGCTGGGTCTGGCGCCTCTCCTGGTCAAGCAGATCTTCACCGCCATCAAGGAGTTGAACGAGAAAGAAGGCATGACCGTTTTCCTGGTTGAGCAAAATGCCTTCCATGCGCTCAAACTTGCGCACAGCGCCTATGTGATGGTGAATGGCAAGATTGCCATGTCGGGCACAGGCAAGGAGCTCCTGGCCAGCCCCGAAATCCGCGCCGCCTATCTCGAAGGGAGCCATTGAATAATGTCGCTTTTCGTCGAAGACACGCTGCATGTATTCGTCATTATGACTGTAATCTTAGGCGGAGGTGCTGCTTACCTGGCGGGCCGCAACCTGGCCTCGCGGTGGCGCCCGTGGTGGATGCCGGCCAGTTACATGATCCTGCTGGGGCTGGCACTCCGCTTCTTCCATTATGCCCTGTTCGATGGCGAGCTCTTTTCGCTGCACTATTTCATCACCGACACGGCGGTCCTCATCGCAGCCACCTTGCTAGGTTACCGGCTGACGATGGTTAACCAGATGGTCAGCCAGTATCCATGGGCCTATGAGCGGTCCGGCCCCCTCTCCTGGCGGGCCAAATCGGCCCCTTGAAACTGGAAATGGCTGGTTTCGGCCCTTCCCAATGATAGCCCTTTGGGCCTATATTCCCTGCAAGGGGTGAGGAAACCCCGAAAGACCTTACGGTCATAAATCCCAAGGGAGTTACCATATGAAGAAGTATTTGTTGTCGGGCATTGCCCTCGGCTTTGCTGCCGCGCTTTCGGCCTCCACGGCCCTGGCGGACATTACAATCGCCGTCGCCGGCCCGATCACTGGCCAGTATGCCGCCTTCGGTGAGCAATTAAAGCGCGGAGCCGAAATGGCGGTGGCTGACATCAACGCCGCCGGCGGCGTCAACGGCGAACAGCTCGTGCTTGAAGTCGGCGACGACGCCTGCGATCCGAAGCAGGCCGTGGCCGTAGCCAACCAGATGGTGTCGAAAGGCATCAAGTTCATGGCTGGTCACTTCTGTTCGGGCTCTTCGATCCCGGCATCTGACATCTATGCCGAGGAAGGCATCGTGATGATCACCGGCGCCTCGACCAACCCCGTGTTCACCGAAAGAGGCCTTTGGAACACCCACCGCGTGTGCGGTCGTGACGACGCCCAGGGCCTTGTCGCCGGCAATTTCCTTGCCAAGAACTATGCTGGCAAGAAGATCGCCATCATTGACGACAAGTCGGCCTATGGCAAAGGACTGGCAGACGAGACCCGCAAGGCGCTTAATGCTGCCGGTCAAAAGGAAACCTTGAACGAGTCCTATACCGCCGGTGAAAAGGACTACACGGCACTTGTCTCCAAGATGAAAGATGCCGGCATCGAAGCCGTGTATGTTGGCGGTTATCACACGGAAGGCGGCCTTATCCTGCGCCAGATGCGTGAACAGGGCATGTCGGCCCAGATGGTCTCCGGTGACGCGTTCAACACCGAAGAGTTCTGGACCATCACCGGCCCTGCCGGCGAAGGCATGATCTTCACCTTTGCTCCCGAACCCCGCAACAACCCGGCTGCCAAGGATGTGGTCGAGAAGTTCAAGGCCGCAGGCTACGATCCGGAAGGCTACACGCTTTATGAGTATGCAGCGATCCAGGCTTGGGCCCAGGCTGCTGCGGCTACAGGCGGCACCGACGGCAAGAAGATTGCCGAGTGGCTCCGCGGCGGTAATACCTTCAAGACCGTACTTGGCGATCTGTCGCTCAACGCAAAGGGCGACGTCAATGACGCCAAATACGTCTGGTACAAGTTCTCCAATGGTAAGTACGCTGAAGATCCTTCGCTGCAATAAGCCGCGACACATTTGAAGAGAACCCGCGTGATTTGCTTCACGCGGGTTTTTTATTGCGAAATGCCCAAGTTCTAGCGATAGTTGCCTGACCGTACCTCCCCAGAGAGGGCGGGAAGTTACCTGACGAGGCGGCGTGATCAAAATTGCAAAAATAAACTTTGGTGTTGTGTTGCTCTGCGCCATGAGCCTTTCGGCCCATGCCGAAATTCTCATTGCGACGGCGGGCCCCCTGAAGGGACAGTACGCGGCGCTTGGCGAGCAATTGCGCCAGGGCGTGAGCCGCGCCGTGGCGGACATCAATGCCAGCGGCGGGGTCAATGGCGAGCAGCTTGTGCTTGAGGTTGCCGACGATGGCTGCGATCCCAAGCAGGCCATGGCGGTTGCCAATCAACTGGTGGCAAGGGGCGTCAAATTCGTGGCGGGGCATTATTGCTCGGGCTCTTCCATTGCTGCTGCAAAGATCTACGAGGATGCCGGCATCATCATGATCAGCCCCTCCTCCACCAGCCCGAAGTTCACCGACGACGGCGGCTGGAATGTGAACCGCGTGTGCGGCCGCGACGATGCACAGGGGGCCTTTGCGGGCCGCGCCGTTGCCAGAGCCTATGCCGGGAAAAACATTGCCATTCTGGATGACAGCTCGGTTTATGGCGTGGGGCTCGCCACCATGTTTAAGAGCGCGCTCAACAGTGCGGGGGTAACCGAGAAAGTGCGAGAAAGCTACAAGGCCGGGGCCAATGATTACAATGACCTGGTTCAGAAAATGCTGGCTGCCAATGTGGATGTTATCTATCTCGGCGGCTACGCTTTTGAGGCGGGCACCATCATCCGGCAAATGCGCGATTTCGCCTCATCCGCCATTCTCGTGGGGGGCGATGCGCTGCTGGTTGAGCAATTCTGGGCCACATCCGGAACCTCGGGCGAAGGCACGCTTGTGACCTTTGCGCCGGATGCGCAAAAATCGAATGCAGCGAGAACCGCAATTGAGGCCTTCAGGGCGGCGGACTATAATCCGGAGGGTTACACCTTGCAGGCCTACGCGGCGGTGCAGGCCTTTGCCCAGGCGGCAACGGCAACCCGCAGTGTCGATGGCCGCATACTCAGCCAATGGCTGCGCGCCGGAAATATGTTGAACACGGTGTTGGGTCCTCTTTCTCTCGATGCAAAGGGCGATGTCAAAGATGCGAGTTTCGCATGGTACAAATGGTCGGAAGGGACCTATGCTGAGGCCCAGCCGTTTCCTCCAACAGTGAGTAGGCCATGAAAGCATTTTTTGTCCAGATCAAGTGTGAACTCGGCAAATCCTACCAGGTGGCCACGGCCATTGCGGACGCGGAAATTGCTTCGGAAATCTATTCCACTGCAGGCGCTTACGATCTCCTGGTGAAGTTCTATCTTGAGGAGAACCAGGACGTGGGCCACTTCGTTTCGGAAAAGCTGCAACCCATCCCCGGGATCAGGGACACCACGACAATTATCACCTTCAGGGCATTTTGATGAGATTATTCAGAGGCAACCGATGATCCCGCGTTATTCACGGCCCGAGATGACCGCCATCTGGGAGCCGCAGACGCGTTTCCGCATCTGGTTCGAGATCGAGGCCCATGCGGCGGATGCCATGGCGAAGCTTGGCATTGTGCCCAAGGCGGCGGCGAAGAAAATCTGGGCCATGGGCAAGGACGCCATTTTCGATGTGGCGCGCATTGACGCAATCGAGGCGGAAACCAAGCATGACGTTATTGCCTTCCTCACCCATCTTTCGGAAATCGTGGGGCCGGAGGCGCGCTTCGTGCACCAGGGCATGACCTCATCGGATGTGCTTGATACCTGTTTCAACATCCAACTGGTGCGGGCTGCCGATATTCTCATTGCCGATATCGATGGCTTGCTGGCCGCGTTGAAGCGCCGGGCCAAGGAACACAAGAATTCGGTTTGTATCGGGCGCAGCCACGGCATTCATGCGGAGCCCACGACATTCGGGGTGAAGCTTGCCTATTCCTACGCGGAATTTTCGCGAAGCCGGGCACGGCTCATTGCGGCAAAGGAGGAAGTTTCCACTTGCGCCATTTCCGGCGCCGTGGGCACCTTCGCAAATATCGATCCCAGTGTTGAAGAATATGTGGCCAAGAGACTGGGTCTTGCGCCGGAGCCGGTTTCAACCCAGGTGATCCCACGGGACCGGCACGCCATGTATTTCTCGATCCTTGCGGTGGTGGCAAGTTCCATTGAACGGCTGGCCACGGAAATCCGCCATCTGCAACGGACAGAAGTGCTCGAGGTCGAGGAGTATTTCTCGCCGGGGCAAAAGGGCTCTTCGGCCATGCCGCACAAGCGCAATCCGGTGCTGACTGAAAATCTCACAGGGCTGGCACGGCTAGTGCGCTCGGCCGCCATTCCGGCGCTTGAGAATGTTGCCCTGTGGCATGAGCGCGATATTTCGCACTCCTCGGTGGAGCGCGGCATTGGGCCGGATGCGACGGTGCATCTGGATTTTGCCCTCAAGCGCCTGACCGGCGTCATCGACAAACTGCTGGTCTATCCGGAAAACATGAAGCGCAATCTGGACCGGCTCGGCGGCCTGGTACATTCCCAGCGCATTCTGCTGGCGCTGACGCAGAAAGGCATGAGCCGCGAGGCCTCCTACGCCGCGGTGCAGCGCAACGCCATGCCGGTGTGGCGGGGCGAAGGCAATTTTCTCGACCTGTTGATGAAAGACACGGAAGTGTCCGCCCATCTCAAGCCTGCGGAGCTCAAAGCCCTGTTCGATCTCGGCTATCACACCAAGCATGTGGATACGATCTTCAAACGGGTGTTTTCATAACCCCGTATAGAGCTTCCTCATAACTATTTGATTTTATTGTATTAAAATATATTTCCGAAAACCTTTCCAAGTCTTGTTGACCTTGCTGCTCGACTCTGGCGAGGTAGCAGCCATGGACCTCATTACCGATACAAAGGCGCTGGCGGCGCTGTGCAAGGCCTTGGCGCAAGAGACTTTTGTGACCGTCGACACGGAATTCATGCGGGAGACGACCTATTGGCCCGATCTCTGCCTCATCCAGATCGCCGGAGCCGAGGTTAACGGGCTGATTGATCCGATGGCCGAAGGCATTGACCTGAAGCCATTCTTTGCCCTGATGAACAACGAGAAGGTGCTGAAAGTTTTCCATGCGGCGCGGCAGGATGTGGAAATCATGGTGCATCTCGCCGGCACCGTACCGCATCCCATTTTTGATACACAGATTGCTGCCATGGTCTGCGGCTTCGGCGACCAGGTAAGCTATGAAGCCATTGTGCGCAAGCTGGCGAAGGCGCAGATCGACAAGTCGTCGCGCTTTACCGATTGGTCGCGGCGCCCGTTGACTGAAAAACAACTCACCTATGCACTGTCGGATGTGACGTATCTGCGCACGGTTTATGAAAAATTGAAGCTCGATCTCGACGCTAATGGCCGCGAGCCTTGGCTGGCCCAGGAAATGGCCATCCTGATGGCGATTGAAACCTACCGGACCGAACCACAGGATGCCTGGAAGCGCATCAAGGTGCGGCTTAAGTCAAAGAAGCAGTTGGCAGTTCTCATAGAGGTTTCCGGCTGGCGCGAGATGGATGCGCAGGAAAAAAATGTGCCGCGCTCGCGCGTGATCAAGGATGACGCGGTGGCGGAAGTTGCAATGCA
Organism: Hyphomicrobiales bacterium; assembly: GCA_038251095.1. Lineage (GTDB taxonomy): Bacteria > Pseudomonadota > Alphaproteobacteria > Rhizobiales > Aestuariivirgaceae > Aestuariivirga. The sequence goes on from JBBSBQ010000002.1 coordinate 90,874, forward strand.
GATGCCGCAAAGCAAGGAAGCTCTTGGGCAACTGCGGGCGCTGCCAAGGGGAATGTCGACATCGCGCATTGGCGATGGCCTGATCCGGTCGGTCAAGGAAGGCCTGGCGCGTGATCCCGCCACCCTGCCCCACACCACTTGGGGCCGCGAGGAAAGCTCTGAATCGGTCCAGGCGGCGGCTGAAATTTTGAAGCTGGCGCTGAAAGTTGTTTGCGAGCGCGAGGGGCTGGCACCTAAACTGGTGGCGAACACCTCTGATATTGAGGCGGTTGCTGAAAGCGATGACGCGGATGTGCCGTTGATGCATGGTTGGCGGCGCGAAGTGTTCGGCAATCTGGCGCTGGAACTGAAGCGCGGCAAGGCGATGATCGGGTTCAGGGATGGGCGTGTGATAATTTCGCCGGCACGCGGCTAATCAATCACAACCTTGGCGACCCGGCCCATTTCAGAGGCGAGGCCCGCCAATCTCTTTTCGACGCGTTCGCCCATGAGGTCCTGCAATTTTTTCGGCAAGCGGAGCTGCAGGGTTTTTCCCTCGGCCATCTTGAGCCCGATGCGCGGCAGCATGCCGGGCATGGCGGCCGAAAGAATGTAAGCAAGGCGGAAAACGGAGCTCAGCAGGTGGGCCCGCATCATCTGGTTGTCATCGAGAAGGTGAACCAGGCCATCGCCCATCTCCTCGCCTTCGTAGCGGTAGAAAATGGTGAGCGCGAGGAAGATGCGGCCGGGATGATCGATGCCAACGAAAGCAGCTTGTGAAATCATGCCAAGGGAGCGTTCGGCCCGATAATCCGGATGGGCCCGCCAGCCAATGTCGGCCAACAGGCACGCGGCATAACGCAGGCGCGTTTCAACCTCGTTCTCCTTGAAGCCCGCACCGCCAAAAATTTGATCAGTCCAATCACACAGTTCCAGTTCATGCTCAGGCGAGCGGGCATAGCGCCGGGCAAAATCCCAGCACGACGAAAGAAGTGCATCGGCCTGCATCTTGCGGCGCGGCAGCTTGGAATAGAGAAGGCCTTCACGCACACCATAAACCGAAGCAACAACGTGGCTTGCCTTGCCCTTGGCCAGGAGGCGATCAAGCACCAGGGCGCCATAGGGCAGCGTGTCGGACCGGCTTTTGGACACTTCGCGCACGTCCCGCAACGAAGACGCTGACAGGCCGGAAACGAGATCGGCAACGGCGGAAGCCTGTTGCCGCGTCATCGCGTAGTGGTGCAGCACATGGAGCGGATATTTGTTCTGCGCCATGTGAAGCCGCGCCAAATTTCGCCATGTGCCGCCGACGGCATAGAAGGAGCGACCTTTCAGGTTCGCCAGAAGCGTGGCCTTCTCGAGATAGTCATCGACGATTTCCTTGGCCCGCTTGATGGAACCGCCGGACATGTCGATCAGGCGCAAAGGTCCAATGGGAAGGGTAATGCCGTCGCGCAGTTTTCCGTCCTGCACGTCAATGAGTTCAAGGGAACCGCCGCCCAGGTCGCCGACTATGCCATCGGCCTCGGGGATGCCGGCGATCACGCCAAGGGCGGCGTAGCGCGCCTCTTCCTTGCCGGAGAGGACGTTGATGCCGACGCCAATGGCCTCTTCGGCGCTTTCGATAAAGCTCTGGCCATTTGTGGCCTCGCGGGCAGCGGCGGTTGCCACGGCGAAAACCTGCTTTACGCCTATCTGTTTGGCCAGGGTGCGGAAACGGCGCAGGGCCGCGAGGGCGCGGGCCATGCCGCTCTCGGCCAGTTTTCCGGTGATGGCCACGCCTTTGCCCAGGCCGCAGAGGATTTTTTCATTAAACACCGGCGTGGGCGAGCGGCGGAGGCCGTCATAAACGACAAGGCGAACCGAGTTGGAGCCAATGTCCACCACGGCAACGGGACGATAGGTCGGTGGTTCTGTCCTGAAGCCCTTGTGCCAGCTCACTTCCGAATCCTGGACTTTCTCTTCGAGTCTGCGTAATCGCCGGTGACACTAGCTTTAAGCGAGCGTCCGCGTCCAGAGAGAGAGGGATTATTCATGAAATACTCGTGGGCATTGAATGGCGGCTCATTCGGCCCCGGGACCACGCGCTGGGCCGAACCATCGGGCTGGATGTTCCAGCTCTGCTGATTGTCCTTGAAATTCACCACCATGATCTGATCCTGAATCTGCTCATGCACGGTGGGGTTCTCAATGGGGATCAGGGTTTCCACGCGGCGATGCAGGTTGCGCGGCATCAGGTCAGCGGAGCCAATATAAACAAGCGCCTTGGCATGGGGAAGCCCGTGGCCCGCGCCGAAGCAAATGATCCGGGAGTGTTCGAGGAAACGCCCAACAATGCTTTTCACACGGATGTTTTCGGACAGGCCGGGTACGCCCGGACGCAGGCAGCAAATGCCCCGCACGACAAAATCAATCTTAACTCCGGCCTGGCTTGCCTTGTAAAGGGCATCGATGATGCCGGGGTCAACCAGCGAATTGAACTTGCCCCAGATGTGCGCAGGCCGGCCCGCCTTGGCATGGGCGATTTCATCGTCAATATGCTTGAGCAGGCGCGGCTTCAAATTGATGGGCGAAAGCGAGAGCTTTTCCAGGTCTTCCGGCTGGGCATAACCGGAGATGAAGTTAAACAGCCGTGCCGCATCACGGCAGAGAGCCGGATCGCTGGTGAAGAAGGAAAGGTCGGTATAGATCTTTGCCGTGATCGGATGATAGTTGCCGGTACCGTAGTGAACGTAGCTCCGCATGTTGCTGCCTTCGCGGCGCACCACCATGGAAACCTTTGCATGGGTTTTGAGTTCGATGAAGCCGAACACAACTTGCACGCCGGCGCGCTCCAAGTCGCGGGCCCACTGGATGTTGGCTTCTTCATCAAAGCGGGCCTTGAGTTCCACCAGCGCCATGACGGACTTGCCCGCTTCCGCGGCCTTGGCAAGCGCCGCGACGATAGGGGAATTGTTTGAGGTGCGGTAGAGCGTCTGCTTGATGGCCACCACATTCGGATCGCTTGCCGCCTGCAACACAAACTGCACCACGACATCAAATGACTCGTAAGGGTGGTGGACGACGAAATCCTTTTGCCGGATGGCGGCAAAGCAATCGCCGCCATGGTCGCGCACGCGCTCGGGAAAGCGCGCCAGATAGGGCGTGAATTTCAGGTCGGGCCGTTCATCGAGAATAAGCTGTTTGGTGTCGGCGTAGCCAACGAGACCTTCGCAGGTGACCGTCACATCTTCGGTCACATCCAACTGGTCGGCAATGAAGCCGCGAATGCCCGGCGGGCAATCGGCATCGACTTCCATGCGGATCACCGAACCGCGGCGGCGGCGTTTCAAGGCGCTTTCGAACACACGCACAAGATCTTCGGCCTCTTCCTCGATTTCGATATCGCTGTCCCTGATGATGCGGAACAGGCCCTGCCCCAGAACATCATAGCCGGGGAACAGTTTGGGCAGGAAAACCCGCAGCATGTGTTCCAGCGAAATGAAGCGCGGGCTTGCGCCCGGCAACCGGATGAAGCGCTCAAGCTGCGGCGGGATGGGCAGCAGCGCATTCATGATGCCGCCATCGCGCCTCCGCTTCAGTTCGAGCGCGATGATGAAGCCGCGATTGAGAATGAACGGAAAGGGATGGGCAGGATCGATGGCAATGGGGGTGACGATGGGGAGAATGTGTTCGAGGAAGCGGTTGTCGAGCCATTTGTGCTCTTCTGCCGTCAGAAGCTCCTCGTTGACGATGGTGATGCCGTTTTCAGTCAATTCTATTTTAAGCTGAAGCCAGCGCCGGTCCTGCTCCGCCATCAGCTCCAGGGCAAATTTCCGAATTTTTTCAAGCTGTTCTTCCGGGTTCAGGCCATCGGGGCTAATTTCCACCATATGCTCGCGCACCTGGCCCACGAGGCCCGCAACGCGCACCATGAAGAACTCATCAAGGTTGTTTCCGGAAATGGAGAGAAAACGGAGGCGTTCCAGCAAAGGATGATTCCGGTTACGGGCCTCTTCCAAAACCCGCATGTTGAAGCCCAGCCAGGACAGCTCGCGATTAAAAAACCGCTGGGGGCTGTCCATGCCAATGGTTTCGACGGCTTCAGGTTTCGGCATGTCGTTCATCGGGAAGTCCTTAAATATTCTTCGGATAATAGCCCCATATGACAGTTTGGTGAAAGCGGGGAATGCGGAGGGGGTAAATGATCCTCTAGTCTTCCTCGCCAAACAGCCCGGGGGCGGAAAAATCGCCCATCACCTTGGCCACAAAGGGGCGTGTTACCTCGGCCCGTTCCTCTAGGGCACGGCGGTCAATTTCAGCCACCAGCAAACGCGCCGCGCCAAGGGAACGGGGCATGCGGGTGAGCATGAAGCTGATGGTGGATTCCGCCGCTGCGATCTGGCGGTCAAAAAACAGCTTTACGAGCACGCCCCGCAACAGGGCATCATCGGGCGGCAGAATTTCCAGAACCGGTATGGCCTTGAGCCGCGACAGCAGATCGGGCAAGGCAATTTTCCAGTGTTCCGGCCTCGTCTCGGCGGTCAGCAAAACGCTGCTGTCCTGCTGCTTTGCCAAATTCAAAAGGTGGAAAAGCCCGCGCTCATCGAGCGGGGGCGCTGCATCCTCGATAGCGGCGGCACCGGATACCAATATCTCGGGGGCGGTCTCCACTCTAACGTCGGCGGCTTGAACCCGGCTAGCCTGTGAGCGCTGGCGCCAGACTTCCACAAGATGGGACTTTCCGCTTCCCTGCGGGCCCACGATCATGGCCACGCGGGCGGGCCAATCGGGCCAGTAGTCGATCAGGGCCACGGCTGCGGAGTTGGAATCGGTCACCAGGAAGTCATCACGGCCCAGGGCTTGCCGGTGGGGCAGTTCCAAAACAAGTTGTCGGCCCCTGCCCTTCATTTCGTGCGGTTACGCACCGGGGATCTTGTGGGCGCTGGCATCTCACGGGGAACGCCGCGATAGAGCTTGCTTGCCAAATATTGGCTAAGGGCAAAGCGTACGAGAACGCCTGCCGCCGCCGCCAGGGGAACGGCCAGCAAGAGCCCGACAAAGCCAAAAACGTAACCAAAGGCGAAGAGCGCAAACATCAACCAGACGGGATGCAGACCGATGCTGCTGCCCACCAGTTTGGGGGAAAGGAAATTGCCCTCGATGAACTGGCCCGCGGCGAAGATGCCGATGATAATCAGGATGCTGGTAAAATCCGGCCAGAATTGCACGAGGCCCACACCAATCGCCACAACGCCACCCACCAGCGCACCGACATAGGGAATGAAACTCAAGAGACCCGCGCCAAGACCAATAACGAGGCCAAATTTCAAACCGGCAATGGTCAGCGCCAGGGCATAGAACAAGCCGAGCAGAAGGCATACGGTTCCCTGGCCGCGGATGAAGCCCGCCATTGCAGCGTCAATGTCGGTGAAGATGTTTCTGATTTCGTCTGCATGGTCGCGCGGCAGCCAGCTATCGACCTTGGCAACGAGGCGATCCCAATCGGCCAGCAAATAGAAGGCCACAATCGGCGTCACGACGAGGAGCGAGAGAATGTTGACGAGGGCCATGCCGCCGGACCACACGGAGGCCAGCAGCAACGCAGTCCAGCTTGCGGCTTTGCCTGCGATATCAGAGATGGAGCCCTGAATATCGGTGCCGGATTTGGCGATGGCATCCTTCATCCATTGCGGGGCCAGTTCATTAAAGCGCGCCAGCAGCGATTGCATCAGGGATGGCAGGTCGCCGGCAAACCTCACGATCTGGTCGCCGAGGATGGGAACGATGAGAAGCCCGATCAAAACTAGCAAGAGGATACTGAGCAGAAGAATTACGGCAGTAGCCGCAACGCGCGGCAGGCCGAGACGCTCAAGCGCGTCGGCTACGGGATCGAGAAAATAAGCCAATACGAGGCCCGCAATAAACGGTAGCAAGATTGGGCTGAGCAGCCAGAGGATAAGGATGAGCACCAGGAAGGAAACGACCCAGAAGATAATTTGCTTTTGCAGCGTCATGGGGAAGCCTTACTCCTGCTTGCCATTGGCCATGTGTAGCAGCCAGTCGCGCATGTATAATGCGCCCGAGCCGAAGGTCAAAATCGCAACAAAGGCATAGCCGGCAAACAGCAGTTGCTCCATGCTGACGTTCAATCCCAGAAGGCCCAACACCACGCCGGCCAGAACGATCTGCCCCACGGTATTCACCTTGCTGGCCATGGACGGGGCTACCACCATGGGTTTTCCCACCACCCATGCCAGAATAACCGCGCCCACGATCAGGACATCGCGCGTCACTACGAGAATGACCAGCCAGGCCGGCAGAAATTTCAAAAACCCAAGGGACACGTAGATGGACACGAGCAAGGCCTTGTCGGCAATGGGATCGAGATAGGCGCCCAGCTCCGAGCGCTGGCTTAACTTCCTGGCGATATAACCATCCACGCCATCGCTGATGCCCGCTGCCACAAAGGCCGTGAAGGCCCACGAAAATTCTCCGGAGATGATCAGCCACACGGTTATGGGGACCAGCAGGATGCGGCCGATGGTAATGAAATTTGGCAGGTTGATGGGCATTACAATTGGGACTGAATGACCCAATTCCCCCCGATTTGCGACATCTGTAGTCCCGTTCCCTGCATTGACGTCTGCACCCCCTGCAGGTCGCCAACATACATCAATCTGATCACAGCACCATCGGCAGCAAGGGTTGACACGTCAACGCCAATGATGCCCGGTGCGGAGAGAATGCGCGAACGGACGGCATTCCATTCGGAAGGGCTGGTGAAGGGCACGGTCACTGGAATTGAGTGGGATTCGCTGGCCTCGGCGCTGACCTGCCGGGCTCTCGACTTGTCCGACTTGTACTTGTCGACCATGACGGCGTGGAAGCGCGCGGCGGCGAGGGCGGCCGAAGCCTCAAGGGTCGGCGGATCGGCGGTATAGATCTTGTCAAAGGTGATTTTTCCAAGCTCGGATTCGGCATTCATCATGGCGCGCACGCCATTGCCTTCGGCGGGTTCGGCGATGGCAACCAGGATGGTCCGGGTGCCATAGCGGCGGCGCAACGCCTCAAGCTTTATCGGATCGAGATTGAGCACATCCTGCGCGCTGATGGCGGCAGAATCCTCAAGATCGCCGATGGGGATGATAAGGGGGACTAGTGACTGCTCGGCGTGAAGATTGAGCCAGGCGGTGCGCCACAGGTTGTCCTCCCAAAGCTGGGTGCCTTCCGCCGCCTTCCAGATGGGCAGCACGAGCATGGGGGTGGCCTGTTCGGAGACAACGGTGACGCCATAGCTTTCAAAAAGCCGCTCGACCTTTGCCGGAATGAACCGGACCGTGAATTTGCCGATGTAGTGGCCGGGCCCGGTGCCCTCCTCCTCTATTGAGAGGGATTTAAGCAGGGGCAGCACGTCCTTGGGTTCCAGCTTGGCGATTTCTGCGGCAAAGGTTTCATTGCCCAGCCGCTGCGCCAGCATGACGATGGCTTTCATCTGGACTTCAAACAGGGCCTTGTTCTTGGCGGTGGCCACATCCTTGTCGGTGATATCGGCGGCCACGCCCTGGACGGCGAAGACGCTAGTTTCAACCGGCCCTGCCGCCTGGGCGGCGGAGGCGCCAAGCATGATCATCGTGGCCATGAATATCAGCCACAGTCGTTGATAGATCATGCCGTCAACCGCTCCATTTCCTCTGGTGATTAGCCACCATCACGCTTTATTCGCACGCCACTTCAGGCTAAGAGCCCCCTTAGCATGAATATTAGGGCAAACTAGCGGCATGAGCGACGGCAAACAAGCACAACAAAACGGCATCACCTATGCCGATGCGGGCGTGGATATAAGTGCTGGAAACGCCCTGGTTGAAGCGATCAAGCCCTTGGCCAGGGCGACCCGTCGCAGGGGCACTGATTCGACGCTGGGCGGGTTTGGCGGGCTCTTTGACCTCAAGGCCTGCGGCTACAAGGATCCGGTTCTGGTGGCAGCCAATGACGGGGTGGGCACCAAATTGCGCGTCGCCATTGAATCGGGCCTGCACCACGGGGTGGGCATTGATCTGGTGGCAATGTCAGTGAACGACCTCATCGTGCAAGGGGCCGAGCCGCTGTTTTTTCTCGATTACTTCGCCACGGGCAAGCTTGAGGTGGCGCAGGCCCGCGCGGTGATCGCCGGTATCGCCGAGGGCTGTAAACAGGCGGGCTGCGGGCTCATCGGCGGGGAAACCGCTGAAATGCCCGGCATGTATCATGGCAAGGATTATGACCTTGCGGGATTTGCGGTAGGGGCTGTCGAACGCAAAAGAATTCTGCCGGCGAAGGATGTGGGACCGGGCGATGTGATTTTGGGTCTGGCGTCATCGGGGCCGCATTCCAATGGCTATTCCCTCATCCGCAAAATTGTTGAGATGAGCGGGCTTGGCTATGATGCCCCTGCCCCCTTTGCCAAGGGCAAGATCCTGGGTGAGGCCCTGCTGGTGCCGACGCGGATTTATGTGAAGCCGCTGCTGAAGATCTTCCGGAAAAGCAAATCCATCAAGGCGCTGGCGCATATCACCGGTGGCGGCTTTCTGGAAAACATTCCCCGTGTACTGCCCAAAGGCTGTGTTGCTGAAATTAATCTGGACGTGGTGCCGTTCCTGCCGGTGTTCGGCTGGCTGCAGGAGATTGGCGGCACGCCTGAACGTGAAATGCTGCGGACCTTCAACTGCGGCATCGGCATGATTGTGGTGGTGAAGGCGAAGGACGCCAAAGCCATTGCGACAGCGCTCAAGAAATCCGGCGAGACGGTCGTCACCCTTGGCCATTTGCGCAAGCGCCGGGGCAAAGAGGCGCAGGTTGCAACAACGGGAAGCCTGAAAGTCCGATGAGGCGAAAGCGTGTCGGGGTTCTGATTTCGGGACGCGGTTCCAACATGGCGGCCCTTGTGGAAGCGGCGCGGGATCCAGCCTACCCCGCTGAGATCGGGTGCGTGGTTTCCAACAGGTGGGATGCTGCCGGGCTGAAATTCGCGCAGAGCCGGAACATTCCAACGCATGTCATTGATCATAAAAGTTATGCGACGCGCGAAAGCTTTGACACTGCGCTTAACGATTATCTGCAATCGCAGAAACTGGATTTGATAGCCTGCGCCGGATTCATGCGTGTCATGAGCTCGGTGCTGCTAGAACCCTGGGCCGGGAAAATGATCAACATTCATCCTTCACTTCTGCCCTCGTTCAAGGGAACCCATACGCACGAACGGGCTCTGGCCGATGGCGCGAAGGTTCACGGCTGCTCGGTCCACTACGTGACTGAAGAGCTGGACGGCGGGCCTGTGATTGCGCAGGCGGAAGTTCCAGTGCTTTCGGGTGACACGCCTGAAACTTTATCAGCGCGGGTTCTGTTGGAAGAGCACAAGCTCTATCCGAAGGCGCTGGCGATGGCGGTCAACCGGATTACATAAACACATCCAACTGCGGCTGGCCGGTTTCCCTGCGGACGTCGTCCTGCCATTTCTTCAGCAGAACCTTGCGCCGCTCCGGATATTTATCCTTCAGCACTTCCATGGCCATCATGCGGTCGGTGCGGAAGGAGCGGAAGGCGGTGCGCAATTCGCACCAGCCGATGATCAGGCGCTGGGCATCGAAATAGGAAATGGCAATGGGCCAAATAGTGCGGATGGTTTCATTGCCCTCTTCGCTGCGATAGGAAATCGTGGCTTTCCGGCCATCGCGGATGGCGGCGCGGAACTGGGCCACATCAATGCGGTCCTGAGTGTGATGCATGCGCGGCGGCACCAGCAGCCCCGCATCGAACAGGAACGGCCTGAGCTTTTCCGGCAGCACGGTGCCGATCTTGGCCACCGTATCAAGGGCGGCACGGGCCAAATCCTTGTCACCGCGCCTGGCCACCCAGCGTAGGCCCAGCATGACCGCTTCCAGCTCATCGGTGGTGAACATCAGGGGTGGCAGGTCATAGCCCTCACCCAACACATAGCCCACGCCCGCCTCGCCGCGGATGGGGACCCCTTCGATGGTCAGGATGGCAATATCGCGGTAAACCGTGCGGAGCGAAACTTCCAGCTCACGCGCCATCAAATCACCGGTCACCGGGCGGCGGTGGCGGCGCAGGATCTGGATCAACTGCAAAAGGCGGTCGGCTCTACGCATGTCTTTACCTAATTTAGCACTGCTGACAATTTACTGTCAGCAGTGTGGCAGTAGAGGGGCAGCAGGGGAAGAAATATCATGGAAACAACGGCTCATGGCAAAGCTTGATTTCGGGGTCTATCCCAAGCCGGTGCGGAAAAATCTGCTCGCCCTGCGCCAGATGATATTCGATGTGGCGAAGACAACGCCTGGGGTGGGGCGGCTTGAGGAAACCCTGCGCTGGGGGCAGCCCAGTTATATTACCCTGGAAACGGGGAGCGGCAGCACCATCCGGATTGACCATATCAAAAACGAACCCACAAAATACGCCATGTATTTCATTTGCACCTCGGGCCTGATCGACGATTTCAAGCAACTCTACCGGAGCAAGCTGAAATTTGAGGGCAACAGGAGCATTGTCTTTGATATCGGGGATAGGCTACCAGAAGAGCCCCTGTGCCATTGCATTTCCCTGGCGCTCACCCATCACCTGCGCAAGAAACAAAGAGCTTCCAAAAAATGACCAAGCCCCTGCCCATCATCATCGATACGGACCCCGGCCAGGACGATGCCGTTGCCATACTGCTGGCGCTGGCTTCGCCGGAATTTGAGGTTCTGGGCATTACGGCGGTGGCGGGAAACGTGCCGCTGGCACTCACTGAAATCAACGCGCGCAAGATTTGCGAATTGGCGGGCCGGCCCGAGATCAAGGTTTTTGCCGGAGCGGCGCGCCCCATTCTGCGCCCGCTAAAGACTGCCGAGCATGTTCATGGACAAACGGGGCTTGATGGCCCGGTCTGGCCTGACCCAAAGATGCCGCTGCAGAAGCAGCATGCGATGGATTTCATCGTTGAAACCCTGATGACGCACGAAGCGGGAACCATCACCCTGTGCGTTCTCGGCCCCATGACAAATATCGCGCTCGCCCTCATCAGTGAGCCCAGGATCGTATCGCGCATCAAACGCATCGTCGCCATGGGCGGCGGTTACTTTGAGGCGGGAAATATTACCCCTGCGGCGGAGTTCAATATTTATGTGGACCCGCATGCGGCGCGCGTGGTGTTTCAGGCGGGCATTCCGATGACGCTTGTCCCGCTGGACTGCACGCACCAGGCCTTGTCCACCGCGGCGCGCATCGAGAGATTCCGCGGGATCAATAACCGGCCGGGACCCGCCATCGCGGCGATGCTGTCTTTTTCCGAACGTTTTGACGAAGAAAAATACGGCACTGATGGCGGGCCGCTGCATGACCCCTGCGTCATGGCCTGGCTATTGAAGCCCGAACTCTTTCAAAGCCGCGAGGTGAATGTGGAGATCGAGTGCGAGTCAGAACTCACCATGGGCATGACGGTGGTGGATTGGTGGCGCGTTACAGGCAAGAAGCCCAATGCCACGGTATGCCGTTCGATCAATGCGCAAGGGTTTTTTGACCTGCTCTTCGAACGAATTTCGAAGCTGGCCTGAGGCTTTCAACCGACCAGAACAGCGACGGGCGCGAGAGTTGCGAGGATCAGAAATACGGCCATCAACAGAAGCCATGACGGCGGGTTTGGGTAGCGGATTTCTATCATGGACGGCACCGTGGATCGATTCTGGCCTGCGAGAAAATGATTCTTTTCAAGCACTTGGACGGACTCGAAAGGGTTAATCATTGGTTAATTCCGAGGGGGATGACCGGGGTTTGCCGAGGTCTCATCCGGAGGCGCAAAAGCTTGATGGAAACCTGATGATTGGTGGTTGCAGTGTGGGTCTGCGTGGCATTTTTCTTGTCATCACCGGCAAAGGACGGAGCCGACAGCACAGCCAGCAGAAGTCCGGCGAGGGGCAGTGCAATCAGGGTTCTCATGTCGGTTCCGTCGTGAAAGACGTTTAACTAGACCTCACACTAGGACTTCCCGCCTGAACCCCGGCTGATTCAGTCGTTCATCCCCGATTCATCGGGCAGGCTTCAGCCAGACGCGGTTATCGTGGAAAAGGCCGCCCGCCGCGGGGGCCGCCTGATCGCAGCCCGTCAGGGTATTGATGCCCTGCCCGTCTTCAAAGGCCTCATTGGGCCAGATGGATTCAGCAATCAGAACACCGCGCCGCTGCCCGTCATGGGCCTTGGCATGGAGGGTGACGACACCACGGGCGCTGCCCACCTTTACCTTGTCGCCATCAGCAATGCCCACTTCTGCCAAGTCCTGGGGATGCACGAAGAGCGTGGGCCTGCCCTCCCGCTTGAGGGAGGATGGCGTTTCATTGAAGGTGGAATTGAGAAAGGTGCGGGCGGGGCTGGTGGCGAGGCGGAAGGGATATTCCTCATTTGCCTCTTCAATGGCGCCCCAGTGATCGGGAAATATGGGCATGGCATTCATCGGGCCGAGAGGGCCGGTTGGTGAGAGATAGGAGGCCTTCACCCAATCGGGCTTGAAATGGAACTTGCCGTCGGCATGGCCGAAGCGTTTGAGGTTATGCGCCGTCTCAAAATCTGGCTGTACGTCAAACCAGTTCTCTTCATCGAGCTTCTGCAAACCGGGGCGACGCGAATGCTGCAGGGTCCAGTCAATCAATTCACGCGGCGTTTTGGTGAAGCCCTCATGCTCGGCGCCCAGACGCTTGGCGAGGTCGCACAGCACCTCATGGTTGCTGCGGCATTCACCCGGAGCTTCCACCAGTTTGCGGCCAAACATGATGTGCTGATGGCCGCCGCCCTGATAGACATCATCATGTTCGAGAAACATGGTAGCTGGCAAAATGATGTCAGCATATTTTGCAGTCTCAGTCATGAATTGCTCGTGCACGCAGACGAAGAGGTCCTCACGGGCCAGACCCTGCTTCACCTTGGTCTGGTCAGGAGCCACGGAGGCCGGATTGGTGTTCTGGATGAGCATGGCCTTGACGGGCGGGCCGCCGGCGAGATCGAAGGGATTTCCCAGAAGTGCCGGGCCAATGCGGCTTTGATCGATGACGCGAAGGCCGCTCTTTTTGGCGTCGGTGCCCTCGATCATTTTCTTGTTCCACTTGTAGATGCCGCTGTTGGAATGGAGCGCGCCGCCGCCTTCATGTTTCCAGGCACCGGTGACCACGGGAATGCAGGAGGCGGCGTGCATGTTCACGGCGCCATTGCGTCCACGGGCGAAGCCGTAGCCCAGGCGGAAGTACGCGCGCTTGGTTTCGCCAATAAGTTTCGCAAAGGCTTCGATTTCAGCAACTGAAATATCGCAAATCTTCGAAGCCCATTCCGGGGTTTTGGATTTGAGATGAGCTTCAAATTCGCGCGGGCAATCGGTAAGCGCTTCAAGATAAGGCCAGTCGGCGTAACCATCGCGGAACAGCACGTGCATGACAGCGCAAGCCAAGGCGCCATCGGTGCCGGGGCGGATAAGCAGTTTCACATCGGCCTGCTTCATGGTGCCGGTGTCATAGATATCGACGCAGGCGATCCTGGCTCCGCGATCCTTGCGGGCCTTCATGGCATGGGTCATGACGTTCACTTGGGTGTTCACCGGATTGCCGCCCCAGATCACGATGAGATCAGACTTCTGCATTTCGCGGGGATCGACGCCTGAAATATTGCCGGCCCCGGCAAAATATCCACTCCACGAAAGTGAAATGCAGAAGGTGCCATACATGCCGGAATAATTCTTGGTGTGGCGGAGGCGCTCGATTCCGTCACGCATGACGAGGCCCATGGTGCCCGCATAGTAATAGGGCCAGACGGATTCGGAGCCATAATCGACTTCGGCCTTGAGGAATGCGGAAGCGGTTTCTTCCATCGCCTCGTCCCAGCTTATGCGCTTGAACTGGCCGGTGCCCTTGGGGCCTACGCGCCTCAAGGGATAAAGCAGGCGATCAGGATGGTGAATGCGCTCGGCATAGCGGCCGACTTTTTCGCAGATCACGCCGAGCGTGTAGGAATTGTCCATGGCGCCGCGCACCCGGCCAATGGTGCGTTCATCCAGCAGTTCCACCTCCAGAGCGCAGGCTGAGGGGCAATCATGGGGGCAAACGGAAATTCCGGTTTTGATGTTGGGGCGAATGTTCATGGACGGAAGATATAGCCGAAAGTATACTTGCCGTCATGGTTCCAGTTACGTCCCCCCAAAATCCCGCGATCAAGCTTATCCGCTCGCTTTCCGAGAAGAAATTCAGACAGGAAACCGGCCTGTTTGTGGCCGAAGGCTGGGAGATGCTGGACCGGGCGCGAAAAGCGGGCTGGGTGCCGGAGCACCTGGTGTCGACGGAGGCCATTTCAGCCTGGGGTGAAACCCGGCCCATTCTGGTGACTGGAAAAGTCATGGAGGGGCTCAGCGGGCAGAACAACCCGCAGAGCGCCCTCGCCACGTTCAAGCAGCGCTATGAGAACGATGTCGTCCAAGACGGCGTATGGGTGGCGCTGGAGGATATGCGTGATCCGGGCAACCTGGGAACGATCATCCGCACCGCCGATGCGGTTGCCGCCTCCGGGATCATATTGGTTGGCCAGTCCTGCGATCCCTATTCGGGGGACTGTGTACGGGCTACGACCGGTTCCATTTTTGGCGTGCCCCTGGTGCGGATGGAGACAGCGGCTTTCATCGCGCTGTGCAAAAGCTGGCGCGGCGATGTGGTTGGCACCCACCTCAAGGGAATTGAAGATTTCAGGCGGAGTTATAAATCCCCCACCCTGTTCGTTATGGGCAGCGAGCGCCGGGGGCTTTCAGAAGAGCTTGCCGCAGCTTGCAGCAGCCTTGTCCGCATCCCCATGCCCGGCGGGGCGGAGTCACTCAACGTGGCCACAGCCACGGCCCTGATGCTCTATGAGGCCGTTAAGCCCTGAGTAAGAAAGCAGGCGATAATCTTGCCCGATGATCGGCTTTGCCTACATATGCTTTGTTTTTGCAGCCTCGGTTGCGGGCGCGCTTTTGGGTGGCCTTGGCCATTTTTGGCGGGCCCATGCGACCATGTTTGCGGAAGACCTTGGCCTTGGCGAGCCGCTGGATACGCTGACCCGCGACAATTACCAGTTTGAAAAACATGTGGTAGGCGCGGAATGGGACGATGCCGGGTTCTGGGCGCCGGACAGCGTGCGCAATTTTATCTATTATGTGGCGAGCGGCTTTACGGCGCCGCTGCTGCTTGGCTTTGGATTCTGGAGCCTCCGCACAGAAATTGTTGGGGCAATTTGCAGTGGCTTACCATCGCCGATCTGCCCGTGATCACGGGCAATCGCTGTCCCTGACATAGCGGGCTTTCACCCAGCCGTGGGTAACCAACTCACCATTGTAGTGACTGACCCGGCACCACCGCTGGGGCCACGGACTGCTAAGGGGACCGCAGGGCGCGTCGAGATGGATAATGCCGTGCTGGCCCGGCACCAGTTGATCGACGATGCGCGATGAGGCCGAAGGCCGGTTACGCATATTCAGCGCGTCATCATCGGCCACATTGGTGACGATCAGGCAGCCCGGGCCCGAGGTGGCGTGGGCCGCGGGGGTGAGAGAAACAGCAAAAAACAGAACGGCTAAAAGCTTGCGCATGGCGAATTCTCCTTGGTTTTCCAGTCTCGCACCACCCACCTGAACCCACTATGAACCGCGCGGTGGTGAATCCCCCTCACCTCCGGCACAAGAAACTTGCTTGCGCGGCGCTTGAGAACATGAGCACTCACGGTTTACACTGTTTTGTTTTTCGGAGGAATCGAATGAAGTCCCATGCGCGGGTGGTTGTGGTCGGTGGCGGCGTGATGGGCGTGGGCCTGCTTTATCATCTGGCGCTGGAAGGATGGAGTGATATCGTGCTTGTCGAAAAAGGCGAGCTCACCTCCGGTTCGACCTGGCATGCGGCGGGCCAATGCCCGCAGTTCAACGGCTCGCTTAACATGTCCAAGGTGCATCTCTATGGCACCCAGCTTTATCCGCAACTGGAGAAGCTCACGGGACAGGCCGTGTCCTGGCATGGCTGCGGCGGGCTCAGGCTCGCCACCACGGACGAAGAGGTAAACTGGTTCAAGTATGTCTACGGCGTATCGCGCCTTGCGGGCTATGAATGCGAAATCATCGGCCCCAATGAGATCAAGCAATACCATCCTTTCCTTGAAACCTTTGGTGTTAAGGCGGCTTTCCACACCATTACTGATGGCCATGTGGCACCGGCCGACATCACCAATGCGATGGCGGCCGGCGCGCGGAAGCTTGGCGCAGAGATCTATCGCCGCATTCGGGTGATGGATATCGAGCAATTTCCATCGGGCGAATGGAACGTGATCACCGACAAGGGCAACATCATTTGCCAGCATGTGGTGAATTCAGCCGGCTCCTATTGCGATGTAGTGGGCGCGTGGACAGGGCACAATGTTCCCATTGCCAACATGCTGCACCACTACATGATCACCGAACCGTTGAAGGAGTTGATCGATCTCGCGCCGGAACTGCCGGTGGTGCGCGACCCCTACTCCCATGCGTACCTGCGCGAGGAAACCAATGGCGTATTGGTGGGCCCCTATGAAACGGAAACGGCCCATCTCTGCTGGGATGGCCAGCCGCCCGCCTGGGATTTTGAGAGCGAGTTGGTAGCTCCTGAACTTGACCGCCTTACGCCCTGGCTGGAGCGCGCCACGGAACGCATGCCAATTTTCGGCAATGCGGGGCTCAAGTCCATCATCTCCGGGGCCATCACCCATACGCCGGATGGCACCTATCTTTCCGGCCCTGCTCCCGGCCCCAAGAATTATTGGATGCATTGCGGGGCTTCCATCGGCATCTGCCAGGGCGGCGGAGCCGGCAAATACCTGGCGCAGTGGATGGTGCATGGCCAGGCCGAGATCAACATGCGGGAATTTGATCCGCGGCGCTTCGGCAATTGGGCCAGCAAGGATTACACGGCAGAAGTCTCGGTCGCCGATTACCACCACATGTATTATTGCTACAAGCCGGGCGAGCAGCATGAAGTTGGCCGGGGCCTGCGCAAATCATCACTCTATGAAAAATTGAAAGCGGAAGGGGCGCAGTTCGCACAAATCTTCGGCTGGGAGCGGCCACGCTGGTATGACACTTCGGGAAAAGGCGAGGCCTATTCCTACAAGCGCTCGAACTGGTCCGAGGCGGTGCGCGCGGAAGCGCTGGCGGTGCGCGAAAAGGTTGGGCTCATGGACCTCTCGACCTTCTCAAAGTTCGAGGTGAAGGGGCGGGACGCCTATGCGTTCCTTGAGCGGATTTGTGCCAACAAAATTTCAACGAAAGACGGCGGCATTATCCTTGGCCATCTGCTCAATGACAATGGCTTTATTGAATCGGAAATCACCGTCACGCGGCTGGGTCCGGAGCATTTCTATGTGCTTTCAGCCGCCGTTGCCCAGTTGCATGACAAAGACCAGTTGGAGTGGCGCAGGCTTGCCACCGAGAACGTGTCGATCACTGATGTCACTGATGATTTTGGCGTGCTGGTTCTGGCGGGGCCGCTGGCGCGCGAGGTGCTGAGCCAATGCACCTCGACCGATCTTTCCAACGCAAGCTTCCGATGGCTTACGGGCAAGGAGGCCGAGATTGCGGGCGTCAAGAAGGTGCGACTTCTGCGCGTCAACTATGTGGGCGAACTGGGTTGGGAGCTGCATGTTCCGATGGCCGACTTGCCTAAGGTTTTCGATGCCCTGACAAAGGCCGGCAAAGCCCATGGACTCAAGCTCTTTGGCACCTACGCCATGAATTCGCTCCGCATGGAAAAATCCTATCGCGGCTGGGGTTCGGAGCTCACTTCGGAAATTGACATGTTCGAAGCTTCGATGGAGCGTTTCATCCGCCTGGACAAACCGGACTTCATCGGCAAGGCCGCTACGCTTTCCAAACACCAACGCGGGGCCCGCATGAAACTCGTGTCGCTTGAGGTGGCCAACACGGATTCGGATTGCGTGGGGAATGAACCGGTTTACAGCGGCGGAAAGATCGTGGGCCTCACCACCTCGGGAGGCTACGGCCACGCCGTTGAGAAATCCCTGGCCTTCGCCTATGTGGATCCGGCCATGACGGCCATGGGCACAGGCTTCGACGTTCTCATGTTCGGTGAGAAGCGAAAGGCAAGCATCATCGGCGAATCACTCTGGGATCCGACGAATGCCCGGCTGAAAGCCTAGAGCGAGGTCAGGTTCTTGTTTGGGGGCAAGTCTTCCCAGGAACTTCCTGCGGCGATGATGCAGGATTTGCCGTCAGGCGTTGTCACCAAAATGGTCCATGTGCCGGACTTGGAAGCAAAGATTTCGACGAGATTCACCTGGCCTGCGATGCCGAGCGCCTTGCCGGTTTCCTGATATTTATCTGAAAGCGCCTTGATGAAATCGGCGCGGCTACCGCACATGCCAATGGCCTGCGCCGGATTTGAAAAAGCCAGGGCGAGAAACGAAATGCACACAAATACAAAATTGAACTTAGTCATAGTTCCTCCAGTTCGCCGTCCGAGGCGCCGCCGGAGGATAGAGCCCCCTGAAGTTAGGCGGGTCTCGGAGCGGTTATGCCGATCTGATCATTCATAAACAGCTCCAACTACGCATACCCGCCCAGCATGCGCCCAAGTTGTAAACAAATTGCGAATGGCCCGGCGATGCGATAGCTAGCCCGCCATGCCTCCTTCCCACACCACCCGCCCCAACACCCTGTTCGGCATTGCCCTGATGATCGGGGCGATGATTGTCCTGCCATTTCTTGATGTTGTGGCCAAATTCCTCGGCCAGCAGAACGTGCCGATCATCGAAATCGTCTGGGCCAGGCTTTTCTTCGCCATGGTGATGACGGCCCCTCTGGTGTGGAAAATGGATGGGGCCCGAAGCCTTATCCCGCGGCTCCCGGTTGTTCACCTCATTCGCGCCGCGCTCCTGATGGCGGCAACGACGCTGTTCTTCTGGGCCTTGAAGTTCCAGGGGATCGCCGAAACGCTGGCCATCTTTTTTGTCCAGCCGATGGTGATCACAATGCTGTCGCCGCTGGTGCTGGGTGAAAAAGTTGGCCTTCGCCGCTGGCTGGCGGTGGCGGTTGGTTTCATGGGGACGCTGATCATCATCCGTCCCGGCTTTCAGAGTTTGAATCCGGGGGCTTTCATGGCGCTGGGGGCCGGCACCTCGCTTGCCCTTTACATGCTGCTCACGCGGCGCATTGCGGGCAGCGCCAGCGCCATGACCACGACTTTCCTCACCAGCCTTGCAGGCGCGGTGCTCGCTTCAATTGCCGTGGTTTTCGTATGGGAAGCGCCTACGCCACAGCAGTGGGGGCTTTTTGTATTACTCGCCTTCATCGCGACGGCTGGACACTATCTCATTGTGAGGGCTTATGATTATGCGGAGGCTTCGCTGCTGGCGCCGCTGGGTTACACGGAAATTATCATGGCTGTGGCGGTGGGATGGTATTTTTTCGGGGACTTTCCCGATACGTGGACATTCGTTGGGGTTGGCATCCTGATTGCCTGCGCGATCTATATTTCCTATCGCGAGCGGATCAAGCATGTGCCCCCGTTGGAAACGCCGCCAACAATGATAGGTTAGGTCTTGACCAACTTTTCGATGCGGCGATCGGGAATAAACCACATCAGCGCCACGGCAACGAAGAGACCGCCGGAAATCCAGGGATTGTAGAATGCAACGGCAATCGCAACGGCGTAGGCAGCAACAGAAATGTTACCCTTGAAGTCGGTGCCAATGGCTTTTGCAATGTCGGAATCTATACCGTGGGCTGCGATAATGAAGCGAACCAGGATGCTGTAGGCTACGCCTGCCAGCATTAAATTTATGCCATAGATAATCACTGGCCAGGTAGCGAAATGGTTTTCGCCCATCCAGCCCGTGGTGAAGGGAAACAGAGAAAGCCAGAACAAGAGGTGCAAATTGGCCCAAAGCATGGCGCCATTGACGTGCTTTACAGCGTGCAACAGATGATGGTGATTGTTCCAATAAATTCCCACGTTTGCAAAACTCAAAACATAGCTCAGGAAAATCGGACCAAGCTCCCACAGGGCTGAAAGATCGGCACTGTGCGGAATCTTCAGTTCCAGCACCATGATCGTAATGATGATGGCGATTACGCCATCGCTGAATGCCTCAAGCCGTCCCTTGCCCATGATTGTCCCTATTCGCTTAAAAATCCCACTCGTGCATGAGAGCCGTCGCAATAGGGTTTGTTGGCGGAATGGCCACAGCGGCAGAAGGCAGTCTTGGTCAGGCGGTTGATGGTGCGGCCGGTGCCGCTCACCACTTCAAGATTGCCGCTGACCAGAAGCGGACCGTTAAGTTTCGGCGTGATGCTGACGGGGCCATTGCGGGTTTCCAGGGCTTGCGAGTCCTGTTGGGCAGGTTCGCCTGTTGCGGTGAAACCTGCCGCCGTGTGGCCGCCGTCGCAGTAAGGTTTATTCTTTGACTGTCCGCAGCGACACAGGGTGGCCCGCAGGCGCTGCTCCGCGCCTTCAATTACAAGAGGAGCGTTGATGGCAAGCGGGCCGTTCTCGCGCACACGCATGGTGTTCACGAGTGGCGGCGCCTCACCCAGGCCGCCATCCACCCGTTCATAGCGAATGGCGCCGGACGGGCAATTATGTGCAAGTTGTGAGATGCCTTCCGAATTGGCCCTGTCAGGGTAAATCCAGTCACCCTTTACGTTAGGCACAAATACATCGGGCCTGTCGAGCACGCAATTGCGGGAATGGATGCAACGGCTGCCGTCGAAGTGGATTATGAACTCGTGGCCGCGAACAGTTTCGATGGCCATGGGTCACGTCTCCATCGTCAAAGGGCCGGCGCCGGAGCGTTGCCCGTCCGGAACTTCAGAAGATACCAGATAATGGCCACGCCAATGGCCTTGCTGACAACCTCCGTGACGAAGGC
This sequence comes from Hyphomicrobiales bacterium, assembly GCA_038251095.1. Taxonomy (GTDB): domain Bacteria; phylum Pseudomonadota; class Alphaproteobacteria; order Rhizobiales; family Aestuariivirgaceae; genus Aestuariivirga. The sequence continues at coordinate 111,778 of JBBSBQ010000002.1, forward strand.
GGCTGGGGTCAGGTATCCGGCAAGGTGTTGGAAGGCCAGTGTATCAACCGGAACCGAAAACAGCGACGAAAGCAAGATTCGGTTTTGCAGCGGGCGCTTGGTGAAGGAATAGACCGCCCAATCGGTCATCTCCGAAAGGGCGAAGGCAATGAGGCTGGCAGCGGCCAAGCCAGGCCCCGCCAGCAGGTAGACCGGCAGGCCTGCAAATGCCGTTGCCAGCAGTACCTTGTGGCCAATTTCGCGCTGGGCATAGTCACGCAGGACAAAAACGAAGCCGACGATCACATTGGCGAGATAAAGCGTTCCCATCCATGTGTTGGTGTTCCATTGGGTCACGCCCTCAATCAGGTTTTCCGGCACGAACAGCCAGTTCACCAGCACAATAAACGCTACATAGGTCGCAACCGAAACCGTAGCGCGTACTAAGCGGCTGTTCATCCGACGATCTCAGCGGCTTTGAAGCAGAGCTTGATTTCCTTTTTGGCGTTTTCGGCGCTGTCGGAGCCATGCACCGAATTGGCTTCAATGGACTCGGCGAATTCCTTGCGGATGGTGCCCGCATCGGCATTTGCCGGGTTCGTGGCGCCCATGATTTCGCGGTATTTGGCAACCGCATTATCGCCTTCCAGCACCTGCATCACGATTGGGCCGGAAGTCATGAATTTCACAAGGTCCTTATAGAAGGGGCGCTTGGCATGAACGGCATAGAATTTCTGGGCGTCGGCCTTTTTCCACTTGGTGCGGCGCTGGGCAATAATGCGCAGGCCCGCCGCCTCGATCTTGGCGTTGATGGCGCCAGTCAGGTTGCGCCGTGTTGCATCCGGCTTGATGATCGAGAAGGTACGTTCGATGGTCATTATTTTCCCTGTGCGTTGAAATGAATTGGGCCGCGTTTTAGACGCGGCCCAAGGGACTTGCAAGGGAAAGACGCTACTCGTCAAGCTCACCCAATACGGAGGTGGCGCGGCTCACGGAAACCCGGCGATTTTCCTGTTCCGCCTCGGCGGTCGGGATCTTCAGATAGCGTTCGCCATAACCCACGGTTTCTAGGTTCTGGGGCTCAATGACGTAATATGTCGTCAGCGCCTTCTTGATGGCGGCCGCGCGCTCGCGCGAGAGCTTCAAGTTGGCGGCATCGGAGCCCACCGCATCGGTATGGCCTTCGATAAGGAACACCTCGCGCGGATGCTTGCTGAGGATGCGTTCCATGATTTCGCCGATACGGTCAAGGTTGCCCACCTCTTCAGGGCGCACGAAGGCTTCGTTAAAACCGAAGCGCACTGTGTCAATTTCGATGCGTGGCAGGGCATCGCGCAGATCAGCCGAGGCTTCAACTTCCTCCACCGTGTAGCGGCGATTGATCTTGCGGCGTGGCGCGGAAACGAGCACGTCCTCCAACTCCTGATCGTCGACTTCGGCGGCATAGACATCGTCCTGCTGATCGGGGGAGTAGCCCCTGCCCAGCTCGATATCATACTGGTCGTCCTGATAGCGCGAGGCGAGTTCGGCCTGACGCTGACGGCGCTCGCGTATCAACCGCCGCTGCAGGAGCGCTTCGTCACGCTGCCTGACTTCGCGCCAGTAGGCGCGCTGATCTTCGCTGTAGCGATCATCCCGGTCATACTGACGATACACTTCCAGACGGCGGCGGAGTTCGTAATCCTGCAACTCATCGGAAGGCCTGCGGTCGTTGAGCACGATCTCGAGATTGAAAGTATAATCCTTCTTGCTGAATTTTGATGGCTTGGAAGCCTGCTGATTTCCGCCATCAGGCTTGGATGCTTTGGGCGGCTCTGCCACCGCCACGCGGTTACGCAATACCTCACGCTCGACACGCAGTTTCTTGCGAAGGGCCTGTTCGGTTAGGCGAGAGAGTTCATTGCCCGCCATCAACTCACGAATGCCATCAAGGCGCATGCGCAAATCCTCATCGGAAAGCTTGTCAGCAGGTGTTGGATCTTCAAGATAGACCTTGGCTTTTGCCTCGGCTGCAGGAACTGCCACGTTGCCATCCAGTTGCTGTGACTGCTTTGCATCGACTGGAGCGGCGGCGGCTGGCGGCTGTGCCTCAGCGACAGGCGGCTGTTCCACAACGGGAGGCTGCTCAACGACAACGGGTTGCTCGGCTGCCGGTGGCTGTGCAGCGGTTTCCGGTTGTCCCTGTGGCTCGGGCACCTTCTGAGCCGCGGACTCCCGGGCCAACAATTCTTCACGCGCTGCCTTTGCGATCCCGGCCAATTGTGCCTTTGTTTCATCGGGCAATTTCTTTGCCTTGGAGAACTGGCGGGCCGTCTTGAAACGGTGGTCCAGTTCTTCGGGGCTGAGTTCGCTCAAGTGGCGCTGATCGTTGAGAAGATTGGCCACATCAGGCGGAAGTTCCATGGCTGTCGGGGCAGCGGCCTCGGCAGGTTGATCCGCCGGCGCTTCAATTGCTGGCTGCTCGGACACAGCAGGTGCTCCAGGCTGTTCGGCTGCCGGCGCTTCAGGTTGGGCTGCCTGCTGTTCACGGGCAGCAATTTCGCCACGCGCTGCCTGGGCTGCAGCCTGCAATTGGTCACGCGTCTCGGCTGGAAGAGCTTTCATCTTTGAGAAATTGCGGGCCTGCTTGGCGCGCGTACCGAGTTCATCGACTGAAAGCTCGGAAAGAGGCCTGGTGTCATTAAGCAGCACCAGAACTTCTTCCGGAACTTGGGGCGCAGCCTCTTCAACGGCTGGCTGTTCCTGGGCCGGAGCTTCCTCCTGGGAAAATGCGGGCGCCGAAAACAGGGCCAAAGCCATCAGGCTGGCGGTCAGGGGTAAGAACTTCATGTATATCCTCCGAGGATTTGACGTGACCAAATGCACGCCAAACTGTTGAATCTGCCCCGCATCTAGGGGGCGTATGCGGCAGAACTATGGGATAACTCCGCACTTCCGCCACAAATCTAAACGTCCATCGGCGATATTTGTTCCAACGGTGCCCAGAATCAGAGCCGGCCGGCTTCGATGATGCGCTTCAGAAAGGCCCGGGTACGCTCCTCCCTCGGTTCGCCAAAAAGCTGGCCCGGGGGGCCCTCCTCGTGCACCACGCCTTCATAGAGAAAGCACACTTTGGACGCGACCTCACGGGCAAAGCCCATTTCATGGGTCGCGAGCAGCATTGTCATGCCTTGTTGCGCCAGATCGCGCACGATGTTCAAGACCTCGGAGACCAGTTCGGGATCCAGCGCCGAGGTTATCTCATCCAGCAGCATCAGCTTGGGTTCCATGGCCAAGGCCCGAACAATGGCCACGCGCTGTTGTTGGCCGCCAGAAAGCCGGTCAGGGAATTCATTGGCCTTGGCTTCGAGGCCGACGCGTTTCAGGAGAACCATGGCGCGCTCATCGGCGGCGGCCTTCTCCATTTTAAGGACCTTGGTGGGCGCCAGCGTTACGTTCTCCAGCACGCTCATGTGCGGAAACAGGTTGAAAGCCTGAAACACGATGCCAACCTGCTGTCGCAGCCTGTTCACATCCACGCCAGGCCCGGACACCCGGTCATTTTCGAGCCGAATTTCGCCGCCCTGGATTTTTTCAAGCCCGTTTATGCAGCGCAGGAGCGTGGATTTTCCACAGCCGGAAGGGCCGATGAGGCAGACGACCTGATGCTCGTTCACCTCCAGATTGATGCCGCGCAGCACGCGCACGGGACCGAATTCCTTTTCGACATTTCTCATCTCAAGGAACGCCATGTCAGCCCCCTGCCCTGGTGCGTGCGTTGTCGCGCTCAATGAGCTTGTCGACAAAGCGGGCCTGTGGAATTGTGATCAGTACAAAGAGTATTGCCACAATTGTAACAGCGGACAAGTTGAAAGCATTGGAGGCGATGATTCGCGATTGGTTGAAGGCGTCGATGACGCCCACCACCTGCACAAGTGCCGTATCCTTCTGCAGTCCGATAAAATCATTGAGCAGCGGCGCCATGATGCGGCGCACGGCTTGCGGCACGACGACATAACGCATGGTTTGCAAATACGAGAGGCCAAGCGAGCGCGCCGCCGACACCTGGCTCCAGTGGATACTTTCAATCCCTGCCCTGTAGACTTCGGCCACGTAGGCACCATAGGTCAGGGTAAGCGCGACGACGCACCACCAAATCACGGGGATTCGGGTCGCCGTTTTGACTTCCATGGGCGTCATTGCCGAAAGATCAACAAACAGCCCTACAATTTTTGGAACGATAAGTTCAGGAAGGCCGGAAATGGGAATTCCGAAGCCGATGAGATACAGGGTGACAACAGCGGGCAGGCCGCGGAAAACATCGCAGTAGATGATGGCAAGAGCCCGAATGGGCTTTCCAGCTGGGCCCGGCAGCATGCGCGCCAGGGCCACAACCAGGCCCCACACCAGCACCAGTATTTCGGCAACTACAAAGATGAACAGGTTGTTGGAGAGAAATGACTTGGTAACGAGCCACCATTTCTCACTCATCAAGGGCAGGAGGAAAAACGTCCTTCCCACCGCAGCATCATTCGTGAGGATGAAACAGATGAAAGCCAGCGCCACAAGGCCGAAGCTACCCCAGCCAAAAGTCAGCCAGGCGGAATCGCGGGCCTCCGATGTGGCAATGCGCATTTCGACGAGGTCGTTTCTCGCGTGTGCAGCGCTGGCAACAGCTGATTTTCTTAATGCCTTGAGAGCGGGAATAAACGTCAGGGCGGAGAGCAGCAAGGCGGCTGCAAACAGCACCTCCCAGGCGATCCCATAAAAATCGAGGCCCCGCAATGCCACCCGCACAAGGGCGGTGGCGCCAAATGTTGCCACCACGCAGAGACCTGCAAACCACACGGCCGTGAGGCTGATCCGTGTCGCATCGCTGGAATTTTTTTCGGGAATTTCCGGTGCGTTCAAAGTTTGGCCTGGATGCAAAAAGAAACCCCCGCAAACAGTGCGGGGGTTCCAGCCTAAAGTTTATTCGAAGTAGGGAATCGTCGCCGGGTCCTTGCCCCAGGCCTCAGCCAGATACTTGGCGCCAAGTTTCTTCATCGTGCCGTCATCGATCATCGCCTGAATGATCTTGTCGATGGTAGCCCCATTGGCATAACCTTTTTCATAGATCGCGCCATAAGCCTCCCCGGTCTTGTACTGGCCCACCACCACGGATTTGCCTTCAGTGTTCTTCTCTTCGGCCAAGGTAATGGAGGTATCTGTCATTGCGGCGTCAATCTGGCCGGCACGGAGGGCGGTGAACATGTCGCCCTGATCGGGATATATCTGAACATTTGTCAAGCCGAGCTTTTCAGTTGCAAACGCGGCGCCCGTCGTCGCCTGCTGCAAGCCTACCTTTGCCGTCTTGATGCTTGTGGCATCAACGGGCGCGTCAGCCCGGGTGATCACGCCAATATCCGAGTAGAAATAGGGGATGGAGAAATCGACCACTTTCTTGCGGTCTTCAGTGATGGAAACTTCCGACAGAGTTAGATCGTAGCCGGAGGTCTGGCCGGCGACCAGCGGATCCCAGCCGACGTTGACCACTTCCAGCTTGTCATAGCCGGCGCGCCAGGCAATTTCGGCGGCCATGCAATATTCCATGCCATCCTTGATGGCTTCGGGCGTATCGCCATTCCACCAGATGGGTGCTGGCAGCGAAACCTGAACGGTAAGCTGGCCCGCCTTGGCGGGGGCGGCAATGGGGATGGAGCCCTTGGCCCCGGACAATTCACAATTGCCGATCATGTCCATGGACATGGCGGACGTCGAGAAGGCCAGCAAGGCGGCAAGTGCGAGGAAACTACGTTTGGTCTGCGTCATCATATACTCCCAGTTTTTTAGTCTTGATACGGAGCATACACCGAAAAGGGCGAGTGGCTACAGGGCAAAATGCGACATATTTTGACCGCGTTTTCAGGCTTTACAATACCGTCATGGGCAGGAAAATTCTCTTGGCAGCAGCGGGTGTTGGGGTGGGGTTTGGCGCCCTCGCCATCTTCATGGATTTTGAGCGCACCTCCGATACTCCGAGATCTTATAGCCCTAGAAATAACCGAGGCATGATCGTCGGCACAATGGCGCACTTAAAGGGCGTGAAGCTGAGAGCCGTTGCCAAACTACCAGACTATGTTGCCAGTAATGATGACATAAAGAATTGGGACCATGCACCCGGCCATTTGATCACACTGTACAATTAACTGGATATATTGATCGGCAATCAGCCTTAGGACTATCAGCCTGTCCAGCCGAGGCCGCCGGCAACGCAGTTCATGGTCATCAGCAGCGGCATGTTCAGCCGGTCATCACCCTTTGCAGCGCGCGCCTCGCGGAGCAGTTGCACCTGCCAGAGATTGGCCCGGTCAACTATGGGGCGCACCCGTTCAAAGCGCCGCCAGAGACCCTGGAAGCGCTCGCAAAGTACTTTCTCTCCCGTGAGTTCAAGGATGGAGCGGCTGGTGCGTCGGTGCTCGTGGCTGATGATGGCGAAGATGCGCTCGGCATCGACACGGTCGGGCACGAGTTCCGCATATTTCTCGGCGACGCGCATGTCAGCGAGGAACAGGGATTTTTCCACTTCGTCGACGGCGAGCCTGAAGCCCCGCGACCGGTTGAACATGTCACGCAGCAACGCAAGCCCCTGGGGACCACGGGCCGAAAGGAAGTCGTCAAGCGCATAGCCCAGCCCATACCAGCCGGTGAGCAAGTGGCGGTTCTGGCTCCAGGCGAAGACCCAGGGAATGGCGCGCAAATCCTCAATGCCCTTGGCGCCGAAACGGCGCGCCGGACGCGAGCCAATTTTCAGCAGCGCCAGTTCCTCGACCGGGCTTGCGGCATGAAAATAACCGAGCAAGGCATTGTCCTCGGCCAGCTTTCGATAGGCCTTGAACGACAGGCTGGCGATTTCCTCAACCGCCTTCTGATGTTCGGGGTTGAGGCGCAGTTCCGGCTCCTCGCCGGACTTCAAAGTGTGAACCAGGACGCTTGAGGTCAGCACTTCCAGATTGTTCTGCGCGGTTCCGCGATTGGCAAATTTGGACGAAACAACTTCGCCCTGCTCGGTCACCCGCATATGGCCGTTGATGGTCCCCGCCGGCTGGGCGGCAATTGCCCTGCCCGTTGGCGCGCCGCCGCGACTGACGGAGCCGCCACGGCCATGGAAGAAGCTGATATCGACGCCTGCTTCCTTGCCGACACGCAGCAGCCGCCGCTGGGCTTCGAACAATTCAAAGCTGGCGCAGAAGAAGCCGCCGTCCTTGTTGCTGTCGGAATAGCCCAGCATGATTTCCTGACGGCCGCCGCTGTCGTTCACCGATTTTTTTACCACGCCGGTTGCGAGAAGTTCCTTCATGATGGCGGGGCCGGCACGCAGGTCATCAATGGTTTCAAAGAGCGGCACGATGCGCAGCCGGCAGCTTTCGCTGCTGATATCATCGCGGAACAGGCCGCAGTATTTGGCGAGCAGATAAAGCCCCAGCACGTCGGCGGCGCAGCGCGTCATCGAGAGAATGAAGGTGCCAATGGATTGCGGATCGGGCCCATCGAGGGTTTCACGGATGAGATAGAGCAGATCAAGCAGTTCGCGTGCCTCTTCGGAAATACCGAAGAAATTTGGCAAGAAACCCAGCGGTTTGTTGAGTTCATCCATAATCCAGGCAGTCCATTCCGGACTGCCTTCCTTGGGAACCGCCACTTTCGAAACCGGATTCATTTTGTGCCAGATTTCCTGCAGCACGCGGTTCGTCACCGTGGTGTTCTGGCGGATGTCGAGGCTCACGGTGCGGAACCCGAATATCTCCGCTTCCCAGCGTACTGGGCGCACAAGGGTTGCAGCAAGGCTTACCGCCCTTACTTCAACGAGCGAGCGTTCAGCAGCGGAAAGTTCTGCGATGAGTTCCGCAACATCGCGAAAAGGCTTTGCCCCCGGCACTTCCTTCAGGCGAAGCCGCAGGGCGCTGAAGAGCTGGCGGAAGGGTTCCTGCGGATTGCGCTGCCTGATGTTTTCGCCCTGCCCGCTGGCTTCCAATTGCTGCGCCAGCCGTGCGGTGAATTCGCTGGAAAAATTCACTTCATTGTTACTGAGCGAAATGAGCTGGATCAAATCGGTCAGGCGCTTGTCGAGCCGCTCAACCGCCGCCTTGCGGTTTTCCAGCAAGGCATTGCGCGTTGTGGCAACGGTCACAAAGGGATTACCGTCACGGTCGCCGCCAATCCACGAGGAGAATTTCAGGGGCGGACGCACACGGCTCGGCAATTCCGGATAATGGCGCTGAAGCGCGGATTCCATGAGATCGCAAAGGGAAGCGGTGCGGTCAAACAGGGCTTCGCGGAAGAAATGCAGGCCCCAGGAAATTTCCGATTCAACCGTTGGTTTTTCAATCCGGATTTCGCCCGTCATCCAGAGTAGATCAATTTCATTGCGCAGGAGATCAACCAGGGCCTTGCGCTCGCGCGGCGTCCATCGTGGGCTTTCCAATTCATAGAGCTTCAGATAAATGCGGCGGTGAATTTCAAGGACGGTGACGCGCTTGGCTTCGGTGGGATGCGCCGTGATGGTGGGCTGAACATCGATCGTGTCCAAAGCCTTCTGAACATTTTCCGGGGTCACGCCAAAAGCCGCAATCTGGGAAAAGGCATGGGACAGCGACCCTGTCACCACATCGGGCCCGCCCTGCTTTTCATACTCCCGGCGATTGCGGATGGCGGCATTTCCTCGGCGATGTTAAGAAGCTGCAGCCAGATGCCGATGGCCTGAAGGGCGTGTTCAATGAGATGGGGCGGAATGCCGGCCGCTTCCTCAGGCTCATCAATGACGCTCAGGACGGATGGTTCGCGCAGGCGTATGATCTGGCGCAGAAGATTGCGGAGCATGACGGTGATCTCGTCAATATAGTCTGCCTCCTGGGCAGCTACTTGAACACTCTCGTTCATCCCCGTCCGTTCCTTTTGAGTGGCGCACCTCACGCCATGCGGCAATTTGTGCAACGCAACATAGCCCCTGTCAATGCGATAATGAGGGTTCCCCCGTCCACAATCTGCCGCTAGAACGCCGCTCCATGTTACAGATCAACAATCTCACCTTTCGAATCGGCGGAAGGCTCCTGCTTGAGGGGGCCGCGGCTTCCCTACCGGACGGCCACAAGGTGGGCCTGGTGGGCCGCAACGGCACCGGTAAATCTACGCTTTTAAAGCTTATTCTCGGCGATCTGATCTCCGAGTCGGGCTCGGCCAGCGTGCCGAAAAATGCCCGCATCGGCACCGTGGCGCAGGAAGCCCCAGGTGGCCCTGAAAGCCTGCTCGATACGGTCATGGCCGGGGACAAAGAGCGGGAAGCGCTGCTGGCCGAGGCCGAAACCGCAACCGACCCTCACCGCATTGCGGAAATCCAGATCCGGCTGGCGGATATCGAGGCCCATTCCGCCCCGGCCCGGGCCGCCATAATTCTCGCGGGCCTCGGCTTCAGCGAAGATGCACAGAATGGCCCCTGTTCGGCGCTGTCGGGCGGCTGGCGGATGCGGGTTGCCCTGGCGGCGGCTCTTTTTGGTGCGCCTGATGTTCTGCTTCTCGACGAGCCCACCAACTATCTTGATCTTGAGGGCACGATCTGGCTCAAGAGCTACATCCGGGATTATCCGCACACCATTCTGCTGGTGAGCCACGACCGTGATTTGCTCAATGAGGCGGTCGATTCCATTCTGCATCTCGACCAGGGCAAGCTCACGATCTATGTAGGCAATTACGACAATTTTGAGCGCCAGCGCCGCGAGAAGCAGGCGCTGACACTGAAAATGAAAAAGAAGCAGGAAGAGCAGCGCGACCACATGCAGGCCTTCGTGGACCGCTTCCGCTACAAGGCTTCCAAGGCGCGGCAAGCGCAAAGCCGCCTGAAGGCGCTGGCGAAACTTGAACCCATTGCCGACATGGTTGAAAACCGCGTGGCCCCCTTCCTGTTTCCAAAACCGGAGAAGGCGCTGGCGCCGCCGCTGGTGCGTTGGGACAAAGCGTCCGTCGGCTACGGTGACGGCCCGCCGGTTCTGAAAAACATCACCTTGCGGCTTGATCCGGATGACCGGGTTGCGCTGCTGGGTTCCAATGGCAACGGTAAATCAACCTTTGCCAAGCTGCTCTGTGGAAAGCTGCAGGTCTCTGCGGGTGAAATGCGCCATCCGCCGCGCATCACCATGGGATATTTCGCCCAGCACCAGCTGGATGAACTGTCGGAAGACCTTTCGCCTTATGAATATATTTCGGCGCTGATGCCCGACGCCACAGTTTCACAGCGGCGCGCCAAGATTGGTGCGGCGGGTTTTGGCGCGGCGTTGGCCGATTCCAAATGCTCGACACTTTCGGGCGGCGAGAAGGCGCGCCTGCTGTTCATGCTGGCCACCTTCCATGGCCCGCATGTTCTGATTCTCGACGAGCCCACCAACCATCTTGACGTTGACAGCCGCGAAGCCCTGATCATGGCGATCAATGATTACGAAGGAGCCGTGATTCTGATTAGCCATGATCGCCACATCATTGAGACCTGTGCGGACCAGTTGTGGCTTGTCAGGGACGGCACGGTGAAGCCCTTCGATGGTGACATGGATGAATACACGGACATCGTGCTGGGCCGGGCCACCGCCGTGAAGAAAATTGAAAAGGCTGCGGCTCCCGTCGCAAAGCCGCTGAAAAAACTGATGACGCCAGTCATCAAGAAAAAGATCCAGGAACTTGACCTCAAGATGCTGAAGATCAAGGACAAGATCATCCTGCTCGAGCAGGCCTTGGCGGATCACACTATTTATTCACAGGAACCCAAGAAGGCCGCCGATTTTGCGCGACTCAAGAGCAAATTCGAGTCAGAACTGGAACGCGAAGAGACGCACTGGCTTGAATTGCATGAAAGTACCCTGAATGCTTGATCTGACGGCAACCACTTTTGGCTATCTGGCTCTGGGCATTTTTGTAGCCGCTTACATCCTGGTAATTCTCGAAGAAACAACACAGCTTCGCAAGTCAAAGCCGGTTCTCCTGGCTGCGGGCCTCATCTGGGCGTTGATCGGCTTGGCCTATGCGGTCGCCGGCGTGGGGGACAAGGCGGAAGAAGCCGCACAACATGTGATCATGGAATATGGCGAGTTGTTCCTGTTCCTGCTGGTTGCCATCACATATGTGAACACATTGGAAGAACGGCGGGTGTTCGACGTCCTGAGAGTGAAGCTCACCGCGAAAAAACTGTCTTACCGCAACCTATTCTGGTTGACGGGAGCGCTGTCGTTCTGCCTGTCGGGCGTCCTTGATAATCTGACCACTTCTTTGGTGATGGGCGCCGTGGTGCTGGCGATCGGCAGGGATTCGCCGAAATTCGTCGCAATTGCCTTCATCAATATCGTCGTGGCGGCAAACGCGGGCGGGGCATTCTCCCCCTTCGGTGACATCACGACCTTGATGGTCTGGCAGAAGGACAAGGTCACGTTCCTGGAGTTCTTCGATCTCTTCGTGCCTTCGCTGGTGAACTGGCTGGTGCCAGCCCTGATCATGCAATTCGGCATTCCGCACAAAAATCCAGCGGCTCACTCGGAGACCGTCCGCGCCAAACCGGGGGCCATGGGCGTGATCGTCCTTTTTGCTTTGACTATTGTGACAGCCGTATCGTTCCGGAACTTCCTGCATCTGCCCCCAGCCATGGGCATGATGCTGGGCTTGGGCTACCTGCAAGTCTGGTCCTATTTTCTACAGCGCAAAGGGTCACGCCTGGGGAACGACGACATGGTGCTGAATTCCTTCAAACAAATCGAGCGGGTCGAATGGGACACGCTGCTCTTCTTCTTCGGCATTTTGTTTGCCGTGGGCGGGCTCGGCGTGATGGGATATCTCGCTATGGCGAGTGAGTATTTTTATGTCGGCTTGGGACCAACCATTGCCAACATCGCCGTCGGTCTCATGTCGGCTGTTGTCGACAACATCCCGGTCATGTTCGCAGTTCTCACCATGGATCCTGCCATGAGCCATGGCCATTGGCTTCTCGCCACGTTGACAGCCGGCGTTGGCGGAAGCCTGCTTTCCATAGGCTCAGCGGCCGGTGTTGCGCTAATGGGGCAAGCCCCCGGTCAATATACCTTTTTCAGCCACCTGAAATGGAGCTGGGCGATCGCGCTGGGATATGCGGCAAGCATTGCTACGCATTTTTTCGTCAATTCATCGCTGTTCTGAAATGAACGACCAGTCATCACTCACACGCTTTATCAATCACGAGGCCACGGCGGGGTTCGCGCTGGTGGCTGCTGCAGTCGCCGCGATCGTACTGACCAACATTGGCTTTGCCGAATCCTATAATTACTTTCTTGAACTGCCGGTCTCGGTTCAAATAGGACCTATTGGATTGGACAAGACCTTGGTCCACTGGGTCAACGACGGCCTCATGGCCATTTTCTTTTTCTTGGTGGGCCTGGAAATCAAGCGCGAAGTTCTACAGGGAAATCTTTCTTCACGTGAACAGATCACCCTGCCCGCCATGGCGGCGCTTGGCGGCATGGTGGCACCTGCCCTGATCTATGTTTTCTTCAACCGGGAAAATCCGGAAACATTGCAGGGCTGGGCCATTCCCGCGGCCACGGACATTGCCTTTGCACTTGGCGCACTGGCGATTGTGGGCTCCCGCGTGCCTTTGTCACTGAAGGTGTTTCTGCTCGCCCTGGCAACGCTTGATGATCTCGGCGCGATTGTCATCATCGCCATTTTCTACACCTCCAATTTGTCGCTGGCCGGGCTCGGCCTTGCGAGCGTTGCATTTGTCTTGTTGGTTGGTCTCAACCGTCTCCGCATCGACAGGACCGCACCTTATATTTTCCTCGGCTTTGCCATGTGGGTGTTTGTGTTGAAGTCCGGCGTGCATGCCACGCTTGCCGGGGTGGCCCTTGCCATGACCATTCCGCTTCTGCGCCGGGATGGCTCAAACTTTATCCACGCGCTGGAGGAAGGTTTGCATCCCTATGTCAAATTTCTCATCCTGCCCCTGTTTGCCTTTGCCAACGCCGGCATACCGCTGGCCGGACTGTCGATGGATTCGCTCGCGGCGCCCCTGCCGCTTGGAATAACCTTGGGCCTCATTGCCGGAAAGCCTTTGGGCATTGCACTTGCGGTGTTCGCGTGTGTGTCTCTTGGACTGGCGAAACTGCCTGAGCGAGCCACCTGGCCTCACATGATCGGCGTTGGCTGCCTTGCGGGCATTGGCTTCACCATGAGCCTGTTCATCGGAACGCTTGCCTTCGACACGTCAGCGCAAATTGATGCGGTGCGGCTTGGCGTTATCGCCGGATCAGTCGTCTCCACCCTTCTGGGCTTGATGATCTTGTGGCTGGGGTCCAGGCGAATGGCACCCTAACACCGCTTCAATCTCCACTCTTTGACTTGTTCTGCCAGCGATGGTTTTCATCCTGCTGCCAGTAGGAAATCTCGTGGCCCTCGGCTTTCAGGCGCTTCCAGTCGGTGCGCGCCGTTGTCACCGCGGCTTCATCTCTGCCATTAAACAGGATGGCGGCGCGGGTGAGCCCCGCCACGTCGCCAACGGCTGCGCCTTCAATGAAAAATCTTACGGTGGCGGAATTGGGATTGTCGGTTTCCGCGGTCAGCCAGATCGGCTGCCGGTCGGCCTTGCCATCGGCCTTGCAGCCATGCATGAGAAACAAATCCGCGTCGTTTTTCCACAGTATTTCTGAAACTTCCTCAACCCGCTCTTCAAGTCCAACCTGAACCACGCAACGCCAGCCGCGCTCCAGGGCGGTTGCAAGTTGCCGGGGCAGCACCTGCTCCCAGGGCTTGTGCTCGAGGTGGTAGAACATGATTTCGGCCATGGCCCGTTTCAGCCCAGCCCGTTCCTGATATCAAGCGCGAAAGTTTGCTTGTCGGGCTTTTCGCGCTAGTGTCCAGTGGCGATTCTGTGGGGGGATGAGCGATGCGGACAATTTTTGGGTTAGCCAGCCTGGGCGTGTTATTGGCATCGTCGCCGGTGGATGCCGCGAGCCTGTGCAATTGTTGCGCAACGGGTACTGCGGAGAAATGCAGCACGGTATGCGCGCCCGCGAAAACAGTAGCCGGCAAATGTGTTGCCACGGTAGACTATGCCGAAGAGGCCGTGATCGCGGACGGAGATAACCCGCTTTATGGCATTTCACTTCTTGGCCTGGACCTTAACGATGCTGCGCGGCCCGAGCTAGAGGGGGTTCGGCGACTGCTTGAAGATTCGCGGCGCGGCGTTGAGAAGGATCGCAAGGCGTCGGCGCGGGATTTCCGGAAGGGCAAAATTGATGATGCCACGCTTGCGGCGCACACCAAGCGGTATGAGGATGCGATCGTAAATTATTATCTTGGGCTTCGGGCATACCGGGACCGCCTTGCAGCGGTCCCGAAAAAGTAAATGTTCCGGGCCATTCACGCCAGTGTCGGATAATCCGTAAAGCCCGCAGCGCCGCCGCCAAAGAAGGTCGCCGGATTGGGCTGGTTCAGCGGGGCCCTCTTCTGAAGGCGGGTTATGAGATCCGGATTGGCCAGCGCCATTTTTCCCACCGGCACCACATCAGCAAGGCCGGTTTTTACGTCCTGACCAAGATTTTCCGGGGTCGCATTCGAGCGATTGACCAGAAACGAATGCGTCCATGACTTCCGCAGATCCTGCACCAGCTTTTCATCACCCGTATGCAGGATGTGCAGGTAAGCGAGGTCTAGCTTGTTCAGTTCAGCCACAAGGTAGCGATAGAGATCGGCCGCTTCCGGACCTTCGTTCAAGCCGGCTGAATTGCCGAGTGGCGAAAGGCGGATGCCGGTACGTTCAGCGCCAATTTCTGCCGCCACTGCGTTGGCCACTTCAAGGGCGAAGCGGGCGCGATTTTCAATCGAGCCGCCATATTGATCGCTGCGCAGATTCGCGTTGGGCGCGAAGAATTGCTGTATCAAGTAGCCATTCGCGCCATGGATTTCGACGCCATCGGCACCGGCTTCAATCGCGCGCCTGGAGGCATGGCGGAAATCCTGCACGGTAGCTTTGATTTCTTCGGTCGTCAGGGCGAGTGGCGTTGGCGCATCCTGCATGCCGGTGGGGGTGAACATCTGCTGGCCGGGTGCCACGGCTGAAGGGGCGACCGGTTGGCGATGGTGGGGGGTGTTGTCGGGATGGGCGACGCGGCCTGCATGCATGAGCTGGATGAATATCTTGCCGCCGGCCTTGTGGACTGCCGAGGTTACCTTCTTCCAGCCAGCGACATGGGCATCGGTGTAGATTCCGGGGGTTGTCGTATAGCCTTGGCCGTCATCGGACGGCTGTGTGCCCTCGGTTATGATCAGGCCAAGTGAGGCCCTTTGGGCGTAATATTCCGCCGCCAGATCGCCGGGTGTGCCATCCGGCTTGGCACGGCTTCTAGTCATCGGAGCCATGGCAAAGCGATGTGGCAGGGTGATATTTCCTAGTTTAACGGGATCCCAGAGACTGTTCATGATGGTTTCCTTGTGTGCGGGTTGAAATCCCAGAGCACAGTTGCTATTTGTGC
The DNA here is from genome assembly GCA_038251095.1 of Hyphomicrobiales bacterium. Taxonomy (GTDB): domain Bacteria; phylum Pseudomonadota; class Alphaproteobacteria; order Rhizobiales; family Aestuariivirgaceae; genus Aestuariivirga. The sequence goes on from JBBSBQ010000002.1 coordinate 127,251, forward strand.
TCTGGTATCGTAAAGTTACCCACACTAAATATGAAGCTCTAATTTGTAACACAGGGAGGCACATATATGGAACCGGGTATCACCCATGATAGCGGCAATTGCCGGGCGGTTGCCGATGTGCTCGCCCGCATTGGGGACAAGTGGACAGTTTACATCGTCAATCTCTTGTCCAACGGCCCCATGCGCTTCAATGAAATCCGCCGGGCGGTGAGCGCCATTTCCCAACGCATGCTGTCGTTGACGCTGCGCGGGCTGGAGCGCGATGGCCTGGTCACGCGCACAGTGTTTCCCACCATTCCGCCGCGCGTTGACTATGAATTGACGGAAGTGGGCCGTACGCTAATTGCGCCCCTCAAGCAGGTAGGCTCTTGGGCGATTGCCAACCGGGTCTATGTGGAAACTGCGCGGGCGAAATTCGACGTGGTCAATGCCGGCAGCAAAACCGCAGAGGCGTTGGGCAGGCGGCGCACAAATGCGCTGCCCAAAAATCCAGAGTTCACGTCAACCAGCGCGCCGCCTTTGGCGGAGTGATTACTTCTCGTAATGTTCCGCCACCAGCCGGTTAAGCAGGCGCACGCCCCAGCCTGAGGCCCAGCTCTGGTTGATGGGCGATTTAATGGAATCCATCGCGGTCCCAGCCACATCAAGGTGGGCCCAAGGAACCTTGTTCACGAAGCGCTGGAGGAATTGCGCGGCGGTAATCGAACCCGCAAGGCGGCCGCCAATGTTTTTCATGTCGGCCACGTCATGATCAATCATCTTGTCGTATTCAGCAGTCAGCGGCATGCGCCAGACTTTTTCGCCCGTAGCGATGCCTGCTTCGGAAAGGCGCGTGGACAATTCATCATTGTTGGAAAAAAGCCCCGCATGTTCCTTGCCGAGGGCCACAAGAATAGCGCCGGTCAATGTGGCGAGGTTCACCATGAATTTGGGCTTGAAGCGGTCCTGAATGTACCAGAGCACATCGGCGAGAACGAGCCTGCCTTCCGCATCGGTATTGAGCACGGCAATGGTCTGGCCGGACATCGATTTCACCACGTCGCCCGGCCGCTGGGCCTTGCCGTCAATTGCGTTTTCGACGATGCCGATGGCGCCGATGGCATTGACCTTGGCCTTGCGTTTGGCGAGCGCCAGCATCAATCCGGTAACGCAGGCAGCGCCACCCATGTCGCCCTTCATATCTTCCATGCCAGCCGCAGGCTTGATGGAAATGCCACCCGTATCGAAGGTGACGCCTTTGCCGACAAAGGCCACGGGCTTGTCGCCCTTCTTGCCACCATTCCATTTCATGACAACGAGGCGCGGTTCATGGGGCGAGCCTTGGGCCACGCCAAGCAAAGCGTTCATGCCCAGTTTTTTCATCTGGGCCGCATTGAAGATTTCGACTTGCACGCCGATTTTGGCCAGCGCCTTGGTACGGGTGGCAAATTCAATGGGGAAGAGAATGTTGGCGGGTTCATTGAGGAGATCCCGGGCCAGGTGAACGCCTTCACGAAGGGCGCTCAAGGGTTCAAAGGCTTTCATGGCCTTCTCAGCCACGGAAGACATAATCGTCAAACTGTCAATCGCACCATTCTTTTCCGGTTTCTTGGTCTTGTAGGAATCAAAACTGTAAACGCGAAGGCTGGCGCCGGAGGCAACGAGCGCGGCAGCGTCTTCCAGTTTCACTTTCGATTTGGCGGGAAGTTCCACGGCGATGCTGGCCACCTTCGCTTTTGCGGTTTGCAGGGCTCCAGCAATGACGCCACCAAGCAATTCAATCTCCTTCTCTCCGAGGGAATCGCCAGCCCCGGTGCCGACAATCAAAATCCGGTCAAAGCCGCCGCCGGGCGCCAGGCAATCCAAGACAGAATCACGCTTCCCCTCGAATTTCGAAGCCTTGATGGCTTTTCCTAACTGGCCATTGCAGCGCTTATCGGCAACCGCCCCCAGGGGAAGCAGTTTTCCAGCTTCATCGGCAAGCACGACAAGGATTCCGGACTTCGGCAGGGCGGCACTGGCAAAATTGATTTTCATGATTTATTCCATTGATTTGCTTATGCAATTGCTTAGCTGCTCCGGGGGCACTGTTCAACTGCAAGCCTTTTCCGCCCTGCCGTAATCACGCCTTTTCAGGGACATGTTCAACCCACAGATTGCTGGAAATCTTTGCTTCCCGGCGCCCGTGAAACCAGTTAAGAAAGTGTAACGTGTTGTGAGTGATTTGGCTGGGGACCTGGTGAACGCGGCAATTCCAAGAAAAGCGGTATTGGGTGTGGGGACTTTCGTTTCCCGCAGCGCGCTGCTGATCTGCGCCAGCCTTACCGCAATGCTCGTGGCAGCCCCCCTCTCCCAGGCCATCGTCAAAAAGGAATTGGTCAGCCCCGTGCTGAAAAAACCAGTTGCCGGAACGCGCGTCGACGTGGTGGCGGACCGCATTACGTTTGAAGGCAAGAGCAAGATTGCCACGGCCACGGGGACGGTGAGAATCACCTATGGGCCTTATACCCTGATTGCAACCAAGGTTGTCTATGATCAGGATGGCGACAGCTTCAAGGCGAACGGTTCGGTGGAGATCCGTGAGCCCAACGGCAATATCCTGCAAGCCGAAACCGCCGATCTGCAGAACAAGTTCAAGGAAGGCTTTGCGCGGCACCTGCGTGCCCTTCTCACCAATGATGTGACAATCACGGCGGAATACGCCAGGCGGCAGGAAGGCGGCATCACGATTTACGAACACGCAAGCTATACAGCGTGCAAAGATTGCTCCACTGATGGCGGGGCGCCGCTTTGGGAAATTACAACGACGAAAACGGTTCACGATGAAAAGGCAAAAAACCTTTACCACACCAATCCGACACTCAAGATTGGCGGTGTGCCGGTAGCCTGGCTGCCCTATGCGTCGATGCCTGACCCGACTGTCAAGCGGCGCTCGGGATTCCTGCTGCCAAGATTTGGTTCGGGCAACACCTACGGTTATGGAATCACCACACCCTATTTCCTTGAGCTCGGCCCCAGTGCCGATCTCACCTTCAGTCCGTTGTGGACCACAAAGCAAGGCCCGGTGGCCGATGTGGAATTCCGTCAGCGCCTGAAATCAGGAAGCTATAAGGCTCACGGTTACGGGGTTTATCAGTTGGCTGAAACTGACTATCCCAGTGATACCAGATGGCGCGGCGCCGTGACGACGGAAGGCGATTTCAGGCTGAACGATACATGGGATTGGGGCTGGGATGGGACACTTACCAGCGATAAAACCTTCCTCGACAAATATGATTTCGACAACCGGGATTTGGCCACAAGCAAGGTATATTTGACCGGGATGGACGACCGCAGTTATTTCTCGGCACAGGCTCTTCATTTCAGGACCCTGTCGCTGGTCGAAGACCAAAGTACACTGCCGGTTGCCCTTCCCTACATCAATTCGGAATATACGTTTGATCAGGCCGTGCTCGGCGGTGAACTGAGTTTCGACGTCAGCGCCTATTCACTTTCGCGCGACGATCCGGACTTGCCCTATTCAACAATCCATCACGGAACTGACCAATCCCGTGCCGTCACCAATGTCAATTGGCAGAGGCAAATGACAACAGGCGCCGGGCAGGTCATCACGCCTTTCGCCAAAGTCCGCAGCGACGCCTACATCACCGACAATGTGCCCGACGGTGGCGGCGGATTTCAGGATGAGGGGGTTACCGGCCGTATTTTGCCCTCCGCCGGAATTGACGTGCGCTGGCCTTTTATTGCGTCCTCGGATTATGGCCAGAGCATATTGACACCGGTGTTCCAGGCCATTGCCGCGACCAACGAAAGCAATCAAGACAAAATTGGCAATGAAGATGCCATCAGTTTGAATTTTGACAACAGCAGCCTGTTTCTGCATGACCGCTTTACGGGCCAGGACCGTTATGAAGGGGGCACCCGCGCCAATGTCGGCCTGCTCTATTCCTTCCTGGCTGACAACGGCGGCTTTGCAAGAATGAGCCTAGGTGAATCTTTCCATATCGCTGGCGAGAACAGTTTTGACCTGGGTTCCGGACTGGACGGCACCAAGTCGGATCTGGTTGGGGCCGTCGTGTTCCAACCATGGGACAATCTGGGCATTTCATATCAGGCGCGGGTGGAAGAGGACCTCTCAAAAATCAATGTCCAGGAGGCATTTGCCAATTTGACTTTGGACAGGTTTGCAGGCTCGCTGGGCTATATCTATCTTGACAGCGAGCCGAGCGCTGGCCGCGACGAGACCATCGAGCAGATCGAGAGTGATGCCAGCTACAGGTTTACCGAGGCATGGAGCCTGTTTGGCGGCGTTCAGTATGATTTGGCCGACGACGTGTTTCGCAGCAAATCCATCGGCATTGCCTTTGACTGCGACTGCATGAGCGCAAAATTGACATATTCGGAAACCAACAAAGCGAATGACGACAGCGGAATTGACCGCGCGCTGAAGCTTTCCGTGGAGTTGCGGACCATTGGCCAGACTGGTATTTCCGCTGGCCTCTAAGTGAGTAATTGATGATCAAGTCCATCTATTGTCTGGCGGCCCTGTTGTGTGCGTTTTGTTTTCTCGAATGCAGCCAGAACTCCGCCCGTGCCGCCGATCAGGGCATTATCGCCACGGTCAATGATATTCCAATCACCAGCTTTGATATCGACCAGCGCTTGCGGCTGCTGGAAATTCTGGGCCGGAAGCAGGAAGGCAATGATGCCCGCGGGAAGGCCCTGCACATGATGATAGACGAGGTCATCAAGATCGCCGAGGGCACAAAGTACAAGGTCAATGCCACCGACAAGGAAATAGATGCCCAGATGGGGCGTGTGGCCAAGGGTTTGAATACGGACGTGGCGGGGCTCCGCGCCAAGCTCCAGTCACAGGGAATTGCCATAGCCTCGCTAAAGCAGTATGTGGCCGCGCAAATTTCTTTTGCGCGAATCCTGGGTGGAAAATACCAGGTCAAGGTCAAGGTGGAGCCTGCTGAGGTAGACAAGAAAGCTGCCGAAATAAAGCAGGATCTGGAACAAAAGGTCAGCACCCTCATGAATGACCCACGCATGAAGGCGGTGCAAGTCTATAGCATTCTTGAAATCGATTTGCCGGTTGAGGACGATGATTCGATGCTTCTTCAGGCGCGCGCCGTAGAAGCCGTCCAGCTTATCAAGAATTTCAAGGGATGCAGTACGGCACGCGAGGCAGCTTCGGGAATTTTCAACGTCAAGATCGGAAAGCAGATTGACGCTCTTGCGACAAAAATTCCCAAGCCGATGAAGCAGGCGCTTGACAAGGTTGGCCCCGGCAAAGCCATGGGTCCGGCTCGCGGGCCCAAGGGAATTCAGGTCATCGGCTTCTGCGGCAAGCGCACGGTTCAGCCACCGAAACCCAAATATGAATTGCCAACGCGCGAGCAGGTTGCAGCCGCGGTTTCAAATGAAAAATATAACGCCGCCGAAGAAAAATACATGAAAATCATGCGCAAGACGGCATTGATTGAGTACAAAGACCCGGATTACGCGCAGCCTTGATTATGGGGTCCCCGACGCCAGAACTTAACGCCATAGCCCTCACCTGCGGGGAGCCAGGGGGCATAGCGCCCGAGATCACTGCCAAAGCCTGGCTTGCGCTGCATGATACACGTGCCGCCACATTTTTTCTTATTGGGGATGGCGACTATTTCATTAGCCGCGCCGCCGCGGCGGGCATTTCAATCACCAGGGCAAAAATTTCCGAACCGAGTGAGGCGCGCGGGATTTTTACTACGGCCTTGCCGGTCCTGCACCGGCCCCTTGCGGCTCATCCCAAACCCGGCGTTATTGATCCGGCTACGGCAAAGGGCGTGATCGCTGCCATTGACGAGGGTGTTGCGCTGGTCATGGCCGGCAAAGCAGCGGCCCTTGTCACCAATCCCATCCAGAAGGAAGCGCTTTATTCCGCCGGCTTCAAGCACCAGGGCCATACGGACTATCTGGCATCTCTTGCCCGCAGTACCGGCCAAAAGCTCCACGAAGTCATGATGCTGGTGGCGCGGGATCTGCGCACCGTCCCCCTTACCGTCCACATTCCGTTAATGGATGTTTTAGGAGCTCTCAATCCCGGGATGATTATGTCCCAGGCCCATGTCGTGGCCCATGACCTGCAAAAGTATTTTGGCATCATGAGGCCGCGCATTGCGTTCACCGGGCTTAACCCCCATGCGGGTGAAAACGGCAACATGGGCCGGGAAGAACAGACGATCATCATCCCCGCGATAAACCAGCTGCGCGCCGAAGGGCTGACGGTTGCGGGGCCGCTGCCGGCTGACACGGCGTTCCATGAAGAAGCAAGGGCAAATTACGATGCCATTCTTTGCATGTATCACGATCAGGCTTTGATCCCGGTGAAGACGCTGGATTTTCATGGCGGGGTCAATGTCACCCTGGGTCTGCCTTTCATCCGCACGTCGCCGGACCATGGCACGGCGCTTGGCATTGCCGGCACCGGAAAAGCCAATCCGCAAAGCCTTATTGCGGCGCTGAAGCTGGCAGGCGAAATGGCGGCCCATGTCCACCGCTGAGGATGGATTGCCGCCGCTTCGCGATGTGATCGCACGTTATGATCTGGGCGCAAAGAAAAGCCTGGGGCAAAACTTTCTTTTTGACCTGAACCTTACGCGCAAGATCGCGCGCAGTGCGGCGCCCCTTAAAGGTTTTACCATTGTGGAAGTGGGGCCCGGCCCCGGCGGGCTGACGCGGGCACTTCTGATGGAAGGAGCAACACAGGTCATTACCATTGAGCGGGATTCGAGAACCCTTCCCGCTCTTGCCGAAATTTCTGCAACTTACCCCGACAGGCTTACGGTCATTGCCGATGATGCCCTTGCCTTGGATTGGCCCGCGGTGGTTTCGGGTCCGGCAAAGATTGTCGCCAACCTACCCTATAATGTTGCCACGGCCCTGCTCACGGGCTGGTTGACGCAAAGCGTCTGGCCGCCGTGGTTCTCATCCCTCACCCTGATGTTTCAGAAGGAAGTGGCCGAACGCATCGTGGCGAAACCGGGCGGCAAGGATTACGGCAGGCTGTCGGTGCTGTGCCAATGGCGCTGCGACGCCAAGAAGCTGTTTGACGTCAACCGCAGTGCCTTCACACCGGCACCGAAAGTCACGTCCAGCATTGTTCAGCTCGTTCCCAGGCAAACTTTCCACGTTTCCTGTGACGTGAAAGACCTGGAGAAAGTGACGGCAGCGGCATTCGGGCAAAGGCGAAAAATGCTGCGATCAAGCTTGCGCGGCGCATTCGAAACACCGGAAACTATCCTCGCTGAACTGGGCATCAACCCTGAACTGCGGGCTGAACAGCTTGCCGTGAATGATTTTGCGCGATTGGCCAAGGCTTTTGGCGAAATCTGACTAAAGCCCCTTGGTCAGCCCACGCACGAATTCCGTCAGACCAATTCGGCGCCTGCGGCGAAGCCTCTCGGCGGTCAGGATGGCCGTTACCTGGGCATGGGAATCTTCAAGCTCGTCATTCACAATGACGTAATCATATTCAGCCCAGTGGCTTATTTCGTTTGAAGCCTCCGCCATGCGCTTGGCAACGACGGTGGAGGAATCCTGGGCGCGGTTGATAAGACGGTTCTGCAATTCATCCGATGAGGGCGGCAGGATAAATATGCGCACCAGGTCTTCCATCATCACCTGGGCGATTTGCTGGGTGCCCTGCCAGTCAATATCGAACAGCACATCGCGGCCTTTGCCCAGCGCCTCGTCTACCGGCTTGCGCGGCGTGCCGTAATAATTGCCGAAGACTTCGGCCCATTCCAAAAGTTCTTTCCGGTCCCGCATCTGGGCGAAGCGGTCCTTGCTGATGAAGTGATAGTCCTTGCCATCGGTTTCACCGGGGCGGGCGGTGCGGGTTGTGACCGACACGGACATGGTGATGTTCCTGTCTGCTGCCAGAAGCCTGCGCGACAGGGTCGTCTTCCCAGCGCCGGAGGGCGAGGACATGACGAGCAGCAGGCCTCTCCGGGCAATGTCGGTTTTCTTGACCATCTTACTCAATGTTTTGCACCTGTTCGCGCATCTGATCGATGATTGTTTTCAGTTCAAGGCCGATGGCGGTCAAGGTCTTGTCCAGGGCCTTGGAGCACAGCGTGTTGGCCTCCCGGTTGAATTCCTGGGCCAGAAAATCAAACTTGCGGCCCGCCGGTTCGGGCGAGGCGATCAGGGCGCGGGCGGCTTCAAGGTGGGCAAACAGGCGGTCCAGTTCCTCCTGAATGTCGGCGCGGGTGGCAATCAGGATTGCCTCCTGATGCAGGCGGTCCTTGTCAAAGCCAGCACCTGTATCGAGCAGTTTGGCGATTTGCTCCTGCAAGCGCTGCTTAACAGCGTCAGTCGATCTTGCCGGACAATCACGGGCGGCGATGACGAGGCCTTCAATCTTTGCAAGCTGGGCTGAAATCACGGTGGAAAGCCTGGCCCCTTCAGCACGCCTTGCGGCGTCAAGGGCAATGGCGGCCTGTTCCAGCGTGCTTGAAACATCAGCCAGACGGACGGCAATTTCGGCTTCGGTTTGGGTGGGCTGTACTACGTCCAAAACGCCGCGCAGGCCCATGAGCTCCACGGCGCTGAGGGGCACGCCGCCGATGCGGTCACGCAATTTTTCGGCTATGGCAAGGACCTGCTCAAGAACCTCTTCGTTCACGACAACCGCTTCGCGCGAAACACTGCCGCTGGTGGTCAGCGTTACCTGCAGGTTTCCGCGCTTGATGTGTTGGGCCAGAGTGCTGCGGGCAGTCGCCTCGAGGGCCTCAAAGCCCGACGGTAGGCGGCAACGCAGGTCCAGCGCCTTGCCATTCACGCTCTTGATTTCCCACTGCCAATGCAGGTCATCCTTTTCGCCCGAGCTTTGTGCAAACCCCGTCATGCTCGAAAGCGCCATATGGTCCCCGTTGCCAGAATCAATCTGTGGAAAGTCTAACAGGTGACTGGCCTCTACTCCACTTTAGTCCTCGCCATGGCCCCTTCAGGCCCTGTACTATGCGCCATTCCACCCTTCAGCAAAGGATATTCCATGAGCAAGCGCATTGTATTCACCGGCGGTTCAGGCAAGGCGGGGCGGCATGTGGTGCCGTGGCTCAAGGCCAAGGGCTATGACATCCTCAACCTTGACCTCAAGCCGCTGGATTGCCCGGGGGTGAATACACTCATCACGGATGTGACAGACAGCGGGCAGGTTTTCAACGCACTTTCGATGCATTTTGACTTTGGAGGATACGACACGGGGAATGGCCCTGCCAAGATCGATGCGGTGGTCCATTTTGCGGCGATCCCGCGGGTTTTGATCGAGCCCGACAATGTCACTTATTCGGCCAATGTGATTAGCACTTACAATGTGATTGAGGCCGCCATGAAGCTTGGCGTTCGCAAAGTCATCGTTGCCTCGAGCGAGACCACCTACGGGGTGTGCTTTGCCGAGGGCGACAAGGACTATCATCATTTTCCCCTGGAGGAAGACTACGACAGCGATCCCATGGACAGTTATGGCTTATCCAAGGTGATCAATGAGAAAACGGCGCGGGCCTTCGCCATGCGCTTTGGCGCCGATATCTACGCATTGCGTATTGGCAACGTCATCGAGCCCCATGAGTATGAGCGCTTTCCCGGGTTCATGGCCGATCCCCTGTCGCGCAAGCGCAATGCCTGGAGCTATATAGATGCGCGCGACCTTGGGCAGATCGTCCATCTCTGTCTGGAGAAGGACGGGATGGGTTACCAGGTTTTCAATGCGGTAAACGATACGATCACAGCGCGGGAAGACACGGAAGGCTTTCTCAAGCGCTGGTGCCCCAAGACACCCCACCGCCGGCCCCTGAAAGGCCAGGAAGCACCACTTTCAAACCGCAAGATCCAGGAAGTGCTGGGCTTCAAGGAAGACCACAACTGGCGCAAGTACGCGAAATAACAAAACGACTACTGCCTGGGCTTTTGCCTGGGAATGGGCACGAGCTGGTTGGCGACCATCAGCCATGTTCCGGGCTCCAACGCCGAGGCGGCCAACTCAACCGGCTTTGGAACCGGCGTTATGACTGCAGCGGTTGAACCGGTTTCGGCCACCGCGGGCGTTTCCGCGGGGGGTGCAACGGCTGTTTCGACTGGTGGGGCTGGTTCTGGTGGTTTTTCCACGACTGCAGGAGCCGGTGGGGTGGCCGGAACCGGCAAGCCACCCTCCACCTGGGCGGTCGAGGCCACCGTTGTCGGGAGCGCAGGCAGGGTGCTTTCTATGGCGCGCCACTTGGCCACGTTGGCATTGTGCTCTTCCAGGGTCTTGGCAAAAGCGTGACCGCCGGAGCCATCGGCAACGAAATAGAGATAACCCGTATCGGGCGGATTGAGCACCGCTTCGAGCGAGGCGCGGCCGGGGTTTGCAATCGGTCCAGGCGGCAGGCCATTGATCTTGTAGGTATTGTAGGCCGTGTCGGACTCCAGATCATCCTTTGTCAGGCCCCGGTCAAGCTTGCCCTTGCCGCCGACCAGGCCATAGATAATCGTGGGATCCGATTGCAGGCGCATGCCATGCTTCAGGCGATTGTGAAACACCGAGGCGATCAAGGGGCGTTCTTCGGGGATTGCCGTTTCCTTCTCAACGATGGAGGCAAGGGTTACGGCCTGTTCCTTTGTCTTCACCGTATCGCTGACAGAACGTTTGCTCCAAAGCTCATCAAGCATTTTGATCTGGGCGGCCTGCATTTCGTCCAATATTTTCTGGCGTGTGCGGCCGCGCGGGAAAAGATAGGTTTCCGGCATGATCGCGCCTTCAACCGGCATGGCTGTGACTTCACCAGTCAAGACATCGTTTTCAGTGACCCGGGCCACGGCCATTTGCGTCGTCCAGCCCTCGGGTACCGTAAGTTTGTAGGTCTTGACGCGTCCACTGGTGATAATGGACAGAACCTGCTCAATGCTGGCTTGTGGTGGAAACTCATACTCCCCAGCCTTGAGGCGGGTGCCCAAAGCGGATCTCACATAGGCTGCTGCCGTAAAGATGCCGGCACTGCTGACTATGCCCGCATCCTGCAACTGCGAGCCAATTTCCGAGCGCTTCAGGCCTGGGTTCACCTGATAGATCTTGTTGGCTGCCAAAGGCCCGGTTGCGGTGAACTGGGTGTAGGCAAATACAACGGCGCCGCCCACAATCACGCCGGTCACCACGGCAATGACGAGCAGCGAGAGCAAGACACGTTTGAAGGCCGACGTCCGAGACCGGCTCAAGATCGGATCAGGGACCCGCAGTGGCTGCTCGCGATGAGGCAATTCCTACACTCCCCAAGGTCAGCCCGCAAAACGGCGCATGACGATTGATGCATTCGTACCACCAAAACCAAAAGAATTGGACAGAACTATGTTTACCTCTTTCTTTCGTGGCCGGTTGGGAACGAGATCGATGTTCGTCGCAATCGAAGGATTGTCCAAGTTCAAAGTCGGCGGGCATACATTGTCACGAATTGCCAGAATTGAAAATATGGCTTCCACCGCTCCGGCGGCACCGAGCAAATGGCCCGTGGAAGACTTGGTGGAGGACATGGACAAGCGTTCGACCTTTCCGTCCATAATGCGTTCGACGGCGCGCAATTCAATCTCGTCGCCTACGGGCGTGGAGGTGCCATGGGCATTGATGTAATCAATCTCGGTCGGCGCGATGCCGGCCCGCTTCATGGCGGCTTTCATGCAGCGGAAGGCGCCATCGCCATCTTCCGGCGGCGAGGTGATGTGGTAGGCGTCACCAGACAGGCCATAGCCCACGATCTCAGCATAAATTTTGGCGCCACGGGCCTTGGCATGGTCCAGTTCCTCAAGGATGAGCATACCGGAGCCCTCGCCCATCACAAAGCCATCACGGTCCTTGTCGTAAGGGCGCGAAGCCTTGGCAGGCGTGTCATTGAAATTGGTGGACAGGGCCTTGCAGGCGGCGAAGCCAGCAATGCCCAAACGGTTGATGCAGGACTCCGTGCCGCCGGCAAACATCACGTCGGCGTCATCCAAAGCGATCAGGCGCGCCGCATCGCCGATGGCATGGGTGCCGGATGAGCAGGCGGTAACGACCGCGTGGTTGGGGCCCTTAAGGCCGTGGGCAATCGAAATCTGGCCCGATGCGAGATTGATCAGGGCGCCGGGAATGAAAAAAGGGCTGATGCGGCGCGGGCCTTTTTCATGAAGGAGGATGGAGGTTTCCTCGATACTGGGAAGGCCGCCGATGCCGGAACCCACCAGCACGCCGGTACGGTATTGCTGGTCCGCGGTCTTGATCTCGTAGCCGGAATCAGTGAGGGCCTGCTTGGCGGCAATCATCGCATATTGAATGAAATCGTCGTTGCGGCGTTGTTCCTTGCCGTCCAGCCACTGATCCAGGTTCAAAGTGCCGTTGCTGCCATCGCCGCGCTTCACCTCAAAGGCGATGCGGCAGGGCAAGTCACTGGCGTCAAACTTGGTGATGGGCCCGGCGCCCGAGGCCCCAGCCAGCATGCGGGACCAGGTTTCGTCTATTCCATTGGCAAGAGGGCTCACGATCCCCAACCCAGTGACTACGACACGACGCATGCGTTCTCCCTTAAAAGAAAACGCGGAAGCCAGGGACTCTTACATCCCTGCTCCCGCGTGGCGATTGAATACGCCCCATCCTTGGGGCAAGACCTTAAGCAGCAGCCTTCTCAATAAACTTCACTGCATCGCCAACGGTCTGGATTGTTTCGGCAGCGTCGTCAGGAATTTCAATGGCGAATTCTTCTTCAAATGCCATGACGAGCTCAACCGTGTCGAGGCTGTCGGCACCGAGGTCGTCAATAAAACTTGCCTCGGTTTTCACTTTATCGCCGTCCACACCGAGGTGCTCGACCACGATCTTTTTTACCCGCTCAGCAACGTCACTCATGTTTAATCGTCCTTGTTTGATCAATATTATACTTAGGTTGGACACCCGGTTTTGTGGTGGTTCCCCCTTGTGCCTACCCGCTAACTACCACAGAATCCAATTCCGGCAAAAGAGGATTATTTTTGGCCTTGCGGGTTGCCCGGCCGATGCCTACATCCACATCCTTACACCCCTAAAATCAGGAGACCACAAGCTATGCAGCAGCGTAAACTGTCTACATTAAGCGTTTCGGCAGTGGGTTTGGGCTGCATGGGCATGTCGGAGTTCTATGCGGGCCTCGACGATGCAGAATCCATCGCCACCATCCACCGGGCCCTGGAACTTGGCGTCAATTTTCTCGATACGGCCGACATGTATGGGATGGGCGCCAATGAGGAACTCATCGGCAAGGCCATCAAGGGCAAGCGTGAGAAGGTTGTTATCGCTACGAAATTCGGCAATATGCGGGGACCCAACGGGGAGTTTCTGGGGGTCAACGGAAAGCCGGACTATGTGCGCAAGTGCTGCGACGAAAGCCTGAAGCGGCTGGGGATTGACGTCATCGACCTCTATTACCAGCACCGCGTCGATCCTAACACACCCATCGAAGATACCGTTGGGGCCATGGCTCAATTGGTGAAGCAAGGCAAGGTGCGCCATCTCGGCCTTTCGGAAGCGGCGGCCAAAACCATTGAACGGGCCCACAAGGTGCATCCCATCACGGCGCTGCAAACCGAGTATTCCCTGTGGAGCCGCGATGTTGAAGAGGAGATCCTGCCCGCCATCCGCAAGCTTGGCATTGGGCTGGTTCCCTACAGTCCTCTGGGCCGCGGCTTCCTGACCGGCCGCTTCAAAACTGCGAATGATCTTGACGTGCAGGATTATCGCCGCAAGACGCCGCGCTTCCAAGCGGAAAACCTCGAAACCAATCTTGGCCTATTGAGCACGGTTGAAACGCTTGCAACCGAAAAAGGCATTAAGCCGGGACAGGTAGCGCTGGCCTGGATTCTGGCCCAGGGCCAAGACATTGTTCCGATCCCGGGTACAAAACGCCGCACCTATCTGGAGGAAAATGTCGCTGCGGTTGAGGTGACATTGAGCAACGCCGAAATTGAAAAACTGTCAAATGCGATCCCGCGCGGAGCTGCTTCTGGTGACCGCTACGTAGCTGCTTCAATGAAGGCTTTGAACGGCTAGTTCAGATCATCGCCATGCCGCCATTTACGTGCAGGGTTTGGCCGGTGACATAGGCCGCTTCTTCCGAAGCAAGGTAGAGAGTTGCAGCCGCTATGTCATCTGGGGAGCCCAACCGTCCGGCGGGGACTTTGGCCAGGATGGCTTCTTTCTGCTTGTCGTTCAACACATCGGTCATTGGCGTAGCGATGAAGCCGGGGGCCACGCAATTCACCGTCACATTGCGGGACGCCAGTTCCTGAGCCAGCGACTTTGAAAGACCGATAATGCCAGCCTTGGATGCCACGTAATTTGCCTGGCCGGCATTACCCGTCACGCCTACAACGGATGTGATGTTCACGATGCGGCCCCAACGCTTTTTCATCATCAGGCGCATGGCGGCGCGGCAGAGCCTGAAACTGGCGGTCAAATTCACATCAAGCACGGCGGCCCAATCCTCGTCCTTCATGCGCATGGCAAGACCGTCCTTGGTGATGCCCGCATTGTTCACAAGGATATCAATACCGCCCATGGCGGCTTCGGCAGCGGGAACAAGCTTTTCAACATCCGCGGCGTCGGACAGATTGCAGGGGAGAACATGAACCCGCCCGCCCAACGCCACCTTCAATTCCTCCAACACGGCGGCGCGGGTTCCAGATATGGCAATGGTTGCCCCTGCCCCATGCAGCGCTCTGGCAATGCCGGCGCCGATGCCGCCGGTGGCTCCGGTGATGAGTGCGGTCTTTCCTGTGAGATCAAACATCGACCTATCCTTGCTTTAGAATGGCAGCGGCGGCGGCAATATCATCGGGAGTGCCAAGCGCCAGGCCCTGTGCTTCGGGCGCGTTCTTTTTCAGGAGTCCGGTCAATACCTTACCGGTGCCCACTTCACAAAACAGATTAACGCTCTGCCCCGCCATGTAGCCCACGCATTCGCGCCAGCGCACTGTACCAGTGACCTGTTCCACCAGCCGTTTGCGAATTTCGTGCGGATCAGAAATCGGCCCGGCCACAACATTGGCAATCAGAGGAACGGACGGTGCATTCATGGTTACATTCAGCAAAGCTTCAGCCATCGCATCGGCAGCGGGCTGCATCAGTGCACAATGGAATGGGGCGCTCACCGGAAGCAGAATGGCGCGCTTTGCGCCTTTTGCCTTGGCAAGTTCGCAGGCGCGGTCCACGGCAGCCTTGTGGCCGGAGATCACCACCTGCCCGCTGCTGTTGTCATTGGCCGCCTGGCACACGTCCCCTTGGGCAGCTTCTTTTGCGACAGCGGCCACGTCGGCAAAATCCAGTCCCAGAATGGCGGCCATGGCGCCGACGCCCACCGGCGTTGCGGCCTGCATGGCCTTGCCACGGATGCGAAGGAGTTTCGCAGTGTCGCCGAGCGAAAAAGTGCCTGCCGCGGCCAGCGCCGAATATTCGCCCAGCGAATGCCCGCCGACAAATTTCGCGGTATTGGCCACGGTTACTCCGTGTTCGGCGTTCAACACGGCAAGCACCGCCATACTCACGGACATCAGGGCCGGCTGGGCATTGGCGGTCAGCGTCAGGTCGGCCTCCGGCCCTCCCCACATGAGGGTGGACAGGTTTTGCGAAAGCGCTGCATCCACTTCCGTAAATACCGCACGGGCAGATGGAAACGCATCCGCCAATGCCTTTCCCATGCCAACCGCCTGGCTTCCCTGGCCCGGGAACGTAAATGCGATGCTCAATCGAGACTCCTCAAATTACTTCTGGCGTCACGAAACATGGGGCGGCGGCGGAGTCAAGCCGGGTAACTCAGCGCCTTTGCCACCTTGCGGTGTGGAGATTGAATTGCATGCGTTTGAAATCTCTTGCCCATTCGGTATATAAATTCATCACGGCTTAGTGCAAAATATTGCAATCCGAAGACTTCCTGCACCATTGCGTCGCGCATATTTTATGTAGTAACCTCCACACTGACGGCCGCACCCGGAACAACCCGGAAGCGGCCCCATTTTTCGTATTGCCAAGACCCTAACCTCGTTGTTTCATTAGAGTAGGAATTGTGCTGTGAACCGTTTCTCCAGATATTTGATTGCCGTCCTCGCCCTGCCTTTGATGCTGGCGCCCGGCGCTTTCGCTGCAGAGCAAATTGGAAAAGCCCTGGCCATTACCGTAACAGTTTCGGGTGACGATGGCATATTGAGAGCTTCCTCGCCCATCCACCGCGACGAGCGCATCCGTGCCTCCAATTCCGGGACGGGACAGTTTGAATTTCGCGATGGGACGAAACTTGCGGTCGGCCCAAATTCATCGCTTGTCCTCGACCGCTCCATTTTTGCCGGCGACAGTTCGTTCCAGAGCCTGACCCTCAAGGCAACGCGCGGCACGTTCCGCTGGGTCAGCGGCACATCAAAATCATCGGCCTACAAGGTCAATACGCCGTTCGGCACCCTGGGCGTGCGAGGGACCGTCGTCGATATTTATGTGGGTTCCAGCAGCGCGGCTGTCGCGCTTCTCGAGGGACATGCGACCTTCTGCGGAAATGACGGCACCTGCAAGCGCCTTGAGCGTGGCTGTGATATTGTCCGCGCCAACCGCAAAGGCCTGATGGATGAGAGCGCTACACCATCCAAGACCGCGGTGAGCGGCGTCAGAAATGAAGTGTCATTTCCGTTCCTTATGGGAACCCGGCAATTGAGCAAGCCGTTCCACGTGGGCGGCGGCAAGTGCGGCCTTTCCGCATCGGTTCGCGCTTTTAATAAGAAGAAGGAGGGCGAAGGGGGCAATGAGGGCGGCACTAATGGCGCTGGGCCAACTCGCAACAATTATTGATGGCTGAAAGATTTGTGAAGCGAGATATAAAGTGATATTTCGATGAGCAGCGTGCTAGGAGTTGCGTGGCGGTATTTGCTTTCTAAAGCTATGCGCGGCATCGCACTCGGCATTGTTTGCGCCACATATAGCGTTCATTCGGCTGCCTCTACTTTAGTTGCTCCCGTCAGTGCTTTCGCGACTTCAAACTTCGACCCGCACCGTGACAATTTCGCCATTGAAAACACAATTAACCAATCAGGCTTGTCGCTTAACTATATTAGCGGCGTCACTGATTTGGACAGTTATTTGGCGGGTAAACCAAAGCACACCAGTAACGCCAACCATAATGAATGGTTCAGCCAAGACTTTAGCAAAACTGCCCAAAAGCCCGGTATTCGCAAAACCGGCAGCAAGCGCTTCGCCGGCAAGGGTGGCAAGGAAAGAAAGCTTTCGAATAGCGGCGTGACCAGCACAAACTCGGTGAGCGGCAACCCTGTTTTGTCAATCATCTATGGCTTCAGCGGACCTGTTGACATAAACGGGTTTGTTCTGTGGAACGAGGAGTTCGCAGGAATCGGGAAAACCGATCTGCTGTCATCAATCGACGGGATAACATACACGCTACTGACCACGATTACACCGACACCTTCAACGTTTGCCCCAGCAGGCAAAGTTGTTCCCTATCTGGCGCAAGTCTTTTCGTTTGACCTGACAACCATGCTGTTCTTCAAGCTTCTGATTTACGATTGTCCCGGACCTCCAGCAAACCTATCGCGCTATAGTGGCTGTGGAATTGGTGAAGTCGCGTTTTCATTGGCGCCGCCCGGCCCGGTCGATATCCCTCCTTCCGTTCCTCTGCCTGCAGCCTTTCTTCTTCTCGGTTCAGCACTCGGCCTTTTTGTCTGGATGGGCCGGCGGCGAAAGAGTTTCAACTAACACTAGACCGTCAAAGCGAGAATCATTTTGACCGGGCCTCGTGCAAATCGGCATCTGGCTGTGTGAGCTTTCCTGCACGCAGAAGGCTCACCGCATTTACCAATGCCTGGGCCGCTGTTTTCACATCCGCCTGGACGCCGGTATCCTTGTCAAGATCGGCATGACTTTCGGCGTAGGTTCCGAGATAGCCGATGTAAGCGCCGATGTGGGACTTGTGGCCCGACGAAATCATGCCGATGTCCTCGAGCCAATCGGTCAGGATGCGCCTGAGGTTTTCGACGCCTGCCGCATCGCCGTGAACCGCGACAGCGAATGCCCTTCCCGCCAGATGGCGTGGATAGTCCCAGCCCGTCAGCTCAATTTCCTTCGCCTTCGCCGGATCCTTGCCGTCCGTCGTTGTCGGATCGGCATTGCCGCCATCGGCGCAAACCAGCCGATCTATCATGGCCTTGAGGCCGGCAGGTGCCTGATACCAGTTCACCGGTGTAACAATCATCACGCCATGGGCTGCCGCCCACATGGGATAGATGTCGGCCATCCAGTCGCTGGTTTGCCCCAAGGCGAAATTGGGGTAGCAGGAACAGGGCCAGTGGCAAAGCGGCATGGCCGTTGAAACGCAGGCCTTGCAGGGGTAGATGACGCGGCCATACTGCGAGGTGAGCAGTGAGAGATCGAGAATTTCGGTTTCAAATCCGGGTGCGGCGTGGACCACTTCTTCGGCAAGTTTCAGCAGCCGCCAGGTTTTTGACATTTCTCCTGGGCAGCTTTGGTCGGAGCGCATGGAGCCGTTGACGAGGAGAATGCGGCTGGGCGATTTTGGGTCCTTCTGGCGGGCCTCGGCGGCATCGATGGCCGCCTTCGCTTCCAGCCATTCCACAGAAAGCTCCGCCTTGGGTTTCGCATAACCCTCGCCCGCCACGCGCTTTATCGGATTTTTGCGATAGACATCATAGCCATCCCAGGCCGTGCCAATGATGGCCTTGATTGCCGCTTCGTTCTTGGCGAAGGCGGGATCGAAAAAGCGGTTGCGAAAGCGGCGCTCAAACTCCTCGCGGGTCAGCTGCACATCGGGCATGCCTTTGCGAAGTTCAATGCGGCTCATGGTGATCCTCCCTGTTGCTGCTGAATACTTTGCGCCGGGTTGCGGCAGGTTGGCAAATCACTGGGCCACACGAAGCGGTGAGAGAGTCGTGAGAGGTCTACTCTACCTTCAACTTCATATTGGTTGCACCGGTCTGATGCGCGGTGGAATCGTCATGGCGGCGACGCCGGCAATGACGCATACGAGTCCCGCCAGCATGGTTGAAGTCAATGCTTCTCCCAAAAACAGGATGGCAATGCCCACGCCGATAGGCACACGGAGATAGGCCTGGGCCGTGGTTCCAACGGAACCAAGCGTTTCGAGAAGGCGGAAATAGATCACGAAGGCGAGTGCGGTCGAAAAAACCGAGAGTCCGATCAGGGCCCAGATTGAATCCATTGATGGCGCCATCGTCCATGGCTGGTCAACGAGCAAGGAAAACGGAAGCAGTATTGCGGTACCGGAGATGAGCGAGCCGGCTGCGGGCATTATGGGGTCAAGCCCCTTGAATCCGCGCCCGAAAATAGCGGCGGCGGCGTAACTCACCGTTGCCGCGACAATAGCGAGTTGCGCCCACAAGTCACGGCCAAGTCCGTTGAGGGCCTCCAGCCCGACAATCAAACAGATGCCAACGATGCCGGCAACCACGCCGAACAGTTTGCGGGCTGTCGCTGGCTCGTGCTGGGTGAGAAACACCGTCAGCAGGAAGGTGAAGATGGGAGAGGTTGAGTTCAGGATGGTCGCAAGGCCTGCGTCCACGCTTTGCTCGGCCCAGGCGATCATCGTAAAGGGAATGACGCTGTTCAGGCAGGCCTGGAACATGAATCTTTTCCATGTGACACCGTCGCTTGGCAGCTTCAAACCGCGCAGGCGCAAAATGGCAAAGAGAATTACACCTGCGATCAGAGTTCGCGCCGCAATGAAAGTAATCGGGGGAATGGTGGCAACGCCGATCTTGATCAGGGTGTAGGAAGCGCCCCATAGCGTTGCAGGCGCCAGAAGCAGTGCCAGATCGAGCACAATCGATTTTTTAGCCATGATCGTTGTTTAGCGCCGTTTGCTCACGCCATGCTCCGGTTTAGGCCGAAGTAACGGGCCGTTATTTCTTCATCCCGTTGATCTTCTGGAACACGTCGATCATGCGCGGGATGAAGCGGTCGCCGAAGCCCATGTTCTCGGCCATGACGAAGAGCTGGTGCACGCTTTCGCCCATGAACGAGGCCACGGGCAGTTGCTCGGTCATATTGGTATAATAGCGCATGTCCTTGCGGGCATTCTTGATGGCGAACTTGGCGGAGGAATCGTCATCGCTCAGGGGAACATTTATCAGCCTGCCGAACATCACCGAGGCAGCACCTCCCGCCATGACGATATCGCGAAACGCTTCCATCTTGACGCCCGCCTTGGCCGCCACGGTGATGGCCTCGGCGGCAATGGCCGCGTGGCCGATCGACAGGAAGTTGTTGAGCAGCTTCAACTGGTGGGCGGCGCCCACCTCACCGGCGTTCACGATCGTATCGGCAAAGCACTCCAGCACAGGCCGGATTTTGGCAAGCACATCCGCCGGCCCTGCCACCATGAGGCCGAGCTTTCCGGCTTCGGCTTCCTTTGGCGTGCGGGTCATGGGCGTATCGACGAAGAATGTGCCTTTGGCCTTGAGCTCTGCGGCGATCTTGATCGTGGAGGCGGGCTCCGCCGTGGAACAATCGGCGATGATCAGGCCATCGCGCAGGGCTTCGGCCAGGCCCTTGGCGCCATAGATGGCTTCTTCGACTTGCGGCGTTCCGGTGACGCAAAGAATGACCATGTCGGAGGCCTTGGCGATTTCGGCGGGCGAAGCACATTCCTTTGCGCCAAGGGAAACCAGGCTTTCCACGGGCGCGCGATTTTTGTGTGCCATCACATTGAGGGCAAAGCCCTTGGCCAAGATGTTCTTGCCGATGCCGTGGCCCATAAGGCCAACGCCGATCAGGCCAACGCGCTTGATTGTCATGGAGTATCCCTTTCCGCGATGAAATAATTCAGGCCTTCCTGTTCCAGGATGAAGAGCCTGTCTTCGAGTTTCTTCTTGAAGCCGAGGCGCTCATAAAACCGCGCCCCACCGGCATTGGTCAAGTCCACTTCGAGCTTGACAAATTTGGCGCCGCGCACCTTGCCCCGTCTTGCGGTTTCGCGGAGCAGCGCCTCGCCGATATTGCGGTTGCGGGCAGTGGCATCAACAAAGAGGTCGACGACATAGATGCCCTTGGCGCCGCGAAAGGTGGAAAAGGTCATGAGTGACAGGCAGGCGCCCAGAAGCTTTCCCGCTTCCGCCGCCACCACGACATTCACCAGGTCAAGGCTTTCCAGAAGAACCTGGCCGGTCAGGGCGGGTACTATGTTGATGCTCAGGTCGCGTGCCAGGCCATGCACCATGCCGGCGACAATTTGCGCTTCATTGTCCTGCATGTTTCGAATTTCGAACGTCATGTCAGCCAAGGCCTTTCAGCAGCGAGGCGAGATTGCGGCCAAGGCTTGGGCTGGGGTATCCGCCTTCCTGCACAACCAGCGTGGGCAATCCAATCTGCGCAATCATTTTCCCGATAGTGGCAAATTCAGGCGTGGCGATGGCAAAACCTTTGAAGGGATCGTCTACGGCAATGTCGAGGCCCGCCGCCAGCACCAGCACATCGGGCTTGAAATCACTTACGCACTGCAAGGCCGTTTCCAGACTCGCGCAGTAATCCTTGATCACGGTTCCGCGCTCCATCGGAATGTTCAAGTTGAAGCCCTCGCCCGCGCTCCGGCCCGTTTCGTTTTCGTAACCCCAGAAGAAGGGATAAAACCTCTTGGGGTGGGCGTGGATGGACACGGTCAAGACATCGGCGCGGTCATAGAAGATGGCTTCGGTGCCATTGCCGTGGTGGACATCGATATCGATGATGGCAGTGCGTTTTCCGGCTCGCGTGAAGATTTCGGCGGCCAGTGCTGCATTGTTGAAATAGCAGAAACCGGCGGCCACGTCGGCGGCCGCG
The DNA here is from genome assembly GCA_038251095.1 of Hyphomicrobiales bacterium. Lineage (GTDB taxonomy): Bacteria > Pseudomonadota > Alphaproteobacteria > Rhizobiales > Aestuariivirgaceae > Aestuariivirga. The sequence continues at coordinate 149,098 of JBBSBQ010000002.1, forward strand.
TGGTGGCCCGGCGGGCGGCACAGGGCGTAGACCAGCTTCTCGCCACCCAGCACCAGGCTTGCGCCATGGGCGGCGCTGGCAGCGCTCGCCAGGGCAGCCTGCAGAGTTGTGGGGGTGAAGGGGCAAGCGCCGTCACCCAGGTGATAGCCCGCCTGCCCCACCACGGATTCGGGGTAGCTCACGGGAGCCAGGGTCGGCCTTCCCATGGCATAGATGTTGGGGAGTGGAATATCGCTCGCGTCGGGAATGTGGCTCCAGCGTTCCAGCAGGGTTTCGAGGAAGGTGAGGTAACGCTGCTCATGGACCAGGGCCACGGTTTCCATGGTGATGGCGGGGGGCGCCACAATGGTTGAGCCCGCCTGCCTTACACCCTGCAAGAGCATGTCGATGCGTTCTGGCCGCTCGGGGATGGGCTGGGGCTTGCCCGACACGATGAATGTGCTAGGCGCATGGAGGCGTTGCGTTTCGTCGAAAACAGTGAGCATGATTTGCGGCTTCTTCCTTGTTTCTGCTAGTACCGCATGAAGCCGCCCAATTTAGCAAGATGGATTTGAACATGACTGCCGCGCCTGCCCTTCCCCCCAACATCCATTCCACCGGTTCCCTTCCAAAGGTTGTCTGGGCCAAGGGCAGCTATCTCCATGATGTGAATGGCAAGCAATACATCGATGGTTCGGGGGGCCCGGCGGTTTATTGCATCGGGCATTCGAACATGGAAGTGAATGAGGCTATTAAGTCCCAGTTGGACCGCATCGCCCATGGCTACCGTTATAATTTCACCACCGATGCCCTCGAGGAGCTGACCGAGATACTCCGCGGCGTGTGCGGTGGCACCTTGAAGCATGTGGTTTATGTGACCGGCGGTTCGGAGGGGGTGGAAAGCTGCCTGAAGCTGGCGCTGCAATATCATGCGGCGCGGGGCGAAATGAGCCGCCGCCGTTTCATTGCGCGCGAGCGAAGCTGGCATGGCAATACGCTGGGGGCCTTGTCGGTGTCCGGCTTTCTGGAGCGGAAGGCGGCATTTGAGGGTTCGCTTCTGGATGTTTCGCGCCTGTCGCCGGCCAACGCCTACCGCCCCATTGCCGCCAATGTGGGCGAAGCCTGTGCCCAGGAACTTGAAGACGAAATCCTGCGGATGGGGCCTGAGAAGATCGCGGCGTTTATTTTTGAACCCGTTGTCGGTGCGGCTGGCGGCTGCGTTCCGGCGCCCGCCGGCTATGCCAAGCGGGTGCGCGAGATTTGCGACAAATACGGCGTGCTGATGATTGCCGATGAAGTGATGTGCGGTGCCGGCCGCTGCGGCACCTGGCGGGCGCTGGAAACCGATGGGGTGGAGCCAGACATCATGTCGGTGGCCAAGGGGCTTGCGGCGGGTTACCTGCCGCTGGGCGCTGCAATCTATACGGACCGGGTGGCGGAACCCATCATGCGGGTGCATGGCGCACCGATGACGGGCCACACATTCACCGGCCACACGGCCTGTTGCGCGGCAGCGGTTGCGGTTCAAAAAATCGTGGCGCGCGACGGGCTCGTTGCCAAGGTTCGCACCAATGAGCCGAAGCTCAAGAAGATGATCGCCGAGGCACTGTCCGGCGTAGAGGCGGTGGGCGACATTCGTGGCCGTGGCCACTTCATTGCCACAGAACTTGTTGCTGACCGCAAGACCAAGAAGCCGTTCGATGGTTCCCTGAAACTCTTCATGCACATCAGGCAGCAGGCGCTGGCCAATGGCCTGATCTGCTATCCGGTTGGCGGCAATGTCGATGGCATCAATGGCGACGTGGTCATTCTGGCCCCGCCCTATAATTCCACCGACGACGAGTTGACTGAGATGGTGGATAAGATGGCCAAGAGCATCAAGCAAGTGCTGGCGGCGAAGGGGCTGGGTTAGGCTGTCCCTAAACTGCAACTTTACAGACATAGAGTTGCCCCTTAAGCTCAAATTTCGGTTCTCGCATACAGTTGCTCGTTTCCTTTGATTTAAACTATCAAGGAGTATGAAATGGCTCGTATCGACAATGTCGAACTTCTCAAGGCCGCGGAACGCTTTGCGACAGGCCAACAACGGCAATCCCAACAAAAATCCATTGAACTCGAAGCAGAGATGCTTGACCGGCGGCGCGACTTCCTTCAGCCGGAGGACCGCGTATTTTTTGAGAGCATCATTGAGGGCAGCGATCTGCTGCCGATGCGCTATTTTTCCATAGGCCAACTGGCAGCAAAAGCCGTCGGGCGCCTTCATGTACCCGTACCTAACGGGCAGAGTGAAGGCTATGCTACTGGCTTTCTTGTGGCGCCGAATATTCTGCTCACCAACCAGCATGTTTTGCGGACAAGGCAATGGGCAGCATCAGCAACACTTGTGATGGATTCAGAAGACGCAGTTAATGGCCTTCCGATGGTGCCCAGAGTGTTTCAGCTTGAACCCGAGAGGCTCTATGTTTCTGATCAAGAGCTAGATTTTTGCTTTGTGGCGGTTGCACCAAAGGCCATCGATGGGACAGCGCTTGAGCGATATGGGCATCTACGCCTTTTTGCGGCTACGGGCAAAATCGTGAGAGACGAATACGCAACAATCATTCAACATCCCAACGGGCGGCAGAAGCACATTGCCTCACGCAATAACAAGGTGACCGTTTACGTTTACGATGATGCCCAAAATCACGCTCAAGCAGGCGAAAACAACTTTCTCTATTATTCTACAGACACACTGAGAGGTTCATCGGGCTCACCGGTACTGTCGGACCAATGGTTTGTCGTAGCTCTGCATCGTCGCGGCGTTCCACTAGTAGAAACCCGGAATGGGAGGAAAACCATCATTCGAAAAAATGGCAAGCCTGCTGCCGACGATGATCCCGATGAGGTTGTGGCCTATGTGTCGAATGAAGGGGTTCGCGTCAGTCGCATCCTAGCCCGTCTAAGGGCCTTGGCAGAAATGCCCGACTTCTCGGAGAGGCAAGCCGCGAGGAATGCCCTGAAAGCAATAGAGCAAGCTGCGGGAAAGCCAAGTGATGGACCACTGTCCGCCCGCACGACCCGCTATTCAACACTGACTGACGACCGGAGAAAGCAGCGGTTCGATTCCATTCCATTTCTGGAAGTCGTTTGGCGCAAAAAGGACATTTTTCCCGAAAATATGGGATACAAACCCAACTTCCTCGGGAATCCACTCCCGTTGCCAAAGCCAAAGGCGGCTCTGCTGGCAGAATTAGCGCCGCGGATTGATATGCCGGCAAAGTTTCTCTTACCGTTCCGGCACTTTACGACGGCGATGCATGCCCAACGCAGGCTTCCGATTTTTGCAACTATCAACATATCCGGTTCAAAAAAACCCGCAGGTTCAATGGGACAGCGACCGCAATGGTCTTATGATCCCAGAATTGATCCGCAACACCAACCCGATGACAGTATTTTCAGCCAAATGCTGCAACGTGGCCATCTGGCCGCACGCGATTATGTTTTCTGGGGTGACGACGCAGCCGAAATCAAGCAGGCCGATATTCACAGCTTCACGCTCACCAATGTTTGCCCGCAGATTGCGCGCTTCAACGGCAACAAGGAATGGTATGAGATCGAAAGGCAGGTTGCCAAGGGCGCGGCAAATGAAGATCTTGATATAACGGAATTTGTTGGCCCCATTTTTGGGGTTTCGGATCCAGACTATGACGACTTGCGTGGCGGCGGTTCAACTGCTGAGCCCGGAACGGGAATCAAGCTCCCACTGCGCTTCTGGAAAATCGTGGCCTGGGTGGAGAATGGCAACCTTAAACACCGAGCACTTATTCTGGACCAATCGGAAGAACTTGATGCCGCGGGCCCCCTTGAATTTGACATTGAAACACCAACTGGCGTGAGCGAAAGCACCATTCAAGAAATCTCGGATCTTACTCGGCTTGAGTTTCAAGGCTTCGACAATTGACTGAGGTCCCTTCCTCTTGAGGCAGGTGATCAGGAAACAGGCGTCCAGAGGACTTGATCAATCCGCGTCGCGCCTGTTGCCAGCATGACTAGGCGGTCCAGTCCCAGAGCGACGCCGGAAGCGGGTGGCATGAGGCGTAGGGCTTGAAGTAGGTCCTCATCAATCGGGTAGCGCTCGCCGTAGAGCTGTTCCTTCAAGTTCATTTCGGCTTCGAAACGGCGGCGTTGTTCGGCTGTGTCGGTGAGTTCGCCGAAGCCGTTGGCAAGTTCGATGCCGCAGGAATAGAGCTCAAATCGTTCGGAGACGCGGGGGTCATGGGTACAAAGCCGGGCCAAGGCAGCCTCGCAGGCAGGATATTCATAAAGGACCGTGACTGCGCCATTGCCGAGATTGGGCTCGACTTTTTCGACCAGAATTCGGCTGAAGATGTCGGACCAGGAATCCCGATCGGTGAATTGCACTGGGCATTGTTTGGCGAGCGCATCGCGATCCGAGTCAATCCCATTCAAGGTCGCCAACAGATCAACACCGGCGTATTTTTCGAAGGCCCAGGCGACACTGAGCCACTCGGCTTCTGCAAATGGATCAACCTTTCTGCGATGCCAGTTGAACTGTTTCGTTTCCGAAATGAATGCCGCCAGCCTCACCACTGCAAGACAGTCCTCGATAATGGCGGCAAAGGGCTCGTTGGCCCGATACCATTCCAGTATGGTAAATTCGGGGGAATGGGTGATGGTGCGTTCCCTGTTGCGGTAGACGTGGCCCAGGTTGAAAATGCGGGTTTCGCCCGCGGCCAGCAGCTTCTTGCAGGCGAATTCCGGTGAGGTGTGGAGATAGCGGCGCTCATGGCTGCCGTCTGGCTGGATCAGGTCGGTTACAAAGGCGTGGAGATGGGTTTCATTGCCGGGCGAGACCTGCAAAGCGGCGCAATCCACCTCCAGAAACCCCCGTTCGTCGAACCATTGGCGGATACCAGCCATAATGCGGTTCCGGGCCAGCAGAAAGGGCCTTCTGTCCTTGTGTCTTTCGGGCGAAAACCAGGGCATTTACAGGTTATCCTTGCAGGGGTTGGCTTAATCTCCGGGTGCTGCTAATACCCCCGCCAACTCAAATCAGCAATTCATGAAGGTTACATACAGTGGTCAAGGTTATCGCAAGCGGCGTTCGCAAGGGCAATGTCATCGAGCATGAGGACGGCAAGCTTTACGTCGTTCTCAAATCCGAAAGCATGCATCCCGGCAAGGGCACACCCACAACCACCATCGACATGCGGCGCATTTCGGACGGGGTTAAAACCGTGGTGCGCTACAAGACGACAGACGCCATGGAACGCGCCTTCGTGGAAACCGTGACGCACAGCTATCTCTACAAGGATGGCGACATGTATGTGTTCATGAATCCGGAAAGTTTCGAGCAGATCAGCTTGCATACGGATATGGTTGGCGATTCAGCGCCGTTCTTGCAGGAAGGCATGGAATGCCAGATCGCGCTGTTCAATGGGGCGCCGATTTCCATCGAACTGCCGCAGCGCGTCACTTTGGAAATCATGGAAACGGAACCTGCCATCAAGAACCAGACGGCCTCTTCGTCGTTCAAGCCCGCGCTGCTTTCCAACGGCGTGCGCACGCTGGTTCCGCCCCATATTGCTGCGGGCACCCGCATCGTGGTTGAAACCGCCGACGGCTCCTATGTGGAACGCGCCAAGGACTAACGGCCGAAGCTTCCCACGATCTCCACGTGGGAGGTCCATTTGAACTGGTCGACGGCGACGAGTGATTTCAGCTTGTAGCCACCACCCACCAGGATTTCTGCATCCCGCGCAAAGCTGGAGGGATCGCAGGAAACGGAGACAATTGTTTTCACGGTTGATTTCGCCAATTGCCTGGCTTGCGCTTCGGCACCGGCGCGGGGCGGGTCAAAAACCACGGCGTCGAATTCCTTCAATTCATTGGCGACAAGGGGCTCGCGCATAAGATCGCGTCCTTCTGCTTTCAAAGGCTTGAGGCCGGTGGTGAGACGCGCTGCCTGGGCAAGGCTGGCAATCGCCGGCTTGTCGCTGTCAATAGCGGTGACCTTGGCTCTTTCTGCGATACGCAGGGCGAAGGGACCAACACCGCAGAAAAGATCGGCCACGGATTTGGATTTGGCGAGGGAAGCCAGAACCAGATTTGCCAGGGCGTCCTCTCCGGCTTTTGTGGCTTGCAGAAATGATCCCGGCGGGACTTGCACAAGGGCCTTGCCGATCGAGACAACCAGCACGGCGCGGGTTGCGACCATATTCCCGTTGATGTTCAGACGCGCCAGATTCAAATCACCCACAAGGGATGCCAACTTCGGCATTTGCTCATCAGCGATTTTTCGTTCCGCCTTGATTGAAACATCAAGGCCATTATCGGCTGCCGTGATTGAGACATCGCAATCGCCCAGTTTCGCGCCGAGCTTCCGGGCAATATCGGTTGCGTTTCGCAGGGCGGGAACAAGGATCGGGCATTGATCGATGTCGATGAGATCATGGCTCCGGGCGGCCATGAAGCCTGCCTGCACATTCCCGTCACGGCGCCTGACATGGAGACTGACACGCCTGCGCCCTGTCCCATGGGCATCGGTGATTTCAGGAACTGGGAATTCAATGCCACGTTTCAAGAGCGCAGAGGTAACGAGATTTTTCTTCCAATCCTGATAGGGAACCTGCTGCCAATGCTGCAACTGGCAACCGCCGCATTTCACATAGAATTTACAGAAGGGTTCGATGCGTTCGGGTGAGGATTGAAGAACCTGTCCTGTCGCCGTGTTAATTGTCTCGCCAGCGAGGACATTGCGAAAGGGCTGGCCGCCACTCACGCCTTCGCCGCGCCAATTGAGATGTTCGATTGTGACTTGCATATCAATCCGTCTGCGTTGGGTAGGCGATGGCGATGGCGATACCCGAGGTGAAGGACAGTTTCACAGGACCGAGGGCGACATTCGACATGGTGAAGCTGGTGCCAAGAGTGAGCGCCTTGTCCTTCAGTGGCCATTTCACGCCTGTGAGATTGAGCCCGGTGATGTCGCTCCACGGCACGATGCTGAGGCGGCTCTGCGGACCGAAATCAAATTCATAGGTTCCGGCGATGAGGGGGTAAGCCTCCTCGTCGCCATTTGAGATGAAGCAGCGATGGCCGGACCTCGCCAAATGCAGCGCCATTCCCAGATGTGCGGTGGCATGATCGCTTTCGCCTCCCAGACCGCCAATCAAAATGATCTCGCTTGCCCCCAGGCGAAGCGCTTCAGCCACGGCGATTTCGCCATCGGTGGCATCCTTGTCGGGGGAATGGGTCTGGCGCGGCACGAGGGCATAGTCCAGCGTGAGCTCCGAGCCTGAGGAGTCGAAATCACCAACCCAAAGCTCCGGCACAAGCTCCAGAGCGCGGGCATGTTTCATGCCGCTATCGGCGGCGATGATGCGAGCCCCGGCGATTTGCCGGCGCAGGCGTGGGGTGACCACAAGGTCGCCGCCGAGGAGGATGGCAAATCGGGACATGGCAGCCGTGTAGCAAAAACAACTTGAAAGATCACGCCCTTAAGTTTAGGTCTGTTTTTGCTCTCAACGGGGTGCCGCGTCTTTCGTGGCTGAGAGGAACTTCGGTTCCAACCCGCTGAACCTGATCCGGATTATGCCGGCGGAGGGATTGCGAGCGGAACCTGGGATCCCCCTCGTTCCCTGCCTCCATCCGAAACTGATTGGAGGTATTATGCTTAAGATTATCAGCACGATTATCGCTTCCGTCATTTTCGCTTCCTTGGCCCAGGCCAAGGAGACGTTGACGATCTACACCTATGAAAGTTTCATCACAGAATGGGGCCCGGGCGCGAAAATCAAGGAGGCCTTCGAGAAGACCTGTGACTGCAGCATCAAATGGGTGGGGCTGGGCGACGGGGTCGCCGTGCTTAACCGGTTGAAACTGGAGGGTACCAATACCACGGCCGACCTTGTTCTGGGCCTCGATACCAGTCTGACGGCGGAAGCCATCGGAACCGGACTGTTCGGAAAGCATGGCATTGACAAGGCACTGGCCAAGACGCCGGAAGCCTGGACCGACGATTATTTCATGCCCTATGACTACGCCCATTTCGCCGTGATCTATGACACAGAGAAAATGACGTCTCCTCCAAAGAGTCTTGACGAACTTGTCAACGGTGATCCGGCCCAGAAAATCGTTCTGGAAGATCCGCGCTCGTCAACGCCGGGCCTTGGCTTTCTGCTGTGGATGAAAGCAGTTTACGGCGACAAGGCGGCGGAGCAATGGGAAAAGCTGCAGCCGCGCATCCTGACGATTACGCCGGGCTGGAGCGAAGCCTACGGGCTGTTCACCAAGGGCGAAGCGCCGATGGTTTTGTCCTACACGACATCGCCCGCCTACCACATGGTGGCGGAAAACACCTCGCGATATCAGGCTGCTGCATTCGGCGAAGGCCATTACCTTCAAATAGAAGTGGCCGGACTTATCGAGGCCTCGCCGGAAAAGGCGCTGGCGCAGAAGTTCCTGGGGTTCATGATGACGCCGGCGTTTCAGGACATCATCCCCACCACTAATTGGATGCTGCCAGCGGGGGCCACGAACACAGCACTGCCGGATGCCTTTGGCAAACTCGTTGTGCCTGCAAAGACGCTGCTCTTCTCACCAGACGAGGTTTTCAAGAACCGCCGCGCCTGGGTGGATGAGTGGCTGAATGCCCTGAGCAAATAATGTTCAGGAATCTCACATTGGCAATCGCGCTTGGATTTATTCTGGGTGCGGTTGCCCTTGGGTTCCTGCCCCTGCTCTGGTTTGGATTCGGGCAAACATTCCAATTTGACGACTATCTGCCTCGCGTTGTGGGCTTCACGCTGAAGCAAGCATTTCTTTCGACGCTGCTGTCGGTTGCTATCGCTTTGCCGGTGGCGCTCGCGCTGGCGCGGCGACAGTTCCTCGGTCGTGACGTTTTACTCAAAATATTCTCCGTGCCGCTTGCCTTGCCTGCCATTGTCGCCATTCTTGGGGTTGTCGGCGTTTATGGTATAAGTGGCCCCTTTGGCGGCCTGTTCTCCATCTACGGCCTAACGGGAATTCTGCTGGCCCATGTATTCTTCAACATGCCGCTTGCGGTGCGCCTCATGCTAACGCGGCTTGAGGCCATTCCAGCGGAAAATTTCCGCCTGGCGGCGCAACTGAATTTCACAACCGGGCAGGTGTTCCGTTTCATTGAATGGCCGCAGCTTGCTTCGGCTCTTACAGGTATTGCCAGTCTTATTTTTCTTCTCTGTACGGCAAGTTTTGCAGTGGTCCTCATCCTTGGTGGTGGCCCGCAGGCGACCACGCTTGAAGTGGCCATCTATCAATCGCTGCGGCTTGATTTTGATCCGGCACGGGCTTCCCTCCTCGCTCTGGCGCAACTCGTGACCTGCGGACTTCTGGTTCTTGTCGCGGGCCAGTTTGCACGGGAGATTCGAGTGGTTCCACCGACGCTTGCCAGGATCCAGCGCTGGGACGGGAGGTCGGGGCTTTCGAAGACCCTTGACGGATTGGCAATCGCTTTAGCCATCGCGATCGTTGCCCCGCCTATTCTGAGTGTCGCCCTGTCAGGCATTGGCAACATTCGGCTGGGTGAATCATTGCTGCGGGCAACGGCCACAAGTCTGCTGATTGGCCTCACCTCGGCGAGCCTCAGCATCGCTCTGGGATGGGCGCTTGCGGAATCGGCGGCGCGGCAGCCGCGCCCGTTTCTGAAGTCCGCTATCACGCTCGCCTGCCTCGCTTCGCTGATCATGCCGCCTGCCGTTCTGGCCACAGGCTGGTTTGTGACCCTGAGCCCCCTTGCCGACATGAACCGCTACGCAATTTTCCTGGTGATCATATTGAATGCGCTCATGGCGCTGCCTTTCGTCTGGTCGCCGCTCTACCCGGCAATCAAGGATTCGGTTCAACGGCATGACCGGCTTTGTTCAAGTCTTGGATTGAGAGGCTTCGCGCGGCTAACGCTCATTGATCTGCCGGTGCTGCGCAAGCCGCTCCGGCTGGCGTTACTGATGGCGGTGATTGTTTCCCTTGGCGATCTTTCGGCGATCACGCTGTTTGGCAGCGACACACTCGTCACCCTTCCCGCGCTGATCTTCCGGCAGATGGGCAACTACCGGATCAATGACGCGGCGGGCACGGCCCTGGTGCTGGCGGTTTTCTGTTTTGCCCTGATAACACTCGCCCAGAGATGGAGCCAAAGCCATGATCAAGCTTGAGAACGTCGGCTTTCGCTATGAAGACATGGTGATGAATTTTGATCTGCAGGTTGCGAAGGGCGAGCTTATGGGGATTATCGGGCCCAGCGGGGCCGGCAAATCCACCCTGCTCTCGCTCATTGCCGGATTTGATCTTCCCGTCTCGGGGCGAATTTCGATTGCCGGGGTTGATATGGAAGGTGTGGCGCCGGACCAGCGCCCGGTGAGCATGATCTTCCAGGATCATAACAGTTTTGCCCATCTCGATGTGTGGACCAATGTGGCGCTGGGGATTTCACCGGATCTGAAACTTGACTCGCATCAGCGCGAGCACGTTGACGAGGCATTGGCGCGGGTCGGGCTTGCGGATTTCAAGGCGCGCAATCCGACGGAATTATCCGGTGGAGAAAGGCAGCGCATCGCCATTGCCCGCGCCCTGGTGCGGGACAAGCCGGTGTTGCTGCTGGATGAGCCCTTTACGGCGCTGGGGCCGGCGCTGCGCCGCGACATGCTGAATCTCATCCGGGAGATTCAAAAGGAACGGAAACTGACGGTTCTCATGGTCACGCATCAGCCGGAAGATGCCAAATATGCGGCTTCGCGGATTGCCTTCGTGCAGAATGGCCGTATTACCCATGTTTTGCCCACAAAGCAGTTCTTTGCCGCCTCGGCCCCGGCGGAAATCGGCGATTATCTGGCTTGAAGAAACGGTGTCTGGCCGGATGTGGCCAGCCGTTGCACAATCAGATAGGTTGAATCCATGTCTACATCGCCTGGCGTGGTCGAAGTCCACCTCAAAACAGCCGAACAGCTTTTCAATTCGTTCGACCCGTCGCCCTTTCATGACCGCGATCTCGACGAAGAGGCTGAGCGCTACATCGTCGACTGGGCGAGGGAAATCAAAAAGACAGAGCGATTGCAGCTCATCGTAACGCTCCCCGAAGCGGCCTGCAATACCGTGGTTGCGCAACACATTCCCGACGCGATACACAATTATTTCAACAACCGCGCCCTTCGGGCCAGGCAGGAACTTCGCGAACTCCTGCGCATTGGCTGGCGCTCCCTGGCCATTGGACTTGCCGTCTTGCTGGCATGTTTTCTGGCTGTCCAATATATGAGCGCAGCGTGGGGCCAGTCAACCGCCGGACGATTGATGGAACAGAGCCTCCTTATCCTGGGCTGGGTTGCCAACTGGAGACCCCTGGAGATATTTCTCTATGACTGGTGGCCCATCCGCAGGCGTCTGGTGTTGCTCAGGCGGCTCGCAGAAATGCCGGTTGAGGTGCGGGCTGCTTCCAGCTAATCACGCGCTGTCATGGCCCGACTGCTCCTCAATTTGCAAGACATCCACCTCACCTTCGGTGGCAAGCCGGTGCTTGAGGGGGCAGAGCTCATGCTGGCCGATGACGAGCGCATTTGCTTGGTGGGGCGCAATGGTTCGGGCAAGTCCACGCTTTTGAAGATCGCGGCCGGGCTGGTTGAGCCGGATGGCGGCAAGCGCTGGCTGCAACCCGGAACCACGGTCAGATACCTGCCGCAGGAACCGGACTTCGGAAACTTTGCAACGGTGCTGGAGTATGTCGAGGCAGGCCTTGGGCCCACGGACAACCCCTATCGCTGCAAGCACTATCTCAATGAATTGGGCCTGACGGGAGATGAAAATCCGGCAACGCTTTCCGGTGGCGAAATGCGCCGCGCGGCTTTGGCGCGGACGCTTGCTCCTGATCCTGACATTCTGCTTCTTGATGAACCAACAAATCATTTGGACCTGCCGGCCATTGAATGGCTGGAAAACGAACTTAAGGCATCGCGCGCTGCCTTCATCCTGATCAGCCATGACCGGCGCTTTCTCGAAGCTCTCTCGAACCGCACCATATGGCTAGATCGCGGCGGGTCGAAAAGAATGGACCGCGGTTTCTCGGAGTTCGAGGCCTGGCGTGACCAGGTTCTGGAGCAGGAAAACATCGAGCAGCAAAAACTGGCGCAGCGCATTGCCACGGAAGAACACTGGATGCGCTATGGCGTGACGGCGCGGCGCAAGCGCAATATGCGCCGGGTGGGCCTGCTTTCGACGCTGCGCAAGGAGCGGCGCGAGCATGTGGGCAATCTCGGCAATGTGCGGCTCACGGCATCGAGCGGCGATGCCTCGGGCCGGCTGGTTGTCGAGGCCAAGAAGATTTCCAAATCCTTTGGTGAACGAGCAATTGTTTCCAATCTCGATCTGCTGATGCTGCGGGGGGACAGGCTTGGAATTGTTGGGCCGAACGGCGCTGGCAAAACCACGTTGATCAAAATGCTTACCGGCGCCATGGACCCCGATAGCGGGTCGGTGCGACTTGGCACAAACCTGCAAGTGGTAATCCTGGATCAAAGCCGCCAGAGCCTAGATCCCAATACCCTGCTTGCTGACGTGATTACGGCGGGCCGCGGCCATTCGGTGACCATCAATGGCGAAACCCGCCATGTGGCGAGCTACATGAAGGATTTCCTGTTCCGGCCGGAACAGGCCCGCACCCCGGTGTCAGTGCTGTCCGGCGGGGAACGGGCGCGGCTCATCCTGGCGCGTGAACTGGCCAAGCCTTCAAATTTCCTGGTGCTTGACGAGCCCACCAACGATCTTGACCTTGAAACTCTTGATCTTCTGCAGGAAATGCTCGGCGACTATCAGGGGACGATTCTGCTGGTAAGCCATGACCGCGATTTCCTGGACCGTGTGGCCACTTCCATTCTGATATTCGAGGGTGACAGGAAATGGACGGAATATGCGGGCGGTTATTCCGACATGGTGGCCCAGCGCGGCGCTGGCGTAAATGCGCGCACGGCAAAAATTTCCGTAAGTGAACGGGTGGCTTTACCTGTGCAATCGGCAAGGCCGCAGGCCCGGCGCAAGCTCACGTTCAAGGACAAGCATGCGCTTGAATCGCTGCCAGCGAAGATGGCGTCCCTCCATGATGAGATCGCCAGGCTTGAGACGAAGCTTGCAGACCCCGAACTCTTTTCGCGCGATCCCAAGGCCTTTGAAAAAACCATGACGCGTCACCAGAAAGCGAAATCGGAAATTTCCCAAGCCGAGGAACAGTGGCTTGAACTTGAAATGCTGAAAGAAGAGCTGGAAGCAAACTAGGCTTACCAGCCTCCGCCTCCGCCGCCGCCCCCGCCACCACCTGATGACCCCCCGCCCCCCGAGAAGCCGCCGCCGGAACTTGAGCTTGATCCCGGTGCCTGTGAAGCGGAAGCAGCACTTGCTGCCAAGCTTGAACCCAGGCTTTCGGTGAAGCCGCCCAGGTTGCCGGAATTCCAATGGCTGCCGGAATACCAGATAGGTGCCGTGGCGCCCGCCAGGGCAGCGGCGGCCAGCACGGCGGTGAACTTGGCGTTCCACTCGTTCTCGCAATCCAGCGCAAGGGCATAAGGCAAGTAGCGTTCAAACAGCTCCGGAGTCTTTTCGGGAGGGTTCAGAATCTTCAGGCGCTCCTCCTCGGCGGTTTTCATGTACATGCGAAAACCCTCGAGCTGGTCGAGAACCTGACGGCCGGAAACGGTGGGGGCGCCCAGCAGGTTGTAGAATAAGATGTTCAGAATTCCGAGGCCGATCGCAGTGCTTACGAGCATGACGATGCCCGGCGACAGTGCATCGGAGAAAATCGCAAAAATGGGAACTGCCACACCGGCGATGCCAAAGGGAATAAGGAACAGCAACGATGTGGCGGAGCCGAGTTTCGCAAGCAAGCCACGGCTGTTGATCACGCCTTTGATGGAACTCCAGGCGATGGTAAGAATCACGCCCCACCAGATGCCTGACCAGCCCGCCGCAAAAAGCCCCATGAAGCTGTCTCTCTCGGGAAGCAACAGGGCCGAAATCACGAGGCCGGCGATTGAAAGCGCGGCGCCTGCCCAGAACCAGCCAATGTTGCGCACGAAAACCGAGCCTTCAAATTCCCGCTTGAGAGCATTCTCGAGCATCCTCTTCATGCTGCCGATTGCGGCATGGTTGGAATTTTCAAGTTCGGTGGCGCCGGACGGCATTGAACTGTACAGCGCATTTTCCGCCGATGTGAGGGCAGTTCCCGGCCCGGCAAGTTTGGTGATTGTGAAGTCCCCATCACTGTCGGTAATTTTCAAGCGTCCCTTGACCGCAAGCCCCACCATTGCGGCGGCAAAGGCCTTTTGGTCATAGCGCTGCTTCCAGATGAAGCGGGAGCCGGCCGGGCCAAGGGCGGGTGGCGGCCTGAAGAGCGGAACGATGACACCTGAAGGAGGATCACGCCCCACTTTCGCCCAGGCGAAATAGAAAAACAGCCCAACACCGAGAAGCGATGCCATAAGCCCTAGGATTCCCGCGTTGTCACGCAGGAACCAGGAATATTTCTGCACCTGGCTGGGGGCCGCAACAATACCCTTTTGCCACGCCACGGCCACTGTCATCCCTTCGCCGGGGGCAAAATTCCGGGTGGCAACGGCACGATATTCGTTTCCGGTGGCGTTGAACACCTTGAAGTCATGGCCATTTTCGCCCTGGTATCCGGTATAGGCGGAATGCTGCAGGATTCTGGCACCGGGCGGGAGGCGCACGACGGCGGTTGTTGCCTGGATGGGAAAGGTCCAGCCGTTACCGGTGACATTCCAGTAGAGTTCATCATAGTCGGCGAAAAATCCGAGCTGGCGCGTGGTCCGGTACTGGATTTCATAGACATGAATGCCGCGATCAAGAAACACGTCAGCACTTCCGATGCGGATGCGCTTGCCGTTGGAAAGGCCTTCAATTGTGTAAGGTTCCGGCTGCCTGTCACGCTTCACCGAGATCACCTCTAAACCCACAACCACGCGCAGGTCATTACGGTCCGTATAGGTCGTCGGGAAATCGCGAAAGATGCCGCGCCGGATCTGGTGGCCTTCGGCATTGACCGAAATGGCCTCGGTCACGTCAATGGAACCATTGACATTCACCCGGGCGTCACTGGTAAACTGTTCAATGCGCTCTTCCGCCTGAACCGCGGAATTGAGAATGACGAGCGCGAAGAGCGCAAAAAAGAAGGCACGCATTGCGCTTGTTATTTCTTGAAATCGACTTTTGGAACCTCGCGGGCCGCCGCATCGCCGATTTCGAAGAATTCGGCCGGCGTGAACTTGAAGAAGTTGGCTACGAAATTGCTGGGGAAGGACTGGATCATGGTGTTGAGATTGCGCACCGCGCCATTGTAGTAACGGCGCGATAGCTGAATTTCATCTTCAGTGGCGGCAAGCTTGTCCTGCAAATCGCGGAAGTTGGCGTCCGCCTTCAATTCCGGATAGGCCTCGGCCACGGCAAACAGTTTGCCAAGTGCGGCTGTCATGGCCTGCCCTACCGCGGATTGCTCGCCCACTGAACCACCCGCAATGCTCTTGGCACGCAAATCAGCGATGTCACGAAACAGCTTGCCCTCATGGGCCGCATAGCCCTTTACGGTTTCGATGAGGTTGGGAATGAGATCGGCGCGGCGGCGCAATTGCACATCAATGCCGCTCCAGCCTTCGGCCACGAGGTTCTTGTTACTGACGAGGGCATTATAGGCGTAAACCAGATAGCCTGCGATGGCGATGATGAGAATTAAGAGACCATAACCGAATGTCATTGTTGTTTCCCCTGAACGGCCAAGACGGCAGTTATCGCAGTATTCGGGCCGGTTTGCCAGACGGGTTTTTTCTGCCATAAGGCTGCTCCACCTGAACGAGAGAACAGCGATGACAGTCCACTTGCGGGTTCTGCGCCCTGCCCCGCATATTTATGCTTTCTACGACGGCCGGGTTGAAGGCTACCGCTTCGCGGAAGGCGAAAACTGGGTGGATGACGGGGCGCTTTCGCTGGGTATCGCCAGCTACGCCATTGTCGATAGCGAAGATGCGCTTGTCTATGACACGCATATTTCGGTCGAACATGCCGCGTTGATTCGCAAAACACTCACCGGGGCGGGTGTGAAAAATTTCACCGTGGTGCTCAGCCACTGGCATCTCGACCATGTAGCGGGAACCGCGGCCTTTGCCGATTGCAGGATCATTTCGAACAAGCGCACACTGGATCATCTTACGCAGCGCAAAGCCGCAATCGAAAGCGGCACGTCATCCGGGCCGCCCACCATCAAGCCGCTCATCCTGCCCACCCAGACTTTTGAAGGGCGCATGCAATTGCAGGTAGGCGGCCTCACCATAGATCTGATCGAAGCGAATATTCACAGCGACGACGCCACGGTTCTCTGGCTGGCTTCCGAGCGCATATTGCTGGCCGGCGATACGCTGGAAGACACGGTAACCTATGTCGGTGAGCCGGAGAATTTCGACATTCACCTTTCTGACCTGGACCGGCTTTGGGCGCTCAATCCGGAGCGCATTCTGCCGAATCACGGCGATCCGGAGATCATTGCCCTTGGGGGTTATGAAAAAACCTTCATCCGCGCCAACCAGCAATATATCCGCATGCTGAAGCGCTGCGTGGCTGAACCGGAGTTGCGCGGCAGGCCGCTCCGCGACATCATCACCGGCCCACTTGAGGCGGGGTGGGTCAATTTGTTCGAGCCCTATGAGGTCATTCACCGGCAGAACATTGACGTGGTTCTGGCCGCAAAGCTCAGCTAGGCCGCGGCCTAGCAATTTCAAGAAAACTCCTGATGAGATGCAGCTCTGACCGGGCGCGTAGGAAAAGCAGCCATTCCTCCATTTTCACAGGCCAGTCGCTAAACTCATGAATGCGTAACCGGCCATCGGGAGAAATCTCGCCACGGGACATGACAGCGACGCCAAGGCCCTGTGCCACAGATTCAATGACGCCTTCACGGCCTTCAACCTCAATCGTGTTACGGGGACTTAAATTTCGTTTCTGCAATTCCTCAAGCAGCAACCTTCGCGTCGTTGACCCTTCCTCACGCAAGACAAGTGGTGTTGCAGTCAAGGCAGAGAGGGAAACACGCGGACCCTTCAGCAAAGCGGCCTGCTTTGCCGCTACGACAACCAGCCTGTCTTCGCGCAGCTTAAAGCATCCGATGGAATCATTCTGTGGGTGCTCAGCGGTGACAGCAACGTCAATTGCGAATGTGAGCAGCTTCGAAATAAGGTCGGCAGAATTTCCTGCCACGAGCCTCATGGCGATTCGCGGGAATTCCTTCTTGAATCTGTTTATATGCTGCAACACATGAACAGCAGCGTCAGCGCCAACCGTCAGATGCCCTTCTTCGAGAGTTTCAGCCCGCATCAAGAGCTCTGATGCCTGGGCTTCCGCCTCAAACAGCCGTTCTGCGATGGCATAGAGCTTACGGCCGGTTTCTGTGAGCGTAACGCCTCTTGCTGCGCGCAAGAACAGTTGAACGCCGTGAGCTTCCTCAAGTTTCCGCACGTGATCGGAAATTGCCGGTTGCGTCAGGGAAAGCCCAATGGCTGCCTTGGAGAAGCCGCCCTGTTGGGCCACCGCATGGAACGCCTTGAGTTGGGCATAAGTCATATCAGAATTTCCTATGGTTTACATAAGAACATACGATTTGACTGATATTGGTCAACGGTTATTGTGACTGCCCAATCTGGAGCTCCCAATGAACATCAAGATGCCTTCCTTTAAGCCGCCATTTCCCGGCCCCGAAGGCCAGGAAGACATGCCCTATCTGCTCACCCCTGGACCCCTTACAACGTCACGCACGGTCAAGCTCGCAATGCTGGCCGATTGGGGTTCGCGCGATGTGGAGTTCCGGAAAATTGTCGGCAACATCCGCAAGCGCATTCTGGAAGTCGCCAATTGCGATGGGCGCTATGAATGCGTCATCATGCAGGGCTCAGGCACCTTTGCCATTGAAGCGGCACTGGGCAGCCTGTGCCCGGACAAGCGGCGCAAGACCCTGGTGGTTGCCAATGGCGCCTATGGCGACCGGGCGGCGCAGATCCTGGAGCGCATCGGCAGGCCCTATCTGAAAATCGACAAAGGTGACAGCACGGTCCCAACAGTTGAAGAAGTTGTCACCATGCTAGATGCAGACAAGAGCATCAGCCACGTCTGGATGGCGCATTGCGAAACCACCTCAGGCATCGTGAATCCCATTGAAGAAATCGGTCAAGTGGTCAAGTCGCATGACAAGGTCTTCATGGTGGATGCCATGTCTTCCTTCGGAGCGCTGCCGCTCCACATGGTGGAGCAGAAAATTGACGTTATGGTGTCCTCGTCGAACAAGTGCCTGGAAGGGGTTCCCGGCTTTTCCTACGTGGTGGTGAAGCGCGACCTGCTGGAAGCCTCGGCAGGCGCCTGCCATTCCATCGTGCTTGACCTGTTTGACCAGTGGTGCGGCCTTGAAACCAATGGGCAGTTCCGCTTCACCCCTCCGACCCATGCGCTTGTTGCCTTTGCTCAGGCCCTGAAGGAGCATGAGCAGCAAGGCGGGGTTGAGGGGCGCGGGGCGCGTTATGCCCGCAATGCCAAGGCGCTTGTCGCGGGCATGACCGAGATGGGTTTTTCGACCTTGCTTGGCGAGGGTTTGGCCGGGCCTATCATTCAGACTTTTCTTACCCCGCGCGATCTCAATTTTCATTTCGAGCAGTTCTACGAGGCGCTGAGGGCGCGAGGCTTCACAATCTATCCGGGAAAACTCACCAAGCGCCCAAGTTTCCGCATCGGAACCATTGGCCAGATTGATGAGCGGGTCATTGCTGCGGTCCTTGAGGCCATCCGGGATGTGGTGAGCGAGATGGGGGTGAAGGATTTCACCCCGATAGCGCGATGAAATCCGGCAGCAAAAGCGTTTCCGTGAACGGCCGAGGTTACACCTGGCCGCAGGCTCCCCTCGTGGTCATCTGTAGCGATGGCAGCGAGCCGGACTACATGGAAATGGCCATGGCTGAAGGCCTGATGCCAAACCTGAAAAAGATGATTGCCAGGGGCGAGAACACACGCGGCCTTTGCGTGATCCCGAGCTTTACCAATCCCAATAACCTTTCGATTGTCACCGGTTCGCCGCCGACGGTTCATGGCATTTGCGGGAATTATCTCATTGATCCGGTGACCGGGCTTGAGACGATGATGAATGATCCCAAGTGGCTGCGGGCGCCGACCATCTTCGAAAAATTTCAGCAGGCGGGCGCCAAGATTGCCGTGGTCAC
This sequence comes from Hyphomicrobiales bacterium, assembly GCA_038251095.1. Taxonomy (GTDB): domain Bacteria; phylum Pseudomonadota; class Alphaproteobacteria; order Rhizobiales; family Aestuariivirgaceae; genus Aestuariivirga. The sequence continues at coordinate 168,357 of JBBSBQ010000002.1, forward strand.
GGCCAAGGACAAGTTGCGCCTGCTGCTCGGCAAAGGCCTGGTTTTTGACGGAACCGCCGTCGCTTTTTCTTCCGAACATGCTGACAAAGCCACCTTGAAGGACAATGGCATTGAGGGCGTTTGCGGTATGGTTGGGATGGCCGTGCCGGAAGTTTATTCGGCGGAGCTTTCGGAGTTTGTGTTTGCGGCGGGCGTCAAGCTGCTGGCTTCAATGAGGCCGGACCTCATGTACCTCTCCACCACCGACTATGTGCAGCACAAGTATGCGCCGGGTTCAAAGGGCGCCAACAGCTTCTACAGGATGATGGATGGCTATCTCGGGCGGCTTGATGCGCAAGGGGCCATCGTGGTGATCGTGGCCGATCACGGCATGAAGGCGAAGCATTTGCCCAGCGGCGAGCCTGATGTGATCTATCTGCAGGATGCCTTGGACAAAAGCTTCGGCGCGGGCACGACTAAAGTCATTTTGCCCATCACCGATCCCTATGTGCAGCATCACGGCGCGCTGGGGTCCTTTGCCACGGTCTATGTCAAGGGGGTTTCGGTGGCAGAAGCCTTGGCGTTCATTTCCAAGCAGCCCGGAATTGATGTGGTCCTCGACCGGGCGGAGGGCTGTGCACGGTTTGAACTGCCGGAAGACCGCATGGGCGACATCATCGTCGTCTCGGGCGGAAGCACGGGATCGAAAGTGATTGGCACCAGTCGTTCGCGGCATGACCTCTCGGGGTTGAACGAGCCGCTACGCTCCCACGGCGGCCTCACGGAGCAGACCATTCCAGTTATCGTGAACCGCAAAACCCAAAACCTGCCGAAGCCGCTTCGGAATTTCGATGCCTTCTTCATCGGCTGCAACTGCATTAGCGAGGCCTGACATGACCCGCACCGTGATCACTGAAAGCATGCGCATTGGCAGAAAGAAGGTGTCAGCCGATGGCGTTGTGCCGGTGCATTATCCCTTCACCAATGAAATCATCGGCACGGTTCCGGCGGGGCGGGCCGAACATGCGGCGCGGGCTTTTGAGATCGCAGCGGGCTTCAAGCCGAAACTCACGCGCTATGAGCGCCAGCAGATCTTGTTCAAGACGGCGGAACTCATCCGCCAGCGCCGCGATGCCCTTGCCCATGTCCTCACGCTTGAGCTCGGCATTTCGATGAAGGATTCGGTTTACGAATGCGGGCGCGCCTATGACGTGTTTTCGCTTGCGGCCCAGCTCTGCATTCTGGATGACGGGCAGATTTTTTCCTGTGACCTCACGCCGCAAGGCAAGTCGCGCAAGATCTTCACCAAGCGCGATCCCGTAGGCGTGATTTCCGCCATCACACCGTTCAATCACCCGCTCAACATGGTGTCACATAAGATTGCGCCAGCCATTGCCACGAACAATTGTGTCGTATGCAAGCCCACGGAGCTGACGCCGCTTACCGCGCTCGCGCTTGCCGACATTCTTTATGATGCGGGCCTGCCGCCGGAAATGTTCCAGGTGGTGACCGGCTGGCCCGATGACATCGGCGACGAGATGGTGACCAATCCCCATATCGCGGTCATTACCTTCACTGGCGGGGTGCGCGTGGGAAAGCTCATTGCGGCCAAGGCGGGCTACAAGCGGGCGGCTCTTGAGCTTGGCGGCAATGATCCGCTGATTGTCCTGAATGACCTCAGCGACAGCGATCTGGACAAGGCGGCGGAACTCGCGGTTGCCGGGTCCACCAAAAATTCCGGCCAGCGCTGCACGGCGGTGAAACGCATCCTGGTTCAGAACCGGGTTGCCGACAAATTCGTGGCGCTGGTTCTGGAGAAGGCCAAAAAGATCAAGTTTGGCGATCCCATGGACCCTGCCACGGACCTGGGCTGCGTGGTGCATGAAGAAGCCGCCAAGGTCTTTGAAGGCCGGGTTCACAAGGCCGCCGAGCAAGGAGCAAAAATCCTCTACAATCCGGGCCGTAAAGGTGCGGTGCTGCCGCCCATCACCGTGGATTTCGTGCCGCACACCTCCGAACTGGTTTTCGAGGAAACCTTCGGCCCCATCATCCCCATCGTCCGGGTTCCTGACGACGATTCCGAAGTGATCCGCATTTCAAATTCCACGCCTTTCGGGCTTTCTTCGGGCGTTTGCACCAATGACCTCAGCCGGATTACCCGCTTCATCGAGGGCCTTAACGTGGGTACGGTTAACATCTGGGAAGTGCCGGGTTACCGTATCGAGATGTCGCCCTTTGGCGGGATTAAAGACTCAGGTAATGGTGTGAAGGAAGGAGTTATGGAAGCCATGAAGTTTTTCACCAACGTGAAGACATGGTCTTTGCCATGGCCAAGCTGAAGTAAATTGAATCCAGGCACGCTCGTTATCATCAATCTGCTCGGTGGCGTTGCCCTCCTGCTCTGGGGGGTGCGCATGGTGCGCACCGGAGTCCTACGGGCCTGGGGCGACCGCCTGAAGCATTTCATTGAGGTCCGCCTGGGGAACCGCGGCTCGGCGTTTGTCTCGGGAGCCATGGCAACGGCCATTTTGGGCAGCGGGACGGCAACGACACTGATTGTGGCGGGCATTGCCGCCAGCGGGGCTATTGGAACGTCGCTGGGGCTGGCTGTGCTGCTCGGGGCTGACGTGGGCTCCGCCATCGTTTCCGCCCTCTTTGCCTCGGGAAGCTCGTTTGCACTTTGGGCGTCGCCCATCCTGATTTTTGCGGGCTATGTCACTTTCAGCGTCACGCGCGAGTTCCGGCCGCACAATATCGGACGCATCATGATCGGTCTTGGACTGATGCTGATGTCGCTGAAACTCATCTCGGAAGCAACGGTGCCTTTGCGCGAAGCAAGCCTGTTCCATGCGGTGCTGACGGCCATTGGCCATGAGCCGATGCTCGCTTTTCTGACCGGGGCCGTTCTGGCCTGGGGTTTTCATTCAACGCTTGCCGTGATCCTGCTGATTGCCTCCTTTGTCGCCAATGGCAGCCTTGAGCTTGGCGGGGCTCTTGCCTTTATCCTGGGCCTCAATCTCGGAGGCGGATTGCCCGCCATATCGTCCACGCTCACCTTGCCGCCCGCCGGCCGGCGCCTTCCCGTGGCCAACCTAATGTGCCGGAGCATTGCCGCACTGATTGGCCTGGCCTTCATTCAGCGTATAGCGGGCTGGGCCACACTTCTTCCCTTTGATGCCGTGACTGTGGCGCTAGCCTTTCACGCCGCGCTCAACCTGGCTATTGGGCTGTTCTTCCTGCCCCTCACCAAAATAGTCGAAAAACAGGTCATCAAGCTTGTGCCGGATGTGAAGCTTGATGCGGACCAGCTTGCAGCGCCGCGCTATCTCGACGTCAAATCCCTGGACTCGCCCTCCATTGCACTTTCCAATGCGCTGCTCGAGACCGTGCGCATGAGCGAGGTGCTCAACCGCATGTTTGAAACGGCGCTTTCAGCGCTGCGGATGAAAAGCACCGAAACCCTCAAGCAGCTCAAGGCGCTGGATGAGCGGCTCAACACCTTTCAGAACGCCATCCAGTCCTATCTCGTTGATCTCACGCAAACCCAGCTTACCTCGGAAGAAGCCCGGCGGGCGCTGGAAATCACCCTCTATGTCAGCAATCTTGAGCATGCCGGCGACATCATCCATCTCAACCTTGCGGACCGCATCAAGGCGAAGGCCAAGGAAACCATCGAGTTCAGCATCGAGGAACAGGCAGCGCTTGATGATCTCTGCCTGATCATCCACGACAATATCCGCCTCGCCACGGGCGTTTTGAGCTCCGCCGATCTTGAGGGCGCCAAGCGGCTGATCGCACAGAAGGATGCCTTCCGCAAACTGGAGAACACGGTGCTGGACCAGCATTTCAAGAGCGACAAGCAGACCAAGCGCGGCGCGCTTCGCCGCAGCGCGCTTTACGTCGACATGATCCGCGACCTGCACCGGATCAATTCGCATATTGTTTCGGCGGGCTATCCCATCGTCGATGCGGCGGGATTGCTGCGCGGGTCCCGCCTGAGAAATGAAGCAAAGAAGACCTGATGAAATTCATCCATATCACCGATCTTCATCTCGTACCTCCCGGCCAAAAGCTCTGGGGGTTTGATCCCTTCCCGCGTCTCGACCAGTGCTTTGCTGATATTGCGAAGTATCATTCGGACGCGGAGTTCTGCGCCATATCTGGAGATCTCACCGAACGGGGCGAAGCCGAATCCTACCGGGCCCTGCAGGAGCGCCTGAAGACGTTCCCAATTCCGGTTCATCTGATGCTTGGCAACCATGATGACCGCGCAAATTTCCTGAAAGTCTTCAATGGGCCCCTTGACGGCGGGTTCGTGCAACACAGCCTGATCCGGGACGGGCAGCATTTCCTGTTTCTGGATACGCTGAAAGGCGGCCCCTCCTCCGCGGGTCTTTATGACGAGCCACGGCGCACATGGTTGCGGGCGGCGCTGGCGAAAGCAAATGGCGCTCCCGTTCATATCTTCATGCATCATCCGCCGTTCAAAATTCACCATCCATTGATGGATTTGATTCCGCTTGAGAATGGCGACGGATTTGGCGACCTGCTCAAGGGCCACGATGTGCACCACATCTTTTTTGGCCATGCCCACCGCACCATCAGTGGCCAATGGCGCGGAATTTCCTATTCAGCACTCCCTGGCCTCACCCACCAACTGCCCCTGGTTGATGGTTCCGTTCCCACGGTCTACAGCGATGAGCCGGCGATGTATTCAGTTGTCTATCTCAACGGATCCCAGATCACGATTCATTCCGATGCCTTCATGCATCGTGCGCCCGCAGACATGGCCGAAGATGCCGAGCGTGGCAACTGGAGCTAAAGCTCCGACTTCTGGTACTTGGCGTTGTCGAGCCATTGCGGATTGATATCCACGCCCCAGCCCGGGCCTTCCGGAATCTGCACTTTGCCGTCGCGGGCGACAAGCGCTGGGCGGTAGAATTCCTCTTGCCACGGATAATAGTCGTTGCCCTCGATGGAAAACTCCACATAGGGCCCGGCGTTGGAAATAGCCCCCATCATGTGCAGGGTGAAAACCGTCACCATCGACATGTTGGCGGCATGGGGTGTAATGGGGAGGCCCGCTTTTCTGGCCATCTCAACCACCTTCAAGGTCCGTGACAGGCCGCCGAGATAGCAGATGTCGGGCTGAGCCACGGCTACACAGCGCATTTCCATGGCAAATTTCCACAGGGCGAGGTCGCAATCCTGCTCGCCGCCGGTCACATCCAGCGACAGCGCATCGGTTACCTGTTTGGTCCAGTCATATTCCCAATAGGGGCATGGTTCCTCAAAATGCACAACTCCGTGCTGTTCCAAAAACTTGCCTATTTCGATGGCCTTCTTCGGCGTGTAGCTGCTGTTGGCGTCAACCAGCAATGTAGCCTTGTCGCCCAGCGCCTTGCGCACCATGGGCACAATGGCATCGGTGCGTCCCGGCCACTCATCTTCGTCATGACCACATTCCTTACCGACGCGGAACTTGAAGGCGGTGTAGCCGTGTTCGTCACGCAGGCGCGACAGGCGCGCGGCTTCCGCTTCGGGGGTGATTTCGCCGCGCTTCATGCTTGAGGCATAGACCGGAAAAGGACGAGGTTTGCCGCCCAGCAGCTCGCACACGCTTTTCTTTTCTAGTTTACCGCGCAGGTCCCAAAGCGCCGTATCAAGCCCGGTAATGGCCCGCATGAGATAGGAGCCGGGGAATTTATGTTCGCGTTCAGGGATCAGCGTAACAAGGGCATCGATGTCACGCGCGTCGGCGCCGAGGCTCCATGTGGCAACTTGCCGGTGGAAGATGTCGCAAGTGATATCTGCATTATAAGTGGAAACCTGGCCCCAGCCCTGGCTTCCGTCATCGGTAGTGACCCGCACAAACCCAATATATTGGTTGCAGAAGGTCTCAAGACTTTTGATTTTCACGCCAACTCCGCTTTCGCATCGATGATCTCGCCGCGCTCGGCCAGGCGGGCCCGCTCCTGCATCCGCTGGGCGGCGGCCTCTTCCCGGCGCTTGGCGACCTCATAGAAGATGGCACCGATAAGTGACAGCCCGATGATGACCACGGCGAGTGCAGAAAGGGCCGGCGTCGTGCCCTGGCGCACTTCACCGGCCAGAACCGTGACCAGGGTTTTGTCCGCCAAGATCGCGAATGTCGTCGTATTGTAGTTCTCGAATGAGGATAGAAAGGCAATCACTGAAGCGGAAATCAGGGCGGGTTTCAGGAATGGCACAAGAATATGCCAGAAGACCTGCGGGAAGCTCGCGCCGAGGTCGAGGGCCGCCTCCTCCTGCGAACGGTCAAAGCGCTGCAGGCGCGCCATGATAATGAGCAGGCAATAGGCGGCAACGAAGCTGGCCTGGCCGAAAATCGCCAGGATAATGCCCTTGTAGAAATAGGCTTTGGTGAAATCGGTCAGGCCCATCATGTCCTTCCAGAAAATCACCGTGGAAATGCCGATGATGACGCCGGGGGTCAGCACTGGTGAAACAGTCACCAGATAAAACACGCTGCGGGCCCGGTGGTAGATCTGCCCCATCATGATTGCCGCCGCAAGGCCGACGGGCACCGAAATGGCAACCACGCCGAGGCCGATGACAATGGAATTCTTGATGCCGTCCATCATGGCGCGGTGGTTCCACAGCTTCACAAACCAGTTAAGCGTGAAAGCTTCAAACGGATAGGCTTGCGGATAGCCTGGCGTATTGAAAGCCGTAATGCTCATCACAATCAGGGGGCCGAAGAGATAGGTGAAGAAGAGAAAGACGTAGAAAGCGATCATTCCCCGCATGACAAGTTTGGAGCTCATCGGATGGCCTCCCCGAGGCCGACCTTGAACAGCTTGAGCATCGCCATCACGAAGATGATGCAGGCGGTCAGCAGGATGAAGGCATAGGCGGCGCCGCGCGGCCAGTTGAAAGCCTGGAAGAAGAAGTCATAGACGATCGAGGTGAACCAAAGGGTTTGTGGCCCGCCCAAGAACTGGGGTGCTGCCAGAGAGCCGGCAGACAGCATGAACACCATGGTGCAGCCCGAAGCGATGCCCGGCTTGGCATAGGGGATGACCACATCCCGGTGGATTTTCCACCAGGGGGCGCCAAGATCGCGGGCCGCCTCGATCTGGTTTCTGTCCAGGCTTTCGATGGCGTTGTAGAGCGGGAAAACCATAACGAGCAGGTACGCATAGGACAGGCCGATATAAAGGCCCGTGTTGGTGCCGAGAAAATCAATGGGCGTGTCGATGATACCAATGCCCACCAGTGTCTGGTTGATCAGGCCCTTGGAGGCCAGCAGCAAACGCAGGGAAAAGGCGCGCAGGATTTCATTCACCCAATAAGGCACGATGAGACCCAGCATCAGCAGTCGCACTTTCTGGATGGAGCCCGCCTGGGCCATGTAATAGGCCAGCGGATAGCAGATGGCGAAGTTGAGAACCGTCACAAACACCGACGTCAGAATCGAGAAAAAGAACGCCGACATATGGTTGGTGTTCCAGGCCCCGCCGGTCGGCTCCACGAAGAAGGATTTGTATTGCTGGATCGTCAGAAAATCTTCCGGTCCGCCGCGCTTCATCGGCGGAAGGCGCGGATGGAAGCTCTCCTGCACCATGTAGAGATAGGGTAACACCACAAGAAACAGCATCCAGAAGACCACGAGGCATATGAACGAGATGCCAAGCACCGTGCCATTGCGCTCGAAAAAGCTTTTATGGGTAGGGTCATGGGCGAGCTTGGATTCCTGGCGCGAGAGCAGCCAGAAGCCGGCGATCACCGCCAGCGGCACCAGAAAGATGAAATACCTACTCACGGGCCATCTTTCCTCCCGGAAGAACCACCGCGTAGCCGGGATCATAGCTGATGGCAGCCTTGGCACCTTTGGCGGGGATTTCCGCGCCGCCGTGACGGCCAACGGTTACCGAAAGGTCCTTCTTGCCAGCACCCTTCATGAAGATATGGCTGGCATTGCCTTCGAAGGCCACGTTCAGGACCTGCGAGGTAATGGTGGCATCGGCAGCGCCCTTGCCGATTGAAATGGACTCGGGACGCACAAAGAGAATGGCCGTGTCGCCCACCTTCAACCCTTGCGGATTTGTCCCGCGCAATTCACCGAAGTCCGTCTCCAGCACGGCGCCATTCTTGCCTGCCTTGGTCACACGGCCCGGCAACGGATTGTTTTCACCGACGAAGGAGGCCACGAAGGATGTGGCAGGCGAATCATAGATGGTTTTGCCGTCGGCAATTTGCAGGATTTCGCCATCGCTCATGACGGCCACGCGGTCCGACATGGTCAGCGCCTCGCCCTGGTCATGGGTGATGTAAATGAAGGTGATGCCCACCCGCTTCTGGATTTCGCGCAACTCATTGCGCATGTGCTGGCGGAGTTTCAAATCAAGGGCTGAAAGCGGCTCATCGAGCAGCAAGACCTTGGGCTCCACCGCAAGGGCGCGGGCAATGGCGACGCGCTGTTTCTGTCCGCCGGACAATTCACTGACCAACTTTTTCCCCTGATCCGGCAAGGCGATAAGGTCGAGAAGTTCATCGGCGCGCTTCATCCGCGCCGCCTTGTTCACGCCGCGCACACGGAGGCCGTAAGTGATGTTCTCCGACACGGTCATGAGGGGAAAAAGCGCCAGGTTCTGAAAGATCAGCGCGGTGGGACGCTTGTTCGGGCCGATGCCCGCCATGTCTTCGCCACCAATGCGGACCATGCCGGAGGATGGATCGAGAAAGCCTGACACGGTGCGCAGGATTGTTGTCTTGCCGCAACCGGAGGGCCCCAGAAAGGAGAAGAACTCTCCGCCCTTGATGTCCAGCGTTGCGTCCTTCACCGCAGTGAAGTTGCCAAATTTTACCGTAATATGGTCAAGCTCAACACCTGAACTCATTGCGCCAATATCCCCTGTGTCTCGCGCAGGCTCTGTGTCCCGCTTTTTCCGTAGTGTCTACCGAACTGCCCGTGAGTTCAAGTGGAGTCAAAAGAATCCCTTAAAAAAACAACCCCGGATTTCTCCGGGGCTGATTCTTTCATTGAGAGTCGATAACTCAGGCAGCTTTGAACTTGTCGGCGTACTGGCTGCGGATTTCGGCATACCATGCCGGTTCCACGGGCCAGGGCCACAGGTTCTTCAGTGCGTCGCCAGGGAAGGCTTCCTGGAAGTTCTTCTTGGCAACATCCGAGAGCAGCGCATCCGCACCGGTGACGACCGGGTTGTAGCCCGAGCCTTCGGCAATGGCGGCGGAAGCTTCCGGTGTCTGCAGGTAGTTCAGGAAGGCATAGACCTGGTCCACATTCTTGGCGGCCTTCATCAGCGATATGCCGTCTACCCAGGCAATGGCGCCTTCTTTCGGTGCCGTGTAGTTGACTGGCTTGCCATCCTTCTTGAGCGACAACGGCGGGCCATCCCAGGTGAGGCCGATCCACACGTCGTTCTCCATCAGGCCCGACTTCGTGTTGTCGGCTGAATCCCAGAACTGCTTAACCCAGGCCTTGTGCTCGATGGCGTAGGCAAGGATTGGATCCCAAATCTTCTTGAAGCTGTCCTCATCCTTGTAGCCGTCATGCATGCGGTTTGACGGCATCTTGCCAGTTCCATCCCACCACAGGCCGATGCTGAGCAGGTAGGAGTGCGGGCGGCCCTGCACGTGGCCCTTGACGTCCTCATCCCAGAGCGAACCGTAGCTCAGCTGGGCGGGATCGCCCTTGTAGAGGTCGGTGCGGTAGGATAGCGCCTCGGAGCCCCAGCAATGGGGCAGATAATATAGACCGTCCTCCCATTTCCAGAGTGCGTTGGCATTTTCCATCATGGATGGCAGGACGTTGCTTAAGTTGGTCAGTTTATTGGTATCAAATGGGGCCAAAACGTTGAGGTCCTTGTACTGGGGCGCCCGGTTGATTGTCGGCGAACCGAGGTCAAAGCCTTCGCCGCCGGTGGCCTGGAGCTTATTGATTTGCTCTTCGTTCTGCGAAAATGGCGTCTGATTGACCTTGATGCCCGAGGCCTTTTCGAAATTCGGGATCACGGGATCAGGGTATTCGTCCGACCACATGAGCAGGTTGAGTTCGCCGGAAGATGAAAAGGCGTTCTTGACGTAGAGCGGGCTGGCAAAACCTACCGCGCCCAAGGCGGCGCTGGCCTTGATCAGCGAGCGGCGCGAAATCATCGCGGCGCGTAGTGTTTCCTGTGTCGATGTTAGTTTTTTCATGCTGACTGTCCTCTGACTGCCGGGGCGGAATGCCCCGCACTGTTTCCTCAAAATGCCACGTCCGGTTTTCCGGCCTCTGTTGTCATTTCAGGATAGTATGACAATGACGTAACACTCTGGCAATGGGCATATGGCACTGGACTTATGGCCGGAAAGTGGCTGGTCCCATGAACAGGGACCGTGGTTCTGTCGCAATCGGAGCCGAGGTGTTAAGGGGTTAACTTATGCGTGTAAGCCTCGACCAAATCGTAAATTCCGCCAGGCGCATCGTTCCGGAACCAGAAATGGCGGCCCGGAATTGCGCCTGGCTGGAGGCCTGCGGCTATCCAGGAATCAAGCTGCTTCTGGAGGCAAAGGCCGATGAACGGCGTTCGGTTAACCTAATTCCCAATTCCATGGGGCTGGATCTGCAGAATGTCTCCTGCGTTTTCCTCGGGCCGGCCATCGCTGCCCATGTCGCAAAGCACGGCCGGGTTTCCTTGCGTAATGTGCGGCACGGCTTGTACCTGGTGCCGCTTGCGGTTGAAGCAAACATCGGCATCGGCTGCCCGGTTGACCCGGCTTTTGCGCTAGGTGGCGAGCGCCACAAGAATCCCTATAGTGAGAAGCTTGAAATTGCGGCGCGCGACGGCGTGGCCGTGGATGATGACGTATGGCGCGCAGTGGAGCTGATGTAGATGGCCGGACCCCTTTCCAACATTCGCGTGCTGGACCTTACCCGCGTTCTGGCGGGGCCGTGGGCCACCCAGATGCTGGCGGATTTCGGCGCCGAAGTGATCAAGATCGAAAAGCCCGGCGAAGGCGATGACACGCGGGGCTGGGGTCCGCCGTTCCTGAAGAATGCCGATGGCTCGCGCGGCGATGCCGCCTATTTCCTCTCCGCCAACCGGGGAAAGACGTCCGTGTGCATCGACATGGCAAGTGCGGAGGGCCAGAAGCTCATCCGGGCGCTGGCGGCCAAGTCCGATGTGGTGATCGAAAATTTCAAGGTGGGCGGCCTGAAGAAATACGGACTGGATTATGACAGCCTGAAAACAGTCAACCCAAAACTCATCTACTGCTCGATCACCGGCTTTGGCCAGGACGGGCCCTATGCCCAGCGGGCCGGCTATGACTTCATGATCCAGGGCATGGCGGGCAGCATGTCAATCACCGGCGAGCCCGACGGGCCGCCGATGAAAAGCGGCGTGGCTTACGCCGATATTTTTACCGGGCTCCATGCGGTCATCGGCATCACCGCCGCCCTCTTCCACCGGGAGCGCACCGGCGAAGGGCAGTATCTGGATCTCTCGTTGCTCGACTCACAGGTCGCCGTGCTGGCCAACCAGGCTTCGAATTATCTGGTGGGGGGGAAGGTTCCGGGCCGGCTCGGCAATGCGCACCCAAACATCGTGCCCTACCAGACGTTTGAAACGGCCGATGGCCACATGATCATCGCGGTTGGCACCGACCGGCAGTTCAAGGAATACTGCGCCATCATCGGCGTGGCCGAACTCGCGAGTGATGAGCGCTTCACCAGTAATCGCAGCCGCGTGGAGAACCGGAATGATCTGGCCCCACTGCTCGCCGCCCCGATGAAAACGCGCACGACCGCGGCCTGGGTCACGGCCCTGGAGGCGGCGGCAGTGCCCAGCGGCCCGATCAACACCATCGCCCAGATGTTCGCCGATCCCCAGGTTCTGGCGCGAGGCCTGCAGATTGGCCTGACCCGCGAAGACGGGGTTCAGGTACCGGGCGTTGCCAACCCGATCCAGTTTTCACAGACACCCGTCGAATACGAAAAGGCACCACCTAAGCTGGGTGACGGGACGCGCGCGGTTCTCGCCAGTGTCCTGAAACTGACCGAGGCGGAAATAAAGACGCTCAGCGCAAGCGGGGCTATTGGCTGACTTTTCTGTCCGGCTCTTCTTGCCGTGGGGGCAATACTGCCCTGAGTGCCCTTGTGGTAAATGCCGCAACCACGTCTGCCAGTTCCTGCGACTGCCCGGCAAGAGTGCGTGTCGCGGCGGTTGATTCCTCCGCCATCGCCGCGTTCTGCTGGGTTGTCTGGTCGATCTGGCCTACTGCCGTGTTGACTTCCTTCAGGCCCGCCGCCTGGCTCTGGGCATTGGTGGCTATCTCGCTTACCACGGTGTTGACCTGGGCCACCCGCTCGACAATCCGGTCTAGCGAAGTGCCCGTCTCGGCCACCAGCTTCACGCCTTGCTCGACTTGCGTCCGCGAGGTCTGCAGCAAGGCCTTGATTTCCTTGGCTGCTTCCGCCTAACGCTGGGCAAGGGCCCGCACTTCCGAGGCCACAACCGCAAACCCGCGGCCTGCATCGCCGGCCCGTGCTGCTTCCACCCCGGCATTCAGGGCGAGAAGATTGGTCTGGAAGGCGATCTCGTCGATCACCCCGATGATCTGGTTGATCTGCTGGGAGGACTTCTCGATGTCACTCATGGCCTCAATGGCCTCAATGGCCTCAATGGCCTGGCGCACCACTTTGCTGCTCTTGGTGGCCTCTTCCTTGGCACCCGCCACGACTTCGCGGGCCTTCATGGCTCCCACTGCCGTTTGCTGCACCGTCGTGGTTATCTCGGCCACGGCAGCGGCTGTCTGTTCGATGTTGGCAGCCTGGGTCTCGGTGCGGCGCGACATGTCGTCGGAAGCGGACGAGATTTCCTGCGTTCCCGAATTGATCGTGTCGGTATTGCCGGCAACCGCCTGGATGGCTTCCTCAAGCTGGTCCAGCGCCGAGTTGAAGTCGTCCTGGAGCTTCTGGTAGGCCTCCGGCATGTTGCTCACCCGGTAGGTCAGGTCTTTCGCCGCAAGCCGCATCAAGCCTGCGCCAATCGATTCGGTTACTATCGCCCGTTCGCCTGCAATGGCGGCGGTTTCCGCCTGGCGCTGGGCGTCCTCGGCCTTCAGCTTGTCGGATTCTTGCCGCTCGCGCATCTCCTCCATTTTTTCGTTGTTCAACTTGAACTTTGCGGCCGCTCTCGCCAACTCGCCAATCTCATCCTTGCGGCTTTCCGCAGTGCGCTTGCGCTTGCGCCGCTCGGTTTTGCCGGGAATATAGGGGGTGGAGTTGGCCTCATCCTTGCCGCGGGACAGGCGAATCAGCATCCCTGTAACCTCCAGAATTGGGTGAGCAATCATGCTGCGCGCCAGCCACGTAAGCGCGGCTCCAAGCAGAATGGTGAGAATCAGTGTGCCAATCAGCAAGGTTTCGGTGCGCCCACGATCAGCGTGCACCAACTTGTCATTCTCAGTTGAAGCGGCTTCAATGCTCTCGGTCGCGGTTTCCATGACCCCTTCGAGCACGGAAAATTTCTCCAGGAACGCCGGGTACATTGCCTTGGCCTTTATGGCGTCAGTCGTGCTCATCGCCACAACATCCTTGGCGCCTAGAATATACTCGTGCAGCGGATCTTTCAGTTTCCCGAGTTTTTCCCTGAGCACGGGATCTTCAACGGCTTCCAGTTCGGCGGCAATGTCGCTCTCGAAGTTTCCGGCATGCTCGGCCAGATCGGCTTGAACGTCTTCGATCTTGATGCCCAGCGCGGGATCGGCAGAGGCGAACGACGACAGCACGTCGCCGCGAAGCGCTTCGTGCATCATGTCGGCATGCAGGTGGTTGCGCAGGACCACGGTACTGCTGGCGGAACTATCCAACCCTTCGCCCAATGTCGCGGCGACCCAGAAACCCGCGCCAACCGCAAGGATGGCGAGCAGCGAAGACGCCGAAATGCCACCCAAAATCTTCGTCCCAATTCCCAGCGCCATTCGTAGGTCCCCCATTTTGTTGGCGATCGCATCGACTCACCCAACTTACTTGAAACGCGGCAGTACACTTATTGCGGGCGTTTAGATTCGCCAGCCATCCAACCTATGATTGCAATACCGTGCTTGCGCGAGCCTGATCGAACTCGACCCAAGGTAGAGTTTTTCGTCTCGTTGACCCGCAATTCGGCGGGCTCAAAGATTCGGCTGCCCTTGGCCGGACGTCGTTTTTGGGCTATTCGCCGCTTTTGAACCGGGGCATAAGGCTTTCCACCATGGCCAATCTCATCATCACCTACTGGCGCGATATTCCTTCCCAGGTGGCAGTCAAGCTTGGCCGCAAGGAAGAAAAGCGCATGCTCGACAACCGTTTCATGGAAGCCATCGACATGGCCGCCATGCGCGGCGGCGCCACCGATACGGATGCCTATCTCGCCGACTGGCGGCGGGCCGAGCCCATTCCGGTGGGCGACGACCTGGTTTCCGAGGTAGAAAAGGCCAAATCTGATATAGAAGCCACCTACGACAAGGACCGGCTCAAAACCCTCATTGCCAATGGAGGCAAACTCTCGTCATGACCCACACTCTTGTTGCTTCCGCCACACGCCAGCACATCATCGGCTTTGACCGGCCCTTCACGGTGATCGGCGAGCGCATCAATCCCACGGGCCGCAAGAAACTGGCGGCTGAAATGCAAGCCGGCAATTTCGAGACGGTGATCAAGGATGCCCTGGCCCAGGTGGCGGCGGGTGCCCATATTCTCGATATCAATGCAGGCGTTACCGCGGTGAACCCCAACGAGACCGAACCGCCGCTGATGAAACAGACGCTGGAAATCGTGCAGTCGCTAGTCGACCTGCCGCTGTGCATCGACTCGTCGGTGACCTCAGCTTTGAAAATTGGTTTGGAAACGGCCAAAGGCCGGCCGCTGGTGAACTCGGTCACGGGCGAGGAAGAAAAGCTTGAAGCCATTCTGCCGCTCATCGCCAAATACAATGTGCCGGTGGTTGCCATCTCCAACGACGAGACCGGCATTTCGGAAGATCCGGATGTGCGCTTTGCGGTGGCCAAGAAGATCGTCGAGCGCGCCGCCGATTTCAGCATCAAGCCGCATGACATTGTGGTTGATCCGCTGGTCATGCCGATCGGCGCCATGGGCACGGCGGGCCAGCAGGTATTCCGCCTGGTGCGGCGTTTGCGCGAAGAATTGAAAGTGAACACCACCTGCGGCGCGTCGAACGTGTCCTTCGGCATGCCCAACCGCCGGGCGCTCACCGGCTATTTCCTCGCCATGGCCGCCAGCCACGGCATGACCTCGGCCATCATGAACCCGCTGCACGATGAAGATATGCACGCGATCTACGGAGCCAATGTTCTCAACGGCACTGACAAGCACTGCAAGTTCTGGACGAACAAATTCCGCGAAATGACGGCGGCGCCATCGGCTGCGGCCCAGGCAGCGGGCGAAATTTCCTCGAACGCCGAGATCGAAGCGCGCCGGGCAGCACGGGAAGCCAGAAGGCGGCGTTAATAGATATCCGTCATGCTGAGGTGCGAGCGCAGCGAGCCTCGAAGCATGGCCACGGGTTTCGCTGCATGCTAAGGCCCTTCGAGGCCCACGCGTTCCGCGCGGGCACCTCAGCGTGAGGAAATTTGAATGACCGACAAGTCCGACGCCCTCATCGTATTTACCCCCTCCGGCAAGCGCGGGCGGTTTCCGCTTGGGACGCCGGTGCTCACGGCGGCGCGTTCGCTGGGCGTCGATATCGATTCGGTGTGCGGCGGGCGGGCCATTTGCGGGCGTTGCCAGATCAAGGTCGGC
>JBBSBQ010000003.1:0-161712 GCA_038251095.1 Hyphomicrobiales bacterium
GAACCTCATTGAAAAACTGTGTTAAATTGGGTTTCTCGTTGACCAAATAGTTCATCATATCTGCTTGGCCATTCCAAAAAGCGGCGTCAGTAATCGTGCCAATAAACAAACTAAGTGCTTGGTGTCTCAGCGGTTCCGTTGTGCCTTTTACAAGTGTTTTTTCTCTTGCGTGGCTTTCAATTATTCCCATAACCACAGCCGCGAAAGCAGTTGGCCCCAGTTCAACAATATCGTCGGGAAAATCTGTTTCAATATCGTTTGATGAAAGCAGTTCAAACGTCTTTACCCATTCATCAAGGTCAAAACTAACATTGAGATTCAATATGGATTTCTGAAATGTCTTGCTCATGCACTTACCACCACCTCACAGCGTTAGGGAGCGCTGGGCGACGGATTGTTTATTCAGTCTTCCGACTGTTATCCCGGCCCAACACTATTCAGGCTATCTATGGATTATAGCAGACGTGGGCGAACACTAAAGACCCAGGCTGTGGAAAAGCTCAATTGGTACGCCCAATCGGCACCACCTTCGCACTCTTGCGTGGCTCACAGAACGCCGCCCATGCTTCCATGAGCTTGCGGCGCTTGTCGAAGAGGTCGCCGCGCCTGTAGGCGGCCTCAGTGGCGTTTTCCACCACATGGGCCAGAGCCATTTCGCAGACTTCACTGGGGAAATTCGTGCATTCCGCAGCCCAATCCCTGAAGGCACTTCTCATGCCGTGGGAGGTCGCATCATCCCGCTTCAAGCGGCGTAACAGCATCAGGAACGCCATGTTGGAGAGCGGTCCGGCGTCACTGGGGCCGGGAAACACAAAGACCTTATGACTGCCCATGGCATGCTTGAGCGGGGCAATTGCGGCTTTGGACAGTGGGACACGGTGTTCGCGGCGGCTTTTCATCCGTGTAACCGGAACAGTCCATAATGCCTTGTCAAAATCAATTTCATCCCAACGGGCATTTAGGACTTCGCTGGTGCGTGCAGCCGTCAATATCAGAAACCGAAACGCCAGTGCCGCCGTTCCTTCGCGGGTTTCGAGCAGGCGCAGAAAATCTGGCACTTCTGACCATGGCAGTGCTGCATGATGACCACGGGATGCCTTGCCATGTCTGGGCAGGAGGTGGTCGAGGTGACCCTTCCAACGGGCCGGGTTCTCGCCAGACCGCAGTCCCCGTACCCGGGCTGCATCCAGAACCTTTTCAAGCCTCATCCGCACTCGCCGTGCCGTCTCCGGCACGGTCTGCCAGACAGGCTCCAGAACAGCCAGAATATCCTCAGTGCCAATCACACCGATTGGTTTGGGTCTTATCAAGGCGCAATAGGCCTCACCGAGTGTCATGCTCCACTGGGCGGCATGTTTGGAATTACTCCACTGGCTCTTATGGCTTTTGACATATTCGTCAGCGAACTTGCCGAACTTGACCCCTGCGACCTTGGCCGTTGCCCTGACACCGTTGCGGGCATCTATTGGGTCAATGCCTTGGGTGAGAAGCCTGCGGGCTTCCATCGCCTTTTCGCGGGCCTCGGCTAGTGTCATGCCGCCCGGTCCAGCACTACCCAGTCCCATTTCACGCTGCTTGCCATTCAACTGAAAGAAGAACGTCCACTGCCGGGTTCCTGACTGGGCAATCTGCAAATAGAGGTTGCCACCATCGGCGTGTCGCCCGGGTTTGGTGAGGGTTGCCACCGCTCTTACTGTCAGCCTGTTGATTCCACGTGCCATGAAGCCACCTCACTCTGAGCCCACCGACGCTCATCCTAGTTACAATCCTAGTCTAAGACGTGGCTCTAGGCAAATGGCAGTGGACACTGACGGGCAGTCACGGAGTAAAAGACCCAATATGCAAAGGATATAATGAACATTGGCGGATGTGTGTGAATGGGGGCAAACAGGGGGCTGGCGGAGGGGGAGGGATTCGAACCCCCGGAAAGCTTTCACTCCCAACGGTTTTCAAGACCGTCGCAATCGACCACTCTGCCACCCCTCCGCGAGGTAAACCCGGTCGCCAAGACCCACGCGATGTAGCAGTATCTTACGAGGTTTCAAGCCCTATTCGGCGTAGCCCGCGTCGGTGGCATCGAGGATGGATTTCATCTCGGTGAAGTGGGCTTGAAATTGCTCGCGGTCTGCTTCCCATTCCTGAGCGGTTTTTTCGGCTACCTTGGCGGTCATCACATGAAGCGGCTGGCCCGTCTGGTAGGCGAGCACGAGATTGCGGCAGGAGCGCTCGAGATAATAGGTGAGGTCATAGGCTTCAGCGACGGTGGCCGCACAGATCAGCACGCCATGATTGCCCATCATCATGATGGATTTGTTCCCCATGAGGCGCGCTATCCGCTCGCCTTCCTCGTCCGTATTGGCCATGCCGCCGTAATCCATGTCAAAGGCGATGCGGTTGTAAAACCGCGCCGTGTTCTGGTCGATGGGCTTGATGTCGGGGTCGGCAAGCGAACAGATGGCAGTGGCATAGGGCGGATGCAAATGCATGATGCAGCGGGCCTGTGGCAGCAGGGCATGAAGCCTGCCATGCAGCGACCACGCGGTGAGGTCCGGCGCGTTCGGCTTTTCCATGGTGGACTGGTCATCCGTATCAAGCAGGAGGAGCTCCGACGCCGTTATCCTGGAAAAATGGCGCCAGCGCGGGTTCATGAGGAATTTCTTGCCGTCGCTGGATACGGCTTGACTGAAATGATTGGCCACGGCCTCGTGCCAGTCGTTCCTGGCCGCCAGCCTAAATGCCGCCGCAAGGTCAACACGCAATTGCCATTCGTTTGAGTCATGGCTGCGATGGCGACTGAGGTTGGTGACGTTGCCCATGACCGGCTTCCTTTGCTATATCGGTGAAACGGGAAACTAGCCGAGTTATGAAAGTCGTACAATTGCCTTGAGGGCATGGACGCGGATCAAAATTGTTAAAGGAGGCGGATATTGAATTTGTTCAAGAAACTGCGCATTGCAGGGCTCTTTGCTGTGGTTTTGTCAGGACTTGCATTAGCCGATGAGGGGGCCAACGGTGTTTGGAAGCTGAGCAGCGGCAAAGTCACGGTTCGAATCGCGCCCTGCGGCCCCAGCCTTTGCGGGGCAATCGTCGGGTTGGCAAAACCGCTCGACAAGAAAGGCAGGCCCAAGGTCGACAAGGAGAACCCCAATGAATCCCTGCGCCAGCGGCCGCTGATTGGCCTAACAGTTCTCGCAAACATGAAGCCGACAGGCGAGAATTGGTGGCGGGGAACGATCTATAACGCCGATGACGGCAGGACCTATTCTTCCTACATGAAAGTTTTAGGAAACAGCATGAAAGTCAAGGGCTGCGTCGGGCCCTTTTGCAAGACCATGCTGTTTCTCAGGCAGAATTGAATTTTGACAGATTGTTGTCATGATTAGATATCAAAATATGCTTTGCGGGAGTAAGGCGGTCGCATGAAACGCATTCTTTTTCTCATCCTTCTGCAGGCCTGCGCCGGACTGGCATCGGCCCAGACGCTGGACGAAATTCCCTTCGACAAAAGACTAAAGCTTGCCGAGGTGGGCGACGAAGAAGCCCAGATGGCGGTGGCCACCGCCTATGAGCAGGGCGTGAAGCCCACGAAAAAGAATATTGTCGAGGCGGCCCGGTGGTACCGCGAGGCGGCACTGAAGGGCAATATCGAAGCGGAATTCCGCCTTGCCCGGCTGGTGAGCAAGGGCGCCAAGGGCCTGACCAAGGATCTGCCGACGGCGGCCAAGCTTTACGAGGCGGCAGCCAACAGCGGCCACCTGGAATCGATGAACGCCATTGGCCACGCCTACCAAGATGGGCTTGGCGTTGCGGTCAACGAGGCCAAGGCGGTTGAATGGTACCGCAAGGCGGCCGAAGGCAAACTTGCCGTTGCACAAAATAACCTCGGCATACTGTACCTCAACGGCAAGGGCGTGGAGCGCAATGTGGCCGAGGCCTTCAAGCTGTTCGAACAGGCCGCAAACCAGGGAGACGGCTGGGGCCTGAACAACCTCGGCGGCATGTATGAAATGGGCTGGGGCGTTGCCAAGGACCGCACCAAGGCTGCAAATTTTTACAAGCAGGCGGCCGAAAAAGGCGTAGAGTCCGCCCAGGCCAATCTGGCACGGATTACTCCTGGAGCAGCCCCTGCTGCCCCGGTAATCCTAAATTGACGGTTAACGATTAACTAACCAAACAATTCAACTCAAATTTTACGCAGTTCGCGCGAAAACTACACCCGTGGCTTTGCGGCAATGCAAAGGGGGCCTGGGGGCCCGGTGGAGTATGTATGCGTAAATTGCTCAGTGTATCGTGCATTCTGATGGCCATGAGCCTGACCATTTCCGGCTGCTCTTCAAACAAGACCGCGTCGCGCGATCCCTTTGCCGGGATCGGGAGCCCCATTTACAAGGGCAAGGGGCCTGTTCCCATGGGGGGCGGACGCTATTATGTCGGCGAATCCTACCAGGTTGCGGGCCGCTGGTTCACGCCCAAGGTGCAGCCCAATTACGACAAGACAGGGCCGGCCTCCTGGTATGGCGAGGCCTTCAACCGGCGCATGACTTCCAACGGCGAATGGTTTGACATGACGCGCCTGACGGCGGCGCATCCGACACTGCCCCTGCCGAGCTATGCCAAGGTCACCAACGTCAACAATGGCAAAGTAATTGTCGTCCGCATCAATGATCGAGGGCCCTTTGTCGGCCCGCGCATCATTGACCTCTCCAAGCAATCGGCTTCGGCCCTGGGGTTCAAGCAGCAAGGCACCGCCACGGTGCGTGTGCAATATATTGGCCCGGCACCGCTTAATGACGATGGATCCAATCTCGTGGCGATGAATCAGGAACTGGAAAACGGTACACCGCTCCGCCAGATGATTGCCGCGGCCAGCGGCAAACGCCGCGCGGAACCTGTGCAGGTCGCGCAGGTCGATCCGGATGAGCAGGGGGCCTACGCGGCCGAACAGGAACAGTCCATCGCGCAGGTGGAGCAAAGCGCGCCGAGTGCGGTAAATTATTTTGTGCAGGCCGGGACCTTTGCCGATCCGGACAATGCGGAGCGGCTGCGCCAGGAATTCGTCAACATCGGCCCGGTGCAGGTGGCCGAGCTCATGGGAAATGACGGCCCGGTTTACCGGATGCGGGTGGGGCCGTTCGACAACCTCCATGACGCGCAAGTCGCGCTCAACCAGGTTTACGGTTACGGCCTTCCCGACGCGCATCTGCTTGAATCGCACCTGCAGCAGGCCGCGCTGCAATAGCAGCGTTGGTCAAATGCTGCCGGGCTGCTCTGAAAGCGGCACCCCATTGTCGCGGCACTGTCCTTTTACGTATCTTGGGTCAGACTCCTTGGCGAGGGTAACCAGGACGGCTTGTTGGTTGACGGGTAGATATCTTGCGTAGAACGGCCTGTAACGTTCCCAACGGCCCAGGTAGTTCTTTTCATTCACCCACCCGCAGACGTTTACAATCCCGCCTTCGCCCTGGGTTGCATTCATGAATCCGAATTGCGCGGTGCCGGGATTTTTCAGTTTGGACAGGACAACGTTCTGAACTTTGGCTTTTTCCTCCGGCGTGAGGGCAGCGGTTGGGGCCGCCTGGGTTTCGTATCGCCTGTCAAGTTCAACGGTGGGCGCGGATCCGGAACTGACGTTTGTGCAGGCGGCGAGCAGCAAGCATGCCGATAGTTTCAGGACTGCATCCGTGGCGATCATCGCTGCTTTCCCTTCAATCCCACTGCACCCTTCGGCCACTTGCCCTTCTTTAGCTTCGGCTCGGGCTGTCCCGCATGCTCGCTGTGTCCCAAGGACACGGGATCGCTGGCGGGAAAAGATTCATCCAGGGCCTCATCAAGTTTTTCGCTGATAGCCGTTGAAGCAACCGATGCTTTCTTGGCTGCAACTGGTTTCCGTTTTGGTTTGGAAGCCCTTTCCGTTGAACGACTCCTCTTGGCAGCGGAAATCTTCTTCGCCCCTGACGGCTTGGACTTGGCGACCTTTTTCTTTGCCGTGCCCTTGGAGGTCGCTTGGTTCCGTTTAGCGCCTGGTTTTTTGGCTTTCGCGGTCTTTTTCGTTTTTTTCACCTTCGTTTCCTCCAAAGCACTGGAAGCGAACGTTATCATGTGCGTGAGCTTGGGTCTTTAGATCATTGCATGGTTCGAATAAAAAGGAAGCAGCAGAGCCGAGCGCGCTGCCGCCCATCGTGCATATCCGGAACGCATCGGAGCAGGCGGCGCTACGCTGGTCGGTGGAGCGGATGATGCAGGAACTGCGCGAACCACAGGCGGGTGGCTTCCTCGTCATACAGCATCTTGCCCACATGATTCTGGTTCAGGCGCTGCGGCTGCACCTTTCGGACGGAAAAGGCGGGAGCGTGGGGTGGCTTTTCGCCCTGGCGGACAAACAGATGAGTGCCGCGATCAATGCCATGCATGCCGATCCTGCGCAGCGCTGGAAATTGCAAGAGCTGGCGTCTCGCGCCGGCATGTCGCGATCAAGCTTTGCGCTCAAGTTCAAGGAGATGGTTGGGACGCCGGCCATGGATTGCCTAACACGCTGGCGTATGCTGCTGGTGGGCGACAGGCTTACACATTCAAGCGATTCTATTTCGGTCATTGCCCTGTCGCTCGGCTACGAATCCGAAAGCGCCTTCAGCACGGCATTCAAGAGGGTCATGGGTTGTTCGCCACGGCAGTACGGTCGTGGCCGCGCTCTGGCTTCTCCTTAACCCCGCAGGGAGGAAGCCGCCAGAATCCCAGCCTGACCCAGACGCGAGTGGAACCTTCGCGTTGATTTTGGCTTGAAAGGTCATTAGGTTAGCCAACTCAATGAGGTGATGTGTGAACGGTATTCGAGTCTTCCTGAGAACTGCCATTTGGCTTGTGTTTCTGGCCTTGTCCGGGGCCGCATTTGGCCAGGATGTGCTGTCGTTTGAAACCACGGCGCCGCACGCCATTCTGGTGGACGCGAAGTCGGGAACAGTGTTCTTCGAGAAGAAGGCGGATGAACTGGTTCAGCCTGCCAGCATGAGCAAGCTGATGACCATGGTGATGGTTTTCGAAGCCTTGAAAGCCGGTACCGTGACCGAAGATACGGAATTCAAGATCAGCGTGAATGCCTGGAAGCGGGGAGGGACCTCATCGGGCGGTTCCACCATGTATGCCAACGTGAACACGAACGTCAGGCTCATCGACCTGATGTACGGCGCCATGATCCAATCAGCCAATGATGCGTGCATTGCCATTGCCGAGGGCATGGCCGGATCGGAAGAGGAATTTGCCGCCCGCATGACAAAGCGCGCGAAGGAGCTCGGCCTGGAGAACGCGGTGTTCCGGAACGTGACCGGCCTGCCCAAGCCGGAGAACCGGGCAAGCGTGCGCGACCTGACAATTCTTGCCCGCTACGTCATTTCGGAATTCCCTGAATATTATAAAATCTACAGCAAGCAGGAATTCACCTGGAACAATATTACCCAGAAGAACCGCAACCCGCTGTTGCTGGATTATCCCGGGGCTGACGGCATGAAAACCGGATACATTCGGGATGCGGGGTATGGCCTTGTGGGCTCAGCGGTGCGTGATGGCCGCCGCCTGATCCTTGTCGTGGCAGGGCTTTCGTCCATCGCCGAACGCAAGCAAGAGGCGCAGAAGCTTCTTGACTGGGGCTTCCGCCAGTTCAAGGCGGTGGATGTTTATGCGGCCGGCGATGTGGTGAGCAAGGCGCGGGTCTGGGGCGGCACGTCGCGCTGGGTGGACCTGGTGATAAAAAAGGATCTTCGCCTGGCGCTTTCGGCCAAGGAGCAGGAAAACGTCGAAGTGAAGCTGACTTATGCAGGGCCCCTCATTGCACCGGTGAAAGCGGGTCAGCCGATCGGCACTGTGAGGTTCCTGATGGACGGGAAAGCGATTGCCGATGTTCAGGTGGAGACGGCAAATGAAGTGGCGGCTGTCGATTCAATCTGGAGCCGCGCCGTGGACAGCCTGCTGATCCTGGCGCTTGGCGGCTAAGATGGCCGGAACATTCGTTACCTTTGAGGGCGGCGAAGGCACGGGAAAATCGACACAGTTGAAACTGCTGGCGGCGGCACTTGTGGGCCGCCGCGTTCCCTTTATCCAGACGCGGGAACCGGGCGGAACACCGGAAGCCGAAGCCTTGCGCGAGCTTCTGTTGAATGGCGACACGGCACGCTGGACGGCGGAGGCGGAAGCGCTTTTGAATTACGCGGCGCGCTCGTCGCATTTGGAGAAAATCATCCGGCCGGCGCTGGCGGCGGGAAAATTTGTTCTCTGTGATCGTTTCAGCGACTCGACGCGGGCCTATCAGGGCTACGCTGGCGGCTGCGACATGAAACTGCTCGATGCGCTGGAAGCAGCCATTGTCTGTTCCACGCGGCCCTCGCTGACGCTGATTTTGGACATTGATCCGGCAAAGGGACTGGAACGGGCCAAGGCCCGTGCCGACGGCTCGGAAGACCGCTACGAGCGCAAGGGGCTGGCATTTCACCAGCGGCTGCGCGCCGGATTTTTGAAGATTGCGGAGACAGAGCCCAAGCGTTGCAAAGTTATAGATGCGTCCGGCACCATCGAAGATATCAAAGCGCAGATTCACGGGGCGGTGGAGCCCTTGTTGCATGGCTGAGGACAGCGAAGATCCACGCGTAGTAGAATGGCATCCGCGCAAAGCGAAAACTCTCATGGGGCATCTGGAGGCGGAGCAGCGGATGCGGCAAGCCTTCGAGTCGGGCAAGTTGCATCATGCCTGGCTGATTTCGGGGCCCAAGGGAATTGGCAAGGCGACGCTGGCTTATCGCTTTGCGGGGTTTGCTTTGGCAGGCGGAGATTCCGTTTCGGACGGCCTGAACATCGATCCGCATTCACGCACGGCGCACTGGCTGGCGTCACGCTCGCATCCCGACCTGTTCGTTCTCGAACGCCGGTGGGACAGCAAAACCAAGAAACTGAAATCCGAACTGGCGGTCGACGATGCCCGGCTGCTTTCGGATTTCTTTGGTCTGACGGCAGGAAGCGGCGGCTGGCGGGTGGCCATTATCGACGCGGCGGACGATCTTAATAATGCCTCCGCGAATGCGCTGTTGAAGCTTATTGAAGAGCCGCCGCCGAATTGCCTGCTGCTTCTGGTGTGCAACCAGCCGGGGCGGTTGCTGCCGACCATCCGCTCGCGCTGCATGCGCATTGACCTGCAGCCGCTGTCGCAAGGCGAAACGATGCAGGTTTTGACGGGCCTGCCGCAGGAGGAACCGCTGGAGCGGGAGGCATTGGAGATTGCCGTGAAGCTTTCGGGCGGGAGCCCGGGCCGGGGGCTGGAGCTACTGCATTCTGCCGGGGCAAAATCCTTTGTGGCCTTCCTGGGCGCAGGGCGAATGAGTTCCTCTTCACTGGTTGAGTTTGGTAACCGCTTTGGCAGCCGGGCGAGTACGGCCGATGACTTTGAAGTTTTTTTCAACCTGCTTGACGGCTGGATCGGGTCGCAGGTGCGTAAGGCCGGTCTTTCCGGCGGTGGCCTGGGCTGGGCCGAGGCCCATGTGGCAATAGGGCATTCCATTCGGCAGACAAATGCCCTAAATCTCGATAGACGTCAGGCCGTTATTAACGCTTTGTCGTTGATCAACGAGGCCATGAAAACGGCCTAATCCCAACTGAAGCCACGGACCTCATGCCACAGCAGAACTACCTCATAACGACGGCCATTCCCTATGCCAACGGGGCTCCCCACATCGGTCATGCCTATGAGCGCATTGCCACCGATGTGATGGCGAGGTTTGCGCGATTAGACGGGGCTGATGTGCTGTTTGTGACCGGCATGGATGAGCACGGGCAGAAGATGCAGCAGACAGCGGCACGCGAAGGCCTGACGCCGCGGGCGCTGGCTGACCGGACGGCGGCGCAATTCGAAGAGATGGGCGATCTGCTGAACGCGCGGACCGATGATATCGTGCGCACCACCTCGACGCGGCATCGCGAGGCCGTGCAGGACATCTGGAAGCGGATGGAGGCCAATGGCGATATCTACCTGTCGAAATATTCCGGCTGGTATTCAGTGCGCGACGAGGCCTATTACGACGCGGACGAGATCGAAGACCGCGAGGGCAGAAAATACTCCACCAAGACGGGGACGCCGGTGGAATGGGTGGAGGAGGAAAGCTATTTCTTCAAGCTCTCGGCCTATGCCAAGCCCTTGCTCGATTATTATGAGGCGCATCCGGATTTTATCGTGCCGGAGAAATACAGGAACGAGATCGTGGCTTTCGTCAAACGCGGGCTGAATGACCTTTCGATCAGCCGCACGACCTTTGACTGGGGCATTCCGGTTCCGGGCAACCCCAAGCATGTGATGTATGTGTGGGTGGACGCGCTCACCAACTATATCACGGCCACGGGCTATCCTGATGCCAAGGCAACCAAGGCGAAGTTCTGGCCAGCGAGCGCTCATGTGATTGGCAAGGACATTACGCGGTTCCATGCCATTTACTGGCCGGCGTTCCTGATGTCGGCCAAGCTGCCGGTGCCCAAGCAAATCGTGGTGCATGGATTCCTGTTCAGCCGCGGCGAGAAAATGTCGAAGTCGGTGGGCAATGTCGTGGCGCCAGTCGACCTTGTGAGCAATTACGGGGTTGACCCGGTGCGATATTTCTTCATGCGCGAGGTGCCCTTCGGGCAGGACGGCAACTACAGCCATGAGGCGATCGTGGCCCGGATGAATGCGGATCTTTCCAACGACCTGGGCAATCTGGCGCAACGCTCGCTTTCGATGATTGCGAAAAACTGCGACGGCAAGGTGCCGGCCTGCGAGGCGCTGACCGATGCGGACAAGGAAATTCTGGCATCGGCCGATGCTTTGCTGGTGGAGGTACGGGCGCAGCATGCGGAGTTTGCGATCAGCCGGGCACTGGATACGGTCTGGAAAGTGGTAGCCGATACGAACCGCTATTTCGCCGGGCAGGAGCCCTGGGCTTTGAAGATGACCGATCCGGCGCGGATGGGAACGGTGCTGTATGTGACGGCGGAAGTGTTGCGCATCGTAGGTATTCTGATCCAGCCCTATATGCCGCAATCGGCGGCGAAGCTGCTGGACCTGTTGGGCGTGAAGGCGCGCGGTTTTACTGATTTGCCGAAACGCCTGGTTTCGGGCGTGGCACTGCCGGCGCCACAACCGATTTTCCCGCGCTATGTGGAGGAGGGGGAAGCCCCGGCAAAGAGTTGAGCTTTCTGGTTGTAGATAGCCATTGCCATCTCGATTACGAAGGACTGACGGAGCGTCTTCCGGAAGTTCTGGCCAATGCGGAGGCGGCAGGCGTGGGGCTAATGGTTTCCATTGGCACGCAGGTGAAGAAATTCGAAGGGCTGCTGCGCATCGCCGAGGACAACTCAAATGTTTTCTGCACGGTCGGAACTCATCCGCACCACGCGCATGAGGAACTCGATATCACCGTTGCCGAGCTTGTTCAGCTTGCAAAACATCCCAAGGTGGTGGGGATCGGCGAGGCGGGGTTGGACTATCATTACGATCTGAGCCCGCAGACGGCGCAGGCCCAGGGTTTTCGCGCCCACATTGCAGCGGCGCGGGAGACGGGCTTGCCGCTGGTGATTCATGCGCGCAAAGCGGACGCCGATGTGGCTAACATTCTGGAAAACGAGATGAAGCAGGGGGCATTCAAACCGCTGCTCCATTGTTTCACGTCTTCAATGGAGCTTGCCCAGCGCGGGCTGGCGCTTGGCGCCTATGTTTCGTTCTCGGGCATCCTCACCTACAAGAATGCGGAGAATTTGCGCGTTGTTGCGGCGGAAGTGCCGGTGGACAGGCTGCTGGTGGAAACGGATTCACCTTATCTGGCTCCGGTTCCCTATCGCGGCAAGTCCAATGAGCCGGCCTTTGTCTTAAAGACACTGGCGCAATTGGCGACGGTTAAAAGTGTTACGCCGGAGGCCATGGCCAAGGCGACGAATGACAATTTCTTCCGGCTGTTTTCCAAGATTCCCAGGCCGGAACGCTTTGCATGACCGTGACGCTGACCATATTGGGTTGCGGTTCATCGGGAGGTGTTCCCCGCATCGGCGGCGATTGGGGATTGTGCGATCCCGCCAACCCCAAAAACCGGCGGGGGCGCTGTTCCATCCTGCTGGAGAAAACTGAAGGTTCCGGTGTAACGCGCCTGCTGGTCGACACATCGCCGGATTTGCGCGAGCAGATGCTGAGCT
This sequence comes from Hyphomicrobiales bacterium, assembly GCA_038251095.1. Lineage (GTDB taxonomy): Bacteria > Pseudomonadota > Alphaproteobacteria > Rhizobiales > Aestuariivirgaceae > Aestuariivirga. The sequence goes on from JBBSBQ010000003.1 coordinate 12,193, forward strand.
CTGGGGTTGGGGAAATCGACGGAGTTTGCTTCAGCCATGAACATGCAGACCATACCCATGGCATTGACGAGCTGCGCGGGTTCTTTTTGCGCCAGCGGCGACGCGTTCCCATTTGGGCGGATGAGCCAACCATGGCGATGCTCAAGGTGCGGTTTGCCTATTGTTTCGAAACGGCGCCGGGCAGCGACTACCCGCCGGTCGTGATCCAGAACCTGATTGAGCGCGGCCGGGAGGTGGCCATTGCGGGGGAGGGCGGCGCCATTTCGGTCCTGCCTTTCGCGGTTAATCACGGGAGCATCGCGGCGCTGGGATTCCGTCTCGGAAACACCGCCTATACGCCGGACATCAATGGCATTCCGGAGGCCAGTGTGCCTTATCTTATGGATCTCGATCTGTGGATTGTTGATGCCTTGAAGCGCACCCCACATCCCAGCCATTTCTGCCTGGAAGACACGCTGCGGGCCATCTCGCGCTTCAAGCCGCGGCGGGCGATTCTGACCAATATGCATGTTGACATGGACTATGATACGCTGCGGGCGGAGCTTCCAGAGGGCGTTGAACCGGCCTTTGACGGGCTTCAACTGCCGTTGTGATTCCCGGGAACTTTAAATGAACACCAAAACCGTTGCCGCTCTCAGTGCCTTGTTGCTTGTATCAAGTCCGGCTCTGGCGCAGCAAAGCTGCGATCCGGCCAAGCTGCCGGCCTTGGTCGACATCTACGCCGGCAACCCCTTCAGCGCCCGCACCTGGCGCGTACTGAACGGCCTCGGAGACCCGATGATCGAACCCTCCAATAGCGGCTCCGATACCTGGCAGAACCAGGACGCGTGGAAGAAGCTGGTGGCGGCCACCTTGCTTGCGGGGCAGGCGGCGCAGGAGGTGGGTTATGACTGCCGTATCGGCTATTCGCTTCAAGTGTTGCAAAGCCACATTGCGATGCTGGGGAAAGACAACGCTTACGTGCAGCAGTGGCTCAGAGTTCAAGGAAAGGTCCTGCAGGTCTGCAGCAATCCGGATACGACTGACGTGGCGCTGCCGGACCCCATTGAAACCGATCCGGCGCACCCGACGATGCAGGTCGAAGACCGGGCCTACCAGGAGGCAACGATTGCCTTCTATAAGAACAAGCCGAAAGCGATTGAACTGTTCCGCGCGATTGCCGCCACGGACTCGCCGCACAAGGCGGCGTCGCGCTACAACATTGCGAACCTGATGGCGAATTCAAAGGACGTGGCGGCGGCGCGGGCCGAGGCGAATGCCATCCTGACCGATCAATCGCTTGCTGCGGTGCATGACATCACCCAAGAGCTTCTCGGCTATATCGCCAATCTTGAAGACACGCCGGCGGGCTGGACCGCGCTGATCGATGACTCCATTAAAGTCATCGAGACGCCCACGAAGGATATTCTCGCTTCGGACAAGCTGAAGGCCGATTTTGCCCGAGCCCTTAATGACATCAACTACGCCGGCATCCGTGGCAAGCGTGATGACTGGTGGCTGACCGGAACCCTGCCTGAGAATCCTACGATTTCGAAGGCGATCCTCGATGCGTCACGGCACCCGATAGTGCTATGGATGATGGCGGGGCAAACGCTGCAGGAAAACTATCAAGCGGCGCCATGGTCGCTCGTGGGTGACAAGTGGCAGCAGCGCGCCACAAGCTATTTTGACCAGGCATTGGCGGTGACGCCGAGCGGGGCGCAGATGCCGGCACTGCCTTTGGATGTATTGAACACGTTGCGGGTTAAGCCCGATGACGCCACGCGCGAGGCGCTGTGGGGCAAGGTGCACGGGGCCTTTGACGCGGCGCAGAAATCCTGCGGCGATGCGCCTGAAACAGCAGCACTCGGCACCTATCTGGCGCAGGCTGTGCGGGTGTCGGCGGCAACGGGACATTTCGACCAGGCCTATGAGGAACTCGGCAAGCTGCCGCTCCAGGCGTCATCCTTCTATCAGTACAACGTCGTGCAGAAACTTGGCCAGTACCTGTTGGGGCAGGGGATGGCTGCAGAGGGCCGCAGGATGCGCGACAAGCTTCTGACGTCTTCCTACATGTCTGCCATGCCCGCCAGCATGAGTCCTGGCGTGACTGACGGCTTCGCCAATTTCCTGGGTTGGGTGGCTGAGGATGAGGTCCACTGGAAATCGGCGTTGGCCCGGAACAGCCAGAAGACGGCCAATCCAGTCCTGAATTTCCTGCCGGCCAAAACCCTGTGGGCGCTCGCTGATGACCCGATGTTTTCGAGTGACCAGAAGGCCTTGCTGACACGCGTTGCGTGGACGCGCGTCTATGCGCGCGGCGGTACGCCAACGGCGGCCGAAACGGACAAGCTCCATGCCTCCAATCCGAAGCTCAAGGAAAGTGCTGACAAGGTTGCGGCGGAGTTTCCCAAGCTCCGGCCTGAACGGCAACGGCTGTTAACGGTTTTGCGAAATCCGCGCCTTGGGATTTTGGTTAACGCGCCGGACCTTTGGTCTCCGATGGAAACCGTCGACGACTGGAGCGATGTAAGTTCCGGCGACCACAACGACCGCAACTGGTGGTGTCCGCTGGAAACCGACCGGCAGCTTGCCGGCTTGCGCACGGACCTCAAGAACACTGCCGGCATGATTGACAGCGACGACTACAGCTACCGCGGGCTTGCGGCGGTCTATGACCAGAAGCTGCGCGACAGCCTTGTGCCCAAGATGGACGGCTTGCTGAAGCAGCATCCGATGATCAAGGCGGTGAACTGGAAAGATGTGGCGGCGCTCGCTGGCATGCCCAGCGCGCCACGGCTGCTGAGCCAGTCCGCCATCCCCTGGGGCAAGGCCAGCAAGGGCGATGACGGAGCTCCGGAGGCCCTGGCGCTGGCGGTCAAGACGACGCGCTTTGGCTGCAACTGGCACGGCCGCCACCGGGCTTATTCGGAGGCCGCCCAGCAGCTCCTGAAACGCAAGTTCGGCAGCACGGCGTGGGCCAAGCAAACGCCGTACTGGTTCGATTGCCAGCGCATGGAGTGGGACAAGGACTATAACAAGGTTGCTGTCTGCACGGCCAAGACATGGCCCAAGCAGGATTTGCCGAGGTGATGAGGGTATTGGGGCAAGCCATTGATGGGGGCAAATAATCCCGTCCTGGCGTTTTCTAATAGCGGTCTCAAAATATTCCATAATATATATTATGCGAATGGAGGAATATGAGTACTGATCCTGCTGAGATGGATCCCCGGCGCATCGAGACGCTGCTTGCCATCATGAAGGCCCTGCGCACGCCTGGAACGGGCTGCCCATGGGATTTGGAGCAAAGCTTCGAGACCATAGCCCCCTACACGATCGAGGAAGCCTACGAAGTGCAGGACGCGATCACGCGCGGCAATCGGGCTGACTTGTGTGAGGAACTTGGCGACCTTCTGCTGCAGAGTGTCTATCACGCGCAGCTGGCGACGGAGGAAGGCGCGTTCACGTTCGACGACGTGCTCGAGTCTATCAACACCAAGATGGTGCGTCGGCATCCGCATGTGTTCGGCGACGACGCGGCGAAGTCAGCAACGCTTACCAAGGGCTTCTGGGAGGACGCGAAGGCCAAGGAGCGGGCCAAGGCACCGCCCGAAGGTCTGCTGGCTTCGGTGCCGCTGGCCCTGCCCGGTTTGACACGCGCGCTGAAGCTGCAGGCCAAGGCTGTAAGAGTGGGTTTTGACTGGCCGAGCGTCGACAATGTCTATGACAAGATTTCCGAGGAGATTGCCGAATTCCGCGCGGCGCCGGAAGACGAAAAAGCTGCCGAGTTTGGCGACCTGCTGTTTGCGCTGGCAAATGTGGCGCGGCACCTGGGCATCGATCCGGAAGAGGCGCTGCGGTCCACGAATGCCAAGTTTGCGCGGCGGTTCCGGCACATCGAGCTTGAGCTGGAAAAGCGCGGCAAGGCACCGCAGGATTCAAACCTGGAAGAAATGGATGCCTTGTGGAACGCGGCAAAGGAGTTCGAGAAACATCTGGGCTAGACCTTGGCCTTCATTGCCTTGCCGAATTTTGACTGGGCCTGCCCCGCGGTATCGGCATCAAACCTAACTGAGAGTTTGGTGCGGCCATCGGCGTAGGCTTTGCGCGCCAGAACCTCGCCGCGCTGATGCAGCCAGGCCATGCCCTTGCCGTCCGCGACATCGATCATGATGTCATAGACGGTGCTTTTCTTCGCCAGGCGCTTCTCGACTTTTTCAAGAAGCTCTTCAATGCCCTGGCCATCAAGGGACGAGACCAGCACGCAATCATCACGGCGCTGGGCCTGGGATTCGCGGGTTGCCAATGCAAGCGGATCAAGGAGGTCGGCCTTGTTCCAGACTTCGATGATCTGGCTGCGGCGGTCCTCATGGATGCCGAGTTCTTCAAGGACAAGATTCACGTCATGGCTTTGCGCTTCGGTTTCATCATGACTGATATCGCGCACGTGAAGGATGATATCGGCAGCGAGTACCTCCTCCAGCGTGGCGCGGAACGAGGCGATCAGCGTGGTGGGAAGTTCGGAAATAAAGCCGACCGTATCGGAGAGTATAATGGTACGCCCGCTGGGCAGTGTGAGGTTTCGCATGGTTGGATCAAGGGTTGCGAAGAGCAGATCCTTGGCCAGCACATTCGCCGATGTCAGCTTGTTGAAGAGCGTGGATTTTCCGGCGTTGGTGTAGCCCACCAAGGCAACAATGGGAAAGGGCACGCGCTCCCTGCCCTTGCGGTGCAGATCGCGGGTTTTGACCACGGTTTCCAGCTCGCCCTTGATTTTGGAAATGCGTTCCTGAATGAGGCGGCGGTCCATTTCGAGCTGGCTTTCACCAGGTCCGCCAATGAAGCCGAAGCCGCCACGCTGGCGCTCCAAGTGGGTCCATGAACGCACGAGCCGGCTTTTCTGGTAGTTGAGATGGGCGAGTTCGACCTGGAGGATGCCCTCCTTCGTGCTGGCCCGGCGACCAAAGATTTCCAGGATGAGCCCGGTGCGGTCCAGCACCTTGGCTTTCCATTCAGTTTCCAGATTGCGCTGTTGCACAGGCGAGAGCTGGGCATTGACCACGACAAGCTCGGCTTCCGCATCGGCTACGCGCTTGGCGATTTCGGCGACCTTCCCTGAGCCAATATAGGTTGCGGGCTTGGGCGCCAGGAGCGGCGCCACCATCGTGTCGAATATATCGAGATCAATCGCCTCTGCCAGGCCTATGGCTTCGGCCAGCTTGCTTTGCGCATCCCTATCTGTTGCCTTGGATTCAGCCCGGCTCTTGCGCTCAATGTGAACCACCACAGCACGGGTTAACTCTGGGCCTTCAATCTGGAAATCTACGCCGGCACCTGACTTCGCGTGTTTTTTGGACTTCACGCGCCGCCGCTCTCTTCGTCAAACAGGGTTATAGGCCCGCCCGGCATGATGGTTGAAATGGCGTGCTTGTAAACCAGTTGTGACATGCCATCGCGGCGGAGCAGCAGGCAGAAATTGTCGAACCAAGTGACAATGCCCTGCAACTTGACGCCGTTGACAAGGAACACGGTTACGGGGACTTTTTGCTTACGAACGTGGTTGAGGAAAGTATCCTGGAGGTTTTGCGGTTTTTCTTGTGCCATATTCTTTTCTCTGTTTTTGGAGGCCAACGCTTATTCACCTTGAGTTGAAGCTATCACATAATGCGGAATGGGCCAAACTGCTAGGTTACTTCCTCATCGCCCTTGCTGATCAGGCCCAAAAGCTTGATTTTCCTGTGCAAAGCGGAGCGCTCCATGCCGATAAACACCGAAGTTCGCGAGATATTGCCGCCAAAGCGCGAAAGCTGGGCCGCCACATAATCACGCTCAAATGCCTCGCGCGCCTCGCGCAGGGGCAAGGTGAGGAGATGCTCGCCGGAGAACATGCCGCTTGTGCCGTTCGTGGTTCCCACATCGGAGGGCAGCATGGCGGCGGTGATTTCACTTTGCGGATCGCCGCTTGCGAGGATCATGATGCGCTCGACATTGTTCTTGAGCTCGCGGACGTTGCCCGTCCAGTCACGCGTCTGCAAAACGGCAATGGCGTCATTGGCAATGCGGCGCAGCGGCTGGCCCGCCACGGCGGAATAGGTCTTGGCGAAATAGTCGATCAGTTCGGGAATGTCCTCGCGCCGCTCGCTGAGGCTTGGCACGCGGACCGGAACCACGCCGAGGCGATGGTACAGGTCCTCGCGGAACTTGTTTTCTCCGATCAGGGCAACAAGATCGCGGCTGGTGGAGGAGACGATGCGAACATCAACGCGCACTTTTTTGGCTCCGCCCACGCGCTGAAATGTCTGGTCAAGAAGGACCCTGAGGACTTTCCCCTGGGTGACAAGCGGCATATCGGCCACCTCGTCAATGAACAGGGTGCCACCATGGGCCTCTTCCAGGGCCCCTACCCTTTGCTCGATGCCAGGGGCGGCTTCGATTCCGAAGAGCTCTTCCTCCATGCGCTCGGGCGCCATGGTGGCCGCACTGACGATAACGAAGGGCCCATTGGTGCGCGTGGACAAGGCATGGAGCATGCGCGCCGTGAGTTCCTTGCCGGTGCCCATGTCGCCGCTGATCAACACGCGGCTGTTGGCGGGCGCGATTTTCTTGAGGAGCTGGCGCAACTGGCGCATGGCGACGGACGACCCATGCAATTCGGAATCGGCACCCGCGCGGCCTTTGAGGGATTCATTCTCGCGCTTCAAGCGGCTGGTTTCGAGGGCCCTGCCCACGACCAGCAGCAGCCTGTCGGCATTGAAGGGTTTTTCGATATATTCATAGGCGCCGCGCTTGATGGCGGCGACCGCTGTTTCAATGTTGCCATGACCCGAAATGATGACAACGGGCACGTCCTGATGCTGCTCCTTGATGACCTGCAGGAGATCGAGCCCATCGAGCTTTGAGCCCTGCAGCCAGATATCAAGAATGATCAGCGAGGGGCGGCGCTGGTTCACTTCGGTCAGTGCGGCGTCGCTGTTGTGGGCGAGGCGGGTTTCATAGCCTTCGTCCTGCAGAATACCGGCGATCAATTCACGGATGTCGGCCTCGTCATCAACTATCAATACGTCAGCAGCCATTGCTCAACTCACTCAGCGGAAATCAAAAGAGGTTCGGGGAGACGGGAAAATTCGAGCGTCACCTGCGCACCCTTGCCGAAAGGTGCGTCCTGCAGGCGTAAGCGGCCACCATGCTCTTCCATAATGCGTTTGACGATTGCAAGGCCAAGGCCGGTGCCCTTCTCTCGCGTGGTCATGTAGGGTTCGGCCAAGCGGTTGCGATTTTCCTTTGGCAGGCCCACGCCATTGTCGGTGACGCGGATGAACGGCACGTCATGCTCAATGCCGGCTTCCACCTGCACATGGCCTTTTTCGATGTTTTCCGTAAGGGTCCGGCCATCAATTGCCTCGCTGGCGTTCTTCACAAGGTTGGTGACGGCCTGGGTGATCAGGCGGCGGTCGAACATGAAGACGAAATCCGCCTTTCTGACATCGACATCGATATCGATTTCGCTGGTTGAAACACGTTGAAGAACGGTTGCGTCCCTAATCACTTCGGCGAGGTTCATTGGCTCGGGTGCGGCCTTTGGCATGCGCGCAAAGGACGAGAACTCATCCACCATGCGGCCGATGTCACCCACCTGGCGGATGATCGTGTCGGTGCATTGCTCGAACACCTGCCGGTCGGAATGGATCTGCTTGCTGTATTTGCGCTTCAGGCGCTCGGCAGAAAGTTGGATTGGGGTCAACGGGTTTTTGATTTCATGAGCAATGCGGCGGGCAATGTCGGCCCAGGCGGTGTTGCGCTGGGCGGAAACAAGATCGGTGATGTCGTCGAAGGTAAGCACAAATCCGTGCTGGGCATCGTCGGATGACTCGGTGGTGATGCGGGCGGTGAAACTCAAATCGCGGCCATGGATCTGCATATCCACCTGGCCTTCGGCGAAGCCCGAGGGGCGGGATTTCGCAAGTTCAAAAATTGCGGCAAATTCCGGCAGCGCCGTGCTGAAGGGCTGGCTGAGCAGGTCCTGTTCAGGGGCGCCGAGAAGCTGAAGGGCGGAGCGGTTGGTGAGTGATATTCTTTCGTCGGCATCAATGCCAATCACCCCGGCGCTGACGCCTGCCAGCATGGCCTCGGTGAAGCGCCGCCGCTGATCAAGCTGGTCGTTTGTCTTAAGCAGTTCATCCTGGTGCTGGGCTACCTGATCTGTCATGAAATTGAAGGTGCGGGCCAGGGTTTCCAGATCACCGATGCCTTCGATGGTGCTGACCTTGGCGGCAAAGTCGCCCTGTGCCACACGCCGCGAAGCATCGAGAATGCGCACAATCGGGGCCACCAGACGGTCGGAAAACCAGAGGCCAATCCACATGGCCGCCAGCAGAAACACGAATGCCACAAGCGCATACATCATGCCAAAGGTGAGCTGCACGCCGGTGCGCTGGTTCAAAAGCCGGTCATATTCGGCCTTGGCTTCTCGTGTCGTTGTGAGCTGTTCAATGACTGCCGGGGAGATAAAGCGATAGACATAGAAATAATGGGTTGGAAAGTTTTGCAGCTTGATAAGGGCGCGCACCAGGTTGCCGCCTTCGCGCGGCGGAATCAGAACAAGATCGCCCTTGTCAGCAAGGGCAATCATGTCAGGTGTCGGAGCCAGGAACTTGACCTTGTCGCTTGCGGTGACGTTGACGTCAATGCGCTTCTGGCTCTGGTCGAAAACAAAAGCGCCAGCGAGGCCCCGCAAGGCGGCGTGGCGGGCGACGCGGCGGACAAAGGTGGCGCGATCTGAATCAAAAAGCGGTTTTTGCTGGTTGAGATCCGCCGAGATATTGGCGACGTCGTTACGCGTGGCTTCGGCGGTATTCTTTATGTACTCCTCGGCGACAGTGACGGCCGAATTCACGATGGTCTGTGTGCGCTCGGAAAACCAGGTATCCAGTCCCCGGCTGAGCGTCACGAAGGCAAATACCGCAACGACAATGGCAGGCACCACGGCAATCAGGCTGAACAGTGAGATCAGGCGGATGTGAAGGCCGGCGCCCGCCGTACCCTTCCTGCGTTCCTTAAGGAGAAACAGAACCTGGCCGCCGATCATTGCGGCCATGATGATCACCAGTCCGGTGTTCAGCAGCAGAAGAGCTGTGGTGACCTCCTTGGTGGGAATAATGGACGTCATACCGGTCAAAATGGCAAATGTGGCCAAACCGCTGACAATGCCCAGCGCAACCAAGGCAAAACCTGCCCATCCGGTCAAACGGCGCAATTTGCTGGTTATGGGATGTTCGTTCTTCTCGACCATATGCCCTAATTCACCACTACTGTTGCCTGAAATCAACACTATTAGTGGCGAATTTGTGACAGTCCTGCTTAATGCAGTCCGCGGATACTCTTTATGTTCCGGCTGCGCAGCTTTGTCCGCAAGGTATTGCGATTGATGCCCAGCAAATCAGCGGCACGGAGCTGGTTTCCGTTGGTGGCGGTTAGGCTGGCGCGTAGCAGTGGCGGCTCGATCTCGGCGAGCATGCGTTCATAGAGGCCGCCCGGCGGCAGGTTCTGGCCGAATGAGGCGAAGTATTCGGCGAGATAGTTTTCGAAGAATTCCGCCGGCTTGTCGAATTCCATGGGCTGGCTGCCATTTTGCCTCGTTGCGGGCGTGGTGGCCAGTTCGCGGGTCACTGAAGCCGCGGTGATTGTGTCGTCGCTCTCCATGGCCATAAGGCGCTTGATCAAATTTTCAAGCTCACGGACATTTCCCGGCCAGCGATAGGATTGCAAAGCCGCGACTGCATCCTGGGAAATTTCCTTGCGCGGCAGGCCTTCGGTGGAGGCGCGTTCGAGAAAATGCCGGGTGAGGTCAGGAAGATCCTCGAGGCGTTCGCGCAGGGCCGGAATTTGCAATGGCACAACATTCAAGCGGAAGAACAGGTCTTCGCGGAACTGTCCCTGGGTGATGAGCTGGCGCAGATCCCGGTGGGTGGCGGCGATGATACGGACGTTGGTCTTGATGGGCGATACTCCGCCCACGGAGGTATATTCGCTTTGCTGGAGCACGCGCAGAAGGCGGGTTTGCGCTTCCAGCGGCATGTCGCCGATTTCATCGAGGAACAGGGTTCCGCCCTCGGCTTGCTCGAAGCGGCCGGCCATTCTTGAGGTGGCCCCGGTGAAAGCCCCCTTCTCGTGGCCGAAGAGTTCAGACTCAATGAGTTCGCGCGGAATTGCCGCCATGTTGACGGCCACGAAAGCCCCCTTGCGGCGGCGACCATAATCATGAAGAGCACGGGCCACGAGTTCCTTGCCGGTGCCGGACTCGCCCACGATCATGACCGTGAGATCGGTCTGCGTGAGGCGGGCGATGATGCGATAGATATCCTGCATGGCCGGAGAACGGCCCACGATGGGAAGGTTCTCTGAAGCGGGTGCCATTGTCTGCGATATCGACGGTTTCGATGACTGCTCAAGGGCGCGGCCCACGGTCTGCACAAGCGCGTTGAGATCGAAGGGTTTGGGTAGGTAATCGTAGGCCCCGCGTTCGGCCGCGGTAATGGCCGTCATGATGGTGTTCTGGGCACTCATGACTATGATTGGCAGATTGGGTCGCAGCTTTTTTATGCGCGGGATCACGTCGAAGGCATTTTCATCGGGCAGCACCACATCGGTCAGGACGGCATCGCCCTGCCCTTCGGACACCCAGCGCCAGAGGGCCGTGGCAGTGGCGGTCGACCGCACGCTGTAGCCAGCGCGGTTCAGGGCCTGGGTCAGGACCGTGCGGATGGCGCTGTCGTCGTCGGCGAGGAGTATCGTTTTAGCGCTCAAGTATTTTTGCCTTTTGGTTCTGGTTTTTCATCGGTCTGCTGACGCAGCATTGGAAGCAGGACGCGGAAAGTGGTGCCGCGCTCGTGGGAAATGCATTCAACGACGCCGCCATGATCGCGCACAATTTTTGCAACGAGAGCAAGGCCCAGGCCCCTGCCCTGGGGTTTCGTCGTTACGAAGGCATCAAAGATATGCGGCCGCAAATCTTCACTGATGCCCGGTCCGTTGTCGTGAATGCACACTTCAAAGGGCAGCGAGACCCGTTCATTCGAGCCGGGCACGGTAAGTTTTACGCCGGGGCGAAAAGCCGTCGTCAACGTGATTTCGCCGACCTCGCCTGAAGCGGCAATGGATTCAGCGGCATTTTTTGCCAAATTCAGAAAGACCTGAACCAGTTGATCCTGATTACCAAGCACCGAGGGCAGCGACGGATCGTATTCTTCGCGGATGACGATACCATTGGGCATTCCGGCAGTTGTCAGCTGCTTTACGCGGTCAAGCACCACATGAATGTTGACCGGCTTCCGGTCCAACGGTCTCTCATCGGAAAAGACCTCCATCTGATCCACAAGATCCCTGATGCGATCAGTTTCCTCGCAAATCAGCTTTGCCAGGGCACGGTCATTGTTTTCAAGAACGGGTTCCAGCAATTGCGCAGCTCCCCTGATGCCGGACAAGGGGTTCTTGATTTCATGGGCGAGCATCGCCGCCATGCCGGAGACGGAACGGGCAGCGCCGCGATGGGTGAGTTGCAAATCAAATTTCTGGGCCATGGACCGGCGCAGAAGTGTCAGCACGACAAAGCGCGGAACGTCATTCACAAGCGCTGTTTGCAAGTCGACAATGCGCTCACCGCCCATGCGCGGCGTGCCAACGCCCACGGAATATTCATTCATGACGCCGGCCGATTGCCGGACCTGAGTGACGACTTCCAGCACCGGGCTGGAAAACGGCATGCAGTCTTCGAGTTTGTGGCGCGCCAGCATGGTGGAAGAGGCCTGAAAAAAGTCTTCGGCGGCGCTGTTGGCAAAGCAGATGACGTTGTTCTCGTCGACAACCAGAATGGGGTTCGGTAGGGCATCAAAAATCGAGCGCAGCGGCGGCAATTTTGTCAGGGCTATGGTTGCTGCTTCCATCACGCGGCCTCGGCTTCACGGGCCTCAAGGGAGCCGTAGAGTTGAGTGATTGCATGGGCCACATGGCCATTGTCACGCGAGGTCAGGATGCGTTGACGCCAACGGGCCGCGCTTTCTGGTGAGAGATACTTGCGTTCCTGAAGGCGTGTGATGGTCCATCCGAGGTGCTTGCGCGCCGTTTTGTTGCCGAGTTCGGCGCCATAGACATCGAGCATGTGCTGGTGATGCCCAGCGACGATCTGCATCTCTTGATGAATAGGGGGTTCTTCGATACCCGAACCTGCTTCCAGTTGATTGGCGATGACGCCCGGCCACCAGGGCCTGCCATAGGCGCCGCGGCCAATCATGACTCCATCGGCCTGGGATTGCGCCAGCATGGCGCGGGCATCCGCCACCGAGGTACCGTCGCCGTTAGCAATCAAGGGAATGCTAATGGCTTCCTTGACGGTGCGAATGGCGCTCCAATCGGCCTTGCCGCCATAGAACTGGCAGCGGGTTCGTCCGTGTACGGTAATCATCTGAACACCGGCATCTTCGGCGCGACGAGCCAATTCCGGGGCGTTCATGGAGTTTGCGTCCCAGCCCAGCCGCATTTTCAGCGTTACGGGAACCCGGGCGGCCTGCACCGTGGCGTCAATCAGCGTCAGGGCGTGGTCGAGATCGCGCATCAGTGCCGAACCTGAAAGCCCACCGGTCACCTGCCGAACCGGGCAGCCCATATTGATATCGATGACATCCGCTCCCAGATCCTGGGCGACCATGGCTCCTTCGGTCATCCAGCGTGCCTCACGGCCCGCCAGCTGGATCACGAAGGGTTTCAGCCTGTCGGCCCCTCTGGTGCGACGCACCATATCGGGCCTGGCGCGGACCAGCTCTTCGCTCGCCACCATTTCAGACACAACCAAGCCAGCCCCATAAGCGTGGGCCACGGCGCGGAACGGCTCGTCTGTCACGCCGGAGAGGGGAGCCAGGAAAACCCTGTTACGGGTTTTGATGGGTCCAATTTGGATGCTCATTTTTTCATCATATTGTTAGCTAGCATATATAATAATCAGAATAGCCTTATGTTGCACTGCGTCAAGACCATTTATTGCCCCATGCCGGAGGGACTGCTAGACGAAAATTATGTCGGTTGCAGTTGTCATCGTTGCGGGGGGTGCGGGATTTCGCGCCGGCGGGGAACTGCCCAAGCAATATCAGCTAATTGGTGGCAGGCCGGTGATTTGGTGGACTCTGACGGCTTTTGCCGAGCATCCCGGGGTTTCCCATATACAAACCGTGATCGGCGCGGGCCATGAGAAACTGTTTGCCGCCGCCATCGGGGATTTGCGGATTGCGCCACCGGTTATCGGCGGGGCCACCCGGCAGGATTCTTGCCGCATCGGCGTTGCGGCATGCGGCACCACAGGCGTCCAAAGGGTGTTGATTCACGATGCGGCGCGCCCTTTTGTTTCTGCTGACCTGATCAGCCACGTCATTGCTGAACTTGAACGATCCGAGAGTGTCATTCCCGGCCTGCCCATTGCCGATACGATCAAGCTGGCACCCGGCGGCCTGATTGAACGCACAGTGGACCGCCAGAGCCTGTGGTCGGTGCAAACGCCGCAGGGATTCGATCTGGGCGCCATTCTCACCGCCCACACCAAGGCCCACGAACAAAATTTGCAGGGGCTCACGGATGATGCGGCTGTTGCAGAAAAATTTGGTATCAAGGTGCGAGTGATCGCGGGGCGGGCGGAAAATCAAAAGCTCACGACGATGGAAGATATCCATGAGGCAGACAGAATTTTGATGGCAAGGGCAAATTCCGAGCGGCTGGACGTGCGCGTCGGACAGGGCATTGATTTCCACGAGTTTGAAGCGGGTGATGGCGTGATGCTGTGCGGGGTCAAGATTCCCCATGACAGAAAACTGAAAGGCCATTCTGATGCGGATGCGGCGATGCATGCGCTGACCGATGCCATCCTCGGTGCATTGGGCGAAGGCGATATCGGTACTCACTTCCCGCCAAGCGACCCACAGTGGAAAGGCGCTTCATCGTCCATATTCCTGAAGAAGGCGGTTGATCTTTTGAGTTCGCGGAACGGCATCATTGCAAATGTGGATATTACCATCCTGGCGGAAGCGCCGCGCGTTGGCCCGCATATCGACGCGATGAAGACCTTGCTTTCTCCCCTGCTCCATCTTTCCAAGGATCGCATTGCTATCAAGGCGACCACGACCGAGCAATTGGGCGCCATCGGCCGGCGCGAAGGGCTTGCGGCGTTTGCAACAGCAACGGTGCGCCTGCCATGACCCCGGAACAGAGAGCCGAAGTTCTTTTGGACAAATGCCGTTCGCTTGGAGTCAAGATCGCAACGGCGGAGAGCTGCACCGGCGGCATGGTCGCTGCGTTGCTCACCTCTTTTGCCGGTTCATCCGATGTCTTCGACTGCGGGTTTGTGACCTATTCGAATGAGGCAAAGATTGGGATGCTCGGTGTTTCACCCGAGATCATTGCGGAATTTGGTGCGGTAAGCCGCGAATGCGCGTTGGCCATGTCACATGGGGCCATTCTCAAATCCGCGGCCACGCTAGGCGTTTCTGTCACCGGGATTGCGGGACCGGGCGGTGGATCGATTGCAAAGCCGGTTGGGCTGGTTCACTTCGCCTGCGCGCGAAGAAATGGCTCAACGCTCCACCGGGAAGAAAGATTTGGCGATATAGGGCGCGGCGGCGTGCGCGAGGCTTCCGTTGAAGTGGCGCTCGACCTGCTTGAAGCTCAGCTCTTGTAAAGTTTTGCGGCGCGGGCTTCGAAGGCGCCCATGATTTTTCGCGCGGCGCTGTCGAACATGCCCTTCATGATCATTTGAAGCATGGGGCTTTTCATCTCGTAATCCACAGCAAAGATAATTTCTGACTTGCCATCTTCGACGGGTGCGATTTTCCACGAAGAAACAAGCTTCTTGACCGCGTTGCCGGACGAAACCGCGCTTACCGAAAGATCCGTGAGGCTGGTCCGAACCTTGCTTGAGAACGTTTCCTGAATGCCCATTTTTTTGTAGCCGACGAGAAGGTCCGCGCCAAAAATCTCGTTGCCATCAGCTGCAGGTTTGCGGTTGCGCACGGTCGAACGCTCGACAAGGGGGAGGAATTCCTTGTAGCTCCCCACATCGGCAATGACGGAAAAAATCTGCTGGGGAGTAAAGTCAACGCGGCGGGTTGTGGAGAATGTGGGCAACTCTCAGTGTCCGGATTGATTGACCCGGGCCGTACGCAGCCTTGCGAAATCCTCGCCAGCATGGTGCGATGAGCGCGTGAGCGGCGAAGACGCCACCATCAGGAAGCCCTTGGCATAGGCGGTGGTCTCATAGGCCTTGAATTCATCGGGGGTTACGAAGCGGTCAATTGCGGCATGCTTGCGGGTGGGCTGCAGGTACTGGCCGATGGTGATGAAATCGATGTTGGCGGAGCGCATGTCATCCATGACCTGCATAACCTGTTCGCGGGTTTCGCCGAGGCCCACCATGATGCCGGATTTGGTGAACATTATTGGATCCAGTTCCTTCACCCGCTGCAGCAGGCGCAGGGAATGGAAGTAGCGCGCGCCGGGGCGGATTTTCAGGTAGAGGGCGGGAACAGTTTCGAGATTGTGATTGAACACATCGGGTTGGGCCTCGACGACCTGCTCAAGGGCGCCGTTCTTTTTCAGGAAATCCGGCGTCAGCACTTCTATTGTCGTGTCGGGTGTGGCGGCGCGTGTGGCGCGGATGACGCGGGCAAAGTGCGCCGCCCCGCCATCGGCCAAATCATCGCGGTCAACGGAGGTGATGACGGCATGAGCCAGCCCCATGCGGGCGATGGCATCGGCCACCCTTTCAGGCTCATCGGCTTCAAGGGCCTCCGGCAAGCCGGTTTTCACATTGCAGAAGGCGCAGGCCCTGGTGCAGGTGTCGCCCATGATCATGAAGGTTGCGTGTTTCTTGGACCAGCATTCGCCGATGTTGGGGCAGCCCGCCTCCTCGCAGACGGTGACCAGGCCATTCTCGCGGACGATATTCCGGGTTTCCGCATAGATGGGCGACCCCGGCGCCTTTACCCTGATCCACTCCGGCTTGCGCAGGAGCGGCGTATCGGCCTTGTGGGCCTTTTCAGGGTGGCGGAGCCTTGTATCGAGGAGCGTTGCCATTGACTCAGGCTGAACGGCCGCGGAACATCTTTACAACGACGATCAGGATGACCGCACCGACAACGGACACCAGCACATTGCCCCAGAACCAGCCCTGGAAGAATTCTCCAAGCTGGATGCCTGCGGCATTGGCGAGAAAGCCGCCGATGTAGGCACCTATGACGCCTACGATGATGTTCATGAAAATGCCCATATCGGACCGGGTGAGCTTTTCGGCAATCCAGCCCGCCACCGCGCCAATCAACAGGGTTCCGGCCCAACCAACACCGCCGCCAAGATCCATCAGATTGTTCATTTCATTCTCCCACAAGGTTTCAGGTTAATATCTTCGCGATGATCATGACGATGATCGCGCCAAAGGTGGCGGTTGCAATGTTACGGCCATATTCATTCTTGATTCCAAGATCGATTCCCATCTTGTTCAGCACATATGATCCCACGAAAGAACCGATCACGCCACTGATGAGATATTGAAACAGGCCATAGCCGCCCACGACAAAACTGGCAAGCCAGCCCGCGACAAGCCCGAGCAAGAGGGCAATAATGATATTCTTAGTGTCCACGCAACGCCCTTCTGGTTTGCGTTTGCCCTGAGATATGGCCCATGAAAGAGCGTGGTTCAAGTGGCATCGGAATGGCCTCACATATGTATGACGCGGCCCTGGGAATCCAGCACGCTCTCATGCATCGTTTCGGAAAGGGTTGGATGAGGAAAGACCGTGTTCATCAGTTCTTCCTCGGTCGTTTCAAGTCCCATGGCGATGACGAAACCCTGGATGAGTTCGGTGACTTCGGCGCCTACCATGTGAGCCCCCAGCAGACGCCCGGTCTTAGCATCGAAAATGGTCTTAACCAGGCCCTGATCCTCGCCAAGGGCGATGGCCTTGCCGTTGCCGATGAACGGGAAACGGCCGACCTTGAGTTCGAAGCCCGCATCCTTGGCCTTGGCTTCGGTGAGGCCCACGGAGGCCACTTGCGGATGGCAATAGGTGCAGCCCGGAATCTGTTCCTTCTTCATGGGGTGGGCATCGAGGCCCTTGATCTTCTCGATGCAGATCACGCCCTCATGCTCGGCCTTGTGGGCCAGCATGGGCGGGCCAGCGACGTCGCCAACCGCATAAATTCCGGCCACATTGGTGCGGCCAAAGCCATCAATGACAATGCAGCCTTTTTCGGTTTTGACGCCCAGCGCCTCGAGCCCAAGGTTTTCGATGTTGCCGACAACGCCTACGGCAGAGATGACGCGGTCCACGGTGAGTTCGGATTTCGCAGAGCCCTTCTCTATTGTGGCGGTGACACTGTTGGCGGCTTTCTTCAGGCTGCTCACCTTCGCCCCCAGCTTGATCTTGAGGCCGAGCTTCTCCAACTGCTTCTGGGCGATTTTGGCAATCTCGGCATCTTCGACCGGCATCACCTGATCCATGATTTCAACCACGGTCACGTCAACGCCCATGGCGTTGTAGAAGGACGCGAACTCGATGCCGATGGCGCCCGAGCCAATAACCAGCAACGACTTCGGCATTTTGGGCGGGACCATGGCCTCGAAATAGCTCCACACCAGTTTGCCGTCGGCTTCGAGGCCGGGCAACGCGCGGGGGCGTGCTCCGGTGGCGATGATGATGTGCTTGGCGGTATAGGTGCCGGCGCCAACCGTACCCTTCGGTTCAGGGATTTGCGGTTGCATGGCGGGCTTGGCCGGTTTGCTCACGACGACTTCGCCGGGCTTGCTGATCTTCGCCTCACCCCAGATCACTTGCACCTTGTTCTTCCGGAGAAGACCGGTAACACCGCTGTTCAAGCGGCCAGCGACGGCGCGCGAACGCTTCACAACAGCAGCGGGATCGAAGGACACATTGTCGGCGGACAGGCCGTAGTCCTTGGCGTGTTTCATGTAGTGGTAGATTTCCGAGGTGCGCAGCAACGCCTTGGTGGGAATACAGCCCCAGTTCAGGCAGATGCCTCCCAAGTGTTCGCGCTCGACGATGGCCGTCTTGAATCCAAGCTGGGCGGCGCGGATGGCCGTCACATAGCCGCCGGGGCCGGAGCCGATGATAAGAACGTCGAAATTGTTGTCGGCCATCTGTCAGGTCCTCCTGCGCTTGTATGCGCAATTCTGTATGTCAGTCATGACACAAGTTTTTTCATCAGTATCCATTCTTCCGAATGGGTTGCGTCGCCGGGAATCGAAACACGGGGACGCCGCGCAGCTTCGCGGTAACCCAGACGCTTATAGAGCCGGTAGGCCTTGAGGTTGCGACTTTCGAAAATGATGGACATGGTTCCGTTGCGGGTTTGCCGTGCAACGTATTCGGCATGGTCAAGCAGGCGCGATCCTAAGCCCTTGCCGCGGTGTTCGGCATGAACTGCCACAACATTCACATACCAGCTTCCCGGCACTTGGGCTTCAAGTTCGACCAATGGCCGAAAGGCTTCGGGAGTTTTCTCCATGTCGCCCATGTCATAAGGGTCTTCGATGGGATACCCGATCAGCATTCCCATCACTTGTCCCATGTCTTCCAAAATATGGGCGTTACGATAGGAAAAGCTGCCCTCGTCGCGCATAGCCCGCATGCGTCCCACTTCCAGCGCAGAGGCTTCGTCGGCTTTCATGCCCTGCCAAACCCACAGCGGCATGCCGTAGCCCGCGCAGTCGATGAGCGCTACCATTTCCGATGCATCGGCCTTGCGGGCGGCGCGAATGACGGGTTCCGTTTTCATAGAGACATAATCTTTTTCACCACCGGCACGAGGGCAACACCAATGGCCTTTGTATTTGCCGCATCGAGATGGCCGCCATCGGTCTTGTCGGCGACGGCCACCGAGCCAGCATCGAAGAAATGCACGTTCATCTCATCGGCCACGCGCTTGTAGTGTTTGGCGAAGAGTTTGGATTCGGCGATGGCATGGCCCCAGAGATCGTTGAACCATTCATCATCGGTCGGCACCAGACTTGGCGGCGACATGATGAGGATTTCGGGCGTCTTGTAGCCCTTCATGTAGTTGGCGTTTCTGACGATTTGGGTCAGCCGCTCCATGCCCATGGAAGCATCGAAGGCGCGGCATCGGGCGGCGAACTTGATGTCATTGGTGCCCAGCATGATGATCACAAGATCAAGGGGCTGGTGGCTGATCAAGAGCAGCGGCAGCGCCGTGGAACCGTTGCGGGATTCAAAGGTGGTCTCGTCATCGAAAACGGTGGTGCGGCCGTTCTGGCCTTCTTCGATGACACGCGCCTTGCCGCCGAGGCCCGCCGCCAACACATTGGGCCAGCGGGTTTCAAACGGATGGCGCGCATCCCGTCCGGCCACAAAACCCCAGGTCAGCGAGTCACCAAATGCGAGGATGTTCTTCATAAGCTAGACCAACATCAAACCGGGATCTTCGAGATACATGCGGAAGGCGCTGAGGAGTTCGGCCCCCAGCGCGCCATCGACGCAGCGATGGTCGGTGGACAGGGTGACCGACATCTGGTGTTCGATCACGATGTCATTGCCGCGCACGACCGGGCGGCGTTCGCCAGTGCCGATGGCGAGGATCGTTGCCTGGGGCGGATTGACGATGGCGGCGAAATTCTTGATGTTCATCATGCCGAGATTGGAAACGGAGGTTGAGCCGCCGGTGTATTCCTCCGGCTTCAATTTGCGCGCCCGCGCCCTTGCGGCATAATCCTTCATCTCGATGGAAATCTGGGTGAGGCCCTTGGTTTCGGCTTTGCGGACAACCGGGGTGATCAGGCCGCCGGGAATGGACACGGCCACGCCCACATCGGCGTGGTGGTGCTTGACCATGGCGTTTTCAGTCCATGAAACATTGGCATCTGGCACCTTCATAAGCGCCATGGCCATCGCCTTGATGATGAAATCATTAACGGAGACTTTCCAAGCAGGCTTGCCTTCCTTGTCCCTGGGGGCCTGCAGATTGAGGCGCTCGCGCAGCGGCAGGAGATGTTCCAGCACGCAATCCACCGTCACATAGAAATGCGGAACGGTCTGTTTTGATTCCGTCAGGCGGCGGGCAATGGTCTTGCGCATGCGATCATGGGGCACGAGGTCGTAGGAACCTGGTTCAAAGAGCTTGAGCACGGCCTCATCCGACATGCCCTGTGGCATCCCTGCGGACTTGGCGGCAGATGCCGTGCCCGGCCTGGCGTTCTCAACATCTTTCAAGACGACGCGGCCATGGGGGCCGGAGCCTTTGAGGGCCGAGAGGTCAATGCCCTTCTGCTTGGCAATGCGTTTGGCAAGGGGTGAAGCAAAAATGCGGGAACCATCGGCCTTTGGTTGTGGTGCGCTGGTGGTTAATGCGGTTGGTGCAGCGGCGGCCGCAGGAGCCGAAGCAGGTTTTGCTGCTGGCGCGGGTGCAGCCTTTGGCAGTTCGCCCAACTTCTCGCCTTCGCCCAGAATGATGGCGATGGGGGCATTCACCAGAACATCGTCGGTGCCTTCGGGCACGAGAATCTTGCCGAGCGTGCCTTCATCGATGGCTTCCACGTCCATGGTGGCCTTGTCGGTTTCGATTTCCGCCAACACGTCGCCGGACTTTACCTTGTCGCCCTCTTTCTTAAGCCATTTTGCAAGCTTTCCCTTCTCCATGGTTGGAGACAGGGCGGGCATGAGAATATTGACAGGCATGGTCCGGTACTCTCTCTATGACTTGGCGGAAAGCGGCGAATGTTTTGCGGCGGCCTTGGCGAGATCGGCGGTCAGGTTCTTGCGGATTTCTTCCAAATTGCCGGCGGTCGTGCCGTGGCCCATTTCGGCGCAGGAGGCCGCCACCTGTTCCGCCATGCCGGCCAGCACATGGCCCCAGATATCGGCCTTGCCGAAAGCCATGGCGTTCAGTGACAGGCTGAGGTGGCCATTGGTGATCCAGGCGCGCACCAGTTCGCCCGCCGTCTCGTCATGAAACACTTCATGCGGTGGCTGCAATTGATGCGGGTGCGTATCGTGGCTATGGTCGTGATGATGGTGGTGATCATGGTCAGACATAGAGAACTCCTTTTACAGCAGCCACTACTTCATCGGCATTGGGGAGCGCCAGTTTTTCAAGATTGGCGGCATAGGGCATTGGCACGTCCTTGCCGGCGACGCGGGCTACGGGGGCATCGAGATAGTCGAAGGCGTGAGTCATAACCTGGGCGGCGATTTCGGAGGTGACGGAGAATTGCGGATAGCCCTCCTCCACCGCCACGCAGCGATTGGTTTTTTTGACGCTCTCAATGACGGTAGCCAAATCCATGGGGCGAATGGTGCGGAGGTCAATGACTTCCGCCTCGATGCCCTCGGCGGCAAGCTTGTTGGCGGCGGCCAATGAATAGGTCATGCCGATGCCGAAGGAGACGATGGTGACGTGCTTTCCGGCGCGGGCCACGCGGGCCTTGCCGATGGGGACGATCCAGTCATCGAGCTTCGGCACTTCAAAACTCTTGCCGTAGAGGATTTCGTTTTCGAGGAAGATCACCGGGTTGGGATCGCGGATGGCGGATTTCATCAGGCCTTTGGCGTCGGCGGCAGAGTAAGGCATTACCACCTTGAGGCCCGGAATCTGGCTATACCAAGCGGCATAGTCCTGGCTGTGCTGGGCGGCAACACGCGCCGCCGCGCCATTGGGGCCACGGAACACGATGGGGCAGCCCATCTGGCCGCCGGACATGTAAAGTGTCTTGGCGGCGGAATTGATGATCTGGTCCATGGCCTGCATGGCGAAGTTGAAGGTCATGAACTCAACGATGGGCTTGAGGCCGGCGAAAGCTGCGCCTGTCGCAATGCCGGTGAAGCCGTGTTCGGTGATGGGCGTGTCGATGACGCGCTGCGGCCCGAACTCCTCCAGCATGCCCTGGCTGATCTTGTAAGCGCCCTGATATTCGCCAACTTCCTCGCCCATCAGGAACACGTCCTTGTCGCGGCGCATTTCCTCGGACATGGCGGCACGGATGGCCTCGCGCACGGTCATGGTGACCATTTCGGTGCCTTCGGGGATTTCCGTATCCGGGGCCGGGGCGCTCATGACGGCGGGGGCGGCGACAGGTGTAGGCGAAGGCGCTTCAGCAGCGGGAGCGGCGGCTGGTTTTGGTGCAGGGGCTGCATCGGCCTGGCCGATCACTGCGATGGGCGTATTCACTTTCACATTCTCGGTGCCCTCGGGCACGAGGATGGCGGTGAGCGGTCCCTCATCGACAGCTTCCACCTCCATCGTGGCCTTGTCGGTTTCAATCTCGGCCAGCACATCGCCTGACTTGATGTTGTCGCCAACTTTTTTCAGCCACTTGGCAAGCTTGCCCTCTTCCATTGTGGGCGACAGGGCGGGCATGAGAATGTTAGGCATGGTTGGTTCCGCCTCTTAAGCTGTTTTGTAAATGTCGGTATAGAGCTCCGAGGCATCAGGCTCCGGATTGCTGGTGGCGAAATCGGCGGCTTCGGTCACGACAACGCGAATGTCCGCATCGACCTTTTTCAGATCATCCTCGCTGGCAATGCCCGCTTTGAGAATCCGCGCCTTTACCTGTTCAATAGGGTCATGCTCCTCGCGCATCTTCTGCACTTCTTCCTTGGCGCGGTATTTCGCAGGGTCGGACATGGAGTGGCCGCGGTAGCGGTAAGTCATCATTTCAAGGATGTAGGGACCCTCGCCCACTCTGCAATGCTCGACGGCGCGGTCGCCTGCTTCCTTCACGGCGCGGACATCCATGCCATCCACCTGTTCGGAGGGAATGCCGAAGGCTTCGCCACGGGCTCCGAGATGATCGGACTTGGCGGTGGAGCGCGGGGCGGCGGTGCCCATGGCGTAACGGTTGTTTTCGATCACGAAGATCACCGGGAGTTTCCAAACGGAGGCGATGTTGAAGGTTTCGTAGACCTGGCCCTGGTTCGCAGCGCCATCGCCATAATAGGTGAGCGCCACATGGTCGTTGCCGCGGTATTTGTTGGCGAAGGCGAGGCCTGCCCCCAGCGGCACCTGGGCGCCGACGATGCCGTGGCCGCCAAAGAACTGTTTTTCGCGGCTGAACATGTGCATTGAGCCGCCCTTGCCGTGGGAATAGCCATCCCGGCGACCGGTGAGTTCGGCCATGACGCCTTTGGGGTCCATGCCGGCGGCCAGCATGTGGCCATGGTCGCGGTAGGAGGTGATCAGCTGGTCGCCTTCCTTGACGGCCATTTGCATGCCGATAACCACGGCCTCCTGGCCGATATACAGGTGGCAGAAACCACCGATGGCGCCCATGCCGTAAAGCTGGCCGGCCTTTTCCTCAAAGCGGCGAATGAGAAGCATGTCCTTGTAGGCACGGAGTTCCTCCTCGGAGGAAAAGCCGCTGTTTTTTCTGGCTGACTTGTCGGCCTTTTCAGCCTTGGTCACTTTGCGTGCGATATAGGCTGATTTCACCGCCATAAACTCCTCCCGCCATGCTTTTTGGCATGTTTCATAGCATTAAGCAGTTGAGATAGCTTGCTTTTATTAGTGTTAACTGAATTTCGGTTTACGTCGCGGAATTCATTGGGAAATTATGGTGAATCCAGCACGATCAGGTCATTGGGACCTGCCACATCGAGGGTTGACCTTGCCATTTCGTCGAGCATGTCGGGATCGACGGATTCCGGCCTCAGCAAAGCAACGCGGGCCTCGAAATCCGTGCGCTGGGTCTGAATTGCAGCCAGTTCTTCACTCAACTGCCGGGATTGGCTGGCCAATTTTTCGCGGAAAGCAAACCCGCGGGGGCCTTCCTGGGCGTGCCAGGCAAAGAAACCGAGCAGGCCAAGACAGGCACAGGTAACGACGCTGTCAAATTTGGAGATTCTCATGGCCGCCACGTTCTTGCGAGTCGCTTAAGGTTTGGTAAATATGCCGACCTATGCGGGCTTGCTTTTTGCCACAAAGGATACGATGTAAGGGCAAAGGTCAAATGTGATGTTATCGAGCAGCCGATTCATAGTCGCAATCCACGCCCTGAGCGTGCTGGCGCGCCATGTCAACAAAGGCCCGGTGTGCTCGTCGACTATTGCAACGAGCGTGGACACCAACCCGGTGGTCATCCGCCGTTTGATGGCGGAACTGGAAAAGGCAAAACTGGTACGCGCCACGGCTGGCCGTTCTGGCGGCTTTGAACTCGAAAGAGGTGCCGACGGCATCACCTTGGCTGATATCTATCAGGCGGTGGAAGACGAGACTGTTTTCCGGATGCACAAGACGGACCCCAATTCGAAATGCCCGGTCGCCTGCCAGATGGGAAAAATTCTCGGCGCCCCTTTGCGGGCTGCCGAAAGCGCGTTGTCAACGTCGCTGGCTCGGACAACGCTCAAGGACGTGGCAGAAGCGGTACACTGACTTTATTTACTTCAGAATTTTGAAATCACCGATGGTAATGCTTGTGGCGTCGGCTGGTCCGGCGATGCGCAGCCAGATTCCCTTGCCCATGGCGTGATCGGGGAGCGCGAAGGATTGCTTGCCCGGCGTGGTCTGCAAAGTGAAGCTCTGAATGGGGCGGCCACTGGTATCCATGAGGCCTTCAGGCAGAACCATCACGTCCAACTGGTTTGCCGCCGCGCCGGATCTGCCTGAGGGGGCACATACTCGATCAGGTTCACGGGCTGGGCGGTGTCTCCGGCGAAGCTCACCAGCACATTCAGCTCACGGTCAGGGGCAGCGATGCTCAGCGAAGTTTGCGATTTGCCGTCGAAGAGTTCCGCCAGGCGGTAACGCTGTTCAGCGCCATCCTTGAGGGCGGCGGAGAACTGCGCGCCCTGCCCTATGTCGAATGGTCCAACCCGCGCCGCATCACCCTTTGACGCGACAGGAATTTCCGCCATCGCAACGGGCGATTGAACGACGGTTACCTGCACCGGCAATTGCGTAGGTGCCGCACCGGCCATAATTGTCTGATAGGCGGCGATGGCCACACCTGCTATTGCCGCCAGACTTGTTGCCACCGTGTGGACATTTGCGAATCGGGCCGGCTTAGGATTTGAGGATGGTCGCGCCGGCATAGTGTGCCTGTGTCCCTAATTCTTCTTCGATACGCAGCAACTGATTGTACTTCGCCAGCCTGTCTGACCTGGCCAGTGAACCGGTCTTGATCTGACCGCAGTTTGTGGCAACAGCAAGGTCGGCAATAGTTGTGTCCTCGGTTTCGCCGGAACGGTGGCTCATCACTGCGGTGTAGCCCGCCTTATGGGCCATTTCCACGGCTTCCAAGGTTTCGGTGAGCGAGCCGATCTGGTTCACCTTCACGAGAATCGAATTGGCGATGTGTTCGGTGATGCCACGCTTCAGGCGCGTGGTGTTGGTCACAAACAGGTCGTCGCCCACCAACTGGTGAGTCTTGCCGATCAGATCGGTGAGCTGCTTCCAGCCATCCCAGTCATCTTCCGACATGCCATCTTCAATGGAAATGATGGGGAAATCCTTGGCGAGCTTGGCCAGGTATTTCGCCTGCTCGGCGATGGAGCGCTTCTTGCCCTCGCCTTCGTAGTCATAGACGCCATTCTTGAAGAACTCGGTGGCGGCGCAGTCGAGGCCCAAATATATTTCCTTGCCCGGCTTGTAGCCAGCCTGCTCGATGGCCTTGAAGGCGAATTCGAGGGCCGCTTCCGCCGAGGGAAGGTTTGGCGCAAAGCCGCCTTCATCGCCCACGTTGGTGTTGTGGCCGGCTTTCTTGAGCGAGGCCTTCAGGGTGTGGAAGACCTCAGCACCCATGCGCAGTGCTTCCTTGAACGAAGGGGCGCCCACCGGGAGAATCATGAATTCCTGGAAGTCGATGGGGTTGTCGGCATGGGCGCCGCCATTGATGATGTTCATCATGGGCACGGGAAGGGTTCGCGCCGCGGTGCCGCCGACGTAGCGGTAGAGCGGCTGGCCGCAGGCTTCGGCGGCGGCCTTTGCGGTGGCGAGCGAGACGCCGAGAATGGCGTTGGCGCCGAGGCGGGATTTGTTTGGCGTGCCGTCAAGGGCGATCATGGTGCGGTCAACGGCGATCTGGTCCTCGGCGTCCATGTCGATGAGGGTTTCAAAAATCTCGCCGTTCACGGCGGCCACGGCATTGAGCACGCCCTTGCCGCCATAGCGCTTCTTGTCGCCATCGCGGAGTTCCACGGCTTCATGGGCGCCGGTGGAAGCGCCCGAAGGCACCGCTGCGCGGCCGAAGGAGCCATCCTCAAGGATCACATCCACCTCAACGGTCGGGTTCCCGCGGCTATCAAGAATTTCGCGGGCGGTGATGTCAAGAATGGCGGTCATGGGGCTCTCCGGATGAAATCGGCTGCCTTATGACTTGGACCTGTGTCGAATGCAAGAAGGGTTAGGCCGGGTTCCCCAGTTGCCGCAGCATCAGGATCATGTTGGCGTGGGCTTCGCCTTCGCCGGTGTTCCGGATCTTGTGGGGCATGTCGGCGCGGTAGCGGATGGCCTCGCCCGCCTTGGCGGTTCTGACCTCGTCGGCCACGGTAATCTCCACCTCGCCCTTCAGGATGTAGAGGTGTTCCACGGTTCCGGGCGGATGGGGGTCGGATTCCAAAACGCCAGCGGGCTTGGCCTGGAAATCATACCACTGGGTAAGGTCGATGAGGTTCAGCGGCCCAATAATGGCGAGGCGGCAGAGGCCATCCTGGCTTTCGAGAATGGGAATGGCCGACTTCATCTGATGGTCCAGAAATGCTGTGCCGCTGTCGGCTTTCAGCACCTCGTCAATGCTGGTTTCGAGGGCCCGGGACAGGCGGAAAACAGTGGAGAGCGTTGGGTTGGTTTCGTTGCGCTCGATCTGGGAAATGATCGATTTGGCCACCCCCGACTGCTCGGAAAGCTCGCCCAGGGACATGTTGTAGGCTTTGCGCAGGCGCTGGATGGTTTTGCCGAGAGCGGGGGTGGGGTCAACATCCTGTGAACCATTGCCTTTTTTGCTGCGCGGCGTTGACATTTTGTTGTCCTTTATTTAGAACTATCGTTCGTAATAACGAACGAACTAACTATATAGGCTGTTTTCGACTGTCAATTAGCTCCGATTTGGTTGAAAAATCAACAGAATTCGAGAACGCAGGCACCGAGGGTAAACGTCCGGAGAAGCGAACAGGAATTAAATGTGGGCGTGATTCAGGTTATCGACAGCAACAATGTGAGCCACATCCTGGAAGCGGTTGAGGGCTGGCGGGTGATGGAAATCATCCGTGAGCACGGCGTCGATGTGGGCGGCCTGTGCGGTGGCGCCTGCGCCTGTGCGACCTGCCATGTGGAAGTTCATGGCGAATGGGCGGGCAAACTTTATCCGGCAAACGACGACGAGGAAGCCATGCTGGATGTGGTCCCGGCCCTGTCGCCAACCTCGCGGCTTTCTTGCCAGATTATTTACACGGAAGATTTAGACGGGCTGGCAGTCAAACTCGTAGCCAATGGCTGAGGTGAAATTATGCGCTATTTCCCCATATTCGTCGATCTGAAGGACCGGAAAGTCGTCGTTGTCGGCGGCGGCGAAGAGGCTCTTCGCAAAGTGCGCCTGCTGCTCAAGACCAAGGCCAGAATTCTTGTGGTGGCTCCCCTGCTCCATGATGAACTCGCGGCCGAGCCACGCGTTGAGTGGCTGGCCACGCAATTTTCAGCCAATCAACTTGATGGCGCGGCACTTGTCTATGCGGCGGAGCCTGCCATCAATGAAGTTGTCAGCGCAGAAGCGCGGGCGCGCGGCATTCCCGTCAATGTGATTGACGTGGCGGAGATTTCGACCTTCCTGACGCCATCGATTGTTGACCGTGACCCGGTGGTTATTGCCATTGGAACGGAAGGTACGGCCCCGGTTCTGGGCCAGGGCATCCGGGCCCGCCTTGATGCGGAGCTGCCGCAGGCGCTGGGTGAACTTGCAGCCAAGGCCAATGCCCTGCGTTCGCGGGTTGCCAAGGAGGTGCCGCATGGCACTCGCCGGCGCTCATTCTGGGCCAAGTTTTTCTTTGGCCGGATTCGCGATGCGGTGGTTGCCGGGGATGAGGCGGGCTATGCCCATGAACTTACCCTCGCTTTTAGAGATGAAGCGGCGCCACCGGTTGGCCGGATTTCAATTGTGGGCGCAGGCCATGGCGATCCGGAGCTACTGACACTCAAGGCGCAGCGCAAATTGCTTGAGGCCGATGCGATTGTATATGACCGCAATGTTTCCTCCAACATTTTGGAACTGGCTCGGCGCGATGCGGAACGCTTCGCCGTCAGTACCGCGCAGTTCGACATCAGCACCTTGCTGGCGGGGCATGCGCGGGCGGGAAAGCATGTCGTGTTCCTGGTTTATGGTGATGTTGATCACGGTTCTGACGAAGTGGCGGTTCTTGAGCAGCACGGCTTTGCAGTTGATATCGTTCCCGGCATTGCCAGCGAACCAGCAAAGCCATTTCCCTTCATGTCGCGAGACGATATCGCCACGGAAATGCTGAGGGCCGCATCATGAGCGAGATTGAAAAAGGTCAGGTCATGACTGCCAATCGCTTGCGCGACGGGGAAGTTGTTTTCCTCACACGCTCCGGCGAGTGGAATGAGAAAATCGACGAGGCCGTGCTAGCGCTTGAGCCCCAGGCGACGGCGGCGCTCGAAGCCCGGGCCAAGGACGATGTGAAAGCAACGCTCGTCACCGGCCCCTATCTGTTTGATGCAGAGCGGGTGGGTGGAAAAGTCCGCGCGCTTCACATGCGCGAACGCATCCGCACGCTTGGTCCCACAGTCAGGCTTGATCTTGGCAAGCAGGCCGAGGGCACGGCCGGCGCATTCGCCTTCAAGGAGGCTTGATCCATGTATCGTTATGACGAATTCGACCATCAATTCGTGCAGGAACGCACGGCGCAATTCCGTGACCAAGCCAACCGCCGCCTCAGCGGCGCGCTCACCGAGGATGAGTTCCGCCCGCTGCGCCTGATGAACGGGCTTTATCTGCAACTCCATGCCTATATGCTGCGGGTCGCCATTCCCTATGGCACCCTGTCATCCAAGCAGATGCGACAACTTGCTTACATTGCCGACAAATGGGACCGCGGCTACGGCCATTTCACCACAAGGCAAAACATTCAATACAATTGGATCAAACTCGAGGACACGGCGGATATTCTGGCGGCGTTGGCCGAAGTTGAGATGCATGCCATCCAGACATCGGGCAACTGCATTCGCAACGTGACCACGGATCATTGGGCGGGCGCTGCCGCCGACGAGATCGCTGATCCGCGGCCGGTGGGCGAATTGCTCCGGCAATGGTCGTCGCTTCATCCGGAGTTTTCCTACCTGCCGCGCAAGTTCAAGATTGCGGTGACCGGCGCACCCAACGACCGTGCGGCCGTGAAGGTACACGACATCGGACTCAGACTGCATAAGAACGACGCCGGCGCCATTGGCTGGGAAGTCATGGTGGGCGGCGGCCAGGGCCGCACGCCGATGATTGCGGTCACGGTGCGCGATTTCCTGCCGGAGAAGGAACTGGTTGCCTACATTGAGGCCATCATGCGGGTTTACAACCTTTATGGCCGGCGCGACAACAAGTACAAGGCGCGGATCAAGATCCTGGTGCACGAAATCGGCGCGGAGAAATTCAAGGCGGAAGTCGAGGCGGAATATGCGCGCCGTCCGGAACAGACCACCCATGTGGAAGAAAGGGAGCTGCAGAGGATTGCGGATTACTTTGCCCCGCCGGCATTCGAAAAGCTGTCGCGCTTTTCCCCGACGTTTGAGGAAGCAAAGCTTCTGCATCCCGGCTTTGCCCGCTGGGCCCGAAACAATCTCGCGGCGCACCGGGTTGATGGCTACACCATCGTCAACATATCCCTGAAGCCGGAAGGCGGCATTCCAGGTGATGCAACTTCTGACCAGATGCGGCTGATGGCGGATCTAGCCGAACGCTATTCGCATGATGAATTGCGCGTGAGTCACCCGCAAAACATCATTCTTCCACATGTGAAGAAGGACGATGCGCTGGCCATATGGCAGGCGCTTGTGCCGGCTGAACTGGCCACGTCAAACTACGGCCTCGCGGGCGACATCATCGCCTGCCCGGGCATGGATTATTGCTCGCTGGCGACGGCGCGCTCCATTCCGATCAGCCAGGCCATTTCGCGGAAATTCGCCGATCTCGACGTGCAGGAGAAAATTGGCCCGGTGAAGATCAACATCTCGGGCTGCATCAATGCCTGCGGCCATCACCACGTGGGCCACATCGGCATTCTCGGCCTCGACAAGAAGGGTGAGGAATTTTACCAGATCACGCTCGGCGGTTCTTCAACCGAGAGCGCTTCGATCGGTTCCATTCTCGGGCCAGGCTTTGCCGGCCATGAAGTGGCCGATGCCATCGAAAAGATTCTTACGACCTATGTGAATCTGCGCCAACCCGGCGAGGAGTTCCTCTACGCCTACCGCAGGCTGGGACCACAACCATTCAAGGAGGCATTGTATGCCGCTGCTTAAGAACAACGCCTTCGTTCCGGAGAGCTGGCTGCACCTCGGCGCGGAAGATCCTTTGCCAGAGGGCGTCAATGTTACCATTCCCTTTTCGCGTCTCAAGAATGAATGGGAAAGCCTTGCGAATTTTCCGGGCCAGCTTGGCACCGTGTTGAGCAACACGAACCATGCGGAAGACGTGGCGCATTTCCTGCCGCATCTGGCACTTGTCATCCTGCCCTTCCCCGCTTTTGTCGACGGCCGCGCCTATTCTATTGCCCGGCAAATCCGCCTGCTGGGATATCGCGGCGAATTGCGGGCCACGGGCAATATTTTGCCTGACCAGTTTCAATACATGGCGCAAGTGGGGTTCAACAGCTTTGAAGTTTCCGAGCGCTTTCCGCTTGAGATCTGGCAACAGGCTTCAAAGCAGATGTCGCTGGCTTATCAGCGCGGGCTTTACCGCCGTGTGGGCGAAGCAGAGGTTTGGAGCGAGCGCCACGAGGAAACCGCACCCGAGCCAACCCCATGGGAGGAACAGCCCCATGCCGGATAATATTATCGATAATAGCGTCGTTGAAAGATATGCGGGTCTTGAGGGCCGCGACCTGATCAAGTCCATCTTACGGGATTATCTTGGGAAGACGGCTTTGGTTTCCTCCTTCGGCGCCGAATCTGCCGTGTTGCTGCACATGGTTTCGGAAATTGACCCTCATTTGCCGGTGATTTTCCTGGATACGGGGAAACTGTTTCAAGAGACGCTTGATTACCGCGACAAGCTGATCGTGGAGCTTGGGTTCACAAACGTGCGGTCGGTGAAGCCGGAGGCATTCGACATTCTCGCGCATGATGCCGCGGGCCTGCTACATCAGAGCAAAGCAAATGTCTGCTGCCACATCCGCAAGACCGTGCCTCTCGAAAAAGCGCTGGCAGAATTTGATGTGGTGATTTCGGGGCGCAAGCGATTCCATGGCGCGGCCCGTGCTGATCTCGACTACGTGAGCATTGCCGACGACCGGCTGAAAGTTGAGCCGCTCGCAGGTTTCTCGGCGCTCGACATCCAGTCCTACATGAACGGCCACCATCTGCCGTCGCATCCCCTTAAGCTCATGGGATACCGTTCGATCGGCTGCGAACCCTGCACTTCGCTCGGCGGCACCGACGACGATCCGCGCGCCGGACGCTGGGCCGGAACCGACAAGACGGAATGCGGCATACACTTCACCGCCAATGGTCAGATCATCCGCACGGTTCAGCGTCAGGCCGTGAACGCTTGAATACTTCATCCGGACTGCAAGGTGTTTCACAATGACTGAGATTATCACCTCCGCTGATGCCACGCCTGCGCGCTCGTTTGCAAAGACAGTCACGTGGCGCATGGTAGGGTCGCTTGATACGCTGATGCTCAGCTATTTCTTCACGGGGAATTTTGTAATCGCCGGGTCCATTGCCTCAACCGAGGTCATCACCAAAGTGATCCTCTATTATTTCCATGAGCGCGGCTGGGCCCACCTGAAGTGGGGCCGACAGTAATCAGCCCTTCAGGGCCTGTTTGAGATCGCCGACGAGATCTTTTACATCTTCCAGACCCACGGACAGGCGCAGGTTTCCGTCGGAAATCCCCATCATGGCGCGGGCCTCCGGGCCGATGTTGCGGTGGGTCGTCGTCGCGGGATGGGTGATCAGGGATTTAGCGTCACCGAGATTGTTGGAGATATCGATGATGCCGAGTTTGCGCAGAACATCGAAGGCCTTTGCCTTGCCGCCTGCCACATTGAACGACACCATGGTGCCGCCCATTTTCATCTGGCTGCGGGCGAGTTTCGCCTGAGCATGACTGTCATGATGCGGGTAGTAGACCCGTTCAACGCCATTTGTTGAAGCGAGCGCTTCGGCAACAGTTGCAGCGGCGCGGCTCTGGGCTTCAACACGCAGTTTCAATGTTTCCAAGCCCTTGAGCAGGACCCAGGCGTTGAAAGGCGAGAGGGTTGGCCCCGTGTGGCGGAGGAATGGCTTGAGGAGATCTTCCTTGAAATTCTTACTGCAGAGGATCGTCCCGCCAAACACCCGGCCCTGGCCATCGCTGTGTTTCGTATTGGAATAGAATACGATATCGGCACCAAGTTCCATCGGCTTCTGCAGGATGGGCGTGGCAAAGACGTTGTCGACGATCACGACCGCGCCGGCCTTGTGAGCCACGTCGCAAATCATCTGAATATCGAGAACCTCGAGCAGCGGGTTCGACGGGGTTTCAAGAAAAACGCATTTGGTTTGCGGCGTCATCGCCTGTTTCCAGGCCTTGGGGTCGGTGCCATCGACGAGATCATAGGTCACGCCAAACTTGGGCAGGATGGCGGTGATGATCTGATAGTTGGAACCGAAGAGCGAGCGGGAGGCAACGACATGATCGCCAACCTTCAACTGGCAGGCCAGCGCGCCAAAGGCGGCCGACATGCCCGAGGCCACGGCGTAACAGGCTTCGGCCCCTTCGAGAAGGCGCATGCGCTCTTCCAGCATTGTAACCGTGGGATTGCCGTAGCGGCCATAGACATAACCCTCCTCTTCGCCGGCGAAGCGGCGTTCAGCGGTTTCCGGGTCTTCGTAGACATAGCCGGAGGTGAGGTAGATTGCTTCCGAAGTCTCGCCATGAGGCGAGCGGTCCAGCCCGCCACGCACAAGTTTCGTGGCATCCCCCCAACCGGCGGGGTTTTGTCTTTTCGTGTATTTCGCCATTAGCTTTGAACCCAGGGCAGCCCGGCGGCTTTCCATCCGTTTGTAACGCTGCGGTGGCCATCGGCATTTTTGTCGCCTTCGAAGCCTTGGGCCACATTCCAGCAATTGCTGTAGCCTGCTTCGGTCAGGGCGGACGCCGCCGATGAGGAGCGCGCGCCCGAGCGGCAGATGCAGAGAATTTCGGCGTCCTTGGGCAGGCCCATCTGCTCGATTTCGTCGACGAACTTCGCATTGACCTGCATTGCCGGGAACACCTGCCAGGCCAGGCGCACGAGCCTTTCCACGGCAGGAACACCCACGAACGTCCACTCGGGCTGGGTGCGCACATCCACCAGAACGGCAGAGGAGTTGCCCTGCAAACGCTGGTAGGCTTCTGTGGGAGTAATGTTGCCTTTGTGCATAAAATGACCTGTTCTTTATTTCGAACAAGGTATAATCGAAACAAAGTGGCGCGGCAAAGGAAAATGGCGGCCCAGCGTCAGCAATCAGTGTTTATGGACCGGAAATTCAACCACGGCGGGACCCGACACCGGATCGGTGAGGCCGAGGCCGCCGCCCAGGTCTTCCAGCATGCCGCGGAATTTGTCCAGGATGCCGATCATCTGAGGCCTTGCCTCAACAATGCTCTCATAATCATTCCATTTTCCCACCAAACAATAGGTCCGGTCGCCGGTCTTGATCAGTGCGCCGTCCTCCATGCCGTCAAGGTCCGGAAGGCTCTTGTGTAGTTCGATGAATTTCTGCTCCTGGCCCGGCTTCACCTTGAAACGTACAACATTATAAGCGGTCATTTCTTCCTCCGTTAGCGAGATTTCCAGCGGCAGCAGCCTACGCCAATTCAGGCGCCTTGTGTAGGTGTGGTGAGTTCTGGTGCGCTGGGGTGAAGACTACTGGCGCTTTCAGTTTCAAAGCGGGATATGTTAGAGGAATTCACCGCCCCTTTCGGAGTTTCCCGCATGTCGAAGTCCCTGCCCGCCCATTGCGATGTCGTCATTATTGGCGGGGGCATCGTTGGCAACTCCATTGCCTATCACCTGGGCAAGATCGGCATCACCAACACAGTCGTGCTTGAGCGCAAGCAGCTCACCTCCGGCACAACCTGGCATGCGGCGGGCCTTGTCGGGCAATTGCGCGCTTCCAAAAATCTTACCGAGCTGGCGAAATACACTACCAGCCTGTTTGAAGGACTGGAAAAGGAAACGGGTCAAGCCACCGGCTTCAAGCAGAATGGCTCGATCTCAATTGCGCTCACCGACGGGCGCATGGAAGAACTGCTGCGCGGCGCTTCCATGGCCAAATGCTTTGGCCTTGCGGTTGACGTGGTGAGCACGGCGGAAATCAAGGAGCGTGTGCCGCATTACAACATGGACGGCGTTAAAGGCGGGGTGTTCCTGCCGAAGGATGGCCAGGTCAACCCCATAGACGTGACGCAAGCTTTGGCATCGGGGGCGCGGTCACGCGGTGCAATGATTTTCGAGAATACGAAAGTCACGCGCATTCTGGTCGAGAAAGGCAAAACCGTGGGCGTGGAAACCACCGAAGGCAAGATCATGGCCGACAAGGTGGTGATTGCGTCAGGCATGTGGTCACGCGAACTGGGCCGCAGCATCGGTGTGAACATTCCGCTTCATGCCTGCGAGCATTTCTACATTGTGTCGGAACCCATTGCGGAATTACCGCGCAACATGCCGGTGGTGCGGCTGCTGGATGAATGCACCTATTACAAGGAAGACGCGGGCAAGCTGATGGTGGGTGCTTTCGAGCCCAAGGCCAAGGCCTGGGGCGGCGGTGGCATCGATGACGAGCATGCCTTTGTCACGCTGCCGGAGGACATGGATCATTTCGAGCCCATCCTCACAAGCGCCATCAACCGGGTGCCTCTGTTAGAAACCGCCGGCATTCAATTGTTCTTCAACGGCCCCGAGAGCTTTTCTCCGGACAACCGCTACTATCTCGGCGAAGCGCCGGAGGTGAAGAACTGCTACGTAGCCACGGGGTTTAATTCCATCGGCATTCAATCGTCGGGTGGAGCAGGACTAGTTCTGTCGCAATGGATCAAGAATGGCTATCCGCCGATGGATGTAAACGGCATGGATATCCGCCGCATCCATCCCTTCCAATCGGTGCGCAACTATGTAGGCGAGCGGGTTATGGAAACACTGGGCCTGCTCTACGCCATGCACTGGCCTTACCGGCAGGCGGAAACGGCGCGCGGGGTGCGGCGGTCACCGATTTATGAGCAGACGAAGGAACTGGGTGCGGTGTTCGGCGAGGTGAATGGCTGGGAGCGGCCGAACTGGTATGCGCGGGACGGGGTAAAGCCGGAATATGAATACTCGTACGGACGGCAGAACTGGTTTCCTTGTGCGGACCATGAAGCCAAGCAGTTGATGACGAAATGCGCCTTCTTCGATCAGTCATCATTTGCCAAATATTCAGTTGAAGGCCGTGATGCCTGCAAAGTGCTGAACAGCATCAGCGCCAATAACGTCGATGTGGAGCCGGGCCGCATTGTCTATACGCAGTGGTGCAATGAGCGCGGCGGCATTGAGGCCGATCTTACGGTCACGCGACTGGAGGAAAACAAGTTCCTGGTGGTAACGGGTGCCCTGCCGCAAGTCCGCGACATGGCTTGGCTGAAGCGTCATACGCCAGATGATACCCATTGCGTCTCCACCGACATCACCTCCGGCCTGCCGATGATCGCCGTGATGGGGCCAAGCTCCCGCGCCCTGCTCCAGAAGCTGTCCGGCGCCGATTTATCCAATGCGGCCTTCCCCTTCGGCACGTCCAGGGAAATCGAGATTGGATATGCGCGGGTGCGGGCCTCGCGTATCACCTATGTAGGCGAATTGGGCTGGGAACTCTACATACCCACGGAATTTGTCGCCCATGTGTTTGAACGGCTGATTGCGGCTGGCGCGGATTTTGGCCTGACGCCCGCCGGCATGCACACCATGAACAATTGCCGCACCGAAAAAGCCTACCGTCATTGGGGCCATGACATGAGCGACGAGGAAACGCCCTTTGAAGCGGGCCTAGGCTTTGCAATCGCATGGGACAAGAAAGGCGGCTTCATCGGGCGTGAGGCCTTGCTGAAGCAAAAGGCGCTTGCCGTTCTCCCCAAACGCATGGTCTGCATCGCGCTGGAGGATTCAAGCGTTGCCGCGCCGATGATGTATCACGAGGAACCCATCTACCGGAATGGCGTGATCGTCGGTTCTACTACATCCGGCGCCTGGGGGCACCGAGTGAACCTCTCGCTCGGCATGGGCAATGTCACCAACGATGGCGGCGTCACCAAGGACTGGATTGATTGCGGCAAATGGGAAGTCGAGTTGGCCTGGAAGCGCTTCGGCGCGAGAGTGCAGTTGCAAAGCTTCTATGATCCCAAGGGTGAACGCATCAAGGCTTAGTTCAGCAGGGTCGCGCTTTCCCTTTCGCCTGAGATGATGCTGACGATCACAAGGGACGGGACTTCCAGAAGCCTCGCGCCGTTGCCCATCAGGAGGGCAGCGAATTGCCGGGCGGTGGTGATGACCTCGTCGGCCCTGCCGCCAACCAGGGTGCCGGCACATAATGCGGCGCTGGCCTCATCGCCATGCTGGAGGGCGGCGATTATACCGACGCAGAGGCATTCCTCACGGCAGAGATAGCGGCACTGGCAGGTCAGGCAGCGGATGGGTTCGGCGGATCGTTCACGCATGGCTTTCACCCAATCACGCAGGTGAGAGACCAAAACACCGGCGTTGACGGCTCCCAGTTCTTCGGTAAACAACGACCAAGCCTGTTCCCAGCAGGCGACGTCGCCAAATTCATAGCCGGACAGCCAATGGCGAAAACCCTGGACAACGAGGCGTTCCCCCTTCCGGTCGAGATAAGTCTGGCGAGCCACCGTCAATTCCTATTCTTGAGCAATTTACTCGGATATCGGATTGTACGTCAATGGTCAACGGAAAACCGAATGTGATTGGCTATTTCAGGCTTTGTTAATGGAGGCGCTGCTCTATTCGACGTTTTAGCGGAACGCCAATGAACCCCCTTTCTCCTCCGGTTACCGAAGTTAGGCTATCGGAGCTTTTGAGCGCTCTCAGCCATGCCCTCGACATTACCGAGGGCCAGCCGGAGGGGCATAGCCTGCGGTGCTGCTGGATCGGGCTTCAGATTGCCGAAGAGCTGGAGCTGAATGAGCTGGAAATATGGGAATTGTATTATACCCTGCTGCTGAAGGACCTGGGTTGCAGCAGCAATGCAGCGCGCATTTGTGAACTCTATCTGGTCAATGATCTCGAGTTCAAAAGGGACTTCAAACTGACCGACGGGAGCCTGCCGCAGGCTCTGCGTTTTGTGCTGAGCCATACGGGACTGAAAGCCGGACTTGCCGAGCGCTTCCGCGCCATCATCAACATTTTCCAGAATGGCGGCGAGATTTCCACGGAACTCATCCAAACGCGGTGCCAAAGGGGCGCAGACATTGCGCGCAAGATGCGTTTCAGTGAAGCGGTTGCGGAGGGCATTGGCAATCTGGACGAGCATTGGGATGGAAACGGCAAGCCCGCCCGCATCGCTGGCAATGCCATTCCGCTCTATTCGCGCATTGCGCTCATTGCGCAAGTGGCTGACGTGTTCCAAAAAGCCGATAGCGAGGATTCTGCGCGCAAAGAGATCACGGACCGTTCGGGAACGTGGTTTGATCCGAAGATCGCCGAAGCGTTCCATAGAGTTTCAGGGCGTCCGTCCTTTTGGGACTCGCTGAACAGTCCGGACCTCAATGAAATCATTTATGATATTGAGCCTGCCCACCACGTGGCGGTTGTCGATGAGGATTATCTCGATGACATAGCCAGCGGCTTTGCTGAAGTGGTCGATTCAAAGAGTACGTTCACCAAGGGCCACAGTGAGCGCGTCACACTGTTTGCCGATCTTATCGCGGCGGAACTCGGATTTACGCCGGAGCGCCGGCGCTGGCTGAAGCGAGCCGCGCTCTTGCATGACATTGGAAAGCTTGGGGTGAGCAATACAACACTCGACAAGCCTGGCAAGCTCGATGCCGATGAATGGACCGAAATGAAATATCACGCTGTGCAAACCGAAGCGATCCTGTCGCGCATTTCAGCGTTCCAGGAACTTGCGAGCATTGCCAGCGCGCATCATGAAAGACTTGACGGAAGAGGCTATCCGAAGGGCCTAAAAGGCGATGAAATCGCCTTGGAATCGCGCATTCTGGCTGTTGCCGACATATTTGACGCCCTTACCGCCGACCGCCCCTACCGCGCGGCCATGCCGGTTTCAAAGGCGCTCTCAATCATGGCTGAAGAGGTTGGCAAGGCGACCGATAGTGCGTGTTTCGAGGCGTTGCGCAAAGCCCTGGAACGCTTTCATTCGCGCATTGCCGCCTAGCGGCTGAACTCCTTTAAATCGTCTGCCTTCACTTCAAGTGAATCGCGGAATTTCAGCTTCTGCGCCTGGGCCTTCGAAATCAAATCCTCATGGGGGCTGGCATCGATCTCCTCAGCCATGGACCAGCAGTTTTCCTCGGACGTCAGCCAGTAATCGGGATCGTATTTTCCGATATCAAAAGGCTTCGAAGCACGGCGAAGAGTTTTGTGTTTTTCATTCACATACTCATGGAAGTAGCTCATGGCGAGTTCGCGGGGGCTCGCATAAACCGGA
This sequence comes from Hyphomicrobiales bacterium, assembly GCA_038251095.1. Taxonomy (GTDB): domain Bacteria; phylum Pseudomonadota; class Alphaproteobacteria; order Rhizobiales; family Aestuariivirgaceae; genus Aestuariivirga. The sequence continues at coordinate 51,064 of JBBSBQ010000003.1, forward strand.
TCACGCCAGCGCAACCAGATCGAGTTGCTCTTTGAAATGGCGCCCCAGTGCTTGTCCTGCTTGAACAGTGCCAGCACATGATCGTCATCGCCCGAGGCCTGGAAATCCATGAGTAGTGCGGGCTGGCCATGAAGAAGAAGGGCTCCCGCCGCGATGAAAGCGGCCTCGATGCAGTGGCAGGAATTGTTCTGCAGGGCCATGCGGGCGGATTGGCAGGTGTCGCCCTGCGGCTCGAAATTGATCGGGATGCCGGTGAGAAAATCCTGAATCTTTTCAGGCGTGTTCAGCTTGCGGAAAATTGCGGTTTCATCCCGCGTCAGGCCGATCGAGCGGGCGAGAGATGCATCAAAGGCCATGAGTTACAGTCCGCCGCCATCATAGTGTCCTATGGAAAAATCCCGTCGTGCTGCGAGAATTGAAACGGAATAGCCGGCCACGACGTCGATGAGGGACATGATCATGAGAAAGAAAAAAGCTGCGGTGCCGCAAAACGGCACCAGCAGGAATTCAACCAATGCAAAGATGAAGGTGGCGGTGGAGAGCATGTGATCGACAATGGTGCCCGCCCCCAGCCGTGCCGCCTTGATGATTTCAAAGAACAGGGCGACAAGGCCCGCTATGATAAAAAAGTCGCTGATTTTCAAATAGAATTCGGCATCGGACGGCAGCACCCCGTCCCACACGAGGGACTCGGAATCCATCCATTGGCCGGTGAGCCCCAGGATGTTGAAGGCGATGACAACGAGGGCTATCGCCGGGAACGACAGGATGTAGCGCATGAGTCAGAATCTCCGATTTGAGGCCCATTTAGCCCAGTGTTGCGATTCCCACAAAGCAGAGCTGCCTCTTCACTCGGCCATTTTGTTCTTTATTACGAACGTCAAATAGCCTATATAGAACAGGTAACAACTCAAGAGGCTGTCATGACCCTGCAACTAGGCGATATCGCTCCCGATTTTGAAGCCGACACCACGGAAGGCAAGATCAAGTTCCACGACTATATTGATGGGTCATGGGCAGTGATGGTGTCTCATCCGAAGGATTTCACGCCTGTCTGCACCACGGAGCTGGGTTCCATGGCGAAGCTGAAGCATGAGTTTGACAAGCGTGGCGTGAAGCTCATTGGCATTTCGGTGGATTCAGTTGAGGACCACCAGCGCTGGAAGAACGACATCAAGGACGTGACCGGCGCACAAGTGAACTACCCGATGATCGGCGACAGCAACCTGACGGTGGCAAAGCTCTATGGCATGATCCATCCCAACGCCTCGGGCGATGCCAAGAGCCGCACGGCGGCTGACAACCAAACGGTGCGTAATGTCTACATCATCGGGCCGGACAAGAAGATCAAGCTGCTTCTCACCTACCCGATGAGCACGGGCCGCAATTTCCAGGAAATTCTCCGGGTGATCGATTCCCTGCAACTCACCGCCACCAAATCCGTGGCAACTCCCGCCGACTGGAAACAAGGCGAGGATGTGATCATTCTGGCATCGGTTTCGGACGATGCGGCCAAGGAGAAATTTCCGGCCGGCTGGAAGACCCTGAAGCCCTATCTACGCCTGGTGGCGCAACCGGGAAAATAGAGCCAATCTGTTAATCTCCCCCGCACCCACTTACCCCCGGAGTAAACCTCCGGGGTTTTCTTGGCTGGGTCTGCAGTCAGTTGCCGCTGGCTACGAAGGCACTGTTGGAGGTGGACTGCTTGACCAAGGCCACCCATTGCAGGGGATTTGTATGGGACTGACGCTTCAGGAACTTGTAATGGGTGGTATTCCAGAGCGAGATCTTGTCAAAGCGGTTATCTAAAACATAGTCACCGGCGTCCGTGGTCACGGTGAGAACAGCATGGCCCTCATTTTTCTCATCCAGAACAACGGTAATGAGCAACGCTTCTGCCGAAAATCCCAGGCCTTCCAGCTGGCGCTTCTTAAGCAGCACATAATCTTCGCAGTCGCCTGCATCGGTGGGATAGGCCCAGTGCTCGGCTTCGCCGTAAAGGTCCTGGTCGCTGATGGGCGCAATTTTGCCGTTCACATAGGCATTGACCAAGTAAAGCTGGTTCCAGCGTTCCGGCGACATCGCAATCCGATCATGCGCCGCACTTGTCGCCTTGCACTCGCCTGGATTAGCGGCGCAGAACTTCACAAAGCCCACTGGCGGCAAGGTCTTGCCGAATTCCGGCGCAGTGTTTTTCGTACCCGACCCAAAGGCCAAAGCATTGTTTGCACTTAGCAAACACGTCAGTGTGCCTAAAATAACTGCTGCCCGAAATCCCATGATGCCCCAAAACCACATTTTGCCCAGGAGCAACGTAAGACAAATCCGGCGGGCCGGGGAAACATAATTAACAAATAGTTAACGGCGGAGATGGCGTCAGGCCACTACCACCATTTGGGCGCCTGATAGCCACCAGCTACCTGTTCAATGGCGGCTGCCGCCGTGAACAAGGTCTCCTCATCAAAAGCCTTGCCGATGAGCTGGAGGCCGAGCGGCAAGCCATCTTTTGAAATACCTGCAGGAACGGCAATGCCAGGAAGGCCCGCCATGTTCACGGTGACGGTGAAAATGTCATTCAGGTACATCTGCACGGGATCGCTGATTTCGCCGGGTGCGAAGGCGGGGCTGGGGGTTGCGGGGGTGAGGACCACATCGACATTGGCCCAGGCCAGTTCGAAGTCGCGCTTGATCAGTGTACGGATTTTCTGGGCACGGACATAGTAGGCATCATAGTACCCTGCCGAGAGCACATAGGTGCCTATCAGGATGCGGCGCTGGACTTCCGGGCCAAAACCGGCGGCGCGTGAATTCTCATACATGTCCACGATGTCATCACCGGGAATGCGCAGGCCGTAACGCACACCGTCATAGCGGGCAAGATTTGATGAGGCTTCGGCAGGCGCCACGATGTAATAGGCAGGCAGCGCGTATTTCGTGTGGGGCAGAGAGATTTCAACAATCTCGGCCCCCTGCTCTTTCAGCCACTGGGCGCCTTTGTCCCACAGGTTTTCAATTTCGGAAGACATGCCGTCGGCGCGATATTCCTTCGGGATGCCAACGCGCAGGCCCTTGATGGATTTACCGATGGCCTTTTCGTAGTCAGGCACCGGAAGAGCAACCGAGGTTGTGTCCTTTGGATCAACGCTGGCCATGGATTTCAGCATGATGGCGGCATCGCGCACATCACGGGCGATGGGGCCAGCCTGGTCGAGGCTTGAGGCGAAAGCGACAACACCCCAGCGCGAGCAGCGCCCGTAGGTCGGCTTTATCCCTACGGTGCCGGTGAAAGCGGCGGGCTGGCGAATGGAGCCACCGGTATCGGTTGCGGTGGCAGCGGCGCAGATATGGGCGGCAACTGCGGAGGCCGAGCCGCCGGAGGAACCACCGGGCACAAGTGCGGCATTGGAATTCTTGCGCCGCCAGGGATTGATGACATTGCCGTAGTAGCTCGTCTCGTTTGACGAGCCCATGGCGAACTCATCCATATTGAGCTTGCCCAGCATGACTGCGCCGTCGCGCCAGAGATTTTCGGTGACGGTGGATTCGTAGGTCGGCTTGAAGCCATCAAGGATGTGACTGCAGGCCTGGGTGTGAACGCCCTTGGTTGCGTAGAGATCCTTGATCCCCAGCGGAATGCCTTCCAATGCTCCGCTCTCGCCCTTGGCCAGCTTCGTGTCGGAGGCTTTTGCCATGGCGCGGGCCTTGTCCGGCGTTTCAACAATATAAGCGTTGAGAATGCGGGCCTTTTCGACAGCGGCGATATAGGCCTCGGTCAATTCAAAGGCGGAGAACTCCTTTTTGAGCAAGCCTTCGCGGGCCGTAGCAATAGTGAGTGATGTGAGATCGCTCATTCAATCACCTTCGGCACCAGGAAATAATCGTCTTCGGCAGCGGGCGCGTTCTCCACCACATCATGGGGATTGTGGCCATCCGTCACGATATCTTTGCGCTTTTTCATTTTAACGGTAACGACCGAAGTCATGGGCTCGACGCCATCGACATTCACTTCATTCAACTGCTCGATCCAATGGAGAATGGAGTTCAATTCACCGGCGAGGCGCTGAACGTTTTCTTCCTTCACTTTGATGCGGGCGAGTTTTGCAACGCGCCGCACGGTGGCCTGATCAACTGACATAAGCTCTTAATCCCGTTCGATTTCTGCGGGAGGAGATAGCAGCCTAGGGGCGAACCCGCAACTTGGCTTTCTGTCGGCCATTGGCGTCGAAATTATCTTTCTTGAGCCAAGTCTCAAAAGCCTTCTTGGCCTTGGGCCATTCGGTATCCAGCATGGCAAACCAGGCCGTATCCCGGTTGCGGCCCTTGATGATGTAGTGCTGGCGGAAAATGCCTTCAAAGGTGAAGCCAAAACGATCCGCCGCCTTGCGGGAGGGGGCGTTGAGCGAATCGCATTTCCATTCCAGACGGCGCACCCCCAGGTCATCGAAACAGTGGCGCATCATCAGGTAAATGGCTTCGGTGGCTTCCCGGGTTTGCTGCAGTTCCGGCGACATCCAGATGTGGCCGATTTCGATGACACCATTGGTGGCGTCATTGCGCATGAAGGAGCCCATGCCCACGGCCTTGCCGGTATCGCGGCGTACGAAGGCATAGAACCAGGGGTCGCGGGCAGCCTCGCGAGCCTTGACCCATTCGGTGAACTCCTCCTGCGAGGCGAAGGGGCCGTAACCCAGATAGGTCCAGATCGTGCCTTCAGGGTCCTTGCCGTCAAAGCTGGCATAGAGATCGGCAGCGTGCTTGGCGGCGGAGACGTGATCAAGCCTGATCCAGCGCCCGTGCAGGGGGCGCATGTCCGGGATATTGCCCACGGGCAGTGGATCCACTATCGCGTCCACGGGCCGCTCGATTTTCTTTACCATTTCGGGCCTTCCTGCAATTAGTCCGGCGCTATGCAATAACGCTGCTTTACCTGTTTGCCAAATCGGCTATCAGAAGCCCATGTCCACCCACCTTCTGGCCCTCCAGTCCGCTTTGGAAAAACTGCCCCAGACTTCGCGTCTGATGGGGCTGGATTTGGGCACGAAGACAATTGGCATTGCGACAAGCGATCGCAGCCGGCAGATCGCAACACCCATTACCACCATATCGCGCAGCAAGTTCACCAAGGATGCCACCGAACTGCTGGCGGTCGCAACGAAGGAGAATGTTGGTGTTCTGGTGCTGGGACTGCCCATCAACATGGATGGCACAGAAGGCCCCCGGGCTCAGGCGACACGAGCCTTTGCACGCAATCTTGCCAAACTCACATCGCTAGCGATTGTCTTTTGGGATGAGCGGCTTTCAACGGCGGCGGTCGAGCGCATGCTGATCGACGCGGATGCCTCGCGCGCCACGCGCGACAAGGTGGTCGACAAATTGGCGGCCGCCTGGATTCTCCAGGCCGCGCTCGATGCCCTGAGGCAAGAATGACCCAATCTTTTATCGCCCTGCTCCCGGTTTTTATCGTGATCCTCGTGGGCTACGGCCTGCGGCGCAGCGGGTTGATTGCGGAGGACCATTGGGCCGCTGTTGACCACGTCTGTTATTACGTTTTGTTTCCAGCAATTATCTTCAAGGAAATAGCAGCGGCGGATTTTTCCAATGTGCCGGTGTGGTCCATGGCTCTAGCTATGGTCCTTGGCATCAGCAGCATGTTTGCCCTGCTCCTGTTGTTACGGCGGCCCCTTACGTCGGCCATGGATCTCAATGGGCCGCAATTTTCCAGTCTGTTTCAAGGCGCTACGCGCTGGCACACATTCATAGCACTTGCCATCATTCCCATTTACTTCGGACAGCCAGCGCTCGCACTGGGGGGCCTCAGCGCCGCCGCCATGACGCCGCTTCTCAATATCGTGAATGTGGGAGTGATTTCGATTTACGGTTCCGGCGTCAGGATGAACGGACGTGCCATGACGCTTTCGATCCTGAAAAACCCATTCGTGCTGTCGTCAGTAGGCGGTGTAGTCTGGCAGTTGCTGCACATGCCGATGCCCGTCATGGGAGTCCAGGTTCTCGACATGATCGGCAAAGGTGCGCTGGGTCTGGCACTTCTGGCGGTGGGGGCGGGCCTTCGCGTTGACGAGGCCCTTTCCACTAAGGGTCCGGTGCTGCTGGCAACGTTTCTAAAACTGCTGGTCATGCCTCTTTTTATGGCAGTCTGGCTGTGGGTTCTGGGGGTTTCTGGGGATGCGGCAGCGGTTGCCATTCTGTGCGGGGCGGTGCCCACGGGTTCCGGCGCCTATGTGCTGGCCAAGCACATGGGGGGTGATGCGCCCCTGATTGCCAGCATTCTGACGCTTCAGGTCATTTGTGCTGCGGTCACAATTCCCTTTGTGTTAAGCCTCTTGGATTAATTTTCCACAGGTCAGCGATCTTCCCTTGCGGGACGAGAGATTCGCCCCTACATAGCCATTTTTAATGACATCGCCATCCGAACGACCCAGGCTCCTCAAAGGCCAGCACCTGCTGGCGGTTGATGATATTTCCCCCCTTGAAATTACAGCGCTTCTCGACCTGGCGCAGACCTACGTGAACGAGGGGAACGGCCCCCGGCAGCGCAATCCAATCCTCCAGGGTCAGACCCAGGTCAACCTGTTTTTTGAAGCCTCGACGCGAACCCAAAGTTCGTTTGAAATTGCGGGCAAGCGGCTGGGCGCCGATGTGATGAACATGGCTATTTCTTCTTCTGCCCTTTCAAAAGGCGAGACGGTTCTCGATACCGCCATGACGATCAATGCCATGCACCCAAATTTCCTGGTGGTGCGGCACCAATCTTCCGGTGCGGTTGAGTTGCTGGCGCAGAAAGTTTCCTGCTCAGTTATCAATGCGGGCGATGGCCAGCATGAGCACCCGACACAGGCGCTTCTTGATGCGCTCACAATCAGGCGCAGGAAGAAAACCATTGAAGGGCTCACAGTCGCCATCTGCGGTGACGTGCTGCACAGCCGGGTGGCGCGCTCCAACATTCACATGCTGAACAAACTGGGCGCGCAGGTGCGGGTTGTCGCCCCTTCCACGCTGTTGCCCACGGGCATTGCGAATTTCGGGGTGGAGGTTCACCGCAACATGCGCGACGGGCTTGAGGGGGCAGATGTGGTAATGATGCTGCGTCTGCAGCTTGAGCGGATGAGCGGGACCTTCGTGCCTTCGCAAAGGGAGTATTACCGCTTCTATGGTTTGAATGAAGAAAAGCTGCGCTATGCCAAGCCCGATGCACTGGTCATGCATCCCGGGCCGATGAATCGGGGCGTTGAAATTGACTCCAACGTGGCGGATGGGGCACAATCAGTGATCCGTGAACAGGTCGAGATGGGTGTGGCGGTGCGCATGGCGGTGCTTGATGCGTTGTCGCGCAATTGGCCGGCGGGAGCGAAATCATGATGCCGCCCGCAGTTAAGCAATCGGCGCAGCGCAAAGCTTATTTGAACGCCAATATCGTGGCCCCGGCGCAAGGGCTCAATGGCAAGGGCGGCATTCTTGTTGAGGATGGCTGGATCCTGGCGGTTGGCTCCAAGATGACGAAGGAGTCAATCGGGGCTGGCACGGCAAGTTTTGATTGCGCGGGAACCACGCTCATTCCCGGCCTTATCGATATGAGGGTGTTCACCGGCGAACCGGGCACGGAATACCGCGAGACACTGGCAACGGCGTCTGAGGCAGCAGCGGCGGGCGGTGTCACCACCATGATCGTAATGCCCAATACCCAGCCAGTGATTGATGATGCGGCGATCGTGGATTTCATTCTGCGCAGGGCGCGTGACACGGCCCTGGTGCGGATTGCCCCGATGGCCGCAATCACCAAGGGCCTTGCCGGCGAGTTGATGAGCGAGATCGGCAGCCTGAAGGAAGCCGGAGCTGTTGCCGTGACCGATGGCACGCATGCGGTTTCAAACGCCAATCTATTCCGCCGGGCGCTCACCTATGCCAAGGATTTTGACATGCTGGTGGTTCAGCATGTGGAAGAAGCCAGCCTCTCAAGGGGAGTCATGAACTCATCGGAGGCGGCTTCACGGCTTGGGCTTGGCGGCAATCCGGCGATGTCGGAAGTGATTATGCTGGAGCGGGATATCCGCCTCGTGGAGATGACGGGGGCCCGTTACCACGCCTCGCAAATTTCTTGTGCGACTTCGCTTGAAGTTATTCGCAGCGCCAAGGCCAAGGGCTTGCCGGTGACTTGTGGGGTTTCAATCCACCACCTGACGCTCAACGAAAATGACATCGGGGCTTACCGCACGTTCTTCAAACTCTCGCCGCCCTTGCGCACGGAGGATGACAGACGGGCCCTTGTGGCGGGCGTTGCGGATGGCACCATTGATGTGATCGTCTCCTCGCATGATCCGCAAAGTGCCGATACAAAGCGCCTCCCTTTCGCGGAAGCGGCTTTCGGAGCCATCGGGCTGGAGACTATGCTCTCCGCGGCGGTCCGCCTTTATCATAACGAAAACATGCCATTAGGGCGGCTTGTGGAAGCGATGTCATCAAAGCCTGCAGATATTCTCGGACTTGAAACCGGGCGGCTGGCACCCGGTGCACCCGCCGACTTTGCTCTGGTTGACCTCGCTATGAGCTGGACGGTGGACGAGACCAAGCTGCATTCGCGCTCCAAGAATTCTCCACAGGAAGACCGCACGCTGGAAGGCCGGGTCATTGAAACGGTCGTTGCAGGGCGCACGGTTTACGCATACGCTCGCTAAATCATGATCGCGTTTATTGCCGTTCTCATTGGTTATGTCTGTGGAAGCATACCTTTTGGCCTGCTGCTCACCAAGGCCGCGGGGCTGGGCGATGTACGCAGCATCGGCTCGGGAAACATCGGGGCGACCAATGTCTTGCGCACGGGCAACAAGAAAATCGCGGCGCTGACGCTTCTGCTTGATGGCTTGAAAGGCACTGTTCCGGTTTTACTGCTTATGCGTTTTGGCACGCCCGAGGCGGGCTTGATTGCTGGGCTTGCGGCCATGGCCGGGCATATTTTTCCGCTCTGGCTCGGCTTCAAGGGCGGCAAGGGCGTGGCGACCAGCCTTGGGGTGTTGTTCGGTTTGTTCTGGCCGCTTGGACTTATATTCATCGCGCTCTGGCTTGCGCTTGCTTTCGTCTTTCGCATGTCGTCGGTTGCCGGACTTGCCACGTCAGCGCTCACGCCGCTGTGGGCATATCTGATGGGCCGATCTGATCTGGTTTTGCCGACAGCGATGATTGCCATTGCCATCTGGATCATGCACCGCGCCAACATCGGCAGATTGATGAAGGGCGAAGAGCCCAAGATTGATCTTCAAAAATGAGCCTGACCGATGCAACTGCTGGACCAGACGCAGCGACGCGATTGGAGCCGGCTCAGCCAAAGTGAAAATGTCGGGCCTGCAACATTCCGGCAGTTGATCGGTCGTTATGGAAGTGCCGCCTCAGCGGTCGAGGCTTTACCCAAACTTTCAGTAAGAGGTGGAATGGCCCGACCCATCCGGATTTTTTCTGAAGAAGACGCGGAAGCTGTCTTGTGCCAGGCGCGAGAGCTGGACGCTTCTTTCGTGGTTGCGGGAGAACCTGGCTATCCACCCCTGCTCTATCATATTTCAGGCGCGCCGCCGCTTTTCTGCGTGAAGGGCAATCGCGCACTTACGGAGCTTCAGTGTGTCGCCATCGTTGGGGCGCGCAATGCTTCAGCGGGCGGCAGAAAATTCGCGCGGCAATTGTCAGCGGAGCTTAGCGAGGAAGGCTATCTCGTTGTCTCAGGATTGGCGCGTGGCATCGATACGGCGGCCCATGAAGCAGCACTGCGGGGGCGGACCGCTGCCGTAATTGCCGGCGGAATTGACAATATCTACCCGCCGGAAAATGCCAAGCTGCAAAAAACCATTGGCGAGCATGGCCTATTGCTGACCGAAATGCTGCCCGGCGCCGTGTCACGGGCCGAACATTTCCCCTGGCGCAACCGCATTATTTCAGGCATGTCGCGCGCCATTATTGTGGTGGAAGCGGCTCTGCGCTCGGGTTCACTGATCACGGCTCGGCTTGCCGGCGAACAGGGTCGCAATGTCTTTGCGGTGCCGGGTTCGCCGCTTGATCATCGCGCCGAAGGCACGAACAAGCTTATCAAGGAAGGGGCAACGCTTCTGACAAGCAGTGCTGAGGTGATCGAAAGCCTGAGGACGGAATACACCGTTGCGGCCCGGACTTTCTCGGAACCGGATCTGCCTATTGATGAGCCTGTTGAGGCGAGCCCCTCGGACCGCAAGCGCGTGCTTGCACTGCTTTCGCCCACGCCTGTAGATGTTGATGACGCCATCAGGGAAAGCGGGCTCCCGGCCGCTTTGGTCCTGGGAATTTTGCTGGAATTTGAACTTGCCGGCAGGGTCTCCCGCTCGGCCCAGGAAAAAGTCTTCCTCTCTTGAATTTGTTAGACAATTTTGACTACCCTCTACAATGTAACCAGTAATTGCAGTCTGGGGAAAGTTCCATTTTAAAGAAATTCATAGTTTTGGCTGCCTTGGCAGCGCTTGCTTTTTCACCCGCTTTCGAGGCGGAAGCCGCTTCCAAAAAGAAGGTTTCCAGCCGCGCAGACTATACCAAGGAGCAACAAAAGAAATTTCATGACCAAGCGCTGAAGCTTTGCCGCAAAGCGTATGGCACACAGCTTCATTTTGTCAGGGTGAACTACAGAAAGCTCCAGTTTGATTGCTATCACTACTGAGACTGATGCCTAGTCCACCTCGTCGTGCGGAACGATCCAGGTTTCCTTGAGGGCCGCCGACTTCCATTTTTGGAAAGCCTTTGTCGCCGTTACCGTCTCCATATAGGCCCTAGTTTCCTTGGCAACGGGAATGGCATAGGTTTCAAAGCGCGTGACGACAGGCGCAAACATGGCATCCGCGTTGCAGAACTTGCCGAAGAGGAACTTTCCGCCCTTTCCATAGGTTATGCGGCAGTCACGCCAGATTTCCTCGATGCGGGTGATGTCTGCCCGTGTCTGAGCATCGAGCGTGATGGGCTTGGGCGGCCGCCGCAGGTTCATCGGGCAGGCATTCCGGAGACCTGAAAAACCGGCGTGCATTTCATTGGAAACGGAGCGCGCCGCGGCCCTTGCCGCCTTGCCCTTGGGCCAGAGCTTTTTTTCCGGAAATGTCTCAGCCAAATATTCAAGGATGGCGAGAGTTTCCCAGACCGTGACCTTTCCATGATGCAGAATAGGCACCCGCCCTGCCTTGGATTGTTCGGCGATTTGCTTTTTCGTTTCCGGCGTGTCGAGCAGGATCAAGGTCTCATCGAAGTCGAGACCGGCCATCGCCATGGCCAGCCATGGGCGCAGCGACCAGGAAGAATAATTCTTGTTGCCAATGACAAGATGCAGTTTGGCCATTTGACCCGGTTCTCCCACTACATGGATTTGGGGAGATAGCGAAACGCCAAGGCTCCCATAACGACAAGACTGGCTCCCAGAATAATGAATACGATGCCGATTTCAAAATACGACAGCGCCACGGCGAAAACCATCGCGGGAACGAGATCGGAGAAATCGATGTAGGTGCGGTAAACGGCAGCCATGCGCTGGCGTTCGTAGGTGCGCACCGCCCGCAAAAAGGGTATGCCGCCCACTCCATCGAGTCCTGAAGCCGCGAAGGAGCCGAAGAGCAGGGAGACCATGGCGACATAAGGATGCTCTTTTCCAGCGATACCCGCGACAATTCCAGCGAGCGCCATCATCTGAAAGCACAGACTGATAATGGTCCGGACGCCAAATGTACGCGCCAGCCTGCCGAAGACATAGGCAAAGAGGAGCAGCGCCTGGCTCGCCGAAATCATCAGCCCGCCGGCCTGCTTGCCCACGCCGCTTTCAACCATCAAAAGGGGCCCATAAACAAAAAAGGTGACCCAGAAGCAGGACCGGCCGAAGGCCACCATCCATGCAAGCCGCAAGCGGGGCTGGCGGACGAAGCGCATGACATTGTCGAGCGGATTGAAGCGCTGCAGGTTGCCTGACGGCAAGGTAATTCTGTCGGAGAGGCGCAGGAACCAAAAGACCACTAGCAGCGCCGCAGCCACCGCAATGCTCACAAGCTGCGGGCCCCAGGGCCCAAATTGGGTGTAGAGCCAGACGCCGCTGGCTGGCCCAATCATCCATGAAAACGTTGAGAGGCTTAGCCGCAAGGGCTCCGAATGGGCCAGATCGCTCTTCTTGATGTGATCCATGATGTAGAGCGATAAGGTGATGTTCAGTATCCCGGCTCCGCAATTGCGGAAGAACATGCCGGCAATTTGCCCGGATACGGTAAAGCTGGCGAAGAACAGGCTTGCCGCCATGAGGCCCACGACACCCAATGTGTAGGCCCAGCGTCGGCGCAATGGGCCAAGAACATAGGGGAGCATAAGGGTGGTGAGCAGCACGATCATCCCAACAAGTGTGGTGAGTTCGCTCACCTTTTGGCTGCTGCCGAGGAGGTCATAGGCCTGCAGGGAAACCACGGTGGAGTTCAGTGACCTGACCAAGGATTCGAGCGCAAATATCGCGCCAAAAGTCAGTGCTCCGGCCCTTCGGCCCGAGATGAGGTTGGGGAAATCAGATTCGGCCGCCATGATTGAACCATTGACGTAGCAGAGAACGGCAGGCGCAAATACTCCCCACGATAGGCAAACTGGGCGCGTCGCCATGCGCTGCCCGTATGGCTAATTTTGTGGAGGAAAAGACGCCGGAAGTGAGTTATGCAATCCCCATGTCGTCATCAGAAAAGCAGCGGGTCGTCGTCCTCTCGGTCTTTGCCAGTCTTGGGCTGACTATTACCAAATTCGCCGCGGGCCTAGCCACCGGCTCGCTCGGCATTCTGTCGGAAGCCATTCACAGCCTTATTGATCTCGGGGCCACCATCGTGACCTGGTTTGCAGTGCGGTGGAGTGACCAACCGCCCGACGAGGAGCACCATTACGGTCATGCCAAGGCAGAGAGCGTTGCCGCGCTCGTCGAAACCGGTTTGCTGTTTCTCACCACCGCATGGATTGTTTTTGAGGCTGTCAAGCGGATGATGGGCGGGGAACAGCATATTGACGTCACCTGGTGGGCGGTTGTTGTTATTGGCGGATCCATTCTCGTTGATTTCAGCCGGGCACGTGCCTTGAGCCGGGTTGCGCGCGAGACATCGAGTGAGGCGCTGGAAGCGGATGCGCTGCACTTCAGCTCAGATATGTGGAGTTCAACCGTTGTGCTTCTTGGGCTGGCAGCGGTTTGGCTGGGATTTCCCATGGCAGATGCGGCAGCGGCCATCGTTGTTTCGTTCTTTGTAGGGCTTGCAGGATGGCGCCTTGGAAAGCGTACGCTGGCCACCCTGCTTGATACGGCGCCCGTGGGGGCCACTTCTAAGCTGCGTTCGCTGGTGGAAAATACCGGCGGGGTGCTTCATCTCAGTTCGCTGCGCCTGCGCCCGGCAGGGCCCACGCTGTTTACCAGTGCGGTTGTTGAGGTGCCGCGCACCATGCCGGTTGACGATATCGTCAAGCTGAAAGACACGCTGACAGAGAAGATCATAGAGAAGTTTCCAAGCGCCGATGTGACAGTCACCGTCAATCCGGTGACGCTGGATGATGAAACGGTGTTTCAGCGGGTGATGCTGATTGCCTCACGCCGCAATCTGGCTATTCATCATCTCACCGTGCAGGAACTCAAAGACCGACTGGCAGTGAGCTTCGATCTGGAAGTGGATGGGCTTATGCCGCTGGTTGAAGCCCATGAACACGCTACGCAGCTAGAGGACGCTATCCGTTCCGAACTTGGCCCCGGCGTTGAGGTGGAAAGCCACATTGAGCCCCAGCCGGAAAGGCTGCTTACCGGAGACGATGCGCCGGCGAAGACTTCAAAAGCGATCATCAGCCTGCTCATGGCGCTGGCGAAGAAACAGTCGCGCCTCAGCGACCTTCACAACATCCGCATCCGCGAGAATGACCAAGGCCTGTTCGTTCACTACCATTGCCGCTTCGCGCCTTCGGAGACGGTTGATGATGTGCATTCGGTTGTGGACCAGATTGAGAATGGCTTACAGGGAAAGTTCCCTGCCATCCGCCGAGTCATTGCCCATGCGGAACCAATTGGCCGTGTAAGGCATGGCGTTTGATGCGCGTCATCCGGCCTACGGAATACAAATCCATGCCATGGAAGAACGGCGGCGGCGTCACGACTGAAATATGCGTGAGTCCGTCTTTAGGTCCGTTTGACTGGCGGGTGAGCATCGCAACCGTGAATGCGGATGGCCCGTTTTCCACATTTGCCGGTTATGAGCGCCATATCATGACTTTGTCGGGTGAAGGCATGGTTCTCGATATCCGGGAACGCGGCCAATTTACCCTGGAACCGCTCCGACCTTTTTCGTTTTCAGGCGATGCCCTTGTTGATGGCTCGCTCTTGCAAGGGGCGGTTCTGGATTTCAATTTGATGGTGCGCCGGGATTTCGGGGTGGGATCACTTCAGGTCAGGGATTGCAAAGCAGGCCATAGATTGGGGTCGGAAAGGATCCTTCGTCTTGCTTATGTCCTGCAGGGCGAATCCCAGGCAGAAGGCCATCAATTAGAGCCTAATGTTAGTTTCTATCTTGGGTTGGGAGAGTTTTTTACGCTTCCCGCCGCCCTGAAACTGGCGATTTGTGAAATCACGCCTCGCCTGCTTCCCTTGCCAAACGCTTGAGCTTTTCTATTTCGCCGGGGGGAATTTCTACCTTGTTGGCAATGGAGAAGGCTTCGCAGAAGCTTATTTCCAGGAGGCCCAGGAGGGTTTTGAGACCCGCGGCCTTGGCCATCTTCCGCAGTTCCAGCAGCATATCGGCGATATACTGGGCCAATTCCTGGTCCCGGCATCTTTTGCCGGATTCTTGCCGTAAGGATCGTTCATGGCCGCCCCGAGTCTGCTATCTGATCTCAGCTAGCTCTTTAGTTGTACCGACACTATATGCGTGTTCAATGTAAATTGAAACAATCTATGATTGCATTCGAGTAACTTACGCTTATTTGTCAGGTTTGGGTGGTAACTTGCAGTGGCGGAAAGATGCCTATATGAGGCCCTCCGTCTGTTAGTCAGGAACTTGAATGACCGTTGTTGTCGTCGAATCGCCCGCCAAGGCAAAAACCATTAACAAATATCTGGGGTCGGACTTCACCGTTCTGGCTTCCTATGGCCATGTGCGCGATTTGCCCGCAAAGGACGGCTCGGTGCGCCCGGACGAGGACTTTGCCATGTCCTGGGAGGTGGACAGCAAATCCTCCAAACGCCTGGCAGACATCGCCGATGCGCTGAAAGACGATGACCGGCTGGTTCTGGCAACCGACCCGGACCGGGAAGGCGAGGCCATTTCCTGGCACGTGCTTGAGGTTTTGAAGAAAAAGGGAGCACTCAAGGGCAAAACGGTGCAGCGGGTGGTGTTCAACGCCATTACCAAGCAGTCAGTCCTCGATGCCATGCAGCATCCCCGGGATGTGGATGGACCGCTTGTCGATGCCTATCTGGCGCGGCGGGCGCTCGATTATCTGGTGGGCTTTACGCTGTCGCCGGTGTTGTGGCGGAAACTGCCGGGTTCACGCTCGGCGGGCCGGGTACAATCGGTCGCGCTGCGCATTATTTGCGACCGCGAGCTTGAGATTGAAGCCTTCAAGAGCCAGGAATACTGGACCATAGACGGCACCTTCACGACACCACAGGGGCAGGAATTTTCCGCCACGCTGCAGGCCATTGCCGGGCAGAAAATCGGCAAGCTTGATATCAAGGACGAAGCTTCGGCGCGCGCCATCGAGCAGACACTGAAGAACGCTCGCGTCTCGGTGGACAGCATTGAGAGCAAGCCGGCCAAGCGGCATCCCTATGCGCCATTCCGCACATCGACGCTGCAACAGGAGGCCTCGCGCAAGCTGGGCTTCTCGTCGGCAAAGACCATGCAGGTGGCCCAGCGCCTTTATGAAGGCGTGGATATTGATGGGGATACGGTTGGCCTCATCACCTACATGCGAACCGATGGCGTTGATATCGCCCCGGAAGGGATCGCCGCCGCCCGCAACGCAATCCTCAAGAATTTTGGCGAGCCCTACCTTCCATCGGCGCCGCGGCAATACACCACCAAAGCCAAGAATGCCCAGGAAGCCCACGAGGCCATCCGGCCAACGGAACTTGGCCGCCTGCCGGCATCAGTGCGTTCGGCGCTCGATGGCGAGCAGTTTGCCCTTTACGAGTTGATCTGGAAGCGCACCATTGCCAGCCAGATGGAAAGCGCGGAGTTTGAGCGCACCTCGGCTGATCTCGGCGCCACCGGCCAGGACGGCAAGCACTATATTTTCCGTGCAACGGGTTCGGTTGTTAAGTTTGATGGCTTCCTCAAAGTCTATCAAGAGGACCTTGACGATGGAGAAGATGAGGATTCGCGCCGCCTGCCCGCCATGGCGCGTGGCGACGGCATAGGCGTGCGCGAGATTTCGGCCGAGCAGCATTTCACCGAACCGCCGCCGCGGTATTCGGAAGCCTCCATCATCAAGAAATTGGAAGAGCTTGGGATCGGCAGGCCTTCGACCTATGTGTCGGTGCTCTCGACGATCCGTGACCGGGGGTATGTTCGGCTCGACAAGAAGCGTTTCATTCCCGAAGACAAGGGCCGGGTGGTCACCGCTTTCCTTGAATCCTTCTTCAGCAAATATGTGGAATATGGCTTCACGGCAAATCTTGAAGAGCAACTCGACCGCATTTCCAATGGCGAAATTGACTGGCGCGAAGTGTTGCGTGACTTCTGGAAAGACTTTTCCGCCCATGTGGGCGAGATCAAAGACCTGCGCGTTACCCATGTGCTGGATGCACTCAATGACATTCTCGCGCCGCACATCTTCCCTTCGCCCACGGATGGCAGCAGCCCGCGGAAATGCCCGTCCTGTGCTGATGGGCAACTCTCGCTGAAGCTCGGCAAGTTTGGCGCTTTTGTCGGATGTTCCAATTACCCGGATTGCAAATACACCCGGCAGATGACGGCAAATGGCGAAGGGGAATCAGCCATTCCGCCGGAAGGCATTGAGCTTGGAGAGCATCCCGATACCGGCGAGAAAGTTACGCGGCGCCAAGGGCGCTTTGGGCCCTACCTGCAGCTTGGCGAGGTTCCGGAAGGCAGCAAGGAGAAGCCAAAGCGGGCTTCGATCCCGCGGGCCTTTGACCCGAATGACATCGATCTTGAAACGGCGCTGAAATTCCTCTCGCTGCCCCGCGAGATTGGGCTTCACCCGGAAACGCAGACTCCCATCGTTGCAAATTTCGGGCGCTTCGGGCCATTCATCCTGCATGACGGCACCTATGTGAATTTGGAATCGGCGGAAGAGGTTTTCACCATCGGAATCAACCGCGCGGTTGATATGCTCGCAGCAAAGCGGGCCAAGGGCTTCACGCCCCGAGGTCGGGCGGCTGCGTTAAAGGATCTTGGCGCGCATCCCGACGGTACGGGCAATGTGGAGGTGTTCAACGGCAAGTTCGGCGCCTATGTTAAGCATGGCAAAATAAATGCCACGCTGCCACGGGACAAGACGCCGGAGACAATCACGCTGGACGAAGCCGTGGCGCTGATAGCCGAGCGGGAGGCAAAGGGTCCGGGCAAGAAGCCGAAGCGCAAAGCTGCTGCCAAGAAGGCGCCGGCCTTGAAAGTTGTGGCGGAGAAACCTCCTGCGAAAAAGCCCGCCAAAAAAGCTGTAAAGAAGGCTGTGAAGAAGGCGGCCGTGAAGGTTGCGGTTTGATCAAGGGCAAGAAGGCGAAAAGCAGAGGGCTTCCCAGCGAAGCGGCGCTTCTGGAATTTATCCAGACATCGCCTTCGGTAGTGGGCAAGCGCGAAATTGCCCGGGCCTTCGGGCTGACAGGGGCGGAGAAAATCGGCCTCAAGGCGTTGCTTCGGCAACTTGAACAATCAGGGAAGCTCGCGAAAAGCCGACGGAAGTTGATCGACATCTCCACCTTGCCCCCGGTGACCGTCATCGAGGTTACGGGAATTGACCGCCACGGAGAGACCTATGGCGAGCCGGTGGAATGGGACGAGCGCGTGGCTGGGAAGGCGCCGCTGGTGCTCATTGAGGTGCGATCCGGCGAAGGCATCCGGCCACCAGCCAAGGGCGACCGGGTGCTGGCGAAGATCGAGGCAACGCCGGGCCAGGACTATCTCTTCAAGGCCAGGGTTATCCGCGGACTGTCGGACCGTTCGAAGCGCGTGCTGGGGGTTTTTCGTCTGGTGAAGGGACACGCGGCGCGGCTCATTCCGGTGGACAAGAAAGCCCGCAATGAATTGCAGGTGCGGAGCGGCGATGAGAATGGCGCGCTTGAGGGCGAGTTGGTTGAAGCGGAAATCCTGAAGGACCATGGCCGTGGCCTGCCGCTGGCGCGGGTGCGGGCGCGACTGGGAGATATGAATGACCAGCGCAATATTTCACTGATTGCCATTCATCACCACGCCATTCCCAATGAATTTTCCGAGCGGGTGCTGGCGGACAGCGAAGCGCTGAAATCTTTCAACCCGTCTGGCCGCGTGGACCTGCGCAAAACGCCCTTGATCACCATCGATCCGCCGGACGCGCGTGACCATGACGATGCGGTGTGGGCGGCGCCCGATGATGACCCGGGAAACCCCGGCGGCTTCCAGACCATTGTGGCCATTGCCGATGTGGCTACCTATGTGAAGCCCGGATCGGCGCTGGACAAGGAGGCGCGGTTTCGCGGCAACTCGGTTTATTTTCCGGACCGCGTCGTGCCCATGCTGCCGGAGCGGATTTCAAATGACCTCTGTTCCCTGCGCGAAATGGAAGACCGGCCCGCGCTGGCCTGTTTCATGATTTTCGACAAATCCGGCACCAAGAAATCGCACCGTTTTGCGCGGGCCATCATGCGCTCGGCGGCGAAGCTCTCCTATGAGGAAGCACAGGCGGCCATTGATGGCCGTAGCAATGCGAAGACTGATGTTCTGCTGGAAGGCGTGCTGAAGCCGTTGTGGAAGGCCTATGCGGCGCTGATGAAGGCGCGGGGCAAGCGCGAACCGCTGGAGCTTGATTTGCCGGAGCGCAAGCTGGTGCTTGATGACAAAGGCATGGTGATGCGGGTGGTCACGCCGCTGCGGCTCGATGCGCACAAGCTGATCGAAGAGTTCATGATCCAGGCGAATGCGGCGGCGGCAGAAGAACTTGAAGCAAAGAAAACGCCGCAGCTTTACCGGGTGCATGAACCGCCGTCCGAAGAAAAGGTGCGGGCGCTGTCAATGTTCCTTAAGACTCTAGATCTGTCATTGCCCCTTGGGCAGGTGATGAAACCAAAACACTTCAATCAATTGCTGAATGAGGTGAAGGGCAAGGATTACCAGAACCTGGTGAATGACGTGGTGCTGCGCACCCAGGCGCAGGCGGCTTATGCGCCCATCAACAAGGGGCATTTTGGCCTGACCCTCCGGCGCTACAGCCATTTCACGTCGCCCATCCGGCGCTATGCAGATTTGATCGTGCATCGGGCCTTGGTAAGTGCACTCGGCTTTGGCGATGATGGGCTGTCAGCGGATGATATTTCGCGCCTCACTGAAACCGCGGAGATGATTTCGGATGCGGAGCGGCGGGCCATGGCGGCGGAGCGCGAGACGACGGACCGCCTGATCGCCGCCCACCTTGCGGGCCAGACGGGCGCGCATTTCAGGGGCCGCATTGGCGGCGTGGTGGGCGCGGGATTGTTCATCAAGCTCAATGACACGGGCGCCGATGGTTTTATTCCGGTCTCCAGTTTGGGCTCGGATTATTTCGTGTATTCGGATGTGCAGCATTCTTTGGTCGGACAGCGCACAGGCGAAACGTTCCAGCTTGGCGATCAAGTTGAAGTGAAGCTTCTTGAGGTTACTCCCGTCTCCGGCGGCCTGCGCTTTGAGATGGTTTCGGAAGGCCGGAAGGGCAAGCCTCAACCGCAGCGCCATGGGCGGCCTGCGCGCCTGAGCAAGCAGACACCGAAATCGCGGAAGAAGCGATAGCGGCTTGCGGCAAGCCGCCGCGCGGCGCGGGGGCCCCTACCCGAACGACCGCTTGAGGCCCACTTTACGGTCATGGAGCCAGCGCACTTCAAACTTTCCGACCGGTCGTGGAAGCAAGCCATGTGGCGCGGAGCCCGTGGAAAATGCCCGGCCTGCGGCACGGGCGCCCTTTTCGATAAATTCATGAAGGTGACCAACACCTGCCCGCATTGCGGGGAAGCCCTGCATCATCAGCGGGCGGACGATGCGCCGCCCTATTTCACAATCTTCATCGTGGGCCACATCATGATTCCCCTGGTGTTCATCGTGGAGCGGGTGTGGCAGCCATCGTACCTAGTTCATGCCATGCTGTGGCTGCCGCTGATACTTGCCTTGACACTGGCTCTCATGCCCATCGTAAAAGGGGCTGTTGTGGGCCTGCAATGGGCCCTGGGAATGCACGGTTTTGGCTTTGAAACAGCGGGTGAAGAAGAAAGCCACGATCAAACCGCGTGATGCGGCAACGCTGATCCTTGTGCGCTTCGACGGGCCCTCGCCCCGCATCCTGATGGGACAGCGACACGAGGGCCATGCCTTCATGCCCAACAAATATGTTTTCCCCGGTGGGCGCTGCGAGGCCGCCGATGGCCATTTACCCGTTGTGAATGAGGGAGAACCTGTCACGCTGCAAAAACTCAAATTGCGGACGGGAGCGAAGCCCAGCCACCGCAAGGCGCGTGGCGTTCTCGTGGCGGCACTGCGGGAGACCTTTGAAGAAACCGGATTGCTGGCGGGGCGCGCGACAGCCAGCGCCGCGCCTGATCTTTCAGGCCTCATCTATTTTGCGCGGGCGATTACACCGCCGGGACGGAGCCGGCGTTTTGATTCCCGGTTTTTCGTGGCGGACGCCAGTATTGTTTCTAATCTTGATGCGCCGCATCCACTTGAAAACGAGGAGCTTTTACAGATCAACTGGGTGACTCTTACGGAGGCTTTGGGGCTCAATTTGCCTTCCATTACGCGGGAAATCCTGCTCCTTTTGCAGCCTTTCCTGGCGGAAAACCGCCTGCCGCCCGCGGCCTGCCCGGTATCGTTCCAGCACAACCGGGGGAAGTCGTGGCGGGTTGAGCAGCTAAACTTGACTTTCGGCACGGGATAGGGTCTATCGCCATCAAATCCCCTCCGGAGACGATTATGGCCAAAGGCAATGTTATCAAGATCAAGCTGGCGTCAACTGCTGACACCGGATATTTTTATGTGACCAAGAAGAATTCGCGCACCAAGACCGAGAAGTTCACCTTCAAGAAATATGATCCGGTGGCGCGCAAGCATGTGGAATTCAAGGAAACGAAGATCAAGTAATCTTCTGTTGATAAATTGCGAAAGGCACTGCCGAGGCGGTGCCTTTTTTCGTTTTGCTGCTAGGCTTGAGAGAATTGGTACCGGCCCGGGTTTTACTCGGATCGAGGAGGCCACTCAAAACCGCCCCGGGCCGGCCTTTACCCCTCGTCTCAGGAGATGCGGTGAACCTGATCCGCGGGGCAACTGTGGAAAGTGCTGGCGGACCGGATGGGAATCTCATCCCGGTCCGCTCCGCTTTCGTTCATTCCAAACCTTGGCGAAGTGTTTCCAATCCGCAATTATTTCGATTAAATCTTTAGTGGATTTGGCGCGTTAACTCCAGCGTAACCTATGGTTAAGACTCGCTTTTTCGGCATCAAGATGAAAAATTAAGGTAAACGGGTGAGCGCTTCAGCTTGTGTCGGGCTTCATCGCCTCCCAGGCGAGATCGTCGCATTCGACGAGGACCTCGTCGACCTCATGAATGGTCCTCCGGCGGTAGCCCGGCGGATGGCCGGGGCGGAGCGGCAAGGTGGATTTCGGATCTGGCGCGGCAGGTCATCGAGGGCGAGCTTTAGCGCCTTTAACCTTCGGTGGAGGCGCGTTGCATTGACCCGGCCATCGGGCGGCGGCGGGGGTTCAACCACAGGCCGGGGGGCTGGAAACCGGGCTGAAATCCGGGGATCATGCGGGAAGAAAAGGATGCGCGGGACAAGCCGGGTAAATTTCATGGCGCGCACGGGCTTCATACGTTTCCGCGAATCGTAGAGCTGGAAGGAGGGAGCGGAATTTCCACTGCCTTTGCCGATGACTTTCCCTGCCGGCAGCTGCTAGGCAGTATCTTGAGATGCGCAAGGCACAAGGTGGAGACGGTCCGGCAAAACCGCGAGAGATTTTTGATGCGCTTAAGGCTGGTGGTTTTGAATTTGAAGCGAAGGACGACAATATCGCCATGATTGGGTTGCGCAACATGCTGCGCAAGCGCTACGAGACATTCCAAAAGCTCTCTAGTGGCACGTACGGACTTTGCGCTTGGTATCCTGATGCAAAGAAGAAAAAGCCCATCGTCGCCGACAGTGACGATGATGATGCCGACGAAAACAATGATGAAGTAGCAGAAAACCAAACGGCTACTCCAAAAGGAGCAGCCGCATGATGATACATTCAGATCGCCGCGTGAAATCGCTTACCCAGCATCACGTTGGCGGAACCCCAACGGGGGCCAAAGGCCCCGTCAGGAGCATCCCATGTGGCAAACCGCCTTGTTAGGGTAGCGGCTCGCTTACGCGGGCGTTGCAGTGGAGGCAATTACGCCTCCACGGTTCCTTTTTAACAACTCTCATGGATTCTGTCCATGTATTTGAAGGAACTTAGATAATGCCTACCAAACAATCATCAAGTAAGGCCTCAACGATAACCGGTAAGGTTCTCGCGGGCCATAAGCCAACGACGGCTCAGGCTAAGACCTTGGCCGCCTCCGTACTGGCACAGGACGAAAAGAAGGGCCAGCGTTAAGGCCCTGTTCAACTAGCATTGTAATTTGCGTACGCAGCGTGTGGGTATCCGGATAACACCGGAAACCTGCACGTTGTCTTTGTATCAAGGGGATAAATCCCTTGATATAGGTCAAGTCCTGACAGAGTGAAGCTCACTCCGACGGAGGTTCTTCCGGACCCTTTATCCCCTCAGGCAAATGCATTTCCAGAGGCGTCTGCTCGTCGCCATCGAGGGGATCCTCGTCGGCTGAGAGGTCGTCGCTGCCGCGCGGCAGGGGGATTTCGAAGTCGGGCGGGAGGTTGGCGTCGAGGAGCCCTGCCCCCTTCAGTTCCTGCAGGCCAGGAAGATCGGTCACTTCATTCAGGCCGAAGTGGCTGAGGAAGGAGTCCGTTGTGCCGTAGGTCACGGGCCTGCCGGGGGTGCGCCTGCGGCCGCGCATCTTCACCCAGCCGATTTCCATGAGGATGTCGAGGGTACCCTTGGAAATGACGACGCCGCGGATTTCCTCGATGTCGGCTCTCGTGACGGGCTGGTGGTAGGCAACGATGGCGAGGGTTTCGAGGGCGGCCTTGGAGAGGCGTTTCTGCTCAAAGGTTTCGCGGCGGAGGACGAAGCTCAAATCCTCCGCGGTGCGCAGCGTCCAGTGGCCGGCGATTTGCACGAGGTTGACGCCGCGGTTGGCATAGTTGGCCTGAAGGTCTGCCAGCAAGGCCACGACATCGGTGTCTTCCGGAAAAAAGGCCTGCAGCTTTTCGATTGCCACCGGCGCTTCGGCGGCAAAGAGAATGGCTTCAATGATGCGCAGGTGCTGGCTCCGGTCGGCGCGCGGATGCATCCGCACCACAGCCTGCGAAGCTTCCAGTTCATCAGCCTCGGGGGCGTCGCCGGCATCAATGTTCATGTTTGCTTGTACCATAATTCCATCCCGATAACATTAGGCGCGGCGGCGCATGAAGATTGGACGAAAGGCATCGTCCTGGCGGAGTTCGATCAAGCCTTCACGGACCAGTTCAAGGCTCGCGGTAAAACTGGAGGCCCGCACCGAGCGGCGCATGTCCGGCGGGGCCAGATATTCCTGAAGCCAGTGATCAAAGGTGCTCCAGTCATCCATGGTGCCAACGAGGCGCTCAAGGGCCTCACGGGCTTCCTTGATGGACCAGGTGGCATGGCGCTTCAGCGTGTAGGTCTGGTGGCTTGCCTTGCGCTGGCGGCGCTCGGCGTAAGCCTTCAACAGGTCAATGAGGTTGTCGGCATATTCGCGCTGGGTTTCAACGATCAGCGGCTCCGGATTGCCGCGGCCGAAGACATCGCGGCCCAGAATATTGCGCCCCATGAGTTTGGCTGCCGCATCGCGCATGGCCTGCAGGCGCTGCAGGCGGAAGGCGAGTTGGGCGGCGAGATCGGTGGCTGGCTCATCCTCGGCGCCCGGCGGCATGGGAATCAGCATGCGCGACTTGAGAAAGGCAAGCCAGGCGGCCATCACCAAATAGTCGGCGGCCACTTCAATGCGCATCTTCCGCGCGTTATCGATGTAGGCCAGATACTGTTCGGCAAGCGCCAGAATGGAAATCTGCGCAAGGTCAACCTTGTGGTGCCGCGCGAGTTCCAAAAGCAAATCGAGCGGGCCTTCAAAGCCGCCGACATCGACGATCAGCGCGCTGCCGGAATCGGCAGCGGCTTCCTTGCGGACGGGGCCCTCGCCATCGGGCCATAATTTCTGCGCCGCAGTGTCGTTCTCGTCTGTCATTTCAATTTCACAATTTCCTGCGCCGGTGATTCGCTGGTAGAGCTTAGCTTATCCCCACATTCAAGCGGAAACGACCAAATCCAAGTCCCTGAGGGCTGCCTTCCTGTCATAGGCCAGCGGCTTGCGGGCAGATTTCAGCGCCAGCTTGGCCCGGCGCATGGCCTTGCCCTTGAGTTCGCCCGCGGCGGCGGCCACTTCGCGCATTTCAGACAGCACGCCGTTGCAATGCAGGAGCATGTCACAGCCGGCCTTCAAGGCTTTGGTGCATTTCTCCTCGAAGCTTCCCGACAGGGCCTTCATGGAGAGATCGTCGGTGATGAGAAGGCCGCGAAAGCCGATCTGCTCGCGGATGACCGACTTGATGACTTTGCGGGAAAGGGTTGCAGGCGCCGTCTTGTCGATGGCGGAATAGATCACATGGGCGGTCATGGCCATGGGCGCATCGGCAAAGGCGGCGAAGGGCGGAAAATCAACCTGCTCCAGGTCCTGGCGCCTGGCGTTGACCACGGGCAAATTCTGGTGGCTGTCGACTTCCGAGCGGCCGTGGCCGGGAATGTGCTTTATGACCGGGAGCACGCCACCATCCATGAGTCCTGCCGTGTGGGCCCGCGCCAGGGCCATGACGTGTTCAATGTGCAGGCTGTAGGCGCGGTTGCCGATGACATCATGGGCCCCGGCCTGGGGCACATCCAGCACGGGGAGGCAATCAGCAGTAATGCCGATTTCCATGAGGTCTTCGGCCATGAGGCGGCCCACGTGGCGCGCGGTGCGCAGGGCGGTGAGCGGACTTGCTGCGTAGAGATCGCCAAAGGCGCGCGCTGACGGATATTTCCGCCAATAGTTGGAAGGCGGGCCCAAGCGCTGCACCCTGCCGCCTTCCTGGTCAATGAACACGGGCGCATCCCGGCGGCCAACCGCCTCGCGGAAGGCGGTGGTGAGGGCCTGGATCTGGGTGGGGGTTTCGCAATTGCGCTTGAAGAGAATGAGGCCCCAGGGATTTTGCTCGCGGAAGAAGGCTGTTTCAGCCGCGGACAGTTGCGTGCCTTCACACCCACTGATGAAGCTGCGAATTTTCATGACAGTGTTATTGGGTTATTGCTTGCGAACAAGGCAGTCGCGTTCGCCGGCAGCGACCAACGAACTGCAGATCTTGGTAGCCTGGTCGCGCGAGGCCACGGGGCCAACGGCGAGACGGTAGCGGGTGCTGCCGCCAACCGTGGCGGGATTGATGGCCGATGGAAGGGTTCCAATGATGCTGGCGTATTTCGATTTAAGGCGGCCAAATTCGGTGCTGGCTTCGGACTGTGACTTGAACGAGGCGAGCTGGACAAAATATCCGCTGCCGCCGCTTGACACCTGGGTGGATGCGGCCTGCTGCTGAATTGGCGCAGGTTCGGGAATCGCGGCAACCTGCTGTTCAGCGGCAGCGGGCGCCAGTTGCGCCTCGGGCGCCTGGTCATTGGTTCCCCTGAACAAACCGAGCAACGTCTTCTTCTTTTTGACGACCGGGGCCGGCTGAGCCAGCAGCGGCTGGTCAGCGACAGGTGGCGCAGCGGCAATCTGGCCTCCGTCGGCGGGAGGTACGAGCACAACGGGTGCGGCACCCAAACTGTCACCGGCATTTTCGGCGACGGCCCTGGTTTTCTTCGCAGCCGGTTTCTTGACCACGGGCTCTGGTTCGGCGTTGACGATTTCTTCAACTGCAGGCGCGGATGCTGCGGGCGGCGTGGCCTGCTCGTTCGTCGCCGCTGCAGTCTCGCCTGGCACCGGGGCAATATCCGTGCCCGGCGCGGTGCTGGCCGAATTTGTCGCCTTGGCCGGCGAACTCAACGCCACCGTGTTCTTCGAGGGCGAAGTGGACAGCGCGCCCTGCGTATCATTGCCGGCGCCGGGCGGCGGGGGCATGGGCAGGGGAAGCGCATCGCCGCCTTCCGAGAAGGAGTCAAATCCGCCGCCAGTGGGCTGCGGGATCTGCTCGGCATCACCCTGCCGGGCTTCCGGCTGCAGCGGCGCTTCCTCGGTGGGCACGACCTGCCCGCCCAGAACTTCATTGTCACCGATGATCCGGTCGTAGATCTGTTTTTTCGACGTTGAGGCACCGGTGGACTGGCCATCGACCGGCTGTTCGGGGGCCGACTTGGCGGACTGCTCGGGGGCGGAAACAACGGGCGCCTGATCCGCCGGGCCGCTGGCCGCCACTGATTTAACGTTGGCGTTGTAATACCAGATTCCAGCGCCGCCGGCGCCACCCGCCAGCAACAGGAAGAGGAGCAGAAGCCAGGGCCCGCTGGAACGCCGTGGGGCGTCGACAAAGGCTCCTTCCTGCTCGCGGTAAGCCTGATTGTAGTCATTGGCGCTGGCTCGGCGCGAAGACCTTGGAGCCGGCGCATCTTCGAAAATCTCATCGCCATACTCGTCGTCATAGACGGGGGCGCGCAGAGCTGCGGTGCGTTGCTGCAAGGAACGCTGCGAGGGTTCGTAGCCTGCCCCGGCATAGCCCAAATCGTCCTGGGGTGCACGCCGGTATGGGTCAGGATTGGCGCGGGGCGTTTGCAAGCGCGGCTCGCCTGAGGGAGGCTGGGACAGCGGACCGTTAAAGCCGCGCGGAGGATGCGTGAGGGAGGGCGGCGGGACATAGGCCGATGGCGTATAGCCGCGCGGCGGCTGCGGCCTGTATTGCGGCTGGAATCCGGCAGCAGGCGCGCCGGCCGGTATCCTGGGCTGGCCACCAAGGGGCGGGCGTGGCGGCGAAAGCTGCGGCTGCTGCGGGGCCGGCCGTTGCGGCGGCCGGCCGGGCGGCAGGGAGCGCGGCTCGCGGCCGAAATCCGTTTTGGTGTCCTCATCGGCAAAACTGAATTTTGGCTTTTCGCCTGCAGCCGCGGCAACAACCGGTGCAACAGGTGTCTTGGCCGGGTCTGGAGCTGGAACACTTGGAGCGCTTTCGGCCCGCTGCTTGGCTGCCGTCACGCGCTGTTCGGCCAATCTCTCGGCGGCGGCGCGTTGGGAACGAAGCTTCTCAGCAAGGGCGTCGGGGGGCTGCGGCGGGCCTCCCTGCGGCGGGCCTCCCTGCGGCAGGACCTGCTGCTGGGGCCTGGCGGCGGCAGGTGCCGTGCCAGCCTTGGCAGGCACGCGGGGAGCCATAGGGGCCGGCTTTGCAACCGTATGGGCGGGGCGCACCGGCGCTACTTCCACTGCAACCGTTTCGGGGGTCTTGGCGAACTCTCCGGAAATGCGGGGCATGTCCTTGCTGGCAATGCCTAAACGCTCGCGCCAATTGCGTTTGTCCGTATCATTCGAGGAATTCTGATCCATTACCCGTCATTTCCATTGTTACATTTCTTCGACAGGGTTAACCCCCAGGATGCGAAGACCGTTCCCCAAAACATAACGAATCGCCAGCAAAAAAGCGAGGCGCGTATCCGTCAATATTAACTCATTTTTCACAATAAATCTTAATTGCGGCGACTCTTTGCCTTTGTTCCAGAGGGAATGGAAGTCACTGGCGAGCTCATAAAGGTAAAACGAGATGCGATGCGGCTCGTGGGCAAGTGCTGCGCCCTCCAACATTTTTGGATATTCTGCCAATCTCTTTACCACATTGCGCTCGGCTTCGTCGACCAATAATGAAAAATCATGGTTAACTGTGGAGTGTCCAGCCTCCGCACCGTTGCGGAGCACCGAGCAAACGCGCGCGTGGGCGTATTGCACGTAGAAGACCGCATTGTCCTTCGACTGTTCGGTGACCTTGGAAAAATCAAAATCGAGCGGCGCCTCATTCTTGCGGTAGAGCATCATGAAGCGGACCACGTCGGCGCCGACCTCATCCACCACTTCGCGCAGCGTGACAAACTCTCCGGCCCGCTTCGACATGCGCACAGGCTCGCCGTTTCGGAACAATTTTACCAGTTGGCAGAGACGGACGATGACATCGACCTTGCCGGGACCGGCAATGGCCGCAGCCACGGCTTCGAGCCTTTTGACGTAGCCGCCGTGATCGGCGCCGAGAACGTAAATCAGTTCCTTGAAGCCGCGCCGAATCTTGTTGCGGCTATACGCAACATCAGAGGCGAAATAGGTGTAGGAGCCATCGGACTTGAGCAGCGGACGGTCTATGTCATCGCCAAATTCGGTGGCGCGGAAAAGCGTTTGCTCGCGGTCTTCCCAATCTTCGGGCAGTTCGCCCTTGGGCGGCGGCAAGCGGCCCTCATAGACGTGACCATGGACGCGGAGATCGGCCACGGTGTCGCGCACCTCGTTTGAGTCATGCAGGGATTTTTCCGAGAAGAAAATGTCCTGGTGAATTTTCAGGCTGGCGAGATCGCTGCGGATCAGGTCCATCATCATGGCGATTGCTTTGCTCCGGGCGATGGGAAGCCATTGCTCTTCGCTCATCTCGAGGAGATTTTTTCCACACTCGGCGGCCAAGGTCTGGCCCACGGGAATGAGATATTCACCGGGATAGAGGCCGGCGGGAATTTCACCGATGTCGGTACCCAGAGCTTCCTGATAACGCAGGAAAGCCGAGCGCGCCACCGTATCTACCTGGGCACCGGCATCGTTGATGTAGTATTCGGTCGTAACGTCATAGCCGGTCACTTCTAGAAGGGCCGCCAAGGCATCGCCAAACACAGCTCCCCGGCAATGGCCGACATGCAAGGGTCCGGTTGGATTGGCCGAGACATATTCCACGTTTGTCTTGATGCCCCTGCCAAATTCGGAACGGCCATAGTTATCGCCCAGTTCAAGAATGGCGTTCAGGATTTTCGGCCAGAAGGTTTCCTTGAGGCGCAGATTGATGAAACCGGGGCCTGCGACTTCGGCGGATAAAACATCGGGCTGTTTTGCCAGCCGTTTTGCAAGAGTCTCGGCCAATATTTTCGGCGCCATGCCGGCGGGTTTGGCAACCACCATGGCGGCGTTGGTTGTGACATCACCATGAGAGGCATCGCGCGGTGGTTCCGCCGTCACACGGTAAATATCAAGGCCAGGTTTCAGTTCGCCTGCCGCCATCATGGCCGAAAGCTCGTTCCTGACGAGTGCCTGAAAGTGTCCAAAAAGGTTCATTTTATCATTCTAGTTATTGAAATTGTGTAATTTTCCGTCGAGATCACGATCACTTCAGGCCGTTGTCTGCCTGAAGTGATCGTGATCGTCGTTTGTGGATTGGCGCGTGATCGGACGGAAAACCGGTACCCACTTTTCCTGATCACGCGCTACCTGAAAAGCGGGTCGAGGTCAAACAAGCGCTTGTGCTGCTCCAGTGCAAAACGATCCGTCATGCCGGAGAGAAAGTCACAGACCTGGCGGGCATAATGGCTGCGGTCACCCTGGATGTTTTCCTCGCGCCAGTCCTCGGGCAAGAGCGAGGCATCATTCATGTAGGCTTCGAACAAATCACGGATAACGCGCTGGGCCCTTTCCATGATTTCAAGGACGCGCGCATGGCGGTACATCCGCGCTGACAGGAAGGCCTGCAGCACACGGTTGTTTTCCGCCATCTGGGGAGTGAACTGCACCATGGGCCGCTTCTGCGCGCGTACGTCATCACTCGATTTTACGCCTGTGTCGGTGCAATTTTTTTTCGTCTGGGCTACGACATCGGTCACCATCGCCGAGATCACGCGGCGCACCGTTTCGTGAATGATGCGCGATCTTTCCAGGCCGGGATAAAGCTTGAGCACATTGGACAACGCTTCGCCCACCAACGGCACATCACCGAGATCAATGATATCGAAAAGTTTGGCGCGCAGGCCATCATCAATGTCGTGGGCATTGTAGGCGATGTCATCGGCGATGGCGGCGACCTGCGCTTCGACCGATGCAAAGCTTGCGAGCTTGAGATCATGGGCCTCGGCATATTCGATGATCACCTGCGGCAAGCCGCTGTCCTTGAAATGCCCAAGGGCGTGGCCGCGGGAATCAATCAGCGGGCCGTTGTGCTTGACCAGGCCTTCGAGGGTTTCCCATGTCAGGTTCAAGCCATCGAACCTTGCATATTTCCGCTCCAGCTTCGTTACGATTCGTAAGGACTGGGCGTTGTGATCGAAGCCGCCATAGGGGGACATGAGTTTATCGAGCTCGCGTTCGCCCGCATGGCCAAAGGGCGTGTGGCCAAGGTCGTGGGCCAGGGCCAGGGCTTCAGTCAGATCCTCATCGAGCCCCATGACACGGGCAATGGCCCTTGCGACCTGGGCCACTTCGATGGAATGGGTGAGCCTGGTGCGGTAGTGGTCGCCCTCATGATACACAAAAACCTGGGTTTTATGCTTAAGACGCCGGAAGGCTGAGGAATGAATGACGCGGTCCCGGTCGCGCTCGAAAGCCGAGCGTGGGGGGCTCTCGGCCTCCGGGAACAGCCGTCCCCTGCTCTCCTCTGGCCTCGCCGCATAGCTTGCCGTGTGACGTTTCATGTTCCCGCACCATTGACAATCCGGCGCCCAAGACCGACATAAATACCCATGGAAAGCACTGTAAACATTACCGCCCGCGCCGCAAACCGGATTTGTGAGATCACGGCGGGGCGAGACCAGCCGCATAGCCTGCGAATCTCGGTCAATGGCGGCGGCTGCTCTGGCTTTCAATATGACTTTGCCATCGCGGCGGAGCGCAATGATGATGATATCGTCCTTGAAAAGGATGGCGCAACGGTTCTCATCGATTCCATTTCGCTGGGTTACATGTCAGGGTCAACGGTCGATTTCGTCGACAACTTGATTGGCCAGTCCTTCAAGGTGCAAAACCCATTGGCCAAGGCTTCCTGCGGCTGCGGAACCAGCTTCACAATTTAATCTGTCCTGCCGGAGTCGAGAATGCGCGTTGCGACGTGGAATGTGAATTCGGTCAAGGCGCATCTGGAGGTGGTTACGCGCTGGCTGAACGAAGCCAAGCCGGATGTGGTGTGCCTGCAGGAAATCAAATGCGAAGACCAGAATTTTCCGGCGGCGATTTTTGAAGAGCTGCATTACAGCGCTGCGGTGTTCGGGCAGAAGACCTATAACGGTGTTGCCATTCTTTCGAAGTTCCCGCTGGAGAATATTGTCCGGGGGCTTCCGGGTGATCCATCCGATGAGCAATCGCGCTATATCCAGGCGACCATCATTGACGGATCGCGCAGCGCCACCGTGGCTTCCATCTATCTGCCCAATGGCAATCCGCCGGACACGCTGAAATACCCATATAAACTGGAATGGATGGACCGCCTGATGGCGCATGCAAAATCCCTGATGAAACAGGAAGAGGCGTTGGTGCTGGCGGGGGACTATAACGTCATACCTGAGGCGCTGGACGTCAAGAATCCCAGCCAATGGATTGGCGACGCGCTGTTTCTTCCCGCCACGCGGGCAAAGTTTCAGGAGCTTGAGGCCCTGGGGCTGACCGACGCGTTCCGGGCGCTGCATCCGACAGCCGGCAACCAATACACTTTTTTCGACTATCAGGCCGGCGCCTGGCAAAAGGGAAACGGCATCCGCATTGACCACATGATGCTGTCGCCGCAGGCGGCGGACCGCCTGGTTTCAGCGCATATTGAAAAGCATGTTCGGGGCTGGGAGAAGCCTTCAGATCATGTGCCCCTGGTGATTGAGCTTTGAACAGCTTGACCCTCCCCCGCCAAGTACCTACAACAAAAAATCAAGCAGCGTCATTCCGGTGAACAAATAATGCTTTTAAGTGAACCATCGCAACTTTTAGGCGGAAGTGGGCGGCTCGCCGATAAAATTGCGGTTGTTACGGGGGCGGGTTGCCTTGGTGAACAGATCGGCATTGGACGCGCGATTTCTTTGGCTTTCGCACGGCAAGGCGCCACCGTTGTAGCTGTCGACCGCAATATGGCGGCAGCCCAGGTTACTTCCGCAATAATTGAAAAAAATGGCGGTAGATCAATAGTTATTGAAGGCGACGTAACCGAAATTTCGATGGTCGAAAAGATGGTTGCGTCATGCCTGAAGGTTTTGGCACAATTGACATACTGGTCAACGGCGTTGGCGGTGGAAAACCCGGGGGTGCACTAGAGACTACTGAATCTGGATGGACTCAAACCATAAACCTTAACCTGACATCGGCCTTCAATTGCTCCAAGACTGTCTTGCCAATTATGGTCAAACAAGGACGCGGCAGCATAGTCAATATCGGCAGTCTGCACGGCGCACGTTACCCTGGTGCCAACATGCTGGGTTATTGTGTGGCCAAAGCCGGGCTTGTGCAACTTTCACGCTGCATTGCCGTGGAATTTGTCGGGGATGGAGTCAGGTCCAACACATTATTGGTCGGCGCTGCAGATACTCCTGAGTTCCGACGGCGCTTTGCCGAACGCTATGGCGCCAACAATGTTGAGACCGTTATGCGGATAAGAGACCGCCTTGTGCCCATCGGCAAGTGCGCCAGCGTATGGGACGTCGCCAACGCAGCCATATTTCTTGCGTCGGATGAGTCAGCGCATATAACGGGCACGGAATTGGCTGTCGATGGTGGTGCCTTGGCCGTTACAATTCCGTCCTATATGCCAGAAGCCACGCGTCTATTTGGTGCCAAGACATAGCTTGAACTACGGACTGTTTCGTTTTTTCGCTTCCAAAAAAATCGATACAAGTTCATGTCTGAGCACTTTGCCGTTTCCACCGCGAGGGATGGCCTTAAGTTCAAGCGTCGTGTTTACTTTTAGCAGTTTACGCAAACGTTCAGAAAACAGATTATCATCATACCCTTTTCAGGCACATAGGCGCAATAGAACTCTGTCAGTCCCATGTTGTCTGGAATAGTGAACAGGGCCGCATCCCCAACACCAGGACACTCACCAAGATTTTGTTCCGCATCTTCAAGGCGAATCTTAACTCCTTCAAAGTTCATCACACCATCATTTCGGCCGAATATGCAAAGCTTACCGTCTTCGGATAACGCGCCGGAGTCACCCGTGAAAAACCATCGTTGCGCATCATTTTCTGTTCCAGCAGCACCGGAAATTGCGCCAGTGCGCGCACGTACCGCACCGGATTCGCCGTAAAGCAGCACATTCCCATTTGCATCAACAATCTCAACGTTTGCTGTTTCAAGAACGATGCCGGCAAAGTCAGGTTGCCCGCCCAGGATATCAGCATTTCCAGCTGCAATCAGGCCAGTCTCACTTGACCCGTAGTTGATATAGATGTCCCGGCAGATATCACGCCTTACGAGTTCGGCCAGCCTTTGTGGCAACCGCGCACCACCCGTTGTGACCGCTTCAATCGTACGGAAAAAGTCTGGATTTTCCCGTGCTAGTTTTGCCCAAACGGTCAGTTGGGCAATTGAAGCCACCAAATGGCGAATTCCCAGTGCTTTGAAATGACTTGCAGTAGAAGGATGGATATTGCCAAATACCAACGTGCCACCCGTCCACAGTATTGTAAGCATCTGGCGATACTCCCAAAGTGAGGAGAACCCGAGGCTTACCAAGCAAGGGCTCAGCGATGGATTATGGTGCGTGTGCAAAAGACTATCGACGACAGCTTTGTGAAGTCTCCCCATGTGGACGAGATAATTTTCGGCACACCCGTGGATCCTGAGGACATGGTATAAATTGCAAGACTTTCCGCAGACAAAAAACCCTTTTTGAATTCCAGGACTGGAGCCGGATTTTGATCAACTGCAAACCAGGAATCTTGAAATTCGATTTGTGGGATGTCCTTTAGATGCGAGCCACCCTTGGTGATCAAGGCCTTGACGTTGACCTCGTTCATTTGCCTTTCAACTAACTCAAAGATGCAGATGCATCCCAAACGACTGAGGGCGAGGGCAGACATTAGAGCGATGAAATAGTCTGCCATTTGAACGGCCACAGTGTCGCCCTGACGCAGACAGGCTTTGTGGAATTCGTTGGCAACGTTATTGATGCCTGCCAAGAGGGCCAGATAGGTATAGTTTCCGAGTGGGTGGCGCATCGCGAACGCATTTGGAGTATTATTTGCGTGGCGTTCGATGATCTCTATGGGATCCAACAGGCATGCCAGCAGGTAGTCGAATTTGCTCTCCGTCATCAAGTTCCGTTTGCCCCATTCCGTTGGCTTCAACGACAATTATCAGTATGAACGCTGTCGGGGAAGGTAACTTGAAAAACAAAAAACCCGTCGATTTGATCGACGGGCTTTCCGAAAACTTGAATTGCTTACTTGGGGGCCTTGATGCCGAAAGCGGCAAGGCTTGCTTCGAAGGGCTTGTAGGCTTCCTTGGCTGTTGCAACATAGAGCTCGTTGAGCTTGGTGGCTTCAGCGATGAAGGCTTCGTAAGCTTCCTTGGCATAACCCTGCTGGACTTCCAAAGCTCCCTCAAAGGACTTGGTGGCAGTTGCCTTTTCTACAACCTGCGTGCCTTTTTCGAAGGATTTGCGCGAAAAGTCAGTGGTTTCCTGGGCAATGGCCTGGAGACCCTTGGTCAGGGCGGTTCCGGAAGCCACAAAAGCTTCATAACCATCTTTGCTAAGGGTCTGGAGTTCTTCAAATGACTTGATCATGGGGTTCTCCGTTGGGATCAGTTACCGTGTGAAACTGTATATGTGCAGTGCACCATAAATGTCAAGAATTATCTTGCACTGCAACATGGAGAAAATATCAAATCAACAGGTGCGATTCAGGCGTTTACCCGTTAGAAAGCTTGGAATCATTAATTTCCTTGGCTGAGCTTCGGGAATTTGGGCGGCGGTCGGATCATGATTTCGACCAATTGTGTGGTCAATCAATACCCGTTTTTTGGGTACCAAAGAATGAGTTTAGGATGATTTCCATTCGTATTTCTCAAATGCATCGTCCGTTCATCCTGTTTACCACTTTGGTGCTCTCCTGCCTGGTGCTTTTGGGCACTCTCCAGCCTGCCGCGGCCAAGGTTCAATTTTCAGCCATCGCTGTTGATGCCCGAACGGGGAGAATACTGTTCAGCAGCGACATCGACGGACCGCGTCATCCGGCATCGCTCACCAAGGTCATGACGCTTTATGTGCTGTTTCAGGACCTCAAGGCGAGACGGCTCAAACTGACGAGCGACCTCAAGGTGTCACAATGGGCTGCGAGCATGCAGCCTTCGAAACTGGGGTTAAAACCCGGCTCAACTATCGCGGTTGAAGATGCCATCAAAGCGCTCGTCACCCGGTCAGCCAATGACGTGGCGGCCACCATCGGCGAAAACCTGGAAGGCACCGAAGCCAATTTCGCGGCCCGGATGACGCGCACGGCGCGGGCCATCGGAATGTCAAAAACAACCTTCAAAAACGCTTCAGGACTGCCCAATCCGGCTCAGATCACGACGGCGCGGGATTTTGCAACACTGAGCCTGCGAATCCAGCGGGATTTCCCGGAGTATTATCCGTATTTCCGCATCTCTTCATTCAATTACGGGAAGCAGACTATTCGCACCCATAACCGCCTGCTCGGCAGGTTCCAGGGAACCGACGGAATCAAGACCGGCTATATCAAGGCGTCCGGCTTCAATCTCACAACGTCTGCCAAGCGCGGCAACAAGCGCATCGTGGGTGTGGTGATGGGCGGCAGCTCTGGAAGCGCGCGCGACAAGTATATGATGGCAATGCTGGAAAAGGCTTTTCCCAAATGCGTGGATGGGCAGATGATTGCCGCTGCAGCAGGAACCTCAGATGGAGCCAGTGTTCCCGAAACGAAGATTGCGGTTGTGCTGCCAAAAGAGAAACCTGTTACTGACAAGAAAGGCCTGGATTTAAAAATCCAAGTGGCCTCCATCGCCGAGGATCCCGTGCCGGCGGAGGAGACCAATTTTGAAAAGCTGATGTCGCGTCCGGACGATATTTCAGCGCCGGAGACAAAGGTGCTTGAGGCAAAGATTGCGGAAACCGCTGTTGCCTCTACTGAAGAACCCGACGAAGCCGCCGCGCCTGTACCCACAAAGCTTCCCTTCGAGGTGAAGAAGGAAGTGAAAGCGCCTGCGAAAGAGAAAGAGGTGGAGAGCGTTGAAGCTAGCTGGAATATCCAGATCGGGGCTTACCCAAAAAAGGAGGAAGCCCGGCTGAAGCTTAAGGAAATCCGTGCTTCAGGCTACAAGTTCCTCAGCGGCAAGCAAGCGATCACGGTGCAGGTGCAAAAGGGAGCCAAGACGGTTTACCGGGCACGATTCTCGGGTTTCACGCAGAAAACCGCCAAGGCGGCCTGCGCCCAGCTTTCCAAAAAAGGCTTGGCCTGCCTGACTTTTTCGCCTCAATCCTGAAGCAGAATATCCTTGGCCTGGTTGATTTTGGCGGCAAGATAGTCGGAGCCGCCGCGATCGGGATGGAAGTCCTTCATCAGGCGGCGATGAGCATTCTTGATGTCCTCGCCGGTTGCCCCCGCCTTCAATCCAAGCACGGCCAAGGCTTCATCGCGTGACATGGCGCCAGTGCCGGCCTGCCTGGCCCTCTCGGTTCCGGTCCAGGTTTCGCGCCATTCGGGCTTGTTGCGATCAAGCCAGGCTTCAAGCAATGAGATGCTCTGATCGGAAGCCTTGGCACAATAGTCATATAGGGACTGGAGATTTGCGGGATTCATCTCTTCGAGGCTTGTGCCCCTGAAGGAGCCGGAAATGACCTTCCCCGTCATCTTGCCGGAGTCATGATCGAGCTCCATGGCGAGGATGCCCGTGGCCACACGGGATTTCTGCCCGGCCGTTTTTTTGTTCCAGGGAAAGCCATTGGGAAAGACGGATGACTGGCCAATCATGCCGAGGCCAACGGCAAAGAGCGGAACGGCGAACTGCGCAAGCCCGCGCAAGGCGAGAAAGCCTGACAGGGCGATAAGCCCGCCGCCCGCCAGTTTACGGCTGAGGCCAGCGGCCTGGCTTGGAGAGGTCCCGGCAAATTTCCGAATGAGCCACAGGCCTCCGAAGACAACGATGA
This sequence comes from Hyphomicrobiales bacterium, assembly GCA_038251095.1. Classification (GTDB taxonomy): domain Bacteria; phylum Pseudomonadota; class Alphaproteobacteria; order Rhizobiales; family Aestuariivirgaceae; genus Aestuariivirga. Next base: position 88,460 of record JBBSBQ010000003.1, read on the forward strand.
GCGCTATGATAAGTTGCATCTCAGCTATTTCATCTGCCGCAACAGCAGCGTGGAATTTCCGCCCTTGGCCTTGGCGTGGTTTTCCAATGCGGCTCTCCCTCCGGCGGCGTAAACAGCTACGGCAGAGAGGAGATCGCGTAACATGTGGGCCGATGACTCATCGAGCTTGAAGTACGCGCCGCGGCTGAGCTTGGCGATTTCCTGAAAGGCGCGCGCCGCATTGCCGTCATTGCCTTCCTGAAAAGTGAATATGGGCGTTCCCTGCAGGCCGATTTCGCCAGCGCTTTGGCAGAGCGCATCAATGTTTTCTTCCATGGCGTCACCCACATAAATCACCGCGTTCACTTTCGTGGTACGCAGTTCCTTTTTGATGTGGGAGAGGGCCCGGCCAATCTGTGTGTTGCCGCCGCGGCAGTCTACCGTGGTCATGAGCTTGGCAAGCGCCGTTGGGTTGCTCACCCATTTGCTGGCGCGGCATTCGTTGAAGCCGCGGAAGTAAACAAGCTGAACGTCCAGCCCGCCGATGCGGGCGGTTTCGGCAAACATTTCGGCCTGGATGGACAGGGCGCGGTCCCAGCTTGGCTGGCGGCTCATGGTGGCATCCATCGCGAATATCAGCCTGCCGCGCCCGCCATCCGTGGCAACGGGCGGCAGGCCACGGATCTTCTCGAGGAAATCGGCAACATTGCCTTCTCCTGTCGGAGTTATTGAGGTCGTTGACTTGGCCATATCCTTGCCCCCTGTGCAAACAGCGGCGCTAGAGATAGTGCGCTTTTTGGAAATTCAAAGCAATTTTGTCGAAGCCTACGGGCACGTATCGGCTTTCAGGAACTCCAGATGGGCCAATTTGCCCGAGAGGGCAAAATTTCCATAGTCCATGACCAGGCTGCTGGAGACACCGTTTTCATACATGTCGAAATTGATCTGATAGAGGGGCGTTTCAGCATTGTCGTCTTCAGTTGAATAATAGCTGATGGTCACGGGCCATGAGGACATTGACTGCAGGGGCGCGGCCTGGGCATTGCCCTTGTCCTTCTTGCCTTCGCCGGCATTCACCTTCTTGCCGATGGTGCTGATGGCGCGCACGGTCTTTTCCTCGTCGGAGCCATCATAGACCAGCGAGACATCGCGGGTTTCGCCTTTTGCCGCAGCCTCCATCAGGCGCAATTGATGGCGCATGGGGAAGATGGTTTCAGCCGAGATCGATGTTTTCTTCGCCTGCGGCAGGGTGATACTGACGTCGCCAACACTGTTCCTGGCGGTGCGGACAACGCTCAGGCGCTTTTCGCCCTGCTGCTTGCTGTCGACAAATTCCTTTTCGTTATAATTCATTTCCTTGCCGTCGCCGGTTTCCCAGGACGAAGACTGGGTATCAAAAAGGCGCGGGGTTCCTTCCTTGTAGTCAAAGCGGTTGACCAGGCGGAAGCTCACTGTCCAGCCGTCGCACTCGCTGCCTGAAACTTCGTAGGCCATGCGGCCGGAGACGCTGCCCACGTTGGCGCCCTGCGTGGCGCGCAGCAACTGCAGGTCGTAAACCGCGCGGTGGGGCGCGACCGCGGAAGCCTGGGCTTGCGAAACAAGTGCCAGAAATACACCCGCCGATAAAACTCTTTTCAACACCCTTGAAACTCCATGATTACGGTGGTCCATTGCCCAGCCGTCCACTATAATTTGGACTTTTGAGGTTAAGGCAAAGAGAACATGACAACAATGGCCAAAGCAAGCATTCTCGTAACCCGCCACCTTCCGTCCGAGGTTGAAAACCGCCTCGAGCGCGATTTTGCGGCCAGCCTCAACGTCAGCGACAAGATCATGAGCACGGCCGAGATCGCGGAAAAGGCCAAGGCTTTCGACGGACTGCTCCTCACCCCTATGGACCCATGCCGGAAAGAGCTGATCGACGCCCTGCCCGCCTCAATCCGCATGATCGCGACCTTTTCGGTGGGAACCGACCATATCGACATTCCCGCCGCCAAGGCCAAGGGCATTGCTGTTGCCAATACGCCTGATGTTTTGACCGATGCGACGGCCGATATCGCGCTGCTGTTGATGCTGGGTGCGGCGCGCGGCGCTATTTGGGGAGACCGGATGGTGCGGGAGAACAAGTGGCTTGCGCCATCCCCCACGTTTCCGCTGGGCCATGACGTCAGCGGTCGGCGGCTCGGTATTTATGGCATGGGCCGGATTGGGCAGGCGGTGGCAAAACGGGCCGCTGCCTTTGGCATGGCCCTGCATTACCATAACCGGAAGCCGGTAGCGGCGGAACTCAGTCATGGCGCGACCTATCACGCAACACTTGACGGCATGCTGCCGCATTGCGATTTTCTATCCATCAATTGCGCGTCGACGGCAGAAACCCGCGACAGCATCAATGCCCGCGCCATTGGCCTGCTGCCAGATGGAGCTATTGTGGTGAACTCAGCGCGCGGCGACATCGTCAATGACGAGGCGCTCATTGCTGTCCTCAAATCCGGCAAGCTGGCAGCCGCGGGCCTTGATGTGTTCAAGGGTGAACCCAACATCAACCCCGGTTACCGGGAACTCGACAACGTATTCATGTTGCCGCATTTGGGCAGCGCCACAAAAAATACGCGCATTGCCATGGGGATGCGGGCGGTCGACAATTTGGAAGCGTTTTTCAAGGGCGAACGCCCGCGCGACCTTTTAACAGGAGCATGAGATGGGATTGATCGACAAGCGACTTGCAGAACTCGGCATTGTATTGCCCACGCCCGCCCAGCCGGTGGCCACCTATGTGCCGTGGGTGAAGACGGGCAACCTCGTCTATGTCTCCGGCCAGGGCGCCATGAAGGACGGCAAGCTGCAATATACGGGAAAGGTGGGCGATACGCTTTCCATCGAGGATGCCATTGCCTCGGCCCGCTTGACCGGGATCAACATCATCAGCCATTTGCGCGACGCCTGCGGCGGCGATCTTGACCGGGTGAAGCGCGTTGTGAAACTCCTGGGCCTGGTCAACTGCACGCCGACATTTGGCGAACATCCGAAGGTCATCAATGGCGCTTCCGACCTGATGGTTGAGGTGTTCGGCGACAAGGGCCGGCATGCGCGCTCGGCGGTGGGCGCACCTTCGCTACCCTTCGGTCTTTCGGTCGAAGTGGAAGCCATCGTGGAAATTGAATAGGCATGCGTTTTACGCCGCAACTGCGCGCCTTTGACTGGCTGGTGGCGCGGCCAATTGCGCATCGCGGGCTGCATACCAAGAGCAAAGGCATCATCGAGAACACGGCTGGCGCGTTTGAGGCGGCCATCAAAGGCAATTATGCGATTGAATGCGATGTGCAGTTGACGGCCGATGAAGAGGCCATTGTTTTCCATGATGATGATCTCGACCGGCTTACGGAGGCGAAGGGCCCGGTGAAGGCTTTGGCCGCGCAGGCGCTACAGAAGATAAAATTGCAGGCGACTTCGGACCGCATGCAAACCTTGGCGGAATTGCTGGAACAGGTTGACGGGCGCGCCACCCTTGTCATTGAGTTAAAGTCCCTGTGGGACGGCGATGACACGCTGGCGAAGCGGGCGTTGCAGGTCCTCGCGAGCTATGAGGGCCCCTATTGCCTGATGTCGTTTGACCCCGACGTGATTGCCTGCCTGCGGGCGCTGTCGCCCCAGACGGTGCGCGGCATTGTGGCGGACCGGACCACGGAACCTTATTACAACACCCTGCCCCTGGCCAAGCGCTATGCGATGCGGACTTTTTCCCATCTTGCTGAAACGCAGCCGCATTTTGTGTCCTATAATTGGCGTGAGCTTCCCTTTGAGCCGGTCACGGAAATCCGCAACGCCGGGCATCCGGTGATCACCTGGACGCTGCACTCAAGGGAAGAGGCCTCGCAGGCGTTGCGCTATTGTGACCAGATTACCTTTGAGGGCTACACGCCTTGAAGCTTCGCACGGTTGAAAGCGTGGTGGACATTCCGGCGGACCAGTGGAACGCCTGCGCAAATCCCACGGGCTTCAATCCCTTCGTCTCCCATGAATTTTTCAAGGCGCTGGAAGACAGCGGCTCGGCCACGGGCCGCACGGGATGGAAGGCGGAGCACTTGGTGTATGAGGCGGCAAAGGGCGAGATCACAGGCATCGCGCCGTGCTTTATCAAGCCCCACAGCCAGGGCGAGTATGTTTTCGACCATGGCTGGGCTGAAGCCTACCACCGGGCCGGCGGGCGCTATTATCCCAAGCTTCAGATATCGGTTCCCTTTACGCCGGTGACCGGCCCACGCCTGTTTTCGGCGAATGCCGAAACGCGCGCGCTTTTGGCGAAGGGGCTGGTTTCGGTTTGCAGGGAGTTAAAGACCTCATCCGCCCATATTACCTTTCTGCCCGAAGCGGATTGGACGGCAGCGGACAAGGCCCACTGGCTGCAGCGGCAGGATATCCAGTTCCACTGGCAAAACCAGGGCTACACATCCTTTGATAACTTCCTCGCCAGCCTCTCTTCCTCCAAGCGGAAAAATATCCGCAAGGAGCGGAAGGCGGTACTTGAGGCGGGGATCAGCTTTGACTGGGTGACGGGCAAGGAGCTGCTGGAAAGCCACTGGGATGCATTTTTTGATTTTTACATGGAAACGGGTTCGCGCAAATGGGGCTCGCCCTACCTGACGCGGAAATTCTTCAGCCTGATCAGCAAAAGCATGGCGCCGCATGTGCTGCTCATCCTGGCGCGGCGCGAGGGGCGCATTATTGCCGGGGCATTGAATTTCATCGGCTCCGAGGCGCTCTATGGGCGCAATTGGGGGGCGAGCGAGCACCATGATTTCCTGCATTTTGAAACCTGCTATTATCAGGCCATAGATTTTGCCATTCAGCACAAGCTGGCCTGGGTTGAAGCGGGGGCGCAGGGGCAGCACAAATTGGCGCGGGGCTACCTGCCGGTGAAGACCTACAGCCTGCACCATTTTGCCCACCCAGGCCTGGCGCGTGCTGTTGGGGAATATCTCGAACAGGAGCGCATGGCCATCGACCAGGACCAGGCGCTCCTTACGGAGCAATCGCCATTTCGACATGAAACTGATGACTGACACGGAGCCACGCCCATGACCTATGACCCAACTAATATTTTTGCAAAAATCCTGCGTGGTGAAATTCCCTGCCACAAAATATATGAGGATGAACATACCCTGACCTTCATGGATGTGATGCCCCAGGTGGACGGCCATTGCCTGGTTATTCCGAAGGTGGGCTCACGCAATCTGCTGGACGCAGAGCTTTCGACACTCACGCCACTCATGGCAACCGTGCAAAAAGTGGCGCGCGCGGCCAAGGCGGCGTTCAAGGCGGATGGCGTGCAAATCCGGCAGTACAACGAGCCTGCCGCCGGACAGACTGTATTCCACCTGCATTTTCACATCATGCCGATGAATGAAGGCCAGCCACTGCGCGGCCATTCTGGAAAAATGGCGGATCCAGGATTGCTGGCCAAGCAGGCTGAGTTGATTCTAATGAAGCTCTGACAGCGGCAATTCCGCGCTGCGCGTTACACCACACTGGTTTTTTTCCTCTCAAGGATGACCAGCGCAATTCCTGAAATGATGGCGATTGACGCCAGAACCACACGCAAGCTTATGGGCTCATCGAGCAGGAGAATTCCACCCATGGCGGCAATGACGGGAACACTGAGTTGCACGGTTGCCGCCTGCGTTGCCTTCAAGGAGGGCAGTGCTTTGTACCAGATTGCATAACCAATTCCTGACGTGAGCGCGCCCGACATGACCGCATACCAGATTCCCGCGCCATCCCAGGTGACATGGCGCATCATCAGGAAGCTCAACACGACTGTAATCGGAACGGTGCGCAGAAAATTTCCAGCCGTCACCAGGGTTGGATCCCCTACGCCTTTGCCACGCAGGGAATAGATACCCCATGCCGCTCCGGCGCCCAACATCAGCAAGGAACTCACCAGTGGCGGCGCCGAGAGTCCTGGAAGAGTCAGCCCAACCAGGCCGCCCAATGCCAATACCAGTCCCAGCCATTGCAGGCTGAGCAGCCGCTCCCCACGCCACATGCCATAGCCGATCATGGTTGTCTGGACCGCACCGAAAAGCAGCAGCGCACCGGTTGCAGCGGTGAGATTGATATAGGCAAAGGAAAATCCGGCGGCGTAAGCAAACAACGCAAATGCGGACGGCCAGTTGCCGCTGCCTGAATGGGCCTTGCTGCCCAGGCGCACCAACACCCCGAGTGTCACGGCGGCCGAAAGCAAACGGATCGACGTAAAGCTGGCGGCGTCAATGCCGGTGTTCTTTAATGCCAGCCGGCACAGCAGTGAATTGCCGGCAAAGGCCAGCATGGCTAGTGACGTCAGAATAGAAATTCGGCCGCGTGACAATGATCATCCCCCCAAGACTGACCGCAGTTTGGCCAATCCTGGGCAGGAAGTCCACAATTTGCAGGGACGAGTTACTTCGCCTTAACGGGCTTCTTCTTTACGGCGGGCTTTGCCTTCACGTCAGTCTTCGCCTTGTTGCGGGGGAGTGACTTGCGCTCCGGAGGCTTGGGGAGGGATTTTTCCTCGTCTCTTCCCAGATACTGGAACGCCAGTTCATCGCCCTTCAGGAGGATGCGCACGGTGCCACCCTTGGTGAGCTTGCCGAAGAGAACTTCTTCCGCCAGCGGCTTCTTGATGTGTTCCTGAATGATCCGCGCCAGCGGCCTTGCGCCCATCTGCTGATCGTAGCCCTTCTTGGCGAGCCAATCGGCGGCTTCGGTCGAGAGTTCGATGTTGATCTGGCGTTCGGACAATTGCGCTTCGAGCTGGAGGATGAATTTCTCCACAACCTTGCGGACGATTTCCGGCGGCAGGTGGCCGAATGCAATTGTGGCATCAAGCCGGTTGCGGAATTCCGGCGTGAACATGCGGGTGATGGCTTCGTTGTCATCACCTTCGCGCACGGAATTGCCGAAGCCGATGGCGGCGCGGGCCATGTCCTGGGCCCCGGCATTGGTGGTCATCACCAGGATCACGTTGCGAAAATCGACTGATTTGCCGTTGTGGTCGGTGAGCTTGCCGTGGTCCATGACCTGCAACAGGATGTTGAACAGATCGGGATGGGCCTTTTCGATTTCATCGAGCAGCAGCACGCAGTGCGGGTGCTGGTCAATGCCATCGGTGAGCAAGCCGCCCTGGTCGAATCCGACATAGCCCGGAGGGGCGCCAATGAGGCGCGAAACGCTGTGGCGCTCCATGTATTCGGACATGTCAAAGCGCAGCATGTGGACGCCCAGGACTTCCGCCAGACGTTTTGCCACTTCGGTCTTGCCCACGCCGGTGGGGCCGGAGAAGAGATAGGAGCCGATGGGCTTTTCCGGTTCGCGGAGGCCCGCACGGGCGAGCTTGATGGCCGAAGTGAGGGCCTCGATGGCCTTGTCCTGGCCGAAGACCAGCCGCTTCAGTTCGGTGCTGAGGTTCTTCAGAACCGTGGCATCATCCTTCGATACGGTTTTGGCCGGAATGCGCGCCATGGTGGCGATGGTGGCCTCGATATCGGCCACGTCGATCACCTTCTTGCGCTTGGCTTCGGCCACCAGCATGAGCGAGGCGCCGGTTTCGTCGATCACGTCGATGGCCTTGTCCGGCAGCTTGCGGTCGCTCATGTAGCGCGAGGAGAGCTGTACCGCGCTTTCGATGGCGTCATCGGTGTAGGTGACCTTGTGGAAGTCCTCGTAGTAGGGCTTGAGACCCTTGAGGATGGCGATGGCATCGGGCAACGAGGGCTCGTTCACGTCGATCTTCTGGAAGCGGCGGACCAGCGCCCGGTCCTTCTCGAAGTGTTGGCGGTATTCCTTGTAGGTGGTGGAACCCATGCAGCGCAGGTTGCCGCCAGCCAAAGCGGGCTTCAGCAAGTTTGAGGCATCCATGGCGCCGCCCGAGGTGGCGCCAGCACCAATTACGGTGTGGATTTCATCAATGAACATGATGGCGCCGGGACGGGCCTCGATTTCCTTAATCACCGCCTTGAGGCGCTCCTCGAAATCGCCGCGGTAGCGCGTGCCGGCGAGCAGCACGCCCATGTCGAGCATGTAGATGGTGCAGTTCTTCAGAACATCGGGCACTTCGCCATTGATGATCTTGCGGGCGAGGCCTTCGGCGATGGCCGTCTTGCCCACGCCGGGATCGCCCACGAAGAGCGGGTTGTTCTTCTGCCTGCGGCAGAGGATCTGGATGGTGCGGTTGACTTCGTTCTCGCGGCCAATGAGCGGATCGATCTTGCCTTCGGCCGCCTTCTTGTTGAGGTCAATGCAATAGGCGTCGAGCGCATCGGCGTCGCCCTTCTTCTTGGCCCCGCCATCTGCCCCTTCACCTTCGCCGCCACCGGTGCCGGACTGCTGATCCTGGTCAACGCCGCGCACGGGGCGGGCTTCATTCATCCCTGCCCGCTTGGCAATGCCATGGGAAATGTAATTCACCGCATCATAGCGGGTCATGTCCTGCTCCTGCAGGAAAAAGGCGGCATGGCTTTCACGCTCGGCAAAGATAGCGACGAGCACATTGGCGCCGGTCACTTCTTCGCGGCCGGAGGACTGCACATGGATGACGGCGCGCTGGATGACGCGCTGGAAGCCGGCGGTAGGTTTTGATTCGAGGACGTCATCGGAAACCAGGTTGGCAAGTTCGGTATCGACATAGTTCACAAGACTGTTGCGCAGCTCATCCACGTTCACGTTGCAGGCGCGCATGACGGCTACCGCATCCTTGTCCTCGATCAGGGACAAAAGCAGGTGTTCGAGCGTGGCAAACTCATGGTGGCGCTCATTGGCATAGGCCAGGGCGCGATGGAGGGCCTTTTCGAGGCTTCGTGAAAACGTGGGCAAAATTTTTGCTCCTTCCGGATCCTGCGGAATTGCCCGTTTCCGATGGGCGCCCGCACGAGCCAAGTGATTTGGACTTCATTATATAGGCATTTTTACGAACTTGGGGAGAGGTCCCCGAAAAATAGATTTAATGATGTCTTTTTCGGCAGATGAACGGAATTTGAACAGCCGGTTCAGGCAGGTTTCAGGGGCAATTCCCTATTAACCGCGTCATCGAAACAACAATACCAACCGAGAAAGCAGAACCATGATCAGCCTCGCCCTTATCCACCGCACCCCGGCTTCGTCGACTTCGCTCGTCATGGATGCGCTTATGGGCCTTCGCCGCAGGCGACTGCGCTCCATTCAGCGCCGGCACCTGCTCAGCCTGGATGACTGCCTGCTCCGCGACATGGGCCTCAACCGCCTCGATGTGATGCGCGGCAAGTTCTAATTCAACTGCAATGGACCGAAAAATCATGAGCACGACCACATTTTCCAAACCGGCCGAAGTTTCGGCTTTCTCCTTCGTTCAGGACGCCATCAAGGGCTTTCGCCGCTCGCGCCTTCGCGCGGCCCAGCGCCGGCACTTGCTGAGCCTTGACGACCGCACGCTGCGCGGCATGGGGCTCACCCGCCTCGACGTTTTGAACGGCGATTTCTAAATCCTAACCCAACCCAAACACAGGACTTACATCACTATGACCGCGACTATCCTTACTGCCCGTACCAATGCTTCCACCCTTTCGTTCCTCATGGACGCCGTTTCCGGCATGTGCCGGGTTCGGCAGCGTTCCGCCGCCCGCAGCCTGCTGCTCGGCCTTGACGAGCGCATGCTGACCGACGTCGGCCTGACCCGCGATGATGTGTTGAACGGCCGTTTCTAAGGAAACCTACGATTAACGCAGAGGCAGGGGCGCATTAGGCGCCCCTATTCTTTTCGACGACGTCTGCAACTTCGTCGGAATATGGGTGGCGCCCCTATTCTTTTTCCATGGTGCATTGCAGGGGCTGCTGGTGCTTCTTGGCGAAATCCATGACCTGAGTGACCTTGGTCTCGGCAATTTCGAAGGTATAGACGCCGCAGATGCCTACGCCCTTCTGGTGGACATGGAGCATGATGCGGGTAGCTTCCTCGGCCGACTTCGAAAAGAATTGCTGCAGCACATGGACGACGAATTCCATGGGCGTGTAGTCATCATTCAGCAGCAGCACCTTGTAAAGGCTGGGCTTCTTGGTCTTGGGTTCGGTGCGGGTGATCACGCCCACCTGGCCGCCGCCATCCTTATGTGAATCTTTTTGCGCCATGGAGGGGATTATATAGGCTCTCATGGCAAAAATGGGAGGGGGTAAGGCAAAAGTGTAGAAATGTCACATTTTCCTACAAATCCCTATTCCAAAGGCACCTCACCGGGTGTGCGCACGCTGCTGCGCAGGACTCGTTCCGGCATCTGGTGGAAGGCGACAAGTGCCAACGCCAAAAGCAACGCGGCCAGGGCGAACAGCGGCCTGAAGGCTGCATGAATTTCGCCGCCTGCAACTGTGGTTGCCAGCTTTGCGGCTGAAGACTCTTCCAGGGCTGCCAAATCCGGCAGTTGCGAAAAAAGAACTGCCCCAAACAAGGAAACAACCAAAGCCCCGCCCAGCGATCTGAAGAAACCCATGACTCCAGTGGCCGTTCCCGTCTGGTGCGGGCTTACGGCATTTTGAATGGCAACCGTGGTGATCGGAAAAACCGTGCCCAGTCCGATGCTCAACCCCGCCATCAGCAATTCGACAAGCACTATTCCCAAATCATGTTTGAATGCGGCCATCAAACCAAGGCCGAGAACCGAACACACAAGCCCCACATAGGCCGGCCTTTTGTACCTCGCCGAATGCGCCATAAAGCGTCCAGCTATGATAGCCCCCACCACGGTTCCAGACATGAATGGAATAAGGCTGAGGCCCGATTGGCTGGCAGTCAGTCCGAAGGTCAATTCCATGTAAATCGGCAAATAGGCTGTGACGCCAATATATGTGCCCATGATTAGAAGTGCCGTTGTCGTGCCCATCGCCACGACTGGATTTTTGAGGATATCGGAAGGGATGAAAGGTTCCGGCGCAGACTTCAGCCGCCAAACAAATGCCACCCAAAGCATCACAGAAATCAGCAAGAGCCACAACACCTGTGGAGAACGCCACGGATAATGAACCCCGCCCCAACTCAAGGCCAACATCAAAGCGATGCTGCCACACGCCATCAAAGCCGCGCCAAGAAAATCCAGCCGGTGTGGTTTTTCGTGGCGCGGAAGTTTTTTGAGCAGACCATTGGTCATCAGCAGTGCCACCAAGCCCAATGGGAAGTTAATCCAGAAAATCAGAGACCAGTGCAAATGTTCGGCCATATATCCGCCGAGCAATGGCCCAGTGATACTTGCCAACATATAAACGCCCGAAATATAGACCATATAGCGCGAGCGCTCTTTCGGCGACACAATGTCAGCAATGATTGTTTGTGCCAGCGAGATAAGCCCGCCGCCGCCCAGGCCCTGCAAGGCGCGAGCAACAATCAATATCCACATGTTGGGAGAAAGTGCGCAACCAACCGAGCCAACAATAAAAACCGCAATGGCAAACAGCAAGGTTTTGCGCCGTCCGACAATGTCCGAAACCTTGCCGTAAAGCGGCGTCACCGCGGTGGAAAACAATAAATAGGCTGTCACCACCCATGGCAAATATTCAGAATTGCCGAGGTTGCGGCCGATGGTGGGAAGTGCCGTCACCACAATGGTTTGATCCAGGGCCGCCAAAATCATGGCGACAATGACGCCGAAAATGACGCGGAGAACTTCAGGGTGCGTGAGCTGTGGTGCTGTGGCGGTTTGGCCGGGAGAATCCATGCTGCCGTATGGGCTGCATGGGAAAGCGTTTCAACCAGATTTGGATTGCGTGGAAAGCTGAACCGGTATGCCAAATTAGTCCACGTGGCATTGTCGTGGTAAGCCCTGCCGACGGAGACCGGTTGGTCAGGGCCCGTCAATGCATTGTTGGCGAACCCTGGGATTGTACATCAAATATCTAGCCCCTCTTCGCTCACAAACTCCGCCCGCTCCGAGATGAAGTTGAAGCGTTCCTCCGGCTTGTTGCCCATGAGCTGTTCGACGATTTTGGCGGTAGAGGTGCGTTCGGCGTCTGACAGGGTCACCTGAAGCAGCAGGCGTTTGGCGGGGTCCATGGTGGTTTCTTTCAACTGCGACGCCAGCATTTCGCCGAGGCCCTTGAAGCGGCCGACTTCGACCTTGCCCCTGCCCCCGAAAACCGTCTTGAGCAATTCATCTTTGTGTGCGTCGTTGCGGGCGTAGGTGGTCTTTCCGCCTTGCGTGAGACGGTAGAGCGGCGGCACGGCGAGGTAGAGGTGGCCCTGGTCGATGAGCAGCGGCATCTGGCGGTAAAAGAAAGTGATGAGCAGCGAGGCGATGTGGGCGCCGTCCACGTCGGCGTCGGTCATGATGATGACCTTGTCGTAGCGCAGGTCCTCCTCGCGGTAGGATGTGCCGGTGCCGGCACCCAGGGCCTGGATGAGGTCCGAGATCTGCTGGTTGCCGGCGAGCTTATCCTTGGTGGCGCTGGCGACGTTGAGGATTTTGCCGCGCAAGGGCAGGATCGCCTGATTGACGCGGTTGCGGCCCTGCTTGGCGGAGCCCCCTGCACTATCGCCTTCGACGATGAAGAGTTCCGAGCCTTGCGCCTGTGTCGCCGAACAATCGGCGAGTTTGCCGGGAAGCCTGAGCTTCCTGACCGCTGTCTTGCGGCCCACTTCCTTTTCGGCGCGGCGCCTGATGCGCTCATCGGCGCGTTCGATGATCCAGTCGAGCAACCGGTCGGCCTGGGCCGGGTGGCCGGTGAGCCAGTGGTCGAAATGATCGCGCACAGCGTTTTCAACAATGCGGAGCGCCTCGACGGAGGCGAGCCGGTCCTTGGTCTGGCCCTGGAATTCGGGCTCGCGGATGAAGACGGAGAGGAGCGAGCCAGATGAGGTCATCACGTCATCGGCGGTGACGGCGTTGGCGCGCTTGTTGTTTTTGAGATCGGCGTAGTTCTTCAGCGAGCGGGTGAGTGCCGTGCGGAAGCCCTGTTCATGGGTGCCGCCATCGGCAGTGGGGATGGTGTTGCAATAGGAGGAGGAGAAGCCATCATCGCCGCCGAACCAGGCGATGGCCCATTCGACATTGCCGTGGCCGCCTTCCTTTTCCACCTTGCCAGAAAAGATTTCATCGACGACGCGGGTTTTGCCTTCGAGGCGCTCTTCGAGGAAATCCTTCAGGCCGCCGGGGAAATGCAGCACGGCCTTTGCTGGGGTTTCCTTATCTTTAATGTGGGAGGGATCGCACTGCCATCTGATTTCCACGCCGCCGAAAAGATAGGATTTGGAGCGCGACATGCGGTAAAGCCGGGCGGCTGAAAATTCCGTGTTGCCCTTGCCGAAAATCTGCGCGTCGGGCTTGAAGCGCACCATCGTGCCGCGCCGCCCTGAGATTTTGCCGAGCGACTGGATTTTGCCGGTGGGAATCCCCCGGGCATATTCCTGCCTATAGAGCTGCTGGCCACGGGCCACTTCGACAATGCAATGTTCGGAGAGGGCGTTCACCACGGAGACGCCGACGCCATGGAGGCCGCCTGAGGTTTCATAGACCTTCGAGTCGAATTTGCCGCCGGCATGAAGCGTGGTCATGATGACTTCGAGGGCCGACTTGTTCTTGAACTTGGGGTGCGGATCGATGGGAATGCCGCGGCCATTGTCGGTGACGGCCAAATATCCCTCGGCATCATAGTTTACGTCAATCCAGGTGGCATGTCCGGCGACGGCCTCGTCCATGGCGTTATCGATGACTTCGGAGAAGAGGTGGTGCAGCGCCTTTTCATCGGTGCCGCCGATGTACATGCCCGGCCTGCGGCGGACGGGCTCCAGCCCCTCCAGCACCTCGATATCCGCAGCGGTATATTGCTCCTCGCCTCGGGTTTTGGCCGTGGCCTTGGTGGAAGACTTTGTTACTGCTGGCAGATTTCCGAAAAGATCGTCTGTATTCCTGGCCTTGGCCATATTTCAAAGTTCCCGAATCGTTTCGGTCACTATGGCGAAGCGGGGGGAAAAGCTCAAATTTCAGTTGAACAGGCTGTTCAGCTCAAAGCGGGCGTGGGTGACGATGATGCCGGCCAGCATGCGGCTGGCCATGCCGCCCGAGGGGGGCACGCGGCGGGGATCGAAGGGCGCCGGGTGATCATGGGCCACAGATACGTGGGTAGGCTGGAAATCCAGGCCACTTAGCGCCTCCGCCCAGGTTTTTTCCGTCCGGACCAGCCCGATGGCCACGGCAATAACCATGGCCGCCACGGGCGGGAGAGAACGGATTTTCTTGTTGTTTGGGCGGGTCATCATGCACTTCCTTTGAACTTGGGAGCAGTTCTAAGGGATGCTGGCTGTATGAAACCTGAGCGGGAAATTCATTTCCGGTTCATGTGGAGGACACGCGCAGGGCGCTTGACAAGGGGTCGCACCCCATGTTTCCTGTCAGATAACAAAGTTGCCCCGTAGCAAATGAGTCTAACAGGGGCGGTAGCGCAAGGTGCGGGGAAAAAAGCGCTATACGCTGGAGGGAATGCTTATGGGTGACAATCTCAATACGTTGAATGTCATCTTCACCGAGTTTTACTACTGGGTGACGGTGGTTTTCATGTTTCTTATCCATGTGGGGTTCTGCATGTATGAGGTCGGCGCCTCGCGCCGAAAAAATCATATGCACACGCTGATGAAGAATACGATGGCGATACCACTGGTTACCATCACATTCTATTTCTTCGGATGGTGGATTTATTTTGCCTTCATCAATGGCCCTGGCATCATCGAAGGGGGCTTTGCCGCCGCCGAGTTTGCCAAGCCGTGGAGCCCCCTGATGGCAACGCATCTTTCCGGGCCTGACCCGACGATGGGCGTCTCGGATGCGGATGCAGCCTTGTGGCACCGGCTCAATGGCGTGTTCTGGGCGGCGTTCCTGCTGTTCTCGATCACGACCGCTTCAATCATTTCCGGTGCGGTCATCGAACGCGCCAGAATGGGAGCTTTCTGGTTGATTGCAGTCCTGATCGGATCAGTAGCCTGGATCATCGATGCCTCGTGGGGCTGGCACCCGCTCGGCTGGATGGTCAAGATCCTGGGCTACCACGATGCCTACGCATCAGGCGTGGTTCACGCGATCGCCGGCGGTGCTGCACTCGCCTTCCTGATCGTGCTGGGTCCGCGTATCGGCAAATTCCGTGCCGATGGCACGCCGCGTGATATCCCGCCGCACAACCCCTGGCTGGTAACAATCGGGCTGTTCCTGATTTACACGGGCTTCTGGGGCTTCTATGCGGCCTGCAACATCCCGATGATTTCACCGGCCACAATTGCCGGGCAAATCACCGGGGAAACATGGACGGCGACCAACATCTACCTGGCCCCGACAACGCTGTCGGCGATCACCTTCAACTTCCTCATGTCGCTCTCAGGCGGCATGATGGCGGGCTATGTGATCTCCAAGGGCGATGCCTTCTGGACCTATTCCTGCGGACTGTGCGGCGTCATCTCGGCTTCCGCCGGCAATGACCTGTATCACCCGATCCAGGCCATGCTGATCGGCGCCATCGTGCCCTGCATCATCTACAAGATGCATTACTGGGTGGAACGCCGCTTCAAGATCGATGATGCGGTGGGTGCCGTTGCCGTTCACGGCTATGGCGGCTTCATCGGCGTGGTAGTGGCGGGCTTCATGCTCTGGGGCCAGCCATCATCTCCATATGAAGGCTATGCCCATATCAATCCCCTGGGCAACTTCATCGGCGCCGTGATCATGTTCGCGCTCGGGTTCATCCCAACGTATATCCTCGCCAAAATACTCAGTGGCGCGGATCTGCTGCGGGTGCCGAGGGAAGTGGAGCTTGTGGGCCTCGACTTTGCTACAAACGAAGCTTACGAAGCTGCGGTGGCTGATGTCACGGCTGCCGAACGTGCAATGGTCAAGTAAGGAGAACGGAACATGTCAACGAATGGAATGACGTCTTGGGCCGTCGATCTCAAGGATGTGGGGGCAATATATCCCTTCCAAGGATCGGAAGTCCTGCTTGTGATCATCGGGCTTGCCTTCTGGATCGGCTGGCACGTCTGGCAAATCCGCCATGAGAATGCCGAGCTCGCTTCCGAAAAGAAGCGCGGCACCGCCGACAAGGCCAGAAAAGCCATCGACCGGTACTGACGTTTCACGATCTGAACTCCGGGGCGCTGCAGAGCAAGGCAGCGCCCCGTTTGTTTTGGCCGGACAGGTGAACAATTCTGTATCATTGGCTGCTTCGCTGCGTTAAAAAACTCCCGTTTTGACAATGGCGACAGGAGTTTTGATGAATGAATAAATGGCCCGTGCACGCGACCTGGAGTGGCCCCATCGTGATGATCGGCTTTGGTTCCATCGGCCGGGGAAGCCTGCCGCTGATCCTTCGCCACATCGCCTGCGACAGGGCAAAAATTACGGTGATCGACCCTTCGGCGGCGTGGAGCCATTTGATCGAAAAGGAAGGCATTGCCTTCGTCAAGCAGTCCATCACCAAGCAGAACTACAAATCCATTTTGACACCGCTGCTGACCGCCGGCCCCGGGCAGGCGCTGATCGTCAACCTCACGGTGGACGTGGGTTCCATCCACATCATCAAGCTGGCGCGCGAGACGAACTCCCTGTGCATCGACACGGTGAACGAGCCATGGCCCGGGTTTTACTACAATACCAAACTCGATAACGCGGACCGCACCAACTATAAGGTGCGCGAAGACCTTCTGGAGGTGAAGCGCAAGCTGGGCCCTGGCTCCACGGCGGTGTCCTGCTGCGGGGCGAACCCGGGCATGGTGTCGTGGCTGGTGAAGCAGGCGCTTCTGGATCTCGCCCGCGACATGAAGATTTCAGTCAAGGAACCTGCCACACGCGAGGCCTGGGCGAAGCTGATGAAACGGCTTGGAGTGAAGGGCATTCACATTGCCGAACGCGATACGCAGCGTTCCAAGAACCCGAAGCCGCTCGATGTGTTCATCAACACATGGTCCGTGGACGGATTTGTTTCCGAAGGTCTGCAACCCGCCGAGCTTGGCTGGGGGACCCATGAGAAGAAGCTGCCTTATGATGGAAAGAGGCACAAGAAGGGCACGGGGGCGGCGATCTATCTCACCCGCGCCGGCGCTGATACGCGGGTGCGGAGCTGGGTTCCCACGGCAGGTGCGCATTTCGGGCTGCTGGTGACCCATAATGAAGCGATTTCGATTTCCGATTATTTCACGGTGCGCGACGGCAAACGCGTCACCTACCGGCCGACATGCCACTATGCTTATCATCCATCCAATGACGCGGTGCTGTCTGTGCTAGAAATGTTTGGGGCGGGCGGCAAGCGACAATCGGCTTCGCATATCCTGGAGGAACAGGAAATTGTCGACGGCGGCGACGAGCTTGGGGTTTTCCTCTATGGCCACAAGAAGAATGCCTATTGGTATGGCTCGCAGCTTTCCATTGAAGAGACCCGGAAACTGGCGCCCTATCAGAACGCCACCGGCATGCAGGTGACTTCCGCAGTTCTTGCGGGCCTTGTCTGGGCCATTGAGAACCCAAAGGCAGGTATTGTCGAGACGGAGGAAATGGATTTCCGGCGTTGCCTGGAGATTCAAGCGCCCTATCTCGGGACTATGCGGGGCGTTTACACGGACTGGACGCCGCTCGAGGGCCGCGGCGAGCTGTTTGAAGAAAAGCTGGACCGGCGCGATCCATGGCAATTTTCGAACATTATTGTGCGCTAGCGAAATGACGCCATGACTCTTGCCCGCCGCCTGACGCAGTTCCTTGCTGGAGGATTGCTTGCTGTCGCCCTCCATTCGACAGCGCAGGCAACCCCGCAACACGGCATTGCCATGCATGGCGAGCCGGCGCTGGCGGCCGACTTCAAGAACCTGCCCTATGTCAATCCGGATGCGCCGCAGGGCGGATCCCTGCGGCAGGCCATTACCGGTTCGTTTGACAGCCTCTCGCCATTTATTGTGAAGGGTGCGCCAGCTGTAGGAGTTCGAACCTACGTTTTTGAAAGTCTCATGGGGCGCAATTGGGATGAGGCCTTTTCGCTCTATGGCCTTTTGGCCGAATCCATTGATGTCAGCGACAACAGGCAGACCTTTACCTTCAGGATCAGGCCCGAGGCAAAATTTTCCGATGGCAAGCCGGTGACTGCGGCAGATGTGGTGTTCTCGCTGGAGACCCTGCGTGACAAAGGGCGCCCCAATTTCAAGAACTCCTATTCGAAGATCACAAGGATGAACACGCCGGATGACCACACGGTGGTCTTTCACCAGGACGCGGGCGACCGGGAGCTGCCGCTGATTGTTGGCGTCATGCCGATCTTTCCGAAGCATGCCTGGATGGCAAAAGCTTTCGATGAGAGCTCGCTTGTTCCGATGATTGGCTCCGGCCCTTATGTGATCGATGAGGTGCGAGCTGGTGAAAGCATCACCTACAGGAAAAACCCCGAGTATTGGGGCAAGAATCTGGGACTGGGCAAAGGCCTGTGGAATTTTGAAACGGTACGTTACGACTACTACCGCGATGCCAACGCGGCCTTCGAGGCCTTCAAGAAGGGCGATGCCGACATCCGCACGGAAGGCGACCCCACGCGCTGGGCAACGGGCTATGATTTTCCGGCCGCAAAGGACGGCAACGTCATTCTGGAGAAAATCGAACAGCGTTCGCCCGCTCCCACCAGCGGCTTTGCCTTCAATACGCGGCGCAAAATATTCGAGGATCCGCGGGTGCGCGAGGCGCTGATCATCGCTTTTGATTTTGAATGGGCGAATGTCAACCTCTTCTCCAGCGTTTATCAGCGAACTTACGGCTATTTTTCAGGATCGGAACTTTCCTCCAAGGGAAAACCAATCGATGCGGCAGAGAAGACTGTTCTCGGCACCGCGGCAGAGAAATTCCGGGCCGACTTTCAGGACGGCAGTTACGCCCTGCCGGTTAGCGATGGATCGGGCCGTGACCGCAATGCGTTAAGAAAGGCCGTGGCGCTCCTCAGTGAGGCGGGTTGGAAGATCGGGGATGCTGGCCTGGTCAACGTGGCAGGGGAGCCATTTGCCTTTACGATTTCAATCAATACCAAGGATCAGGAAAAGATCGCCCTGCACTATCAGCGCACGCTGCAGCAGATCGGCATCAAGGCGGAGGTGCGCAATGTGGACTCAGCGCAGTTTTCGAGCCTGCAGAAGACCTATGATTACGACATGATCCCTGCGACATGGTTCAACTCCCTGTCGCCCGGCAACGAACAGAAATTCTATTTCGGTTCAGAAGGCAGGACCATTGAGGGCACGCGCAACTATCCGGGCATTGCCGACCCAGCGGTGGACGCTGCCATCGAGGCACTGCTCACGGCCAAGGGACATGAAGAATTTACGGTGGCGGTTCGGGCACTTGACCGGTTGCTTGTGGCCGGATTTTACATCATCCCGTTCTATGATGCGGGCGGGCAATGGATTGCGCGCTGGAAGGCCATAGGACGACCGGAGAAGCAGCCCCTGCCCGGCTTTGAAGCCACCACGCTGTGGCGCAATCCATGAAGGAAATTTCGATTGATGTTGTTTCCGATGTCATTTGCCCGTGGTGTTTTCTCGGCAAGCGGCGTCTGGACAAGGCCATCGGCATGCTCGAGGACATCAAGGTCGAGGTAAACTGGCGGCCGTTCTTTCTCGATCCCACGATTCCTGCGGAAGGAATGAGCCGCCGCACCTATCTTGAAAACAAGTTTGGCGCCGAGCGCGCCAAGACGATCAATGATCCCAATATCTCAGCGGGCGAAACAGAGGGAGTTCCGTACCGGTTCGACCTTATCACGCGGACGCCCAACACGCTGGACGCCCACCGGCTGATTCGCTGGAGCCATGTATCAGGCATCCAACATGACGTGAAAGAACGGCTGTTGATGGCGTATTTCAGTCTGGGGCTTAATGTCGGCGACCGCGCCGTGCTGGCAAAGATTGCGGGCGAGACCGGGATGGACAAGGCCGAAGTTGCAGCGAAGCTTGAAACGGACAAGGATGTTGATGCGGTGAATGCGGAAGTGGAGCG
The DNA here is from genome assembly GCA_038251095.1 of Hyphomicrobiales bacterium. Classification (GTDB taxonomy): domain Bacteria; phylum Pseudomonadota; class Alphaproteobacteria; order Rhizobiales; family Aestuariivirgaceae; genus Aestuariivirga. The sequence continues at coordinate 108,433 of JBBSBQ010000003.1, forward strand.
CGCCTACCGCATCGGTGTGACGGGGGTGCCCTGTTTCATTTTCGCGCAAAAACAGGGCCTGATGGGGGCGCAGCCGGCGGAAGTTCTGGCCGAGGCCATCGGCAGGCTAGCGGCTTAGCCGATGCAGCCGTTTCAGATCCACATTACGGATGAGGTTCTTGACGATCTGCGGGCAAGGCTGCGCCAGACGAGATGGCCCGGCCAACTGCCCGGCATCGGGTGGGGACAGGGCACCGAGCAGGACTGGCTGCGGCACCTCGTATCCTACTGGGCTGATACGTTCGATTGGCGGGCCTGGGAACGGAAGCTCAATACGCTCCACCACTTCACCTGGGAAGGCACCCATTTCGTCCACCAGCGTGCGGCATCCGGTCGGGGCATGCCGCTGATCCTCACGCACGGCTGGCCCAGCAGTTTTCTCGACTATATCGATATGCTACCGATGCTTGATGAATTCGACGTCGTGGTGCCTTCCCTGCCGGGATATGGCTTTTCGCCGCGTCCACCCGAGGCTGGCATCAACTACCGCTACGTGGCCGAACGCTGGCACCGGCTGATGACCGCGCTCGGATATTCCCGCTATGGGGCGGGCGGCGGTGACTTCGGTGCCGGGGTTTCAACCTTGCTCGCCCTGGACCAGCCCGAAGCGGTCATCGGCATCCACCTCACAACACCGGAACTCACTCCCGTGGTGGAGGACGCGGCGCTGTCAGATGGGGAGCGATCATATCTTGCCGTGAACCGCGTTTGGGCGGCGGAGGAGCAGGGATATAGCGCCATACAATCCACCAAACCTCAGACCATCGGCTATGGCCTCAATGACTCGCCCACGGGGCTGGCTGCCTATCTGGGCGAGAAATGGCGCTCGTGGAGCGATGTGACGCCGCCCGATGGCTTCCTCTGCGCTACGCTCACTCTCTACTGGGCCACGCAAACGATCACTTCGTCAATGCGCGATTATTGGGACAATCGCCGGTATCCGGTCAATCCCGCCTACGTCAGTACACCCACGGCGTTCGGTGTTTTTGCGAATGAAAAAGTTCCAGAAGGTGAAGCGCCACGCGCGTATCTGGAGCGCCTCTACAATGTTAAGCGTTGGACGGTTTTTCCGCGCGGCGGGCACTTCGCCCCGGTTGAGCAACCGGCAGCCGTTGCCAACGATCTATCCGCCTTCTTCCGCGACCTGATCAGCTGATCACAAGTCTGATGGCGAAGCCCACGCTTGCCACCACACCCACACGGGCCAGCCACAGGCCTGCGAAGCACAATAGAAATAGGCCGTAACGCCAAGACCTGAAGAAATCTATGCTCCCCACTTCCAGTTTCTGATTTCCGGCATGTCTTCGCCGTGTTCAGAAATGTAGCGCTTGTGTTCAACCAGCTTGTCATGGATGGCTTGCTTCACGCCGGCAGCGCTCGCGCCAAGTTGCGGTAGGCGGTCAATCGCGTTCAGCACGAGATGGAAACGGTCGAGATCGTTCATCACTACCTGGTCGAACGGCGTGCTTGTCGTGCCTTCTTCCTTATAACCGTGGACATGAAAATTTTGATGATTCCTCCGGCGGTAGGTGAGCCGATGAATCAGCGGCGGGTATGCGTGGAAAGCAAAAATGACCGGCTTATCGGTGGTGAAGAGCTGGTCAAAGTCATTGTCGGTCAATCCGTGCGGATGCTCGTGCTGGGATTGGAGCTTCATCAAGTCGACGACGTTGACCACCCGGACCTTCAATTCCGGAAAATGCTTCCGGAGATAATCCACGGCAGCCAGGGTTTCCAGCGTGGGCACATCGCCGCAACAAGCCATTACAATGTCCGGTTCGCCGTCCTGGTCGTTACCCGCCCAGTCCCAAATTCCTATTCCGGCTGAACAGTGCTGGATGGCGGCCTCCATGCTGAGCCATTGCGGCGAGGGTTGTTTGCCGGCGACTATGACGTTCACGTAGTTGCGGCTCCGCAAGCAATGATCGGTGATCGAGAGGAGCGTATTGGCGTCCGGTGGCAGATAGACACGAATGATTTCAGCTTTCTTGTTTACCACGTGATCGATGAAGCCTGGATCCTGATGGGTGAAGCCGTTGTGGTCCTGGCGCCAGACGTGGGAGGTGAGCAGGTAGTTGAGCGAGGCGATTGGGCGGCGCCAGGGAATGCCCCGTGTCACCTTCAGCCACTTGGCGTGCTGGTTGAACATTGAATCGATGATGTGAATGAAAGCCTCATAGCATGAGAAGAAGCCATGGCGTCCGGTGAGCAGGTAGCCTTCCAGCCATCCCTCGCACTGGTGTTCGCTCAACATTTCCATCACGCGGCCATCGGCTGCAACGTGGTCATCCAGGGGAATGATCTCGGCGGTCGAACAGCGATCGGTAACTTCGAACACGGCATCCCAGCGGTTCGAGTTCGTTTCGTCGGGGCTGAATACACGAAAATTTTTCCGGTTGTACTTTATCACGTCGCGGATGAACTGCCCCTGAACGCGGGTGGCTTCAGCGGTCACAGTCCCGGGAGTTGGCACCTTGACGGCGTAATCGGTAAAATCGGGCAGATGCAGGTCCTGCACCAGGAGGCCGCCATTCGCGTGTGGATTGGCGCTCATGCGCCGCTCACCGTGCGGAGCCAGCCCGGCAAGCTCCGGGCGAAGCTTGCCTTGCGCATCGAACAGTTCTTCAGGCCGGTAACTCCTCAGCCAATCATCCAGTATCTTCAAATGACCGGGCTTATCCATGTCACTCATCGGCACCTGATGGGAGCGAAACGTTCCCTCGGTTGGTTTGCCATCGACCGACTTTGGACCGGTCCAGCCCTTTGGCGAGCGCAGGACGATCATGGGCCAGCACGGGCGCTTCTTGAAACCGTCGGCGCGAGCCTCACGTTGAATATTCCGGATGTCGGCCACGACCTCATCAAGGATCCTGGCCATGAGTTGATGCATTTCCATTGGATCGTCGCCCTCTACAAAGCGCGGCGCGTAGCCATAGCCGCGAAAAAGGGATTCGAGCTCATCTTTAGGAATCCGTGCCAGTACGGTTGGGCCCGCGATCTTGTAGCCATTCAAGTGAAGGATCGGCAGCACGGCGCCATCATGCACCGGATTGAGAAACTTGTTGGAATGCCAACTTGTGGCAAGTGCGCCGGTTTCAGCCTCACCGTCGCCGACAACGCAGGCGACGAGGAGATCGGGATTGTCAAAGGCGGCACCGAATGCGTGCGACAGCGAGTAGCCCAGTTCACCGCCTTCATGAATTGACCCGGGAGTTTCCGGCGAAACATGGCTTGGGATACCGCCAGGAAAGGAGAACTGCTTGAACAGGCGCTTCATGCCGGCTTCATCTTGCGAAATTTGAGGATAGACTTCGCTGTAAGTTCCTTCCAGGTAAGCATTTGCAACCAGGCCCGGCCCGCCATGACCGGGGCCTGTGATGTTGATCACATTCAAATCATGATTGACGATTATCCGGTTCAAGTGGACGTAGATGAAGTTGAGGCCGGGCGTCGTTCCCCAATGTCCAAGCAGGCGCGGCTTTACATGCGCCAACGACAGCGGCACCTTGAGCAATGGATTGTCGTAGAGATATATCTGCCCAACCGAAAGGTAATTGGCTGCCCGCCAATAGGCATCCATGGCTCTCAGCAATTGGGGATTTAGGACATTGGAGGAGGCAATTGTGTTCATCGGGTGAGCCCATGATTCCTGTTGCAGCATGAAGCAGTATTTCGACCGGAATTGTGACGGTTTGCCTTACTGAGCATGGATAGTGCGGCGCGCTCTTGATTTTGATCAATTCACCACGTGGTCAACCGATGACCAGTTTGATGGCGTAGCCGATGCTTGCCACCACCAGCACGCCGGCCAGCCAGAGGCCTGCAAACCATAACAGCTTGCGCGCCATCAATGATAGCCTTCGTGCGAGTCGACCTTTCCGCGGAAGACCCAATAGGAATAGGCCGTGTAGGCGAGGATCAGCGGCACCAGGACAAGGGCGCCGACGAGGAGGAAGGCGAGACTTTTGTCGGGGGCAGCGGCATCCCAGATCGAAAGAGAGGGCGGGACGATAAAGGGATAGAAGCTGATGCCGATCCCCACGAAGCACAGGATGAAGATGCCGAGGGACGAGAGGAAGGGGCGGTAGTCGCTCTTGCCGCGCAGCCCCGTATAGAGGCCATAGATGCAGATCAGAACCAGCAAGGGCACGATGGCGCTAAAGAGCATGGCGGGCCAGGCAAACCAGCGGGCGAAATATAGTGGTTCCTGAAACGGGGTCCAAAGGCTGACGGCGCCGATGAGGACAATGGTGGCAGCGCCAGTGATCCAGGCCTGCTTGCGTGATGTTTCCTGCAATTCGCCTTCGGTTTTCATGACAAGCCAGGTGGACCCCAGCAGGGCATAGCCAGCAACCAGCGCCACGCCGGTGAGCAAAGTGAACGGCGAGACCCAGTCCCACCAGCCGCCGGCATAGGCGCGGTTGACCACGGGGATGCCTTGCACAAGCGCGCCAAGGGCCATGCCCTGGGCGAAGGTGGCAATGAGGGAGCCGCCGCTGAAAGACCAATCCCAAAGAAATTGGCCGCGCTTGGTACGCCAGCGAAATTCAAAAGCCACGCCGCGCAGGACGAGTGCCAACAGCATGGCAATGAGCGGCGCATAAAGCGCGGGCAGCACCACGGCATAGGCCAGCGGGAACACCGCCAAAAGCCCGCCGCCGCCGAGCACCAGCCAGGTCTCATTGCCATCCCAGACCGGGGCGACGGAATTCATCATTACGTCGCGGTCGTCGCTATCTTTCGCAAGCGGAAAGAGGATGCCGATGCCGAGATCGAAGCCGTCGAGTATCACATAGGCCAGAACCGCGAAGGCGATAAGGCCGGCCCAGATGAAGGGAAGATCGATTGCCATCATGCGCTCCTATTCGCTCGCCTTGAGGGCCGGGCCGGGATTGATGCCCGCGGCGTGGCTTGGGCCACGCTCGGTTTCCGGTACAACATGATCCGGCGACGTTCCCCAGAGCCTGAGAATGTAAAATACCCCTGCCCCAAAGACCAAGAAATAGACAATGATGAAAGCCACCAGCGAAGTTGCAACGGCGGGGGCGGCAATGGGGGACGCCGACTGGGCCGTGGTGAGCAGGCCGTAGACGGTGTAGGGCTGGCGGCCCACTTCAGTTGTGATCCAGCCGGCGAGCACAGCCATGAAGCCCGATGGCCCCATAAGCAGCGCCGCCCTGTGCAGCCAGCGATCTTCATAGAGCTTGTCCTTCCGCAGGCGGCGCAGCAGGCTCCAGAGGCCGATCCCCAGCATGGCAAAGCCGATGCCCACCATGAGGCGGAAGGACCAGAAGACGATTTCGGCGGGTGGGCGCTGGTCTCTCGGGAAGGCCTTGAGCCCTTTGACTTCACCATCTGCATGATGGGTCAATATCAGCGAACCCAGTTTTGGAATGGCGATCTGGTAGCGGGTGATTTCGGCTTCATCTTCGGGGACGCCAAAAAGGATAAGCGGTGCGCCGACATGGGTGTCGTAGTGTCCTTCCATGGCGGCGACCTTGGCGGGCTGATATTCAAGCGTATTTAGCCCGTGCTGGTCGCCGGCGAAAATCTGGATGGGAGCCACGAGGGCCGCCATCCACATGGCCATGGAAAACATCACGCGGGCGCCGCGCGAGTTTGTGTCTTTCAGCAAATGCCAGGCGCCGACGGCGCCCACCACAAAAGCCGTGGTGAGATAGGCTGCGAGAACCATGTGGACAAAGCGGTAGGGGAAGGAGGGATTGAATATCACGGCCCACCAATCCTCGGGGACGAATTGGCCCGCGGCATTAATGGAATAGCCTGCGGGTGTTTGCATCCAGCTGTTTACCGACAGAATCCAGATAGCTGATATTAGCGTTCCCGCAGCCACCATGAGGGTTGCGAAATAATGGAGGCTGGGGCCCACGCGCTTTTCGCCGAAGAGCATGACGCCGAGGAAACCTGCTTCGAGGAAGAAGGCGGAGAGAACTTCGTAGCCCATCAGGGGGCCGATCACCGGCCCGGCCTTGTCGGAAAAAACACTCCAGTTGGTGCCGAACTGGTAGGCCATGACAATCCCGGAGACGACACCCATGCCAAAAGCCACGGCAAAGACCTTTTTCCAGTAGTTAAATAGGTTGCGGTAAACCTGGTCCTTTTTCCACAGCAAGATGCCTTCCAGAACGGCGAGATAGCTGGCGAGCCCGATCGAAAAAGCGGGGAAGATGATGTGGAAGGATACAGTAAACGCAAACTGCATCCGGGCGAGCGTCAGCGCATCGAAATCAAAGAGCATTCAGGACCTCATCGTGGGACTATACCCGATCAGGCGGCCAGCATCACAAGATTCTGCATGATCTGCCGGGTGCCCTTAAGGCGCTCTTCCGGCGTTTTCCAGGTGCGCAGGATGACCAACTTCATGTCGGGCCGGAGCTTGGCCAATGTTCCCTGCCCGGCGATCCACTGCACCAGGGCTGCGGGATTGGGGAAAGTGTCCTTGCGGAAACCCAGCACCACGCCCTTGGGCCCCGCATCGACGTTCGACACATTGGCGGCGCGGCAGAGGAGCTTGATCGAGACAACCTCGATCAGATGCTGCACCTCTTCTGGCAGGCGGCCAAAGCGGTCATGCAGTTCGGCGCCGAAGGCTTCGAGATCGGATTGCTCGTGAAGATCGGCAAGCCGGCGATAGAGACCAAGGCGCACCTGCAGGTCGGAGACAAATTTTTCCGGAATGAACACCGAGGTTCCCACATTGATCTGCGGCGACCAGGTGCCTTCGGCTTCCTCCATCTCGCCGCCGGTGCGCATCTTGATGACCGCCTCCTCGAGCATGGTTTGATAGAGTTCGTAGCCCACTTCCTTGATATTGCCGGACTGTTCCTCGCCCAGAAGATTGCCGGAGCCGCGGATATCGAGATCGTGGCTGGCCAGCGTGAAGCCCGCACCGAGGGAATCTAGGGACTGCAGGACTTTTAGGCGCCGGTCGGCGGCTTCGGTGAGCACGCGGTTGGGCGGCGTGGTAAACAGGGAATAGGCGCGGTGCTTGGAGCGGCCAACGCGGCCGCGCAACTGATAGAGTTGGGCGAGGCCGAACATATCGGCCCGGTGGACAATCAGGGTATTGGCGGTGGGAATATCGAGGCCTGATTCAACAATGGTGGTGGAAAGCAGCACGTCGAATTTCCGGTCATAGAAACCGGACATGATGTCTTCGAGCTCGGTAGGCGCCATGCGGCCATGGGCAGTGCGGAATTTTATCTCGGGGATATTCTCGCGCAGGAACTCGCCTATTTCGGTGAGATCGGTAATGCGGGGCACGACATAGAAGCTTTGCCCGCCACGAAAATGTTCGCGCAGCAGGGATTCGCGGATGATGACGGGATCAAAAGGCGAGATATAGGTGCGCACCGCGAGACGGTCCAGGGGCGGTGTTGTAATCAGCGAAAGTTCGCGGACACCGGAGAGCGCCAGTTGCAGGGTGCGGGGAATGGGTGTGGCGGTGAGTGTCAGCACATGGACATTGGCACGAAGTTCCTTCAGCCGTTCCTTATGCTTCACGCCGAAGTGCTGCTCTTCATCGATGATCAGAAGGCCGAGATCTCGGAACTTGATGTTGCCGGTGAGCAGCGCATGGGTGCCGACGACGATATCAATATCACCGGCCTCCAGCCCGGCTTTCACCGCGTCTATCTCCTTGCGGCCCACGAGGCGTGATGCCTGGGCCAAACGCAGGGGCAAGCCCTTGAAGCGTTCGCTGAAGGTGGCGTAGTGCTGGCGCGCGAGAAGGGTTGTGGGCACCACGATGGCCACCTGCTTGCCATTCATGGCGGCGATGAAGGCGGTACGGAGCGCCACCTCGGTTTTACCAAAGCCTACGTCGCCGCAAATCAGGCGGTCCATGGGGCGGCCCTTCTGCAGATCATTCAGGACGGCTTCGATTGCCGTTAGCTGATCTTCGGTTTCCTCGTAGGGGAAGCGGGCACAGAATTCATCGAAGGCGCCATCGGGCGGCGGCAGAATGTCTCCGGCCTTGAGTTCGCGCGCCGCAGCGGTCTTGATCAGGTCCTCGGCAATTTCGCGGATGTGTTCCTTGAGGCGCGCCTTCTTGGCCTGCCAGGCGCCGCCGCCGAGCCTGTCAAGCTGAGTGCCGTTGTCTTCCGCGCCATAGCGCGTGAGCAGTTCGATATTTTCGACAGGCAGGAACAGGCGGTCGTTGCCGGCGTAGATCAGCAGCAGGCAATCATGCGGGGCGCCCTGCACCTCTATGGTTTTCAGGCCCTCGAAGCGGCCGATGCCGTGATCGACGTGGACGACGAGATCGCCCGCAGAAAGCGAAGACAGTTCCGAAAGGAAATCCGCGGCCTTCCTGTTCTTGCGAGCCTTGCGGATCAGGCGGTCACCTAGGATATCTTGCTCGGCAATGACGGCGAGGTCACTGGTTTCAAAGCCCTCTTCAAGGCCGAGCACGACAAGACTGACGATGGACTTGTCGCGGGTACTGGCGTCGGCCCATGTCGTAGCGCTGGCCAGCGGGGCAAGTTCGTGGTCTTTCAGGATGGTGTGCAGGCGTTCCTGGGAACCTTCGGTCCAACTGGCGATCAGCACGCGCTTGCCGGATTTACGCAGGTCTTCGGTGTGGAGTTTCACCGCGTCATAGATGCTTGAGCCTGTCTGGGTGCGTTCAGCGGCGAAGCTGCGGCCACGCCTGCCGCCAAATGAAATGCTGGCGGGGTCCGGGCTTTCAAAGGCTGACAATGCGATGCTGGTGCGGTCGGCGAGAAGCTGTTTCCATTCGGCTTCGCTGATGTAGAGCCGTTCGCTGCTCAGGGGCTTATAGGGGGCAGCACCAAAGGAGCCCTTTTCGCGGGCCTCTCGACGTGCATCGTAAAACTCTGCGACCTGTTCGTGGCGCGCGAGCATGGATTCATCGGCGGCATGGTCGAGTGAAATTGGGGAGCCGGGCAGATAATCCAGCAAGGTTTCGAGGTAGTCATGGAACAAGGGCAACCAGTGTTCCATGCCCTGATAGCGACGGCCATTGGTGACCGATTCATAGAGCGGATCATTCAGGTCCAGGCCGCCAAAGGCCGCGGCATAGCCGGTGCGGAAACGGCCTATGGCTTCGGGCGACAGCAGAACCTCATTGGCAAGATTGAGCGTCAATGTTCGCAGCGTCACATTGGAGCGCTGGGTCTGGGCATCGAAATCGCGGATTGATTCCAGCGTGTCGCCGAAGAAATCGAGCCTGACCGGATTTTCCGAGCCGGGCGGGAATATATCAATGATGCCGCCGCGCACGGCAAAATCGCCGGGATCAACCACGGTGCCGACGCGCGAGAAACCGTTGCCCGCGAGGAAGGCCTGCAGCGTATCGCTCTTCACGCGATTGCCCGGGGCTGCCGAGAAGGAGGACTTGGCGATGGTCTCACGCGGCACAACGCGCTGGAGGGCGGCATTCACAGTAGCCAGAACCAGCCGGGGCTTTCCGGTTGGCCGGTTCAGTTGGGTGAGGGTTGAAAGCCTTCGCGCCAAGATATCGGCGGAGGGCGAGACCCGGTCATAGGGCAGGCAATCCCAGGCGGGAAAACGCAGAACTTCCAGATCGGGCGCGAAATAGGCGATCTGCTCAGTAAGGGTGGACAGGCGCTGGTCATCGACGCAGATGTGGAGCAGCGGGACATCAACGAGATGCCTGGCCAACTTCGGCAGGAGCATTGCATCAAGGCCTTGGGGCACGCCCGATAGCGGAATGCGGCCGGAAACCTTGAGGCGTGGCGCAAGCTTTGCAAGATCAATCATGGGCGAAACTTTAGGAGTTCAGGCAGCAGCACATTGCTGAGCGTTGCAGGCACGGGCGCCTCACCGGTGACCCAGGAGAGAAGCTCCTGGTCGGGCAGTTCAATGATGTCTTCGAAGGCACTCAATTCACTTTCCGTCATGGTGGGCAGGCGGGCTTTTGCGAAGCCCCCCATCAGCAGGTCCATTTCCCTGATGCCACGGTGGCTGCTGCGCCATAGAAGACGTTTCCGGCGCAATTCAATGGGCTCAGCTGGGTATGTCATTGCTGCCTGATTAGCCGCCTCTGTACTTGCGCTGCAACACCTTTGCACACAAAATGGCGCCATGCGTCCTTCTGTTCTCAATCCGCTGTTTGCTAGCGCCTCGGGCATCAAGGGCATTGGCCAGAAGCTGGACAAGGTTCTGGCGCAATTCCTGCGCGGCGACGCAACGGCGCCCACCCGCATCATCGATTTGCTGTTTCATTTGCCGAGCGGGGTTGTCGACCGGCGCTTTCGCCCGAAGATCGCCGACCTGCCCAAGGAGGGCATTGTCACCATTGAGGTGAAGGTGGGGCGCCACAAGCCGCCGCCGCCTTTCAACAAAAGGCTGCCCTACCGGGTTGAGGTTTCGGACCAGACAGGCTCGCTGACCCTGGTGTTTTTCCATGCCTTTGTGGACAGCCTTACGCGCAGCCTGCCGGAGGGCGAAACGCGGTTTATTTCCGGCGAAATCAGCTGGTATGGCGAGGAACCGCAAATTGCCCATCCGGATCATATCCTGTCGGCGGAAGACTTCAGTCGCATGCCGCTGATCGAACCGGTGTATCCGCTTACGGCGGGACTCTCTCCGAAGATTTTGGGGCGGGCCATCCGCTCGGCTTTGGAGCGCTTGCCGGACTTGACAGAATGGCTGGATGCGGCGTGGAAGAAGAAACACAACTGGCCGGATTTTTCAGAAGCGCTGAAGGCGCTGCACAGTCCGCAGATCAGCGAAGCGCCGTCGATCACTTCGCCAACACGTTTGAGGCTGGCCTATGACGAGCTTCTGGCGAACCAGTTGGCGCTGAGCCTTGTGCGTGGACACATGAAGCGGGCGGCGGGGAGAAGTTTTGTAGGCGATGGGGCGCGGCAAGCCAAGATCATCGGCGCCCTGCCCTACACGCTGACGGGCGGGCAGACCTTTGCCAATGCGGAAATTCGAGCCGACATGGCTTCGCCATCGCGCATGCTGCGCTTGCTACAGGGTGACGTGGGATCGGGGAAAACCATTGTGGCTTTGCTTGCCCTTGCAACTGCGGTAGAGTGCGGTGCACAGGGCAGCCTCATGGTTCCCACGGAAATTCTGGCGCGGCAGCATCTAGCGTCGCTTGCGCCGCTATGCGGGGCCGCGGGGATTTCCATTGCGGTTCTTACAGGACGCGAGAAGGGCAAGCAGCGGGACGATATCCTGGAACGCCTTGCTGGAGGCACGATTGACATTCTGATCGGCACCCATGCGCTGTTTCAGGAAGGCGTCGAATTCAAGAGCCTCGGACTGGTGGTGATCGACGAGCAGCACCGCTTCGGCGTGCACCAGCGGCTTGCGCTGCAGGCCAAGGCGGGTAGCGCCACTGACCTTCTGGTCATGACGGCGACACCCATTCCGCGCACGCTTGCGCTGACCGTCTATGGTGACATGGATGTGTCAAAGCTCACAGAGAAACCAGCGGGGCGGCTTTCGATTGATACGCGCGTGCTGCCATTAAATCGGATGGATGAGGTTGTGGCCGGTCTGGGCCGCAGCATAAGATCCGGGCAGCGGGCCTATTGGGTTTGTCCGCTGGTGGAGGAAAGCGAGCTTGTTGATCTGGCGGCGGCGGAAGACCGCTTCAAACATCTCGAACAAGTATTTCCGGGCCGCGTCGGCCTCATCCATGGTCGGCTCAAGGGACCGGCCAAGGACGCCGTCATGGCGGATTTCAAATCCGGGGCGCTCGACATTCTGGTTTCGACAACGGTCATCGAGGTTGGCGTCGATGTTCTGGAAGCCTCGATCATGGTGATTGAAAATGCCGAGCGCTTCGGGCTTGCCCAGCTTCACCAGTTACGCGGGCGCGTGGGACGGGGCGCGGCCAAATCGACTTGCCTTCTGTTGTATCAGGTGCCGCTGGGTGAAACAGCAAAGGCGCGCCTTACGATCATGCGCGAAACGGAGGATGGCTTTCGCATTGCGGAGGAAGACCTGCGCCTGCGGGGTGCTGGTGAAATGCTAGGAACGCAGCAGGCGGGGCTTCCCCTCTTCCGCATTGCCGATCTGGCGGCAAATGGCGATCTGCTGGCGGCGGCGCGGGATGACGCGGCGTTGATTTTGGCGCGCGATGCTGAATTGAAATCAGCGCGCGGCGAGGCACTGCGCACCCTGCTCTATCTTTTCGAGCGCGACGAAGCGGTCAAGTTGCTTTCCGCCGGATAGGTTTCTTGCGCGACGGTTTGCCGGCCAGCTTCATTTCCGTTTCCGGGGCAAGCGGCCCATCGGGAAAGACTAGGCCCATGGAGATGACAAGCTTCAGGGCATCCTCTACGGTCGTATCGAGAACCACGACATCGCCGTCATCGCAAAAGAAAACGTAGCCGCCGGTAGGATTTGGCGTGGTCGAGACATAGGCGGCGTACATCTGCCGGCCCTTCTCCAATCCTATCATCGCGCCATCAATCTCACGCGAGATAAAGGCCAGCGTCCAGATTCCGTGGCGTGGCCATTCGACCAGGCAGGCTTTCTGGAACGAGGTGCCCTTCTGCAGGAACAGGGTTTCGAAAATCTGCTTCGAGCCCTTGTAGATGGAGCGCACCACGGGTGTGCGGTGCAGCGCCTTGTCCCACAATCCGATCAGGGTGCGACCCACCAGATTGGCGGCCAGGGCGCCCACCAGGGTGATTGACAGGAGGGCAAAAATCAAGCCAAAGCCCGGAACCTTGAAGGGCAAGTAGGTGTCGGGATTATAGTAGGAGGGAATGTAGGGTTTCAGCCAGGCGTCGAAAATATCGATGAACCAGAGGGTGGCCCAGATCGTGATGGCGATGGGCGCGGTGATGGCAAGACCGGTGAAAAAATAGGCCCGGAGCCGCCCCAGAATGGGTACGCGCGTTAGGGGAGTTTCGGGGATTTTGTTACCGTTTGAACTTGCCATTGTCCGTTGTAAATCGCATGAACGGCCTTGGAATAGCAAGGGTTAGACGTAAATTGGACTGACCGCGGTTAATTCACCTTGGCATTGCGGTCATGACCCGCGAGGCGCATACTCCGGGAGCCGTCTCAAGGCTTGGGGTCAGGCGTTATTCAGCGGAGGAATTGTGATCCGTCGGGTACTGGTCGGCCCAGACCTGGGCGCGGGCTTCCGCCTCAAGCCTTTCGTCTTCACTGGCTTGCGAATTGAGTTCGTTATAGCGATCGAAGATCGCCGGGTATTCCGATGGGTTCGTGGATTGCGTGGCGAGAATGTACCACATCAGGCCACGGGTGCGATCCTTCTGCACCAGCTTGCCATCCCAGTAGAGATCGCCGAGATAGGCTTCCGACAGGCAATGGCGCTTTCTGGCGGCAGCGATCAGCCACTTCAAACCCTGCTGCGGATTCTTCTTTACGCCCTGGCCCCGGATATTCATCAAGCCCAGCGAATACTGCGCACCGGGATGACCGTAAGTGGAAGCTATCCTCAAATAGCTCCGGGCGGCGACCCTGTAGTTCGCCTTGATGCCCGCATCGGCAATGCCGACGCGGTAATAATCAGCCACGCGCAACTGCGCGTCCACCATGATGCGCAGGCGGTTCTGGTCGCGCTCGTCGGGATCATAGGATTCGGAAACCCGCGAATAATAGGAGAAGGCGGTGGCATCGTCGCGCGGAACGCCGCGGCCGGTGCGGTAGATGTGGCCGAGGTACCAGTCAGCCACGATGTTGCCGTCTTCGGAGGCCTTCCGGAAAAACTTGATTGCCTTGTCGTAACTTCCTTTATTGTAAGCCTTCTTGGCCTTTTTCAGATCATCGGTCCAGAACGGGATGTTGATATCGGGCAGATTGATCTTAGGCGCCGCGGGCATATAGGAGAAGAACCCGGCTTCGGCTTCTTGCGCGTGGGCCACGGGCGACAAGCCGAGGAGCATCACGGCCAGAAGTGCAATAATTGCATTTCTGACGGGGCGCGAAGCTGACTTCACGAAGAGGCTATATGTCGGCGTAGCAAACACCTTCAGCACTTCCTCCGGGATGGGTTACGGCACCTGACACAGCGGGGCCTACCTGTTGGGCATATTTCCACAAAGCGCCGGAGCCATAACCATGGTCCTTGGGCTTCCAGCTTTTCTTGCGGTCGGCGAATTCGGCATCGCTCACATTGCATGTGAGGGTGCCTTCAACGGCATCAAGGGTGATCATGTCGCCATCCCTGATGAGCGCAATGGGTCCGCCCATTTGTGCTTCGGGGCCGACATGGCCGACACAAAAGCCGCGGGTGGCGCCAGAAAAGCGGCCATCGGTGATGAGGGCCATTTTCTCGCCCATGCCCTGGCCATAAAGGGCGGCCGTGGTGGACAGCATTTCGCGCATGCCAGGACCGCCGCGCGGCCCTTCGTAGCGGATGACGAGGACTTCGCCTTCCTTGTATTTCTTGTGGGTGACGGCTTCGAAGCAAAGCTCCTCGGAGTCAAAGCAGCGGGCGGGACCGGTGAAGGTCAAGTGCTTCATGCCCGCCACCTTCACGATTGCGCCCTCGGGCGCGAGATTTCCGCGCAGCCCGACAACGCCGCCGGTTTTGGTAATGGGCTTGTTGGCGGGGTAAACCACGTCCTGGTCCGGATTCCATTTTACCGAAGCCATGTTCTCGGCAATGGTGCGTCCAGTGACCGTCAGACAGTCGCCATGGAGGAAGCCATGGTCAAGCAGGGTTTTCATCAGCAGCGGAATACCGCCTGCCTCGAACATGTCTTTCGCCACATATTTGCCGCCGGGCTTGAGATCGGCGATGTAGGGCGTCTTCTTGAAAATTTCAGCGACGTCAAAGAGATCGAACTTGATGCCGCATTCATGGGCGATGGCCGGCAAATGGAGGGCCGCATTGGTCGAGCCACCGGAGGCGGCCACAACGGTTGCGGCATTTTCCAGCGCCTTCAAGGTGACGATGTCGCGCGGGCGGATATTGCGGGCGATCAGCTCCATCACCTTTTCACCCGAGGTGAAGCAGAAGGTGTCGCGGATTTCGTAAGGGGCCGGTGCGCCGCAGGAGTATGGCAAGGCAAGGCCGATGGCCTCGGCCACGGTTGCCATGGTGTTAGCGGTAAACTGGGCCCCGCAGGAGCCCGCTGACGGGCATGCGACCTGTTCCAGGGTATGGAGATCGGCATCGGACATATCGCCGACACTGTGCTTGCCAACGGCTTCAAACACATCCTGCACGGTGACAGGGCGGCCCTTGAAGGTGCCGGGCAGGATTGAGCCGCCGTAGATGAATATGGAGGGCGCGTTGAGGCGCACCATGGCCATCATCATGCCGGGCAAGGACTTGTCGCAGCCGGCAAGGCCCACGAGCGCATCATAGCAATGGCCGCGCATGGTGAGCTCAACCGAGTCCGCGATGCATTCGCGCGAGACCAGCGAGGCCTTCATGCCCTGGTGGCCCATGGCAATGCCATCGGTGACGGTGATGGTGCAGAATTCGCGGGGGGTGCCGCTGGCGGCGGCCACGCCGCGCTTTACCGACTGGGCCTGGCGCATCAGCGAAATGTTGCAGGGGGCTGCTTCATTCCAGCAACTGGCGACGCCAACGAGAGGCTGGTTAATCTGTTGCTCGTTCAGGCCCATGGCATAGAGGTAAGACCGGTGCGGGGCACGCTGGGGTCCTACGGTTACATGGCGGCTCGGGAGCCTGGATTTTGAAATGACGGTCGCGTCCATAATGATGTCCTGTGTCAGCGTTTTTGTTTTATTCTTGGTAACGGCAGCACAGCTTCAGTCCTTCCTTCTCAAACAAACGGCGGCCTTGCCGCTCCACCACCAGAATCCTGGTGATCAAGTGCAACCCCGCCCAATATTTCCCAGAAGCCCCGAAAGCTCTGATTCACAGGTCTCAGCTCCTGTGAACTATGACGGTAAGGGCCAATTTGGGCGGATGAAAGGTTCATTGTGGCGCAAAAATAGGGCAGCAGCACAATTCAGAGGCGTGTGGCATTTCAGCAACAAAAAGGTTAATGCCTTTATTTATAGGCCTAAAAACACTGTTTTAGACTGAGCACAGGAGTGGCAAATCAGCAACTATGGCTAATTTCTGGAAAACGCAGGGGAACACATTTGGTTCGAAGAAGTTTGAGGCGACGGGGCCGACTCGCAATCGCCACCTCCTGTTAAACCCTGGACCTTCGCCTGGCCCCCGCCCTGGCAACGGACCGTATTGAGTGGATCACGCCATTACCTGCGGGCATTGCGCTGAGGCTTATCCGGCACCACCGAACTCTTTCGCCGTCCCGCATAGGCATCTCGGAGAAGTTCAATTCCACCATCTGCATTGCAGCCAGTTTCAACTCCCCTCTTAAGCAAAGAGCCGCTACTTCCTCATGTCCAGGGTGCGCTCTTCGTGGGCCACAAACCATTCCACCATTTCGGTCCAGATTGATTCCGCCAGGGCGGGATCAAGATGGTGGGCACGGGCCAGCACGCGAGCCCGATCAACGACATAGTCCACCCGGGCGGGGATGCGAGCCGGCAAACCCTCGCGCTGCTTCACCGCAACGATCGCTTCAACCAGGCGCTGGCGTTCGGCCAGAAGCTTGATCAGTTTTTCATCGACCCCGTCGATTTCCTGGCGGAGGTCGGCGATACCTGCTTTTTTTGCTGCTGAATTCATAGCTTCCACATTCGGTCAGATCGGGGGATACATGAATGTGTCGAAGCGCCGCGTCAACGGGTCAGGGCCAATTTCCTGCGCGGTTCCGGTACCACGACCTAAGGCCTGTTTCCGCTCAAACCGCGGGCGGTTGTGATGACGGTGGTGCCACCCTCTATGACGATGGCCTGGGAGCCCAGGCGCCAGACATCAAAGCGGTCAATTCGCGTCGGTACCGACTTGCAGACGCCGCGCAAGGGATAGGCAGCGATGATTATGTCGAGGCCCCTACAGGCGGGTTGGACCCCTTCCCCGTCGAGAAAATAGGCGATCACCTTGCCCTTGATTTCGGTCCGGCAGGCGCGGGCTTCGCAGGTCCAGCCGGGCCGGGCTGCCGCCTGTTTGAAGGCTACTTCCTCGCCATTGGCCTGCAACCATTTTTCGGCGGCAAAGCGACCCCGGCGGGCGTTTGCGAACACCAGTTCGCCGCTGCCATTGCGGAGGGCTGTGTTGGCGGCGGTGCGTTCAATAAGCAGGTCGGGAAAACTGTTGAATTGCGCCAGTGCAAATCCGGCGATCAGAAAAACGCCGCCCGCAAATTTGGCTTGGCGGCTGGCCAAGCACAAAATTGAGGCTCCGAACGCCAGGGCGATGGCACTTCCGAGAGGCACTTGGGGAATGACGCGCCGGGCGCCGGGCAAGGCCGCTACATAATTTGAAATACTCAGGACCGTTTCCAGTCCCTTGCCAAGAACGGCAAGGGGCCAGGCCTCATGACCCAGCGGCATCACCAAGACGCTCAGGACCGCAAAGGGCATTACGACAAGGCTGGCCACGGGAAAGGCCAAACCATTGGCCAGAACGCCGAAGGGCGCCAACCTGCCGAAATGATAGGCGGCGGGAATCGAGGAAAAACTGCCGGCGGCCAATGTGGTGAGGATTGCGGCAATTGTGATTTTGTAAACCTTGCGCGCGTAGTAAATTTTCCGGCGTTCAATCCGGTATTCCTGTTCGGCCCTGGGGCGGTTCCAGTATTCAAAAAATTCCGCAAGGCCCATGACCGCCATGAAGGACATCTGGAAGCTCGCCTGAATGGCTGACTCCGGTTGCATGATGAGAATGAGCAAGGCCGCAAGGGCCAGGTTGCGGAGCGATATGGCGGGCCTGTCGAGGATGATCGTGGCGCGCCTCTCGGACGCGCGCGCGACATCATGCACAATGCCGCTCACGATAATTTCGCCGGTGGTTGCTTTCAGCAGCGGGGTTGCGATGATTTCAACGCGGGTCTTGGCAAGTACAAAGCCGCTGAGCAGGATAGCCAAAAGCAGCATTCCCATGCGGCCACGGGCTTTCCAGAACAGCAGGATGGCGGCGAGCGTGAAGAAACCGGTGACCGGCAGTCGGGGTTCCTCCGGCAGGGCAAAATAGATCCAGATGCCGAAGGTGAGGGCCACCGGGGCCCACAGAACTGTGGCCCCGAGCTGCGCTTCCCACAGTTCCTGCAGCTTGCCCGCCACTTCTGCGCCCTCTTACGCGCCCCAAAAGCTTGTGCTAATTGCCTTCGTCCAAGCCTTCGGGCAGCATCCCCGCCACCAGCCTACAAGGAAAACGGTGTTCATGTCATCGCCCGTCGTTACCCGCTTTGCCCCCTCGCCCACCGGCTACCTCCATATCGGCGGTGCGCGCACGGCCCTGTTCAACTGGGCCTATGCCAAGCATGTGGGCGGCAAGATGCTTTTGCGCATCGAGGATACGGATCGCGAGCGTTCAACCGATGCGGCCATCGACGCCATCATCTCGGGCATGACATGGCTTGGCCTGACCTGGGATGGCGACGTCGTCTCCCAGCATGCCCGCGCCGCGCGGCACCGCGAAGTGGCCGAGCAGCTTCTGGCCAAGGGCCATGCCTATCATTGCTATTGCAGCCCTGAGGAATTGGCCGCGATGCTCGCCAAGGCCGAAACCGAGAAGAGGCCCATACGCTATGACGGGACATGGCGGGATCGCGATCCCGGGGATGCGCCGGCGGGCGTGAAGCCCGTGATCCGGTTCAAGTCACCGCAGGAGGGCGAAACCGTCATCACCGACAATGCGCAGGGCCGCGTGGTGTTTGCCAACCGGGAACTCGATGATCTTATCATCCTGCGCTCCGACGGCAATCCGACCTATAATCTTTCCGTAGTGGTTGACGACCATGACATGGGAGTGACCCATATCATCCGCGGGGTCGACCATCTCACCAATGCGGCGCGGCAGACGCAAATCTACCTGGCCATGGGCTGGGCCGTGCCGGACATGACGCATGTGCCGCTCATTCACGGGCCGGATGGCGCGAAGCTTTCCAAGCGCCACGGAGCCTTGGGGGTGGAGGCCTACCGCGCCATGGGTTACCTGCCTGCCGCCTTGCGCAATTACCTGGCGCGGCTGGGCTGGAGCCATGGCGACGAGGAGATTTTCTCCACGGCACAATTGGTTGAATGGTTTGACCTTGGCAATATCGGGAAGTCACCGGCGCGGTTTGATTTCGCCAAGCTTGAGAATCTCAACGGCCACTACATCCGCCACCTGGATGATGCCTCACTGGTGGACGCGTTCATTGCATTTCTTCCGCATACGGAGGGTGGTGCTGACATGCTGGCGCTGCTTGACGATACCAAGCGCGGCCAGTTGCGCAAGGCCATGGCTGGCCTGAAGGAGCGGGCCAAGACTTTGGTAAAACTTAAAACCGGTGCGGCGTTCCTGTTTGCCGCACGACCGCTGGTCCTGGATGACAAAGCCAGGCAGATTATCGCTGATGGAGGAAAAACTGCTCTGCAGGAGTTGGGGCCGATTCTTGATGCCTGCGGCGAATGGACAGCAGCCGAGCTTGAAGCGGCCGTCAAAGCCCACACGGAGAAAACCGGCATAGAATTGGGCAAGCTCGCGCAACCTTTACGTGCCACCCTTACGGGCACGTCCACCTCCCCGCCCATTTTTGATGTGCTGGAAGTTCTAGGACGGGAAGAAGCCATGGCGCGGATCAATGATCTGTTGAATTGACCTTTTTGCTGCGCTGCAATAAGCTCTTGTAATACAAATTGAGAGGTCCTTGATGTCTGACGCAGAACCTTCGGCAAAGCTTACATTCAAGGAAAATACCTATGAATTGCCGGTCATCAAGGGTACCCTTGGGCCAGATGTCATCGACATCAGCAAGCTCTACGCTGAGGGCAAGGTGTTCACCTTCGATCCCGGCTTCACTTCGACGGCGGCGTGTGAATCCAAGATCACCTATATTGATGGTGATGAAGGCGTGTTGCTGCACCGCGGTTATCCCATCGACCAGCTCGCCGAGAACGGCGACTTCATCGAGACCTGCTATCTTCTCTACTACGGTGAATTGCCCAATCAGGCCCAGCGCCGCTCATTTGAGCATGCCATTACCCATCACACGATGATCCACGAACAGATGGCCCGGTTTTTCCAGGGCTTCCGGCGCGATGCCCATCCCATGGCGGTCTTGGTCGGGGTTGTGGGCGCCATGTCGGCTTTCTACCATGATTCAACCGACATCGACGATCCACGGCAGCGCGAAATCGCCTCGCACCGGATGATTGCCAAGCTGCCGACGATCGCGGCAATGGCCTACAAGTATCATATCGGGCAGCCCTTTGTTTATCCGCGCAACGAACTGTCCTATGCCGCCAATTTCCTGCACATGTGCTTTGCGGTACCGTGCGAGGAATACAAGGTGAACCCCATTCTGGCGCGCGCCATGGATCGCATCTTCATCCTGCATGCCGATCATGAGCAGAATGCCTCGACCTCAACGGTGAGGCTTGCCGGCTCGTCCGGCGCAAATCCATTTGCCTGCATTGCGGCGGGCATCGCCTGCCTGTGGGGCCCAGCGCACGGCGGCGCCAATGAGGCGGCGCTCAAGATGCTGGGAGAAATTGGCACGGTGGACAAGATTCCGGCCTTCATTGAAAAGGTGAAGGACAAGAGCTCGCACATCCGGCTCATGGGCTTCGGCCATCGGGTTTACAAGAACTATGACCCCCGCGCCAAGATCATGCAGCAAACCGCCCATGAAGTTCTCGCCGAGCTTGGCATCAAGGATGATCCGCTGCTCGACGTGGCGCGCGAGCTGGAGCGGGTGGCCCTTAGCGACAAGTATTTTGTCGACCGCAAGCTCTATCCGAATGTGGATTTCTATTCCGGCATCACCTTGCGGGCCCTTGGCTTTCCCACCTCGATGTTCACCGTCCTCTTTGCGTTGGCCCGCACCGTTGGCTGGATTTCCCAGTGGAAGGAAATGATCGAGGATCCAAGCCAGCGCATTGGCCGGCCCCGCCAGCTCTATAACGGGCCGCAAAAGCGCGACTACATTCCGATCAGCAAGCGCGGGAAATAGCTGAGCGCTCAGCGCTCGTTCATCAGCATGGCGCCGATCTCGGCTTCGGCGACCTTCTTGCCGTCGACATGGGCTTCGGCCCAGTATTTCCACACGGGAGCGCGCTTGTTGGAAAGCTTGACGTGGAAGTGGACGACGTCGCCGGGCAACACGGGCTTGCGGAAGCGGGCCTTGTCGATGGACATGAAGAACACCAATTTTCCGGCGTGGGCATCGCCCAAATGGTTCAACACCAGGGCGCCCGCGGCCTGGGCCATGGCTTCAACCAGCAAGACGCCCGGCATCACGGGCTTTCCCGGAAAATGCCCCTGAAAGAAGGGCTCGTTGATGGTGACGTTCTTGATCGCCGTGCCTGACTCCTCGCCATCCATGTCAATCATCTTGTCGATGAGTAGGAAGGGATAGCGGTGCGGCAGCAGTTTCATGATGCGGGCGATGTCGGCGCTCATCAGGGTTTTTGCCGGTGTTTCTTCAGCCATGCTGCCATTCCCATAAAGATTCGGACGGCCTTTGGGGCCGTCCGATTGATTTTAGCACCGCAATTCCAAAGGTCTAGAAGCGCGTTCCGATAGAGAAGCGGAAGTATTCGGTTTCATCGTACTTGGCTTTAAGGAGCGGATATGCCAGTTCGAAGCGGAGCGGGCCGAAGGGCGACTGCCAGATGAGGCCGGCACCCACCGAGGCGCGGAAGGCCATGGTGTCGAAGACGGTACAATCGGCAGCACTAGAGCCGCCAACACAAGTTCCATCTCCTTTTGCGATCGAATTTTCAGGCGTACCAAAGACTGTACCAAAATCGGTGAAGGCCGCACCTTCTATGCCCCATTGCTCGGGCAGACCTACGGGGAAGGTCAACTCTGCGGTAGCAATGGCATAGCTCTGAGCGCCAATGGCATCGGTGCCGCCATCATTGCCCACCTGCCGTGGTCCGACACCCGCGGCAGCAAAGCCACGGAAGCTTTCAGCGCCCTTGTAGAAGCGGTCCTGCAGCGGAACGTCCTTGCCATTGAAAGCTTCGATATGGCCAGCGTTTCCTTCGAGCTTCAGAATAATTGATTCCTCATAGAGCGGGAAGAAGTACCAGCCATGGCCCTCGACACGGCCGTAATAGGTATCACCACCAAGGCCGGCAATTTCCGAATCCAACTGGCCCCTGAAGCCCAATGTCGGGCGGTTCGGGTTGTCGAGATCATCCCACGTATAGGTCGCGCCAACGGAAGATTTTATGCTTGAACCTTCCTGGGCAATGATCGCAGGGGAGGCGTGGTCATAGTCAATGCCATCTACCTTACGGTAAGCCAGCGTATATTTGAAACCCAGGGAAGTGTATTCGTCGAGCTTGAAACCGGTGCGCAGCGCAAAACCAACGTTGGTACTTTTAAAGGAAGACGTATTCGAATTGTCCGATTTGGTCGCAAAAATATCGATACCGGCCGAGATGGGCATGCCCATGAAGTAGGGTTCGGTGAAGCTGAAGTCGACCTGCTGCCGCTTGAAGCTCAACGTCGTGTTCAATTTCACGAACTGGCCCCGGCCCATGAAGTTGCGCTCGCTCAATTCGACAGTTCCGATGACCTGTTCGTAAGTCGAGTAACCCACCGAGAAGCTGATCTTGCCGGTTGATTTTTCCTGAACGACCACGACCAGGTTGATCTTGTCCGGCGCGGAGCCCTCCTCTTCCTGGAAATCAATTTTATCAAAGAAATCGAGGGCTGTAAGGCGGCGGCGGGCGCGTTCAATGAGGGTGCGGTTGAACGCATCGCCCTCATAAATCAACAATTCGCGGCGGATAACCTCGTCAAGGGTGCGGGTGTTGCCTTCAATGATAATCTGCTCGACGTAGGCGCGGCGGCCTTCCTCGACGTTGTAGCTGATGTTCAGCGACCCCTGCCCGGCATTACGGTCAACCTTGGGCTCCACCTTGGCAAAGACAAACCCCTGCCTGCTGGCTTCAAGCGCCAGGTTCTCAACGGTCTTGTCCACCTTGGTTGCGTTGTAGTCATCGCCGACACCGGTCTTGATCACTTCTTTCAGCTTTTCAGGATCCAGATTGGTATTTCCAATGTTCACGGCGACATCGGCAATCTTGTAGCGCGGGCCTTCCTCAACCGAGAAATTGATTTCAAAGTGATCGCCATCGGGCGAAAGCTGGGCATCGGCGGAAATGATATTAAAATCGGCATAGCCATGCCGCAGGTAATGCCGGCGTAGCAGCTCCTTGTCATATTCCAGACGATCGGGATCATAGGTGTCGTTTTTCTGGAAGTAATTCCACCAGCTATGCTCGGCTGTGCCGATAACGTCGCGCAACTGGCCGTCACTAAAGGCTTCGTTGCCGGCAAAGCTGATCGTCTTGACCGTGGTTTCCGAACCTTCGGTCACCTCAAACACCAGGTTGATACGGTTTTCAGGCAAACGAATTAGTTTGGGGGCAACGCGAACGTTGTAGTAGCCGGACTTCTGATACAGCGCCAAGACCCGTTGGGTATCGCTCCGCACCCGCGCCTTGGTGAAGATCATGCGTTCACGGACTTCAACTTCCTTGGCCAGAGCATCGTCGGCAATTTCCTTGTTACCCTCGAAATTGACCTGGTTTATGAGCGGGTTTTCTTCAACCTTAATGACCAGGGTATTGCCGCGCTGGAACATCTGGACATCGGCAAACAGCCCGGTTTGAAACAGGACCTTTATCGACTCGTCGATCTTTTCCGGATCGAACTCTTCTCCACGCGAAAACTGCAGGTAGGAAAGAACGGTTTCTTCCTCAACCCGCTGATTGCCTTCAACTCTAATTTGGGCAATGGTTTCGGCATAAGCCTGCGGCGCCCAGCCCGATGGCAAGGCCACCGGCATGGCGACAAACAGAATCAGGCTCAGCAGTGCCAGACAGAAAAGCTTAATACGCATCAAAAGACCAATCTTCGCCAAATCTAGCCGTCCCACAAATCACTTGCGCCCGCCGCGTGTTTTAACGTCTTTCAACTGCTTTGCAAATGAAAGATAGCCCGAAATTTTAGCCCCCGACTATCATGGCAAAAAGCCGGGTCAGATCATTCCAGAAGCCAAAGGCCATGAGCATCGCCACAATCGATAAACCCACCTTAAAGCCCCATTCCTGGGCCTGTCTTCCCAGCGGTTTCCCCGATACCGTCTCGATGGCGTAATAAACCAGATGGCCACCATCCAACATTGGGATTGGAAATAGGTTAATAAGCCCGACACTTGTGGACAGGAAAGCGATAAATATGGCGAATCGCATGATGCCGGAAGACGCCGCATCGCCCGCCATTTTGGCAATTGAAACCGGGCCGCCTATCTGCTTTGAACTTTCCTGTCCCCGCACCAGCTTGCCCATGTACTTGAAGGTCACGGATATGATGCGCCAGGTTTCGCCGGTGCCTTGAGCAATCGCGTCAGGTATTGAAAGGCGACGCGGTGGTGACACAGTGGTGACCTTGGGAGGGGAAATTCCCAGAAGGCCGCGTTTGGTAGTTCCGCCAAATCCATCCGACTCTTCAACAATGCGGGGAACAATTTGCAGATTGATGGGGGTTCCGTTCCGGTCAATCGTGACGTTGAGCAATTCGCCGCCACGGAAGGTGACTAACTTTACGATATCGCCAAAGGTTTCGATTTTGGCACCATCAATGGCTGCAATGAGATCGCCGCTCCTGATCCCGGCCTTTTCGGCGGCACTTCCCGGCTGCACCTCGCCAACGCGCGGCTCATTCACCGGAATGCCGAGAAAGGCAAACACGCTGGCAAAGATGACGATCGAGAGAATGAAATTGGCAATCGGGCCGGCCGCCACGACGGCGGCACGTTTCCAAACGGGCTTGCCATGAAAATTGCCTGCACTGCGGTGCATTCCTGGCTCAGGCGAGGCTTGCGGAAGGCTCGTCGGGTTTGCGTCGCCTTCGAATTTTACGTAGCCACCCAGCGGCAGCCAGCAGACTTTCCAGCGTGTGCCATGCCTGTCGTTCCAGCCAAAGACCTCACGGCCGAAGCCAATTGAAAAAACCTCGACCGCAACGCCACACCAGCGCGCCACCATGAAATGGCCAAGCTCATGAATGAAAACAATAATCGTGAGAGCGGCGATAAACGGCAGAAGATAGCCAAAAGGCAAGTGCACGTAATTCAGAAAATCCATGATCCGTCCCAACTCCCCGAACACTATCCAGACGTTCCTGCCTGAACTCCTTGCGCCCGACACAACACGCAAGGCTCGTGCCATTGCGGTTAGCGTGATTCACCGTTTATTAACCACACAAGCCCGTATTTAAGTCAACATTTCGGCGAAACATGGTTACCAATGGAGCAATCCGCGGGCGGCGTTCGCCCCCTGCTCGTGAAAAACCCCAATCAAGGCCGCAGCCACTGTCACGGCAATCAGCCCATCTACACGGTCTATCACGCCGCCATGGCCCGGAATGAGCCTACCGGAGTCCTTAACCCCATGAAATCGCTTGAGAGATGACTCGAAAAGATCCCCAGCCTGTTCCACGACAGCCAGAGAGCCGGCGAGAATGGCGAGGGTCCAAACGCCATCGAGCTGGGTTACGTTGGCAAAAATAAACGAGACCAGTGCACTTCCCGCCACAGCCCCGCCAAGGCCGGCCCAGGTCTTTTTGGGCGAAATAACCGGGGCAAGCCTTGGGCCTCCCATAATGCGGCCGGCAAAATAGGCCACGGTATCGGCCGACCACACAACCAGGAACACCCAAAGTATGGCGGCGAAGCCATAATGGGAATCGGCCCGCAGAAGAATGAGGGCAAGGGCCGGCAATCCTGCGTAAAATATTCCCAGATAACGCCACATGCTGGCGTCGGGATCTTCTCTGCGAGCCATGAAGATTGATACAAGCGCCAATCCCAAAACGAGAAGGAGGGCGATGCCAACACCCACCAAATCCGGCAAAACCGCGCCGCACAGGGCCGCACCCATATGGAGGGCGTATTGCGAGAAATTTCTGGGATGGACCATGGAGGTCCACTCGTGGGCAATGAGCCCCGATAGCAAGAGCACAAAACCCTTAAACCAGATCCCGCCAAACCAGGCGCAGGCGATGACTGCCGGGATGAGCACGAGTGCGGAAGCCGTTCTGACGCCGAGATCGCCCCACTTCGCCGAGGTCATGCAGTTTGCGCCTGGATGCCGCCAAAGCGGCGGTCCCGCAAACGGAACTCATCCAGGGCCCGGGCAAATATCTCATGGGTAAAATCGGGCCAGAATTCATCGACAAATACAAACTCAGTATAGGCGCACTGCCACAACAGGAAATTCGAAATCCGCTGCTCGCCGCCGGTGCGAATGAGCAGGTCGGGATCGGGAATGCCGGCTGTGTCGAGATTCAGGGAGATCATTTCCGGCGAAATGTCAGCCGCCGAGATTTCACCACTTTCAACCTTCCGGGCAATTGCGGAAACGGCGCGGCAAATTTCCTGCCTGCTGCCGTAATTGAAAGCGACGACGAGATTGAGTTTAGAATTTTCGCGGGTGAGGCGCTCGGCTTCAACGAGTAAAGAGACGATGCCCGGCTCCAAATCGGTACGGCTGCCGACAACAGTGATCTTCACGCCGGAGCGGTGCAGCTCGGCCACATCCTGGCGGATAAAGCGGCGCAGAAGATCGAGCAAAAACGAAACTTCTGCCGCGGGCCTGGACCAGTTTTCCGAACTGAAAGAATAGATCGTGAGATATTCGGTGCCGAAATCGGCGGCGGCCTTCACCGCGCGACGCAGGGCATCAACGCCTGCCTTGTGGCCCGCAGAGCGCGGCAGGCCACGGCGCGCAGCCCAGCGGCCGTTGCCATCCATGATGATGGCAACATGACGCGGCGCGGCGGGCGGGCGGTTCAGCATGGCGCGGAGCGGCCCTTCAAACCTGCATGATTTCGGCTTCTTTTGCCTTCAAGGAAGCATCGATTTCCTTGATCATTTCGTCGGTCATTTTTTGGGTTTCTTCGGCCTTTTTCTTGTGGTCGTCTTCGCTCATGGCGTGATCTTTTTCCAAGGCCTTCAATTGGTCCATGCCATCACGGCGCACGTTGCGCACGGCAATGCGGGCCTTTTCGGCATACTGATGGGCCACCTTTACGAGTTCCTTGCGACGGTCCTGCGTCAAGTCCGGCATGCGCAAACGGATGACCTGGCCTTCGGTCTGCGGATTCAGCCCAAGGTTGGATGCGTGAACGGCCTTTTCCACGGCGACTACCAAGCCCTTGTCCCAGACATTAATTTGCAAAAGGCGGGCTTCCGGAACCGTAACAGATGCTACCTGATTGAGCGGCATCATGGCGCCATAGGCATCGACCTGAACCGGCTCGAGCAGTGTTATGGAGGCGCGGCCGGTGCGCAGGCCGCCGAAATCATGCTTGAGCGATTCCGTGGCGCCATGCATGCGGCGCTTGATGTCAGCGGCGTTAAAGGGAATGGGTTGGGCCATGGGTTAGTCCTTCGTAACTATGGTGAAGCGGCCGGCGCCGGTTAAAACTTTCGACACGGCGCCCGCTTCCCGGATGGAAAATACAATTACCGGAATCCCGTTGTCCCGTGCAAGGGCGATTGCGGCGGGATCCATAATACGCAGGTCCCGGCTCAAAATCTCGTTAAAGGTTATTTTTTCAAAGCGCTGGGCTTTCGGGTTCTTCTTGGGGTCCTCAGCATAGACACCATCCACACTGGTGCCTTTCAAAAGGGCGTTGCATTGCAGCTCGGCGGCTCGCAGGGCCGAACCTGTATCGGTGGTAAAGAACGGCAGGCCGGTGCCTGCCGCGCAGATCACCACCCTGCCCTTTTCCAGATGATGGATGCCTTTGGCCGGCGAATAGGTTTCACAGACCGTCGGCATGGCAATGGCCGAAAGCACCCGGGCATCAATGCCCTTGGACTTCAAAACGCCCTGCATGGCGAGCGCGTTCATGATGGTGGCCATGATGCCCATGTGATCGGCGCTCACCCGCTCCATGCCCTTGGCCGCACCGGCAAGGCCGCGGAAAATGTTGCCGCCGCCAATGACCAACGCCACTTGGGCGCCTGCGTTGACGCAGGCGATAACTTCATCTGCGATGCGTGCCACCGTGTCGAGGTCAATGCCGAAGGCCTGGTTGCCCATCAGAACTTCACCGGAGACTTTAAGAAGAATTCGCTTGTAGGTGATTTTGCTCATGGGTTTTGACAATCCAATAAGGAAAAGGCTCCGTATTTTTGGCCCAATCTAGGTGTTCGGTGCCGATACGTCTTAGGACATTTTTCACTTTAATCAAGGGCTTCGGCACGTGGCTCGCCTTAACCCAGCAGTAAGCGAAACAGATTTAGCTTGGGATAAAGGAGCCCGCATATGCTTGCATTCTTTTTCAGCCCCTCTGGGCGCTTAGCGCGAGGCCAATGGTGGCTCGCGCAATTGGCGATCCTTGCGTTTGTGATCATCGCCGTTGTCATTTTGATAGGCATCCTACCTGGAACAACTGATCAAGTCGGAAATGCCGACGTCCTGTTCTTAGCGATTGGGCTGGTGATAGTATCGCTCATACTGTTTTGGATAGGATTTTGCGTGACGGTCAAACACTACCACGACCGGGGAAAGTCGGCGTGGTAGTATTTCATCCAATTCATTCCGATCATCGGTGGAATTTGGGCCTTTGTCGAATTGGGCTTTTGTTCGGGAGACGATGGCGACAATTAATATGGCGACGGCCCGGATCTCAACATTGGTGAAGACCTGAAGGCCTTGCGAGAGAGGAACGAGCCGCAAGGCGCAGTCACGTCCGTTTCCGCCTATCGACCCTCCCCGGCCCCGCGAACCGGCGGGCCACCAGTTTTTGGCAAACGCGTCTGATCGATAAAAAAGGGCCCGTTTGGACCCTTTTTTCAGTTGATAATTTTTATCAGGCCTGGCCGGCAGCCTTGGCGACTTCGGCGGCAAAATCATCGACTGCCTTTTCAATGCCTTCGCCAAGCTGCATGCGGACATAGCCCAGAAGCTTGACGGGCGCACCGGCCTTGTTGCCGACTTCGCCGAGAACCTGGGTTACCGACTTGGTGCCGTCATGCACATAAGCTTGCTCCAGCAGGCAATTTTCCTTGGCGTAGGTCTTGAGTCCGGAGGCGATGATCTTTTCCAAGACGTTGGCTGGCTTGCCTGTGTTCTTTTCTTCCAGAATGGCCTTTTCGCGGGCCAGGGTTTCTGGCGGAACGCCTGCGAGATCCATGGCGACAGGATTGGTTGCAGCGACATGCATGGAGAGCAGGCGGCCAAACGCTGCCAGCTCTTCCTTGTTGCCGGTTGATTCAAGCGCCACGAGAACACCGATCTTGCCAAGGCCAGGAGCGGCCTGATTATGGACGTAGGAACCAATTACGCCATCCTTAACCTTGAGCGAAGCAGTGCGGCGTACACCCATGTTTTCGCCGATGGTGGCCACCATCTCGGCCACATATTCGGCGACCGCATGCTGCGAGCCCGGGAACTTGGCAGTCTTCAACTTTTCAGTACTGCCATCGGCGACAAACGCCAGCTTGGCAATGTCAGCGACCATGGCCTGAAACTTTTCGTTGCGGGCGACGAAGTCCGTTTCCGAGTTTACTTCTACGGCAGCACCGGTGGTGTCGTTCACGGCAATGCCGACGAGGCCTTCGGCGGCGACGCGGGTGGATTTCTTGGCGGCCTTGGCCAGACCCTTGGCGCGCAGCCAATCGGTGGCGGCTTCCATGTCTCCGTTTGTGGCGGCAAGGGCTGCCTTGCAGTCCATCATGCCTACGCCGGTTGATTCACGTAAGCTTTTCACCATGCCAGCTGTAATCTCAGCCATGATCATCCTCTTTCAAAAATGGACTAAGGGCCAGCGCTAACCGCTGGCCCTTCAAATTGGGTATTATTCCGCCGGTACGGCTTCAGCCATCGGGTTTTCATCGGCGCCGACATCGCGGCCCGAAGAGCCTTGGGCCTGCGAAATGCCTTCAATGGCAGCACGCGCGATGAGATCGCAATAGAGCGCCACGGCGCGGCCTGCGTCGTCATTACCCGGGATCGGATAATTCACGCCGGCAGGGTCCGAGTTCGTGTCGACAATCGCTACGACGGGGATGCCCAGACGATTGGCTTCCTTGATGGCGAGCGCTTCCTTGTTGGTGTCAATCACGAACAGGATGTCGGGCGTTCCGCCCATGTCCTTGATGCCGCCCAGGGCCTTGTCGAGCTTGGTCTTCTCGCGGGAAATGGAGAGCATTTCGCGCTTGGTGAGGCCCATGCCTTCCTTGGCAAGCTGCTCGTCAAGGGTGCGGAGGTGTTTGATGGAGTTCGAAATGGTCTTCCAGTTGGTGAGCATGCCGCCGAGCCAGCGGGAATTCACATAGTACTGGGCCGAGCGCTTGGCGCTGTCAGCAATCTGCTCCTGGGCGGTGCGCTTTGTGCCGACGAACAACACGCGGCCGCCCTTGGCAACGGCTGCAGTGACGGCAAGGAGTGCCTGATGCAGCAATGGCACGGTCTGGGCCAAATCGATAATGTGGATGCCATTGCGCGAGCCGTAGATATACGACTGCATCTTGGGGTTCCAGCGGTGGGTTTGATGTCCGAAATGAACGCCTGCTTCAAGCAATTGGCGCATAGTGAATTCTGGCACAGCCATGGTCTTGTCCTTCTCCGGTTGATCCGCTGCGGATGGTTGTGACCGGATTATCCGGCACCGGAAGGACTTCCGCCTATGAGGGGAATTTGCATTCCCATGGCCCAAGTCCAACACCCGCGTGAGTATTTAACGAGCGGGGCTATACAGGTGCGCCGCAGCAAAGGCAAGCGCGCTATTAAAACGCATTAAATCAATAGCTTGCGTTTATGGCTGCTGCTTTACAATGCACCATGCCCTGATGATGGCTTCGGCGCTGCGTTTGCCTTCGGCGACGTCGGTTTCCCAACTAATGACCGAAAGCCGCATGATGTGGCGGCCGCGCCATATGGCGCCACTGGCGAAACATTCGCCGTCAGCCTGAATGCGGCTGATCGTATCGCGGGTCAGTTGGTCGCCGCGCTCCTTAGATTCTCCGCTGCCGAAGCGCACGATGACTTGATTGAGGACCACGTCATTGAGTATTTCGATGCCCGGTTCCGCGGCGAGCATGCCTGACATGATACGCGCAATTTCACAGTGACGTTCCACCATTGCCGCAATGCCGCTACGGCCCAGATGCCTGATCATCGCCCAGGTTGCAAAGCCGCGGGCGCGGCGTGAAAGCTCGGGCACATAATGGGATGGATCACGCTCGCCTTCGGCGGCAAGCGGCAGGTAGCTTGCGGCGATTGTAATGGCGCGCCTATGAGCCAGTTCGTTGCGGACAATCGCATAGCCGCTGTCATAGGGAGTCTGCAGCCATTTGTGGCCATCGGTTGCCCATGAGTCGGCTCCTTCGACCCCGGCAGCGAGATGGCGGGTTTTGGAACTGGCGCGGGCCCACAGACCGAAAGCGCCATCGACATGCACCCAGGCGCCGTCCTTTTTTGCGAGCGGCACCATCTCCGCAAAATATCGAAGTCACCGGTATTGATCTGGCCCGCCTGGGCAATCACGATGGATGGCCCCTTAACTTTCGCCATCGCTTCAGCAAATGCTGGAACCTGCATGCGGCCCTGCGCATCGGTTGCGACACGCACAACACGGTCATGGCCCAAATCCAGAAATTGCAGGGCGGAAAATACCGTCGTGTGGGCATCGTCACCGATCAGTACGGTGATGGGCGGCGCACCGAAAAGGCCAGCCGCATCGGCGTTTCAGCCAGCCTTCCGCAGCACTTCATCGCGCGCCGCGGCGAGGCAAACGAAATTGGCCACAGTCGCGCTCGTGACAAAGCCCACCGAGCTCTCGCGCGGCAAGTCGAGGAGTTCGAGCAACCATCCCGCAGCCGCAGTTTCGGCCGCAGCAGAAGCGGGCGCCGCATGATGATTGCCGGCGTTCTGTCCCTAGGCCGAGGTGAGCCAGTCGGCGGCCATTCCGACGATGTGCGAGCCACCGATTACCCAGCCGAAGAAGCGCGGGCCTGTGGCCATCAGGAGACCATCGACCGCCTTGTCAGCCAGTTCGCGGATGACCGCTTCGCCGTCTTCCGGATTTTTGGGAACAGAGCCACCAAAGATTGCTTTCATGTCCGCGTAGGTCTTGAGGGGCAGTTGCGGGAGGCTTCCAATGCTTTGGCGAAATTTCACGGTCGCGCCCGCGGCGATCTCCAGCACCCGCTGGCCATCTTTCTCAGGTTTCAACACGCCCTCACTTCTTCCGCGCCATTGTCAAGCCATCGCAGATCGGCACCATCACGAAATCAACGCGCCCATCTGCCCTGATCTTTGTATTGAGTGCCCGCAAGGCCACCGTATCTTCATCCTTTGCCGAGGGCTTGGCCACATCGCCGCTCCACAGGACATTATCAATCAACATAACGCCGCCAGTCCGCAGGAGTTTCAGGCCGCCTTCGTAGTAAGTGTCGTAGGATGATTTATCGGCATCGATGAACATCATGTCGAAGTGCCCGGCCTCGCCCGCGTTCAGGAGCTGTGCTATGGTTTCCGCACCGGGGCCCAGGCGCAGGTCAATGCGGCCTTCAACGCCTGCCTTTTTCCAGAATTTGCGCGCCACCTTGGTCCACTCTTCGCTCACATCGGCGGCTATGATCTTGGCATCACCGGCCAGGGCCATGGCGAGCGACGAGTAGCCAGTGAAGGTGCCGATCTCGAGAATGCGCCTGGCGCCCATGAGCTTAACCAGCATGGCCATGAAGGCACCCTGCTCCGGCCCGATCTGCATGCGGGCATCGCCGCCGAGCTTTGCGGTTTCGAGGCGGAGTTCCTTCAGGATTTCCGGCTCGCTGTAAGCATGCGCGGCGTAATAGTCGTAGAGCTTGCCTTCAAGGCCAAGGGTTTTTCCGGTCATTCAATACTCACTTTATGGCCGTGGATTTATATGGCCCGATGAAATCATCCTTGGCAAGAGGCACGCCGTTGTGGCGGAGGATGGCATAGGCGATGCTGAGGTGGAAATAGAAATCCGGCATTTCAATGATGGCGGCGTAGTGGTCAGCCGGCATACCCTTGGTGCCGTCAAAAAAGATCGGCACGACGCGCTGCGCCCTTTCGGCAAGACGGCTTGCCGGTATGGCCTTGAGATAGGCGATTGCGGTTTTGAGGCTGGCATGCATGTCCTCGAAAGTTGCTTCTTCATAGCCCACATGCGGTGCAGGCTCGTCGGTGAAGTGGCGGGCAAAGTCCATGGGAAGATAGAGGGCATACTGCAGTTGTTGAATCAGGTTGAACATGTCGGGGTAGAGCCTGGCGCTTAAGAAAACTTCGGGTTCAATTTTTCTGGAGCGAGCATGGGCTTCCGCCTTCGAGAGAATCCTGTCGAGATTTTCCAGTGACCCGATCATCGCGGCGATGGTGAGGCGATGGAAGGTTCCGTCCTGTGCTGACTTGGCCATGCTTTCCTCCCTTGAAAGACGTTAAGGCTTCACGCCTCTTTCGGTTTTTGCACAAAACGCTGGTACAGCCAACCGATGCCGACAAGGCTGAGGCCAAGGCCGAGGAAGGAGCCGATCTGGTAGAGCCCTTCCAGCCCCGACATATCCCAGAGGAATACTTTCAGGACCACCAGAACCATGACGGCAAGGCCAGCATAGCGGATGTATTGCCGGGACAGTCTTATACCTGCAATGAACAGGGCAAGCGCAGAGACCAGCCACACTGCAGAATAGGCGTAAGATTCAGTGACAGATAGCGACCATGCCACCAATGCATGCCCCTGGAACACGCGCTTGGTTTCGAAGGTCACGTAGGTCATGGCGAGGACCAGTGACAATAGGCCGACGGCAGGCCGGAACTTGACCCAGCCCAAGGCATCGAGCCGGCGCGCGACAATGCCGAGCAGCACAACAGGTGCGAGGTAAGCCAGCAACAGAGCATTGAATACGATGTTACCGGGAATGGGATCTTCGGTAACAATCGGGTTCAAGGCCGCAAGGCTCACGGCCAGGATTGCGGCACAGGAAACGGCCAGCAGAATGCGCGCACCCCAAAGAGAAATCAGGGACGAGAAGATCTGCTGGCGGTAGATCAGGCCATAGGCTACACCCAACCAGGTTAGAATATGGGCAGCCATTTCGAGCAGTTGCGGCTTATCGGTGGTCAAGCCGCCGCCGATGAGAACGCGGATTTCGAGCGAGACGAGCGAGATGGCAAGGCCAAGGCTGATGCTTTCAAGGGCGGTGGCGGATATGGTGTGGCCTGATGATTTCAGCCAGCGCGCGGCGACGTAGAACAGAACGATGGGAATGCCGTAGCCGTAGAGCGGCCAATGCTGGCCCAGGGGCAAGCTGCGGTCATCATTCCAGAGTTCGCGCGAAACAAACAGGCGCAGGGCTGTGAAGGAGCCCAGCGCGGCGGCGATCGGTCCCAGCAATTTCACCATGAGAGTCCGCGTTGATAGAGCATAGGCTGCCGCAAGGATCGCCATGCCGATGGTAAGCCATACGCCATTGAGCATGCGGTCTTCGGCGAACAGAAGAAGTCCGGCGCTGCCGATGGCAAGAACTCCGGCGGTAAAGTTGTCATCGTTCGCAATGATTTTATCGCGCCGGAGCCACGCGGCGGCCAGCAAAACCAATGCTGCCACCGCGCCGAGGAGTGCCCATGTTGTGCCGGACAGCAGGCCATCGACCCTGCCCCATGCGCCGAACAGATATAGCAAGGCAGAACCAGCGGCCAGAATGCCCCATGTCACCGGCGGTGATTTCCGGAAGACGCCGGCAAGGCCTAGCGCGGTGAAGGCGGCACCTGCTGCGAGCATCCAGCGGAGATAAGGTTGCGCGTCACCGCCCAAGATGCTCGACCATAGGCCGCTTTCATCCATGGCCCATTCATTGAAGGCGGCCTGTTCCCAGACCATGAGCACAATGAACGACAGAAGGGCTGCTGCGGGTGCGGCGGCGGTGTCACCTTGTTTGAACCAGGAGAGGGCGGCAATGCCTGCCATGCCGATGAAAAACAGGATGAGGGCCAAGCCTGAATGGCCGCTCTTCACGACGAGTGCCGCCAGAACCAACGAGGCCGCTACGCCGCCAATGGAACCGACTTTCAACGAGTCAGTCATGCCCATTGGGGTCAAAAGCGAGCCCGAAGCGCTTGCCAGAATGCTGCGGCCGGAGATCGCGAAAAGCGATACGGCGCCGATGCAGAGGGCGAACAATCCAATGGGCACGATGTCGGCAACTTCAAATGGTCCACCCAGCCAGAGCAATGACCAGAGGGCCGAGCCTATGACGCTGGCGTAGCCCAGCCACCACCACTTGCGCTTGCGGAGAACCGCGAAGCTCGCGGCCAGAATGATCAGGAGATAGGGAAAGAAGCTCCAGCCCGTGGGATTGGGCGAGGAAATCAACATGGGCGTCACGTAAGAACCCAAGAGGCCAAGGGCGGCGATGAGCGGTCCCTGGCGGAGCGAAAGCGCTAATGCGCCAAGGGCCACGAGGGCAAGTCCGACAAAAGCGGTTGTAGGCGCCACCAATTCATAGAGCGCATAGGCCGCGAAGATGCTGCCGAAGGCGGTGGCGAGGCCCGCTGCCGACAGGGCCGCCGGCACGTAATTGGGTTCTGCCGTGGCAGGCGTCCTGCGGTGCAGCGCATCGCCAGCGAAGACCAGGGCAGCGCCAAGCAGGAGGCCGAGGAAGATTTGCAGGGACGGCGAGATCAAGCCATTTTCATAGGCGTATTTGACGAAGAGCAAGCCGCCGATGGCAATGGCAACGCCACCGATCCAGACAAACCAGCGGGATGCCAGTTGCTGTTCAATATCCTGCTTTGCTGCCTTGGGCTTTTTAACCGGGACTGATTCAAGGGTTTTGGCTGCTTGAGCCTTGAGTTCGGAAACTGGTGTTTCAACCAAAACGGGCTCAGGGCTCTTCGCTGCTGCAATGGTCGTCGTGGGCAAATTTGATTTTTTCTTTTCCGCCTTCGGCGATTCCGGGGGAGCAGGAACAGCGCCCGACAACTGATCGGAAAGCTGCCCCAGCTGCAATTTCAGCTGGGCGATCCGGGTATCGAGGCGCGAAATCTTGTGAAGGGCGACGATGGCCAGAATGAAACCGGCAAGTGAGATCAACCATCCAAAGCCGTCCATGGAATCCCCTTAGCAATTGAGTCGGGCGAAGTTACACCGCTTGCCTTTAATTGTCGAAATTGGGAAAAGACGGGAAATGACGCTCCGCCTTGCCCTCCAGCCAAAACTGCAAAGTGCCGACCCAGTGCGTTGGGAGATTGCCCGCGAACTTGTTCCCTATGAAGCAGCAGTGGCGCGGATGGAGCGCCAGGTTGAGGCGATAGCAAAAGGCGACTCTGCGGAACTGGTGTGGCTGCTGGAGCATCCGCCGCTCTACACGGCAGGCACTTCGGCCAAGGACAGCGACCTCATTCTGCCGGGGCTCTTCCCGGTGCATCACACGGGGCGCGGCGGGCAATACACCTATCACGGGCCTGGGCAGCGGGTAGCCTATGTTATGCTCGACCTCAAAAAGCGCGGACAGGATGTGCGCGCCTTTGTTGCGGGGCTTGAGGAATGGCTCATTGCTACGTTAGCCGCGTTCAATGTGAAAGGCGAACGGCGTGAAGACCGGGTTGGGGTTTGGGTGAAGCGCGAGCGCCGCGAAGACAAGATCGCGGCCATCGGCATCCGGGTGCGACGCTGGGTGACCTATCACGGCATCAGCTTGAATGTGGATCCCAATCTTAGCCATTTTGACGGAATCATTCCTTGCGGGGTGCGCAAACATGGGGTGACCAGCCTCGTTGACCTTGGATTGCCAGTGACGCTGGCAGATGCGGACGTTGCGCTGAAGAAATCCTTCCAGGCTATCTTTACACAAACTCCATGATCACGGCGTCGACGCTGAGGCTGTCGCCGGGTTTGGCATTGATTTTCTTCACGGTGCCATCACGTTCGGCGCGCAGAATGTTTTCCATCTTCATGGCTTCAACAATGGCGAGGGCATCGCCGGCCTTGACCTCGGCCCCCTCGCCCACATGGAGCGCCACGACGAGTCCGGGCATGGGGCAGAGAAGTTTCTTGGAAGTGTCGGCCGCCAGTTTCTTCGGCATCAGCTTCACAAGTTCCGCCTCGCGGGACGTGTAGACGCGGGCGTCAACGCTCACGCCGCGATGGCTGAGGCGGTAACCGTTGGAAATGCGGCGGACCTGAACGGATACTTCTTCGCCGTCGATAATACCGTGCCAGACGGGTGATCCGGGGGCCCAATGGCTGACGATGGCGCGTTCGCCGCGCTCGCCGGACAGCAGGATTTGAATGAGGCGTTCGGTTTCATGAACCACTTCAACATCATGCCAGTCATCGCCCAGCCGCACCCGGCGCTCTTTCGAAAATTTTACGGCGCGGCCGCTCATCTGGCCGCTGATCTTGCGCTTGCGGCGATTTTCGACATGGTCCAGCACACAGGCCACGGTGGTCAGCCTGTCGGCCAGTTCAGGCGTCATCGGATTGCCCTTGAAGCCATCGGGAAATTCCTCGGCGATGAAACCGGTTGAAAGAGTTCCCGCCTTCCAGCGCGGATTATCCATGATGGCGGACACAAACGGCACATTGTGCTGGATTCCATCAATGTAGAAACCGTCGAGGCCTTGCGCCATGGCGGCGATGGCCTCGGCCCTCGTCGGCGCATGGGTGCAGAGCTTGGCAATCATCGGGTCATACCAGATGGAAATTTCGCCACCTTCGAATACGCCGGTGTCGTTGCGCAGCGTCACGCCATCCCGGATTTGCTCCGCAGGCGGACGATATTTCACCAGCCGGCCAATTGACGGCAGGAAATTCCGGTAAGGGTCTTCGGCATAGATGCGGCTTTCGACGGCCCAGCCATTCAGTTTTACATCAGCCTGGCGGAGCGCCAGTTTTTCGCCATAGGACACGCGGATCATCTGCTCCACCAAGTCCACGCCTGTCACAAGTTCGGTAACCGGGTGTTCGACTTGCAGGCGCGTATTCATTTCAAGGAAAAAGAATGAGCGGTCTTGGCCGGTCACAAATTCCACTGTGCCGGCGCTGTCGTAGTGCACGGCCTTGGCCAGCGCCACTGCCTGCTCGCCCATGAGTTTCCGGGTCTTGGAATCAAGAAGTGGTGATGGCGCTTCCTCGACCACTTTCTGATTGCGGCGCTGGATGGAGCATTCGCGTTCGCCGAGATAAATCACGTTGCCATGCTTGTCGCCGAGCACCTGAATTTCGATGTGGCGCGGGTTGACGATGAATTTTTCGAGGAAGACACGGTCATCGCCGAAGCTGGACTTCGCCTCCGACTTGGCGCGGGCATAGCCATCGCGCACTTCCGTTGCCGAATGGGCCACGCGCATGCCCTTGCCGCCGCCGCCGGCCGAGGCCTTGATCATCACGGGAAAGCCAATTCCTTCTGCGATCTTCATGGCTTCGTCTTCGGTTTCGATAATGCCCATGTAGCCAGGCACGGTTGAAACACCTGCGGCTTGTGCTGCCTTCTTCGATTCAATCTTGTCGCCCATAGCGTCGATGGCTGCGGCATTGGGCCCGATAAAGACGATGCCGGCTTCGCTGAGGGCTTTGGGAAAGGCCGAGCGTTCGGAGAGGAAGCCATAGCCGGGATGCACGGCGTCGGCGCCGGTAGCCTTGCAGGCTGCAACAATTTTTTCGATCATGAGATAGGACTGGGCGGCCTGGGGCGGGCCGATGTTCACCTTTTCATCGGCCATTTCAACGTGAAGGGCGCGGGCATCGGCATCAGAATAGACTGCAACAGTAGCAATTCCCATCTTGCGGGCGGTCCTGATCACGCGGCAAGCGATTTCGCCACGATTGGCAATTAAAATTTTCTTGAACATGGAACCCCGGGAATGACCTTTTATGACTGTAACAAGGGGAATGGGCGGGTGCAATCATCCTGCCAAAGCCAGCACGTAATGGTCGTCTGGCCTATAGAAAGCCATTTTTTTACGGGAACCATCCAGGGATTATGCCGTTATCAAATAATGGGACAGCGCGATTCGATGAGAAACCTGAAGTTTGCCTTGATCTTCGCTACAATCCTAGCCATTCCCGGGTGGGAGAGCGCTAGTGCGTCGCAACCAGCCGGCATCAAAAACTTTTTGAATAATCTGGATCGCAGGGTCTGCCAGAAATTCAATGCAACGTGCAAGACGCGATCAAAACAGCCCGCCAAGAAGAAGCAAATCCAAGCACCCGTAACGCCGGAAAAAATTGAAACAGGTGCTGTAAGCACCATAACTGAGCCACCCATTCCAATCGAAAAACCGAAGATGGCCAAGGACCTTGCCGAGGCCGAGCCCATTCCTTTTGAAAACCCAAAGGTGCTCAAGGATGTTGCAGAGCCTGCACCCCTTCCCCGCGCAAAGCCGCAGGAGCTCCAGAAGCACGCGGCCATTATACCAACCGCCCTGCCAGCTGCCACCGAATCAAGCAAGGTGGACAAGCTTGTCGACCCCGTTCCAAGCTCGACCCAAAGACCGGTGATCGCCGCAAAGGCCGAGGCAAAAGCGGAAGTGTCCGCTCCCCTGCCGCGTATCAAGCCGGAATCCCTTCAACAGCAGGCGGCGTTAATCCCGCGGGCCATGCCAAAGGACATCATCCGCAAAGATGACACGGAGGCCTGCTTTCAAATGCTGCGCGCCATGGGGGCA
Organism: Hyphomicrobiales bacterium; assembly: GCA_038251095.1. GTDB lineage: Bacteria > Pseudomonadota > Alphaproteobacteria > Rhizobiales > Aestuariivirgaceae > Aestuariivirga. The sequence goes on from JBBSBQ010000003.1 coordinate 148,177, forward strand.
GACTTCACGGCTGCAGCTTCCACGGTGGATTATGGAAAGTGCAGCGTGGAAAATCCGGTGAACCTGAACTCCGTCACGGTCAAGAAGAACACCATAAATCTTCCAGAGGCTCCATTGCTGAACTGCAAGTTCGCCCTGCAGTTTTCAAAGTGGCTGAACGAATCGGGGGTGCCCATCCTCTCCGCACAGGCGGACTCCCCCATTGAAGGAATTTCCACCGGCCCCGGCTTTGAATGCCGCGGGCGCAACGGCGATGGCACGGCAAAAATCAGCGAGCATGGCTACGGCAATGCAGTTGACATCTCGACGTTCCGTTTGCGCAATGGCAAGACATTGCATGTGGGGGACAGTACATTGCTTCCGGGAGTCCGCGCCTCGGCCTGCGGATATTTCACAACGGTGCTCGGCCCCGGCGCAAATGCGGCTCATGCCTCGCATTTCCATTTCGACATGGGGGTTCACGGCAAAAGTGGCAACTACCGCATTTGCCAATAGCGGCCGCGGCTCTCTAATACGATTGCCACCTCTGTTAATTGATTCATCCAACACAGTGCCGTAAAAAATGCCCGGCGCAAAGGCAAAGTGAATGAGATGAGCGAAATAACGAGTGAAGCCGAACTTGAGGCGCATTACGATGCGCCGGTGCCGACTTCCATTCTCAAGGAAGTCGATCACATCACGGATGACTACCGGAAGCTCATTGAGGCATCTCCCATTGCCATTCTTGGCACGTCCGGCCCGGAGGGGCTCGACTGCTCACCGCGCGGCGACCCCAGCGGCTTCGTGCGGGTGGCTGATACCAGGACCCTGATGATCCCCGACAGGCGCGGAAACAACCGCATCGATTCCTTGCGCAACATTGTGCGCGATCCGCGCATGGCGCTGCTGTTTCTCATTCCGGGCATCGGCACCACCATGCGGGTGAATGGCCGGGCCAGGCTTACGGCTGACCCGGAACTTTGCTAGCTTCGCCATGGAAGGCAAGGATCCCAAATGCTTGATCGTTATCACCGTTAAGCGCGCCTATACCCAGTGCCAGAAGGCCATTGTGCGCTCCAGGCTCTGGGATCCCGCTACGCGTGTTGCAAAATCGGCGCTGCCTACCGTCGGTGAAATGATGGAACGCCTGTCAAAAGGCGATTTTGACGGGAAAGCCTATGACGCGGAATACCCGGAACGCATGAAACGGACGATTTATTGAGCCGATTTGCCCTTTGGGGCGGTCTCCGCTAGACACCGCCCCATGAACACGCATGTCCCCAAAGTTGGCCTTGTTTCGCTGGGTTGCCCCAAAGCGCTGGTGGATTCCGAGCGCATTCTCACCCAGCTCCGGGCCGAGGGCTATCTCATCGCACCAGGCTATGCGGACGCGGACGTTGTATTGGTTAACACGTGCGGTTTTCTTGACAGCGCCAAGGCTGAAAGCCTGGCGGCCATCGGTGAGGCCATGGCAGAGAACGGGCGGGTGATTGTCACCGGCTGTTACGGCGTTGAGGCTGATGCCATTCGCGCGGCCCACCCTAGCGTGCTGGCGATCACGGGGCCGCATCAGTACGAAGCGGTGGTTGGCGCCGTGCACAATGCGCTGCCGCCGGTGCATGATCCGAAATTTGACCTCATGCCGCCGCAGGGCTTGCGCCTGACGCCCAAGCACTACGCCTATTTGAAAATTTCCGAGGGCTGCAACAACCGCTGCTCCTTCTGCATCATCCCATCAATTCGCGGCGATCTGGTTTCGCGGCCCATGGCGTCGGTGCTTTACGAGGCGGAGCGTCTGGTGAAAGCGGGCGTGAAGGAATTGCTGGTGATCAGCCAGGACACTTCCGCCTATGGGGTGGACACAAAATACGCCACCAGCAAATACCATGGCCGCGAAGTGCGCGCCAAGTTCCATGACATGGCGAAGGAACTCGGTGATCTGGGGGCATGGGTGCGCATGCATTACGTTTACCCCTACCCCCATGTGGATGATGTGATCCCGCTGATGGCCGAGGGAAAAATCCTGCCCTATCTCGATATTCCGTTTCAGCATGCGGCACCCAATGTCTTGAAGGCGATGAAGCGACCGGCGAACCAGGAAAAGGTTTTGGAGCGCCTGGCATCATGGCGGAACATATGTCCCGATATTGCAATCCGCTCCACCTTCATTGTGGGTTTTCCCGGTGAGACGGAGGCGGACTTCACTTACCTTCTGGACTGGATGAAGGAAGCCAGGCTGGAACGCGTCGGTTGTTTCAAATACGAGCCCGTGTCCGGCGCCAAAGCTAATGACCTCGGTTTGCCGCAAGTGCCGGATGAAGTGAAGGCCGAGCGCTATGACCGTTTCATGGAAGCCCAGCAGGAAATTTCCGCTGAAATCTTCCAATCGAAGATTGGCCGCGAAATTGATGTGCTGGTTGATACCATCGATGTGGAAAACGAAGAAGCTGTTGCCCGCTCGCCGTGGGATGCGCCGGAGATCGACGGCAACGTGTTCCTTCCCGGCGAAACATCGCTGAAGCCCGGCGACATGGTGCGCGTTCGCATCGTGGACGCAGAAGAATACGACCTTGTGGGCGAGCTGATCTAGGCCTTCAACCGGGCTTCGACCTGCGCCATGTAGTCTCGCGTGATCGGCAAGGTTTCCCTTCCCTTCGCAATCTGCATCTGGAACACCATGTGCGAACCATGGGTAAAACTCAGCTCGCTGGCAATGAGGTAGAATTCCCACATGCGGCAGAAGCGTTCATCCATGAAGGTCATGATCTTCTTGCGGTTGGCCTGAAAGCGCTGTTCCCAGGCCCGGAGCGTCTTGGCGTAATGCAGGCGGAGGACTTCAATGTCGGTCACCCACAGCTTGGAGCGCTCAACGCTTGCCATGGCTTCCGAGATGGCGGGGGAATAGCCGCCGGGGAAAATATATTTCCGCAGCCAGGGGCCGGTCGCACCGGGACCGCCCTTGCGGCCGATTGAATGCAGAAGAGCAACGCCATCGGGCTTTAGCAGATCGCGCACCTTGGCAAAGAATTCGTCATAATGGGCAATTCCCACATGCTCAAACATGCCCACCGAAACGATGCGGTCGAAGGTGCCCTCAACATCGCGGTAATCCTTCAATTCAAACTGAACCCGGTTGTCGAGGCCGCGCTCTATTGCCCGCTGGCGCGCCAGGGCCAATTGCTCGGTTGAAAGGGTAACGCCCAGCACCTCCACATCCGCCACTTTGGCAAGATAGAGCGCCATGCCGCCCCAGCCGCAGCCGATATCCAGAACCCGTTGCCCGGGCTTCAAGTCAAGTTTCGCGGCGATATGACGGAGTTTGTTTTGCTGGGCAACTTCCAGAGTGTCCTTGTCACTGGAAAAATAGGCGCAGGAATAGTGCATGTCCTCGTCGAGGAAGGATTTGTAGAGCTCATTTGAAAGATCATAGTGGTGGTGAACATGGGCGCGGGCGGATTTGGCGTCATTGCGCTGGTGCAGTTTGCGAATTCCCTTGAGGCCCTTGTGCAGAATTCTTTGCAAAGGATGCTTGCGCAAGTTATTCCCATTGATCTCGGCAAATTCCAGGAACTCGCGAATGGTGGTGCCTTCCATGACCAGTGTGCCATCCATGTAGGCTTCGCCGGCGTAGAGTTCTGGATTGATAAACAGGTTCCGGTAAAGTTTCCTGTCCTTCAGCCGGATTGCAACTTTGGGTCCCGGTTTTCCAGAAAAAACATGGATTTTGCCCTCCACGTCGTGCACCTCCAACGTTCCGACTTTGACAAAACGCGTCAGCAAAGTTTTTAGCAGATGCATGCTCGGCCTCCTAAAGTGGAATATTATCGTGTTTCTTCCATGGGTTATTCAATTCCTTATGGCGCAGCATATCAAGGGCCCGAGCTATTCGTTTTCTGGTAGAATGGGGACTGATAATTTCATCGAGAAACCCCCGTTCAGCGGCCACGAACGGATTGGCAAAGCGGTCCTCATAGTCCTTCACGCGGGCGGCAATCTTGTCCTTGTCGCCGAGTTCGCTGCGATAGATGATTTCAGTTGCCCCCTTTGAACCCATGACAGCAATTTCGGCGGAGGGCCAGGCGTAGTTCAGGTCAGCCCGCAAATGCTTGGATGACATCACCACATAGGCTCCGCCATAGGCCTTGCGGGTAATCACGGTGATTTTCGGCACTGTGGCCTCGGCAAAGGCAAAAAGCAATTTGGCGCCGTGCTTGATCAGGCCGCCGTATTCCTGGGCGGTTCCGGGAAGAAAGCCCGGGACATCAACGAAGGTCACAATGGGAATGTTGAAACAATCGCAGAAGCGCACGAAGCGGGCGGCCTTGCGCCCGGCATCGCTATCAAGAACGCCCGCCAAAACCAAGGGCTGATTTGCCACAATGCCAATGGTACGGCCGCCGAGTCTCGCAAAACCGACAATGATGTTTTTGGCGTGAGCTTCCTGGATTTCAAAGAAATCGCACTCATCGGCAATCTTGAGGATCAGTTCCTTCATGTCGTAGGGCTGATTTGGATTGGCGGGAATGAGGGTATCGAGCGAAGTCTCGATCCGTTCGGCATCATCGAAACTCGGAATTTCTGGAATGGGATCAGAGTTGGACGATGGCAGGAAATCGATTAGGCGGCGCATTTGCAGCAGCGCCTCAACATCATTGTCGAAGCCCTTGTCGGCAATGGAAGATTTCGTGGTGTGGACCGAGGCGCCGCCAAGCTCTTCTGCGGTCACCGTTTCGTTGGTGACAGTTTTGACCACGTCTGGACCGGTGACAAACATATAGCTTGTGTCGCGGACCATGAAGATGAAATCGGTCATCGCCGGGGAATAAACATCGCCCCCGGCGCAAGGGCCCATGATCACCGAGATTTGCGGGATAACGCCCGAGGCCAGGACATTGCGCTGAAAAACTTCGCCATAGCCGCCAAGGGCATTCACCCCTTCCTGGATGCGCGCACCGCCCGCATCAAACAGGCCGATGATAGGCGCGCGGTTCTGCAGGGCCATATCCTGGATCTTGGTGATCTTGCGGGCATGGGCTTCGGAGAGCGAGCCGCCAAAAACTGTAAAGTCCTTGGCAAAGACATAAACCACCCGGCCATTGACTGTGCCCCAGCCGGTGACCACGCCATCACCCGGGATTTTGGTTTTTTCCATGCCAAAATCGGTGCTGCGGTGCTCGACGAACATATCAAATTCTTCAAAGGAGTCTTGATCAAGGAGCAGGTCAATGCGCTCGCGGGCCGTAAGCTTGCCGCGCGCATGCTGCGCCTTTGAACGTTTTTCGCCGCCACCTGCCCGGGCTTCGGCCCGGCGCGATTCCAACTTCGCCAGAATTTCCTGCATCCGACCCCCCGCCCTAGCGTTAACCATGGCCGTATTTTTGCTAACAAACAAATGATCTTATTGCACATTTAACCCGGTTTTAACCACAAAGGAACCAGTCTGCCGCAGCTTTGGTTCCCGAGGGGAGAAAATTGCAAAAAGCGACTTCCGCGCAAGTTGGGTATCTGGCCATTCTCCTCGCCGGATTGCTGCTTTGTCTTGGGGTTCGCGCCGAAGCAAACCGTCAATATCTTGCCGCTTGGCAGCAATATCTGGAAGCCCGGCAGGCGGATTCCAAGGACTACACCAAACGGTTAAGTTCATTCTTTTCCGCCTTGAATGACAATCTCGGGACACTCAGCTTTCTGCCGAGCGTGCGGAGAATTGACCATTATGATCACAATCCCGGCTCCGAGGCCGGGGAAATTGACCAATACGGCGCCAACCTCGGCCCCGATGGCCGGGAAACGATTCAACAGGTCTACAACATCCTAGCCAAGAATGCCTCCGCTTCCCGGCTTTACGTCGTCCCTCTCGATTTTGACACAAAGCATCTGGACTTGGCGACTGGCACGCTGCAGCGGCCCATTCTTGTGCTCGACCGCATATGGAGCAGATCAAAGACCATTGGCGTTGATCCCGGTTCAGACACGCCCGCACGCCCGGACACATCCAGAATTCCCGAATTCCATGAAGTGCAGAAACAGCTCAACTGGTTCAAGGTAAATTATCCGAATCTCGGCCGGGTGAAGACTTTTGCGGTTCCGATGATAAGCGGACGCGAAATCGCGACGGGCGGTGACAGGGGATTGGTGTTTTCCGCGCCATTCTTTGACTCAGATGGAAATTTGTCAGGCAGTGTAGTGGTGGTAATTCCAACAAGCATCTTGCGCGGCATTACCGGCAGTGAAAACTATTCCCTTATCAGTCCCCTGGCTGAATACATTTCGGTGCCGCTTCCGCGCGACAAAAATCTCAGGCTCATGATGCGCGCAGCGAATTCGGTGCCTTCCGCGAAGACCATATTTTCCGAAACGGTGGTTATGGATACCAATGACGCACGCGGCCGATGGCAATTGCACATCAATTATCCGGTGGAAGGGTTTTATTCCGGAGTGCGTTTCACCGCCCGGAAGGATTTTGAGAATGGGTCCTATCTCGCACTTGGGCTTTTGACCCTGCTCGGCCTGGGCTGGCACCGCACCAACATCAAACGGACCGAGGAAATGAACGAAAGCAGCAAAGCGCTGCAGATCGTTAACGATGATATCACGCGGCTTAACATCGATCTGGCGGAAAAAATGCGGCAGCTCAGCGAGGCCCATGACGAAATCATCAAGAAGGGCAAGCTGGCGCAGATGGGACAACTTGTTGCAACGGTTGCCCATGAGCTTCGCAATCCCCTGTCCGCTGTCAGGACGTCGGCCTACCTGCTCAAGCGAAAACTTGCTGGCCATTCGGTCAACGTCGATACGCAATTGCAGCGCATCGACAATTCAGTAGCCCGCTGCGACGCGGTGATCACGCAATTCCTCGATTACGCCAAGTCGCACCACTTGGAATACAAAGAATTCCCCGTCGACAATTGGGTGGTCAAGCTGGTTGAGGAAGAGGCGCAAAAGCTGCCGGAGGCGATCCAGGTTGAATGCAACCTCGGCCTTGATGGCGTATCCGCTTCCTTTGATCCCAACCGCCTGAGCCGGGTTCTCATCAACCTCATCAGCAATGCCTCCGAAGCGATGGTCGGCAAGGGTGATGATCCGCAGAAATTCAAAACCCAGACTCCGAAGATCAGAGTTGTCACGCGGAAAAGCCGGCGGGGCATTGAGATCGATGTCACAGACAATGGGCCGGGCATTGCAGAAGAGCAAATTCCAAAAATTCTAGAACCGCTCTTCACGACCAAGAGTTTTGGCACCGGGCTTGGCCTGCCAGCGGCGATTCAGGTTCTTGAACAGCATCGCGGCGGTTTGCAGGTCAACGGTGGCCTTGGCAAAGGTGCTACATTCACCGCCTGGATCCCGCTCGCCCCCCAACAGATCCAGGCCGCCTGAACAACAGCCGCCAAAAGTGCTTTAACCATGGCTGCGCGCGAGGTCGGCGAATTTTACGCTGGCTGAAAACTCATTCATGCGCCCTGCCCTGCGTGCCATGGCTTCGGCATCTTCGCCCCAGGTCGCAATCTGCCAGTCCTCGTCCACGTTCGCGGCGAGCCACGCGGCATCGGCGGTAATCCTGCCTGCTGCCAACATGGTTGCCAACAGCGCCGATCCGGTAAGCGTGGCGAGGTTGTGGACCGCGACGAAGGAAAACGAATCCAGCGACATGATTGCAACATTCAGGGCCTGGAGTGCGGCCGGGGACTGGTGACGGTGAGTGATGGTGCTTACGGTTGCAAAACCGGCTCCGAGGTCTTCCTTCGCCCAGGCGATGATGGGGTCCCAATGGGCTAACTGGCGCTGGACCAGCCCTGCCGGACTTTCGGCCCGGTAACAGATCATATCGCTGCCGGCAAACTCCAGAATTTCCGCGGCAATTTTTGATTTCTCAGGAATGGCGCGGTCAATGGCGGTATTGGCGAGCTTGGTCAGCGGCATGGCATGGGGATTGATGACCTCGGCTTGCGCATCCCATTCCGCTGCCACCGCTTCCGCCAAGGGGCGCGTGGGCAGGATCATTGCGGCCTTGAGCGGCGTCTTTACGTTGCGGCCATCCAGTGCAATGCCGAATTGATCTGTAACGGCAACCGATTTGTAAAAACGTTTCGGCAGCGGCCGATGGATTCGGTCCCGTGACAGGCGTTCCCATCTCTCATCCTCGGTTTCGTCACTCATTCCGTATCCGTTTCATAGCGGTCGGGATCGAAGCCGCAGGCATTCCAGGTTTCGCGCATGTGGATTGGCAGTTCGGCGGAAATATCAACCACGCCTTCGCGCGGATGGGGAAACACAATGCGTCGGGCATGGAGATGGAGCTTCTTGGAAATGCCTTCAGGCATGTCGGCGTTGCCGTCATATTTCACGTCACCCAGAATGGGATGGCCGATATAGGCCATGTGGGCACGAAGCTGGTGCTGGCGGCCGGTGACAGGTTTCAGGGAAACCCAGGCGGTGATAGGCGGGGCCTGGTCGACCACGGCGAAATAGGTGATGGCGTGCTGGGCATTTTCGTCGTTCTTGTCGCCGGCCCGCACCCGGTCGCCATCGGGGCCCTGGGCTTTCAGGAGGGGCACATCAATGCGGCCCTGCGGCGGCTTGGGCACGCCCTTGACGACGGCCCAATAGGTTTTCTTCACGGCGCGGGTGGCAAAGAGCTTACCAAGGGCGGAGGCTATTGAGCGGCGCTTGGCCACGACGATGACACCCGACGTATCACGGTCCAACCGGTGCACGAGCAAGGGCCGTTCGCCAGATTTTTTGGCCATGCCCATCAGCAAACCGTCGAGGTGCTGAAAAGTTTTGCTGCCGCCCTGTACGGCGAAGCCGGGCGGCTTGTTGAGTACATATAGGTCCTTGTCCTCAAAGATGATCATGCTTTCGAAGAGGTCGGATTCATCTTTGTTAAGCGGCTTCACATCGCCCCTGGGCGAATCTGCTGGCCGTGTATCAAACATGAGGGGCGGCACGCGCAGTTCCTGGTCGGCCTGCAGCCGCGTGCTGGTTTTGGCGCGACCACCCTGCACGCGGATCTGGCCGGTGCGGGTGAGCTTGTTGAGATAGGCGAAGGTGACCTGGGGCAAGTGAATCTTGAACCAGCGGTCCAGCCTTATGCCATCCTCATCGGGGGACACGATGTAGCGTTTGACATCACTCATGATGCGAGGGTGCGTACCAGATACAATCCTGCAAAGACAGCGATTAGAGAAAAGGCCATGGAGCCTGCGCCATAGGCCAGAGCCGCACTGTAAGACTTGCGTTCCACCAGCAAGGCGAAATCCATGGAATAGGCTGAGAAAGTGGTGAAGCCGCCCAAAATGCCGGTGGTCAGGAAGGCGCGGATTTCATTGCTCACATTCAGCTTAAGGCCCATGAGGGCAACTAATGCACCCATGGCAAAGCAACCGGCAATATTCACGATAAGGGTGTGCCAGGGAAATTCGGAGCCGAGCATACGGCCAGACCATACATTTACGACGTAACGCGAGGCTGAACCAATGGCGCCACCCAGTGCCACCCAAAACACTACGGGCATCAGAGCCAGCCCTTCTGCTTGAAGTAAAGCCAAGGCAAAAGGGCCGACAGCACCATGAGGCCAAGGGCCATGGGATATCCGTAAACCCAATCAAGCTCCGGCATGAACTTGAAGTTCATGCCATAGATGCTCGCCACCAGGGTTGGCGGCAGGAACACCACGGCGGCCACGGAAAAAATCTTGATGATGCCGTTCTGCTCAATAGTGCTCATGCCCAGCACGGCATCAAGAAGGAAGCTGATCTTGCCATTGAGGAATGAGGCATGGTCGGTGAGAGACTGGATGTCACGCTGAAGAACCTTGATGCGGGCGCGGTTGTCCTTCATGTCCTTGGTCTGGCGTGTCTGGTCAACGATGGCCTGCATGAAAGCAACCATGCGCCCGATCGAGACCAGGCTTTCGCGCATCTTGGAATTGAAGTCGCCCTCTTCGCCGATCTTTTCGAGAAGATCGGAGAGATTAAGCGGTTTCTTGCGGGTCCTGCGACCCGAGGTGGTGCGGCTGTTGCTGAAGGTCTTGCGCGAGGTTTCGTCCACGATGAGCCCAACACGCTCGAGATGGTCAGCGGCACGGTCGACCACGGCTTCGAGCAGGCTCACGAAGATGCCCCACCCGGTCATGGCGGTTGATTGCGGTTTCATGGCGCGGTTTACATAGACGGGGAAAGCTTGCGGATGATGGTAGCGGATGGTGATTAGCTGATTGTTCTTGATAATGAAGGTCACGGGTGAGGATTCAGGCCTGTCATTCTCGCCGCGCCGGATCAGGTTGGCGGTCATGAAGGCGGCGCCATCCTCCTGATAGAGGCGGCTTGAAGCTTCAATTTCGGCGAGTTCCTCTCGCGTCGGAATATCTATCTTGAGGGACGCTTCCACAAGCTTTTCTTCATCGAAAGTCGGCTCCACCATATCGATCCAGACAACGCCTTCCGGCACCGCATCCGCCAATTTAGGGAATTCGGTGAGGCAGCCCTTGTCGGTTCCGTAAGCTGAAAGCATGTTCGATTCTCAAGTCCAGTCCAAAACCACCTTGCCGCAGGAGCCCTGTTTCATCAAGGCAAAGCCCGTGGCGAAATCGGCGGCTTTCATGCGGTGGGTGATAATTTCGCGCACGTCGAGGCCCGATTGCAGCATGGCGATCATCTTGTACCAGGTCTCGAACATCTCGCGGCCATAGATGCCCTTGATGGTGAGAGACTTAAAGATCACACGGTTCCAGTCCACCGGCACGGGGCTTGAGGGAATGCCCAGCATGGCGATCTTGCCGCCGGTGATGATGTGATCGGTCATCTGGTCAAAGGCCTGGGGGGCACCGGACATTTCAAGGCCGATGTCAAAGCCTTCACGCATGCCGATTCGCTGCATGACGGATTTCAGGTCTTCCTTGGAAACATTCACGGTGACGGCATCGGTCACCTGGTTACAGAGTTCGAGGCGGTAGTCGTTGATGTCGGTGATCACGATGTGGCGGGCACCCACATGTCGGCAGACGGCGGCGGCCATGATACCGATGGGGCCGGCCCCGGTGATCAGCACATCCTCGCCGACGAGATCGAACGAGAGAGCCGTGTGAACCGCATTGCCGAGGGGATCAAGGATGGCGCCGATTTCGTCATCGACTTCGGGCGGCAGATGAATGGCATTGAAGGCAGGTAGCTTGAGATATTCCGCAAAGGCGCCCGGCACATTCACGCCGACACCCTTGGTTTCCGGGTCGAGATGGAAGTGGCCGGCGCGGGCCATGCGGCTTTTCATGCCGATCAAGTGGCCTTCGCCGGAAACCCGGTCGCCAACTTTCACGGTGCGGACATGGCTGCCGATCTCGGTTACGACGCCCGCATATTCATGGCCCACCACCATGGGCACAGGAATGGTTTTCTGGGCCCATTGATCCCATTTCCAGATATGCAGATCGGTGCCACAGATGCCGGTTTTAGCAACCTTGATGAGGATGTCATCGGGGCCGATCTTGGGGACGGGTTCATCTCGTAGAACGAGGCCTTCCTTGGCTTCTGATTTGACCAGCGCGCGCATCAGATCACTCCCAGTTCCTTGCCAACGGCAGTGAAGGCTGCGCTGGCTGCATCAATGTCTTCGCTTGAATGAGCGGCGGACATTTGCGTTCTGATCCGGGCCTTCCCCTTCGGCACCACGGGGAAAAAGAAGCCCGTGACGTAGATGCCACGCTCATAGAGCCTCGCGGCCATGTCCTGGGCCAGCTTGGCTTCGCCCAGCATGACGGGAATGATCGGATGCTCGCCCGCCAACAGATTGAAACCGGCCTTGCTCATGCCGGCGCGAAAGCGCTTGGCGTTGTCGAAGAGCTTGGCGCGAAGGTCATCGCCCTCCTCGGCCAGATCGATAGCCTTGATGGCGGCGGCGACGATGGGCGGCGGTAAGGCGTTTGAGAAGAGATAAGGGCGCGAGCGTTGGCGCATGAGATCAACGATGGGTTTGGCTGCTGCGATGTAACCGCCGGCCGAGCCTCCCAAGGCTTTGCCCAATGTGCCGGTGAGGATATCAACCTTGATCCCGGCGCGGGCTGGCGTTCCCCTGCCCTGCGGGCCGGTAAAGCCCGTTGCGTGGCAGTCATCCACCAGGATGAGAGCATCATAGGCGTCCGCCAATTTCCTGATCTCGTCCAGTTTGGCAAAATAGCCATCCATGGAAAACACGCCATCAGTGACGATGACAATGCGGCGCTTGGCCTGGTCCCGCGCGAGCCGCAGTTGGGCCTCCAAATCCGCTATGTCACCATTGGAGTAGCGATAGCGGGCCGCCCTGCTCAAGCGCACGCCATCAATAATCGAGGCATGGTTCAACGTGTCAGAGACGATGGCATCCTGCTCGCCGAACAACGGCTCGAAGACGCCGCCGTTGGCGTCAAAACAGGCGGCGTAAAGGATGGCATCCTCCATCTGCACATAGCTTGCGATGCGGGCTTCCAGTCGTGTGTGAAGGTCTGAGGTGCCGCAGATGAAGCGCACGGAGGCCATCCCGAGGCCGTGGCTGTCCAGGGCTTCCTTGGCGGCTTTGATAAGAGCGGGATGGTCGGCCAGGCCCAGATAGTTGTTGGCGCAAAAATTCAAGACTTTGCGGTGGCCGGCTACCTCAATATGGGCGCTTTGCGGCGACAGGATAGGCCGCTCGGTTTTCCACAAGGAAAGGGCGCGAATGGACTCAAGTTCGGTTGCGAGGTCGGCAAGGATCGATGACATGGAGGCACTCCTTGGCTTCTCTTGCCTCTCCGTGAAACATTCTGCAAGCCGTGAGATTATTTAACTTGCATGGGGGTTGAAGATGTCGTCCCGCATGAATTCCGGAGTCGCTTTCGGGACAGCGCCGCCGAGCAGACCAACTTTCCCCCGGACGTTGCCAAAGCTGCCCTGGCCTACGTAACAGGGGATAAAGTTGAGGCTGCCTATCAATCCTATGGCCGCTCTTGTGACTGTGGAGGCCATATAGCCAATAATGACAGTCTCCTAGCGAAGATTGCACTTGGACTTGATCCAATGGTCGCCGCGTGAAGAGGCATATTTGGAATCCGCTTGCTTGGAGATAATCCCTACCAGACCACGACGGCAAGCATGCGCAAGAGTTCATCCGCGCTAATATCGAGTTGTTAACTGAATCTCACAGGCGAATTCGATGACCACCCGCTCTTCATCGTCTGAGGCAATGGCAAATTCATCGGTGCCCACCTTTCCATGTGGAAAACCAGTTTGTCTTGTTTGACCGCGTCAAAAATACATTGTGTAGCCAGGCCTCACGCATTTGTGTCCTCCGCTGCCGCATCGGGGAGCAGGTCTAAAATGGTCCGTTTTTCAATACACAATCGCTAACTTTCAATAGCCAAAGACCTCATAATCGCAGTCTCTAGCGAATGCTCTAAGAAGCCTCCGAAATTACGGCGGTTATAAGCGCCTCGGCGGCCACTTTCCAGGCGTTGAATTGCGATATCCGAATGTCGCGGGTAAGTCCTTCGTCGCGCGATTTTGCGGCTCGGGGCGAAGAGAAATGCCAGGTGTTGCCCCCGCCATTGATCTC